>NZ_QUIV01000005.1:0-102642 GCF_003480315.1 Clostridium sp. AM33-3 | reverse complement strand
ACAAATGATGTTGAGGTAAACATCAACCGCGCAGCGATCGAGCATCGTGCAACCTGGATGGGCCTGATCTTTGATGAATTAAGAAAAGATGGGATCGATCCGGAACCGGCATTCCGCAGAGCAATTCGCCGTTGCGGCAACTTCCACGGCAAAGGCTTCAAGGAAGCGTGCGGAGGCTCCAATGATGGTAAAAAATTCGCAGGCGTATTCCTCGGAGAGCTTGGTCAGAAGACCTTCGAGATGGACGTACACGAAGTGACCGATTCTGAAGTACCGGTAGATTTCCATTACTGCGCACTGTTAAACGCATGGAAAAAACAGGGCTTTGATGATGAGACCTGCGCACTGTTATGTGACATTGCAATGGACGGAGACCGCGGCATCGCAGAGGAAATGGGTCTCACCCTGGATCTGACGGATACCATTGCAAAGGGCTGTGCAACCTGTAAGCTCTGCTTCCATAAATAATAGGAAGAAATACACAAAAAATACAAAGAGGAGAAAATGAATTGATTAAGAATGAAGCGAAAATTACAAATGATGTTGAGGTAAATATCAACCGTGCAGCGATCGAGCATCGTGCAACCTGGATGGGCCTGATCTTTGATGAATTAAGAAAAGACGGAATTGATCCGGAACCGGCATTCCGCAGAGCAATCCGTCGCTGCGGCAACTTCCACGGCAAAGGCTTCAAGGAAGCATGCGGTGGCTCTAATGATGGTAAAAAATTCGCAGGCGTATTCCTCGGAGAGCTTGGTCAGAAGACCTTCGAGATGGACGTACACGAAGTGACCGATTCTGAAGTACCGGTAGATTTCCACTACTGCGCGCTGCTGAACGCATGGAAGAAACAGGGCTTTGATGATGAGACCTGCGCACTGTTGTGTGACATTGCAATGGACGGAGACCGCGGCATCGCAGAGGAAATGGGTCTTACCCTGGATCTGACGGATACCATCGCGAAGGGTTGTGCAACCTGTAAGCTTTGCTTCCATAAATAATAGCATCAAAAAGGAGTCTACAATTTGAAGGAGGTATGTATTATGCATAAGGGATTTAAGCGAATTGCAGCAGCTGCATGCGCAGTGATGATGGCAGCAAGTGTTATGACAGGATGTTCCGGCGGTGCCAAGACAAACGGGGGAAGTGCGGCAGCGTCAGAAGCAAAAACAGACAAGGCAGAGCAGGGCGGCGGTGCCGATAAGAGCGTGATCAAACTTGGTGGACTTGCTCCTCTGACCGGCAACTACGCAGAGTATGGAAAAGGATTCCAGATCGGTTTCCAGATGGCGATCGATGAGATCAACGCAAACGGCGGCGCAAATGGTCATCCGCTTGAGATTGATGTTAAGGATACCCAGGGTGATGCGGTTGTTTCTTCCAACATGGCAACCAACTTCGCGGAGGATGACAGCATTCTGGCAATTCTCGGCGATTTCACTTCCGGTGCCTGCAAGGCAAACGCTGAGATCGTAGAGCGCTACGGCATCGTACAGCTGAGCCCGACAGCATCTGCTCCGGACTACGCAAACATGAGTAAGTACTGCTTCAGTATTATGGGACGTCAGGATGCGGAAGCACCATTCCTTGCAAAATATGTTCTGAACAAGTATTTAAGCGCTAAGAAGATCGCAGTCATCCGTGTGGACAGTGACTGGGGACTTTCCTGCTATGATAACTTTATGAAACAGGCTGAAAAAGAAGGTCTGGATGTAACTGTTGAGAAATACGCAACCGGCGAGAAGGATTTCAGCTCCCTGATCACCAAGATGCGTTCTATCGATCCGGATTGTCTGGTAGTTATGGACCAGGGTGATTCTGTTGCGGCAATTTTTAATCAGGCTGACGCGGCAGGCTGGGATATCCAGCACGTAGCACTGGGACCTGGTACTTCTGAACAGCTTATCAATCAGCTGACCACCCCGGACAATCTGATCGTAACCTCTCCGTTCTTCTTTGATGAGAACAATGAGACTTTAAGTAAATGGTCATCAACCTTCGAGGAAAAGTCCGGATTCAAACCGACTATTCACCCGGCATGCGCATATGACTGTGTATATCTGATCAAGAATGCCATCGAGAAGATCGGTGACGGCGAGATCACCCGTGAAGCGATCCAGGAGGCTCTTGCAAACAGCCAGAACGAAGGCATCACCGGAGCACTGAATTTCATGGAAGATGGTGATATCCAGAGACAGTACATGATCTGCGGCGTAAAAGACGCGAAGTGGGTCGTACTGGAAGGGTTTGATTATGGTGCGGAGGGTCTGTAATAACAGACCCCTCCTCTTAGGAGGGATTGTATGGAATACTTTTTAAATCAGTTGATCAATGGCCTTTGCCAGGGCTCGATTTATGCACTGATGGCAATCGGTTATTCCGTCATCGTTGGTGTTGTAGGTATGGTAACCTTCACCTACGGCGAGATCATGATGATCGGAGCGTTTTCTGCTTATTACATTTTTCTATTGGTTGGAAACAACCTGCCGCTGGCAATTATGGCGGCCTTTGCCGGATCCTTTGTGATTGGCATTGTGGTCTACAAACTCTGTTATGAGAAATTCTTCAATGCACCCCGGCACATTTCTCTGTTATGTACGATCGGTATCAGTATGCTGATCAAAAACCTGGCCCAGATCGTGTTTGGACCGGAAACAAAACCTGTACTTAATATCATTGAAAATAAGACGTTTACCATTTCTTTGGGAAGCATTAATCTGGATATAAAACTGCTGCAGATCATTGTCATTCTTCTGGTCATTGTACTGGCAGGCGGCCTGACTTTGTTTTTCAATAAAACAAAATGGGGCATCGCGCTCCGTGCAGTCAGCCAGAATAAGGATGCGGCATATCTGGTGGGCATTAATGTGAAACGTACCGCAATGATCGGTAACTGTATCGGTTCCGGCTTTGGCGGTATCGCAGGAATCCTGCTTTGCATCTATTATTATTCTGTATCCGCTACCATGGGCGGCGCATACAGTATGAAGGCATTCTCGGCCAGCGTTCTTGGCGGACTGGTGGATATCCGCTTCTCTGCTCTGGGCGGTCTGTGCATCGGTATTATCGAGAACCTGGGAATCGCGCTTACCATGGCAACCTTCCGTGATGTATTCGCGTTCGGTTTCCTGATCATTGTCCTGCTGATCCGTCCGCAGGGATTTGTCAGCAAGAAGGGAGTGAGAGTATAATGGCACGTGTCATGGAATTTTATAACAAACATAAACTCCCGGTACTTATCGGGCTGTTTATCATCTCCCTGATCCTTCCGTTTGTGATCAAGCAGGCGCTGATCCTGCGCTATATCTGTACCATCATGATGTACGCGACGCTGGCAGGCTCCTTAAATGTCATCAATGGCTACAGCGGCCAGACCTGCCTTGGCCAGGCCGGCTTCTTCTGTATCGGGGCTTACACCTGCGCAGCCTGCACCAAAACACTGGGCTTGAATTTCTGGCTGATCCTTCCGGTTGCAGGCGTGCTTGCGGCATTGGTTGGACTTCTTGTGAGTCTTCCGACTTTAAAGCTTTCAGGTGTTTATCTGTCTATCGTTACACTGGGTGCTTCGGAAATCATCCGTATCATCGCGCAGACCTGGACTCCGGTTACAGGCGGTGCGTTAGGCATCAAGCAGATTCCGTATCCGAGTGTCTTCGGTATGGAAATCTTCCGTCCGAAGCATTACTATTTCCTGTTTCTGATCATTGGAATCGCATTCCTCTTTGTGACATCCCGCGTACTCAAATCCAGAGTCGGAAGAGCATGGATGGCAATCCGTGAAGACCAGGTGGCAGCAAAATCCCTGGGAGTTGAGACAAGCTTCTGCAAGTGCTTAAACTTTATGTACGGCGCGTTCTGGGCAGGCATCATCGGTGCAGCTTACGCACCTTTCGTAAACTACATTGAGGCTTCCCAGTTTACAACGGATACCGGTTTCAACGTTCTGGCTATGGTGGTCATCGGCGGTCAGGGAACCCTTCTTGGACCGATCGTGGGCTCTGCCATTGTTACGATTCTGACGGAGACCCTTCGTTTCCTGGAAAACTGGCGTTACGTGATCTATGCGATCATCATCATTTTGATGATGTGGGTTCGTCCGCAGGGACTCTTAGGCGCTACTGATTCCATTCTGGCAGGCGGTAAGATCCGGAAAAAAGAAGCAGAGAAGAAAGACAAGGCTGCGGAGGTGAAGAAAGCATGATAACCAAATTTGATCAACTGGATAAGAATGTGCCGGTTCTGGAATCAAAGGGGCTGTGCAAATACTTTGGCGGTCTGAAAGCAGTCGACAACGTAGATATGAAGGTCATGCCGGGAGATATCTTCGGGATCATCGGTCCGAACGGAGCAGGAAAGACCACGTTCTTTAACATGTGTACCGGCATGTATACTCCGACCAAGGGCAATGTGTATTTGCTTGGGGAGGATGTAACCGGATTTTCAGCAGAGAAGGTAGCAAGAAAACGAATGGCGCGTACGTTTCAGAACCTGCAGCTGTTCAAGTTCATGAGTGTTCTTGATAATGTAAAGATCGGATGCCATATCCGCACCAAAAGCAATATCTTTGATGCCATTGCGCATACCAGGACTTACAGGCAGGATGAGGAATACGCGATCTATAAGAGTGAAGAAATCTTAAAGGCCATCGGTCTGTATCAGTACCGCGATACCATGGCCGGTAACCTTGCTTATGGAATGCAGCGTAAGGTGGAGATCGCCAGAGCACTGGCCCTCGAGCCGTATATTCTGCTTCTGGATGAGCCTGCAGCGGGCATGAACCCGATGGAGACTCAGGAGCTGATGGAATTCATCATAATGCTGAATGAGGGCGGATATACCATTGCGGTAATTGAGCATGATATGAAGTTTGTTATGAATTCCTGTAACCGGATCCTGGTACTTAATTTCGGTCAGAAGATCTGCGAGGGAACTCCGGACGAGATCAAGGCCAGCAAGGAAGTACAGGAAGCATACTTTGGTAAGGGAATTGTTGCAGGAGAGGCGGTGAAAGTACATGCTTAAGGTGGAAAATCTTTCCGTGAATTACGGATATATCACAGCACTGTCCGAAATCAGCTTCCACGTAGACCAGGGCGAGATCATCACCCTGATCGGTTCTAATGGCGCAGGAAAAACAACATCCCTGCATGCGATCTCCGGGCTGGTCCATAAAGCTGGCGGAAGCGTTCAGTTTAAAGGCACCGACATCAGCAGGATGGCACCGGACAAAATCGTTAAGATGGGTATGTGCCATGTGCCGGAGGGAAGAAAGATTTTTCCGGCGCTGTCGGTTTATGAGAACCTGATTGCGGGATCTCTCGGAAATCCGAAACTGTCAAAGAACCGGATCCAGGAGCTTCTGGAAGAGCAGTACAAGCTTTTTCCGAGATTAAAAGAGCGTCTGACCCAGGCCGGCGGAAGCCTTTCCGGTGGCGAGCAGCAGATGCTTGCAATTTCCAGAGGACTGATGATGGATCCGGATATTGTGATGCTGGATGAGCCGTCCCTGGGACTTGCTCCGATCATTGTAGAAGGAATCTTTGACCTGATCTTACAGATCCGTGACATGGGAAAAACCATCCTGCTGATCGAGCAGAATGCGTCCATGGCGCTTTCCATCGCAGACCGCGGTTATGTGCTGGAAACAGGAAAGATCATTATGGAAGGCAAGGGTAAGGATCTTTTGACCGATCCGAGAGTAAAAGCGGCTTATCTTGGTGCATAAATAAATAATGGAGGAAAATGCCATGAAAAAATTAATCAACAATCCGGAAAATTTTGTAAAGGATACGATGACAGGCATCATTGCAGCTTACGGTGACAAGGTAAAGCTGTTAGATGGTGATGAGAGGATCTTGGTTACCAATTATCCGGTAGCGGATGGAAAAGTTGGAATCGTTACAGCGGGCGGAAGCGGACATCTTCCTGTGTTCCTGGGCTATGTGGGTGACGGAATGCTGGATGGCTGCGCGATCGGCAATGTGTTTGCCTCCCCGTCTGCAAGCAAGATGGCAGATATGATCAAGGCCTGTGACCGTGGAAACGGCGTGCTGTGCCTGTATGGCAACTACGGCGGTGACAATATGAACTTTGACATGGCCTGTGAGATGGTGGAGATGGACGATGTGGAGACCAGAACCGTCCGTGTCAAAGATGATGTTGCCAGCAGTCCGAAGGAAAACAAAGAGAAGCGCCGCGGCGTGGCAGGTATGGTTTATGCATTCAAGGTTGCCGGAGCAGCTGCGGCTCAGATGAAGAATCTGGATGAGGTTGCAGGCGTTGCGCAGAAGGCGCTGGATCATATCCGTACCATGGGTGTTGCGCTGACTCCCTGCATTGTTCCGCAGGTAGGTGAGCCGACCTTCTCCATCGCCGATGATGAGATTGAGATTGGCATGGGAATCCATGGAGAAAAAGGAATTGAAGTGCGCAAGATGATGACTGCAGACGAAGTGGCTGACATTTTAGTGGAGCGTATCACTGCAGATATGCCGCTTGTCTCCGGTGATGAGGTTTCTGTCATGGTCAACGGTCTCGGCGCAACTCCGCTGGAGGAGCAGCTGATCGTTTACGGACGCGTACACAAACTGCTGGAAGACAAGGGCGTAAAGGTATTTATGCCGCATGTTGGCGAGTTTGCTACCTCCATGGAGATGGCAGGACTTTCCCTGACGATCTTCAAGCTGGATGAGGAACTGAAAGCGCTGCTGGCAGCTCCGGCTAAGACACCGTTTTATACCAATTACAACAAATAGGAGGAATTGCGATATGAACAAACAGTCTGTAATTGACGGACTGAGCAAGATCAGCGCAGTCATGACCGAAAATAAGGAATACCTGATCAAACTGGATCAGCAGAACGGAGACGGAGATCTGGGAGTTTCCATGAGTGAGGGCTTTGCGGCAGCGGCAGCCTTTGCGGCAGAAGCAGAGGAGACAGACCTTGGAAAACTCATGATGCAGACCGGAAAGGTATTCAATGAGGCAGCACCGTCCAGCCTGGGTACCATCATCAGCTTTGCATTCATGGGAATGGCAAAATCCCTGAAGGGGAAAACCGAAGCAACGCTTCCGGAGTTTGCTGAGGCAGTGATGAGCGGCGTCGAGAAGATCATGGAAAAGGCCGGATCAAAGCCCGGAGAGAAGACAATTCTGGATGCGATCTATCCGGCAGCCGTATGCTTAAAAGAGCATGAGAGCGAAAGCTTCGGGGAAGCGCTCAAGGCAGCAGCCGAAATAGCTGCTCAGGGCTCTGAGAACACGAAGAAGATGAAGTCTGTACACGGACGGGCTGCTTACTATGCAGAACAGTCCATCGGCATTCTGGATGGCGGTTCTGTGGTAGGAAAGCTGATCTTTGAAGCTCTCGAATAAGAGACGCAGGGATAACTGAGGTGTGGTCAGGAAATGCGCTGTTTGCGATTTCCGGATCCACACCTCTTTTGCGTTACGGGGAATGCTTGTTTTACAAAAAGTGCAAAAAAATACAAAATACAGCTTGTCTTTTGCTTTTTAGTCTGTATATAATAAGGCTATATGCATTAAATCATGAAAGGGGTATTATTATGGGATTTATTGATGTAATCAAAGCCAAAGCAAAGGCAGATAAAAAAACAATCGTACTGCCTGAGTCCATGGACCGCAGAACCTGGGTCGCTGCAGAGAAAATTCTGAAAGAGGACCTTGCAAATCTTGTTATCATCGGTACTCCGGAAGATATCGGCGCTCACAGTGAGGGACTGGATGTATCCGGTGCTACGATCATCAATCCGCAGACTTACGAGAAAACACAGGAGTATATCGACCTGTTCGTTGAGCTGAGAAAGTCCAAAGGCATGACTCCTGAGAAAGCAAAAGAGACCATCTTAAGCGACTACGCTTACTATGGCTGCCTTATGATCAAGAACGGCGATGCTGACGGTATGGTTTCCGGCGCTTGCCATTCCACCGCAAACACTCTTCGTCCGTGCCTGCAGGTGATCAAGACCAAACCGGGCACCAAGCTGGTATCCGCATTCTTCTTAATGGAAGTTCCGGACTGCGATCTTGGCAGCAACGGTACCTTCGTATTCGCAGACTGCGGCCTGAACCAGAATCCGAATCCAGAAGAGTTGGCTGCAATCGCAGTATCTTCTGCAGAGAGCTTCAAGATGCTGACCGGCGAGGAGCCGAAGGTTGCTATGCTGTCCCATTCTTCCAAGGGCTCCGCAAAGCATGCAGATGTTGACAAAGTCGTTGAGGCTACCAAGCTGGCTAAGGAGATGGCTCCGGAGCTTGCACTGGACGGTGAGCTTCAGCTTGACGCAGCGATCGTTCCGGAAGTTGGCGCTTCCAAGGCTCCGGACAGCAAGGTTGCAGGTCATGCAAACGTTCTGGTATTCCCGGATCTGGATGCAGGAAACATCGGCTACAAGCTGGTTCAGAGACTTGGCAAGGCAGAGGCTTATGGCCCGATGTGCCAGGGTATCGCAAAGCCGGTTAACGATCTGTCCAGAGGCTGCTCTGCTGAGGATATCGTAGGTGTTGTTGCGATCACTGCTGTACAGTGCCAGAATCAGTAATTTAGTTAAGTTATTATAGGAGAATATCACATTATGAAGATTTTAGTTATCAACTGCGGAAGCTCTTCCTTAAAATATCAGCTGATCGACATGACCGATGAGAGCGTAATCGCAAAGGGTCTGTGCGAGAGAATTGGTATCGAGGGTTCCAAACTGACCCATCAGCCGGCTGGCAAGGACAAATATGTCGTAGAGAAAGACATGCCGACCCACACCGTAGCAATCGAGATGGTTATGGATGCTCTTCAGGATGCTGAGCACGGCGTGATCAAGAGCACCGATGAGATCGCAGCAATCGGTCACCGCGTTCTGCACGCTGGTACCAAGTACAGCGAGTCCATCGTTGTAAACGATGACGTTAAGAAAGTAATCCGCGAGTGCTTCGATCTTGGACCGCTGCATAACCCGGCTAACTTAATGGGTATCGAGGCAGCTGAGGCAGCTATGCCGGGCAAGCCAAACGTAGCAGTATGGGATACCGGTTTCGGTATGGCTATGCCGGAGAAGGCTTATCTGTACGCAATCCCGCACGAGTATTATGAGAAATACAGCATCCGTCGTTACGGCTTCCACGGCACCAGCCATATGTTCGTATCCGGCGAGGCTATCAAGTTCGGCGGACTCGATCCGAAGAACGCAAAGGTTATCGTCTGCCACTTAGGCAACGGCGCAAGCGTATCTGCTTCCATCGGCGGCAAGTGCGTAGATACCAGCATGGGCCTGACTCCTCTTGAGGGTTTGATCATGGGTACCAGAAGTGGTGATATCGATCCGGCTGTTGTTCAGTTCATCTGCAACAAAGAGGGGAAGGACGTCAACGAGGTATTAAACATCCTCAACAAGAAATCCGGCGTACTCGGCATGAGCGGCGGCATTTCCAGCGACTTCCGTGATATCGAGGCAGCTAAGGCAGAGGGCAACCACTTGGCAGAGGTAGCTCTTGATGCATTCGTTTACCGTGTGGCAAAATATATCGGCGCTTACACCGCAGCTATGAACGGCGTAGATGCGATCGCATTTACCGCAGGTGTTGGCGAGAACGATAAGGCAGGCAGAAAGGCTATCTGTGAGTACTTAGGCTACCTTGGAGTGAAGATTGATGACCAGGCTAACGATGTAAGAGGAAAGAACGCTGTTATTTCCGCAGCAGATTCCAAAGTCAAAGTAATGCTGATCCCGACTAACGAGGAGCTTGCAATCGCAAGAGAGACCAAGAGACTGGTTGAGGCTTAATTCCTCTCAATCAATTTCTGAAAAAATAAAATAGTTGTTGACAAAGCCGGCGCACCTGTGTATAATTACACAGGTGCGTATTAGGAGACTGATATGCTTATTAATTTGACAGAGCTGTTTTCCGTGGACGGAAAAGAGAAAGACTATACGTGCGATATCGATATAAACCAGCTTTGCACCAGCAAGGATGCATATGACATCGTATCACGCAGTCCGGTACAGCTGCATGTCCGTAATCTTGGGGACAAAAAGCTTCTTCTCACCGGCAATGCAGAGGTAACCCTGCAGATGCCATGCGACAGATGCTTAGAGCCTGTTGATATTCCTTTTAAACTGGAATTCGACGAAGAGCTGGACATGTCAAAGACCGAAAGCGAGCGTACAGAAGATCTCGATGAACAGCCCTATGTAAGCGGCTATAATCTGGATGTAGACCGGTTGCTCAGTAACGAGCTATTGCTTAATCTGCCTATGAAGGTGTTATGCAGGGAAGACTGCAAAGGAATTTGCAATAGATGTGGTGCGAACCTTAATCACATGGAATGTTCCTGTGACCGGAGTTCGCCTGACCCAAGAATGTCAGTAATCCAGGATTTATTTCAAAAGTTTAAGGAGGTGTAAACCATGTCTATCTGCCCAAAGAATAAATCTTCCAAAGCAAGACGTGACAAACGTAGAGCTAACTGGAAAATGAGCGCTATGAATTTAGTAAAGTGCAGCAAGTGCGGCGCTCTGATGATGCCTCACAGAGTCTGCAAGGCTTGTGGTTCTTACAACAAGAAAGAGATCGTTTCTGTTGAGGACTAATTAGAAATGGCTTAGAATCAAGGATTGAACAGTATCTGTTCAGTCCTTTTTTCGTTTTCAAGGCAGTTGTATCCTTAAACTGCTTTGATATGGTTATGAAGGCAAAAATTATATTGATTTATAGTATGGAATCTAGTATATTTAATTACGAAATCAATTTTACGGCACAAGCCGAAAAGGAGACTCTATGATTAATGTAGCTGTTGACGCAATGGGCGGTGACAACGCTCCGGGCGAGATAGTAAAGGGGGCCGTTCAGGCTGTAAATAAGCGGAGTGACATCCATGTTCTGTTAGTTGGTCAGGAAGAGGCAGTGAAAAAAGAGCTTGCCTCCCACACATATCCGAAAGAACAGATCACGTTGGTGCAGGCTTCTGAGGTGATCGAGACGGAAGAGCCGCCGGTGAATGCGATCCGCAAAAAAAAGGATTCCTCCATCGTGGTGGGAATGAACCTGGTAAGGAATGGTGAGGCAGATGCGTTTGTATCAGCGGGCAGTTCCGGAGCAATTCTCGTAGGCGGACAGGTGCTGGTGGGACGCATCAAGGGTGTGGAGCGGCCGCCGTTTGGCGCGCTGATCCCGACAGAAAAGGGCGTGTCCCTGCTTCTTGACTGTGGTGCCAATGTAGACTCCCGTCCATCTCATCTGGTCCAGTTCGCGCGCATGGGTTCTATCTATATGGAGCATGTAGTAGGAATTAAGAATCCGAGAGTTGGAATCGTGAACATCGGTGCCGAGGAGGAAAAGGGCAATGCCCTGGTCAAAGAAACCTTCCCGCTCTTAAAACAGTGTACGGACATTAACTTTACCGGAAGCATTGAGGCAAGAGAGATTCCACACGGCGGAGCCGATGTCATCGTCTGCGAGGCCTTTACGGGCAATGTCATCTTAAAGCTTTACGAGGGAACCGGCGCAGCACTGATCTCCATGGTAAAGAAGGGTATGATGAGCTCCCTGCGCAGTAAGATTGGAGCTCTGCTTGTAAAACCGGCTCTGAAGGAGACCTTAAAGGCATTCGATGCCAGCCAGTACGGCGGCGCACCGATGCTGGGACTGAAAGGTCTTGTGGTTAAGACTCACGGAAGTTCCAAGTCTACTGAGGTCTGCAATTCCATTATTCAGTGTGTGACCTTCAAAGAACAGAAGATCAACGAAAAGATTAAAGAATGTCTGGACAGCCAGGCACAGGAAATTCAGTAAGTAAACGGTCCGGGCTTCGGGCAGTTACAAAATAAGAAAGAAAAGTTAGGAGAGGAAATTATGGAATTTGAGAAATTACAGAACATCATCGCAGAGGTATTAAACATTGAGCCGGATGAGATCACCATGGAGACTACCTTCGTAGAAGATCTTGGCGCAGATTCCCTGGATATCTTCCAGATCATCATGGGTATTGAAGAAGAGTTTGATATCGAGATCCCGACGGAGGTTGCTGAGCAGATCGTCAGCGTTTCCGACGCGATTGAGCAGATCAAAAACGCATTGAACTAAGCCGGAGCCGGAAAACGGCTAGTTGAAAACAGTATGAAAGGAATGTGACTGTGAAGTTGCTGAACAGTTACAAAGAAATCAAGAAAGGGGCTGTGCATTCCTTGCGCGCCCCTTTCCATAATATGTGTGTGGCTGAATGCATGCCAATGAAGAACGATAAGGAGTTTAACGTATATGAATCGTGATTTAAACGAGCTGGAACGCAGGTGCGGCTATACCTTTCGGGACAAAAATCTGTTCCACCGCGCCCTGACCCACAGTTCCTATGCCAATGAACATAAGAAGGACAAGGCAGTCTGCAACGAACGTCTGGAGTTTTTGGGTGATGCCGTTCTGGAAGTGGTTTCCAGTGATTTCCTGTATCACAAGTACCCGGAGAAGCCGGAGGGAGAGCTCTCCAAGATCCGTGCCAGCCTGGTGTGCGAGCCGACCCTGGCTTACTGCGCAGCCGATCTGGAGCTGGGCAGCTATCTGCTTTTGGGAAAGGGCGAGGAGGCCACCGGCGGAAGAGAGCGTAATTCCGTGGTTTCCGATGCTATGGAGGCCCTGATCGGTTCTATCTATCTGGATGGTGGTTTTGCTAATGCAAAAGAGTTCATTCACCGGTTTATCCTGAATGATATTGAGCACAAGCAGCTCTTTTACGATAGCAAGACTATTCTGCAGGAAATGATCCAGGCTACTGCAGGCGCACATCTGGAGTATGAGATCCTGCGGGAAGAGGGACCGGATCATCATAAGGTTTTTGAAGTACGCGCACTGTCCGGCGGTGAGGAGCTGGGACGCGGAACCGGCGGAACCAAGAAGGCAGCGGAGGCTGTGGCCGCTTACCATGGCATTTTGAAACTGAGAGGGAAAGAATGTATTTAAAGAGCATTGAGATACAGGGATTCAAATCCTTTGCCAACAAGATCCTGTTTGAGTTCCACAACGGAATTACCGGTATTGTAGGGCCGAACGGAAGCGGCAAGAGCAATGTTGCCGACGCGGTGCGCTGGGTGCTCGGTGAGCAGCGCGCAAAGCAGCTGCGAGGCGGATCCATGCAGGATGTTATCTTTGCGGGAACGGAGATCCGAAAGCCACAGGGCTTTGCCTATGTGGCCATTACCCTGGATAATTCCGACCATCAACTTTCTATAGATTATAATGAGGTGACCGTGTCCAGACGTCTGTACCGCTCCGGTGAGAGTGAGTATAAGATTAACGGGAGTACCTGCCGCCTAAAAGATATCAGTGAGCTGTTTTATGATACCGGTATCGGTAAGGAGGGCTATTCCATCATCGGACAGGGCCAGATTGACAAGATCTTAAGTGGCAAGCCGGAGGAACGCCGGGAGCTTTTTGATGAGGCAGCCGGAATCGTAAAATTCAAGCGCCGCAAGGCCATTGCCCAGAAAAAGCTGGAAGATGAGAAACAGAATCTGGTCCGCGTAAGCGACATTCTTTCTGAACTGGAAAAACAGGTAGGACCTCTGGCCAGACAGTCAGAAACGGCAAAAAAATATCTGGCTTTGCGGGAAGAACTAAAAGCCTGTGATGTGAATCTGTTTTTAATGGAATCCGAAGAAAACGGAAAACAGCTGCAGGAAATCAGCAGGCGGGAGTCCATTGTTTCCGGAGACCTGCAGGACGCAAATGCGGAATCGGAGCATTTGAAAGAAGCGTATGAGCAATTGGAGCAGGAGGTCGCAGAGCTGGACGGCCAGCTGACAGAAAAGCGAGATCAGATGAACCAGGCTGAGATGCTCAAAGGCAATCTGGAAGGCCAGATCAATGTATTAAAAGAACAGATCAATACCGAGAAGATGAACGCGGAGCACATCCGCTCCCGCATTGAGTCCATTGCGCATGCCCTGGAAGAAAAGCAGGGGCAGGTCCGACAGTATCAGGCAGATAACGCAGGCATTGCTGAGGCAGAAAGCACCAGCAAGAGCAGTCAGGAGACTGCACAGGCTGAGCTGATGGCGCTGGATGAAAAGCTGATGCTCATGGAGCAGCAGATCGAGGATGCCAGAACCAGAATGATGAATGGCATGAATGAGACTGCTTCTATCCATGCGCAGGACCAGCGCTATGAGGCGATGCTGGAGCAGGTGCAGGTGCGCCGTTCTGAGGTCTGTCAGAAGCTTCTGAAATTTAAGAGTGATGAATCTGTGCAGGATGAACAGCTGGATGCTGAGCGCCGGAAGCTTGCGGAAGCAGCCGGGCGCCTGGAAGCGCTGGAGCTGGCCCAGACCGAGTGCGAGGGACAGCTGGCACAATATGAAGAAGAGGTGCGGCGTATGACCCGCTCCTTAAATGAAAAGCAGCAGGAATACCGTACGGCATATACAAGGATGGAATCTCTAAAAAACCTCGCAGAGCGTTATGAGGGCTATGGCGGCAGTATCCGCCGGGTTATGGAAGTACGGGACCGGGTGCATGGCATCCGCGGTGTCGTTGCAGATCTGATCACTACTGAGAAAAAGTATGAGACCGCCATTGAGACAGCTCTGGGCGGAAGCATTCAGAATGTGGTAACAGATTCGGAGCAGACGGCCAAGCAGCTTATCGAGTATTTAAAGAAGAACCGGTATGGCAGGGTGACCTTTCTGCCGCTTACCAGCATCGGCCAGGGCGGCGGGTTCTCAAAGCCGGAAGCGCTGAGCGAACCGGGAGTGATCGGTCTGGCCAGTGATCTGGTCCATGTGGAAAATGAGTATCAGATCCTTGCGAAATACCTGCTGGGGCGTGTGGTAGTGGCTGATACCATCGATCATGCCATTGCCCTGGCAAGAAAATTCAGATATTCCCTGCGGATTGTCACGCTGGAGGGTGAGCTTTTAAGCGCCGGCGGTTCCATGACAGGTGGTGCCTTCAAGAATTCCAGCAATCTTCTGGGACGGAAACGGGAGCTGGAAGAACTGGAGGCAGCATGCCAGAAGGCATTGAAGGCTTCCGATCGTCTGCAGGAGGAGCTGACCATGAATGAGGGCCTGGCGCAGCAGAAAAAGGAAGAGCTGGAAAGCCTGAAAGCAGAGCATCACCAGGTTTCCCTGCTGGTCAATACCAGGCAGATGAGCGTCAGTCAGCTGGAGGACAAGCGGGAAGAAATCCGAGATTCCTACCAGGATCTCGCACTGGAAAACAGCCAGCTGGAGAGCCAGATCAGCGAGATCGAGGCAGGCAGAAAGAAGCTTGCCCTGGAGCGCGATATCCTGAAAAAGGACAGTGACCAGGAACAGACGCTGATGGAGAACATATCCGGTGAGCTGGAAATGCAAAAGAAGATCCGTGAGGAAAAAGCGAAGGTGCTGGAGACCATCCGCCTGGAAGCAGCAAACTTAAAGCAGCGGGTGGATTTTGTGAAAGAAAATATCCGTCGCGTTGAGCAGGAGATCCTGACACTCAAAGAAGAACAGGCCGGGCTTAAGAGTCACGGTACCGATTCCGGTTCTGCCATAGACGAAAAGAATCGTGAGATCGCAGATCTTCAGGAACTGATCCTGCATGCGGAGGAAGAAAAACAGAAGATTGCCGCAGAGATTGAGACTCAGGCGGCCCTGAAAGAAGAAAAATCCGGCTGGCAGAAGTCCTTTTTTGGAAAACGGGAAGACTTGTCCGGGCGTATTGGCCGTCTGGACAAGGATCTGTTCCGCCTGCAGGGCCAGCGGGAAAAGCTGGAGGAGCGGCGGGAAAGTCAGATCACTTATCTGTGGAATGAATACGAGCTGACTCCTGGCGCGGCAAAGGAGCTTCGCAGTACAGAAGAAGCTTCGCTTGCTGAGGTAAAAAAACGGATCGAGGAGCTGAAGGCTTCCATCCGTGCTCTGGGCAGTGTCAATGTCAATGCGATTGAGGATTACAAAGAGATTTCAGAGCGTTATGAGTTTATGAAGACCCAGCACGATGACCTGGTGGAGGCGGAAGCCACCCTGCAGGGGATCATTGAAGAACTGGATACCGGCATGCGGCGTCAGTTTGAAGAAAAATTCCAGGAGATCCGGAAAGAATTTGACCGGGTATTTAAG
The DNA here is from genome assembly GCF_003480315.1 of Clostridium sp. AM33-3. Taxonomy (GTDB): domain Bacteria; phylum Bacillota; class Clostridia; order Lachnospirales; family Lachnospiraceae; genus Brotaphodocola. The sequence goes on along the minus strand of NZ_QUIV01000005.1, from coordinate 86,539 downwards.
GAGCTTTTCGGCGGCGGACACGGTACCCTGTCTTTGCAGGAGGAGGAAGACATTCTGGAGGCGGGCATTCAGATCATTGCCCAGCCGCCGGGTAAGAAGCTGCAGAACATGATGCAGCTTTCCGGAGGAGAGAAGGCGCTGACAGCCATTTCGCTGCTGTTTGCGATCCAGAACTTAAAGCCGTCTCCCTTCTGTTTGCTGGATGAGATCGAGGCGGCCCTGGATGATTCCAACGTAGACCGCTATGCAGGATATTTGCATAAACTGACCAAATACACGCAGTTTATTGTTATAACTCACCGACGCGGCACTATGGTGGCGGCGGACCGTCTGTATGGCATCACCATGCAGGAGAAGGGCGTATCGACCCTGGTATCGGTCAATCTGATCGAGGACCAGCTGGACGCGTAGATTTTTACAAATAAGGAGGCTCGCGAGTGGAAGAAAAGAAGAAAGGCTTTTTCAGCCGTCTGGTTGAAGGCTTAAACAAAACGAGAGAGAATATTGTCTCCGGCATGGATTCCATCTTCAGTGGTTTCTCTGCTATTGATGAGGATTTTTATGAGGAACTGGAGGAGACCCTGATCATGGGCGATCTGGGCATCCAGACCACCATGTCCGTGCTGGAAGATTTACGAAAAAAAGTCAAAGAACAGCATATCAAGGAACCGGCTGAATGCAAACAGCTTCTGATCGATTCCATCCGGGAACAGATGGACCTTGGCGAGAATGCCTACGAGTTTGAGAACCGCAAATCCGTAGTGCTCGTGATTGGGGTTAACGGTGTCGGCAAGACCACTTCCGTCGGTAAGCTGGCAGGCCAGTTGAAGGATGAGGGCAAGAAGGTCATTCTGGCAGCGGCTGATACCTTCCGTGCGGCAGCAATTGAGCAGCTGACGGAGTGGGCAAACCGCGCCGGGGTGGAAATCATCGCACAGCAGGAAGGCTCTGACCCGGCAGCGGTCATTTATGATGCGGTGGCAGCAGCCAAATCCCGCCAGGCCGATGTGCTGATCTGTGATACCGCAGGCCGTCTGCACAATAAGAAAAACCTGATGGAGGAGCTGAGAAAGATCAACCGTATCATTGACAAGGAATATCCGGATGCCTACCGCGAGACCCTGGTGGTACTGGATGGCACCACCGGACAGAATGCCATGGCACAGGCAAAGCAGTTTATGGAGGTTGCTGACATCACAGGTATCATCCTGACAAAGCTTGACGGTACTGCAAAGGGCGGTATCGCAGTGGCTATACAGTCCGAGCTTGGCATCCCGGTCAAATACGTGGGTGTGGGCGAGAAGATTGACGATCTCCAGAAGTTCAATTCCGGTGATTTTGTAAATGCGCTGTTTGATGTGAATAAAGAAAATATGCAGTAGTCTGTAAAAATGCAGGTCAGTCTCACAAAAAATAAATACCATACAAGACGAAAAAGGAGAATACAGACATGGAAAAGGAACAGGAGTTAGAACAGCAGAAGGAGGAGGGCTTAACCCTCGAAAAATTTGAGGAGGCTTCCGAGGAGGTTAAGAAGGTCACCCAGGAAACCAAACTGGTTTACAGCGAGTATTTTTCTGCTGCAACCGGAAATAAGGTATACTTTAAGCCGGAGAATATGCAGTACACCGGCGCTTACAAGGTACGCGGCGCTTACTATAAGATCAGTACCCTGACAGAGGAAGAAAAACAGCGGGGACTGATCACCGCGTCAGCAGGAAACCATGCCCAGGGCGTAGCCTACGCTGCAAAGCTGGCTGGCATTCCGGCCACTATCGTGATGCCGACCACGACTCCGCTTATGAAGGTGAACCGCACCAGAAGCTATGGAGCGGAGGTTGTACTGTACGGAGATGTATTCGACGAGGCCTGTGACCACGCATACGAGCTGGCTGCGGAGCACGGCTACACCTTTGTGCATCCGTTCGATGACCTGGATGTGGCAACCGGTCAGGGAAGCATTGCCATGGAGATCATTAAGGAGCTGCCGACCGTAGATTATATCCTGGTCCCGATCGGAGGAGGCGGACTCTGCACCGGCGTTTCCACCCTGGCAAAGCTCTTAAATCCGAAGATTAAGGTGATCGGCGTTGAGCCGGCCGGAGCAAACTGCATGCAGGAGTCCTTAAAGGCAGGCCATGTGCTGACACTTCCGACCGTAAACACCATTGCAGATGGTACCGCGGTAAAGCGTCCGGGTGAGAAGCTGTTCCCGTACATCCAGAAAAATGTGGATGATATCATTACCGTGGAGGATTCCGAGCTGATTGTTGCCTTCCTTGATATGGTAGAGAATCACAAGATGATCGTGGAGAACTCCGGCCTGTTAACCGTAGCGGCATTAAAGCACTTAAATGTGCAGAAAAAGAAGATCGTTTCCATTTTAAGCGGAGGCAATATGGATGTCATTACCATGTCTTCTGTGGTGCAGCATGGACTGATCCAGAGAGACCGTATCTTTACCGTATCTGTTCTGCTTCCGGACAAGCCAGGCGAACTGGCAAAGGTTTCAACGCTCCTTGCTGACCAGCGCGGCAATGTCATTAAGCTTGAACACAATCAGTTCATCAGTATCAACCGCAATGCGGCTGTGGAGCTTAGGATCACCCTGGAGGCTGAGGGAACGGATCACAAGAACCGTATTGTGCAGGCCTTAAACGATGCCGGATACCGCCCGAAGCTGGTGAAGTCCAAGGGCACCTACAGTGACTGAGTGGTGAATGATCATGACAGAACATACAAATGAGACAATCCAGGCGCTCCGTCAGAATATCCGCTATTTTTTGAAATGGACCTTCATTTCCGCGATTTCCGGTGTGACGATCGGTCTGGCCGGAACACTGTTTGGCCTTGGCATCCAGAAAGCGACTGCTTTCTGGAAGAGCCATAGCTGGACGTTGTATCTGCTTCCGCTTGTCGGACTCCTGATCGTGTGGCTGTACCGGTTTGCGCATGAAGAAAAAAACCGCGGTACGGATATGGTCCTGGATTCTATTTCCTCCACAGAGGAGGTTACACCGGCAACTGCTCCGCTGATCTTTATCTCAACCTTGCTGAGTCATCTGGCCACGGCTTCCGTCGGCCGAGAGGGAGCAGCACTGCAGCTTGGCGGAAGCCTGGGAAACCTGATCGGTAAGGCTTTTCGACTGGATGAGAAGGACAGAAAGATTGCCATTATGTGCGGCATGAGTGCCGGGTTCTCCGCTATCTTCGGAACTCCGCTTGCGGCAGCCGTGTTTGCCATGGAGGTCATCAGCATTGGCGTTATGTACTATGCGGCTCTGGTTCCATGCGTTTTTTCGGCGTTTGTCGGTGTGTCAGTGGCAAAATTCCTGGGTCTGGCTCCGGAGCATTATGAGATCGGCCTGGTGCCGGAGTTTGGCGCCTCATCTGCGCTTCTGACAGTGCTCATCGGAATTTTGTGTGCCTGTGTCGGAATCTTCCTTTGTGTCAGCCTGCATCAGTGTGGTCATGCTTACCGGAAGGTTTTTCCGAATCCCTATATCCGCGTGCTGGCGGGATCCGCGATCTTTATTGTCCTGACCCTCCTGTTTCCGGCGCGGCTTTACAACGGAAGTGGTGCTCAGATCATCGAAATGGTATTTGAAGGTGAAAGAATTCCGGTTTATGCATTTTTGATGAAGATCCTGTTTACCGGAGTAGCGCTTGGCGCAGGCTTTAAGGGCGGAGAGATCGTGCCGACGCTGACGGTCGGCGCCGCGTTTGGCTACTTGATGAGCCTGGTGACCGGACTGCCGGTCGGACTGTGCGCATCGGTTGGAATGGCATGCCTGTTCGTAAGCGTGACAAACTGTCCGGTGTCCACGATGTTCATGGCATTTGAACTTTTTGGATTTGCCGCAATGCCATATTATGCCATTGCCGTGGCAGTGTGCTTTACCCTGTCTGGATATTATGGGCTCTACCACAGCCAGAAATTCGTTTATTCCAAGATCCGGACAGAATTCATTAACCGAAAATCAAACGAGTAAATATTGCAGGTGCCAGTATGCATCGGAACGATACCGGCACCTGTTCCTGCAATAGTGAGGTTCATCCTATGACAAAAAAACAAAAGACTCTGGAAATCATCCGGAGACTGAAGGAGGCTTACCCGGACGCAGACTGCACCCTGGATTACGAGGAAGCCTGGAAGCTTTTAGTGAGCGTGCGTCTGGCGGCCCAGTGCACCGATGAGCGGGTCAATCAGGTGGTTCCGGCACTCTATAAAAAGTTTCCGGATGTGAATGCCCTGGCGGAGGCACCGGTGGAAGAAATTGAGGAAATCGTCAGGCCCTGCGGTCTGGGAAAGAGTAAGGCCAGAGACATCAGCGCCTGTATGAAGATGCTGCGGGATGAGTACGGCAGTAAGGTGCCGGAGGATTTTGATGCTCTGTTGAAGCTTCCCGGAGTGGGAAGAAAAAGCGCCAATCTGATCATGGGTGATGTGTTTGGCAAACCGGCCATTGTTACAGACACCCACTGTATCCGCCTGGTAAACCGCATGGGACTGGTAGACGGCATTAAGGAACCGAAAAAGGTTGAAATGGAACTCTGGAAGCTGGTGCCGCCGGAGGAGGGCAGCGATTTCTGTCATCGGCTGGTATGGCATGGAAGAGAGGTCTGCACGGCCCGAACAAAGCCGTATTGCGACCGGTGCTGTCTGGCTGATATCTGCCCGAAAACAGGTGTATAAAAAGAAAAACAAAAATTTTTATAAGTGTCAAGAAAAAATACTTGACAGCAACGCGCCTTTCGTGTATGATAGCCAAGGTGATGTTATGGAAAGCATTGTAAAACAGAGTTTGCTTTATGATTTTTATGGAGAGTTGCTCACAGAGCATCAGCGCAGCATCTACGAGGATGTGGTATATAACGACATGTCCTTAAGCGAGATCGCCGAGGAGAACGGGATCAGCCGTCAGGGTGTTCACGATCTCATCAAGCGCTGCGACAAGACCTTGAGTGCGTATGAGGACAAGCTGCATCTGATCAGCAAGTTCCAGACTACCCGCCGCATGGTGGAGGAGATCCATAAAAAGACCAGGGTTTTCAAGGAAACAAAAGATGAAAGTCTGATCGACGAGATTGAGCAGATTTCCAACGACATCATGGAACTTTGATTTCGGCGTATGCCGTGATCGGTTCTGAACAGGAGGTTACCTATGGCGTTTGAAAGCTTATCCGATAAACTGCAGAACGTGTTTAAAAACCTGCGCGGCAAGGGCCGTTTAAGCGAAGCGGATGTCAAGACTGCGCTCAAGGAAGTCAAGATGGCTCTCCTGGAAGCAGACGTAAGCTTCAAGGTTGTAAAACAGTTCATAAGCTCCGTTCAGGAACGCGCCGTTGGCGAAGAAGTGCTGGGTTCCCTGCAGCCGGGCCAGATGGTGATCAAGATCGTTAACGAAGAGTTGATCCGCCTGATGGGTTCCGATACTACGGAAATCGCATTAAAGCCTACCAATGAGATCACCGTCATTATGATGGCAGGTCTTCAGGGTGCAGGTAAGACGACAACGACAGCGAAGATCGCAGGAAAGCTGAAGGCAAAGGGCCGCAAGCCGGTTCTGGTTGCCTGTGACGTATATCGTCCGGCAGCAATCCAGCAGCTCCAGATCAACGGAGACAAACAGGGCGTTCCGGTCTTCTCCATGGGAGAAAATCAGAGCCCGGTCAATATTGCAAAGGCCGCTATGGAGCACGCGGCAAAGAATGGCTACAATGTGGTGATCCTCGATACCGCCGGACGTCTTCATGTAGATGAAGGCATGATGGAAGAACTCGAGAACATCAAAGAGGCTGTAAGCGTAGACCAGACTATTTTGGTGGTAGACGCCATGACCGGTCAGGACGCAGTCAATGTAGCATCGAATTTCCAGGATAAAGTCGGTATCGACGGTGTCATCCTTACCAAACTGGATGGCGATACCCGAGGCGGTGCAGCCCTTTCCATCCGGGCCGTAACCGGGAAGCCGATTTTATATATAGGTATGGGAGAGAAGCTTTCCGATCTGGAACAGTTTTACCCGGACCGTATGGCATCCCGAATCCTGGGCATGGGAGACATTCTTACCCTGATCGAGAAAGCCGAGATGGAGGTTGACGAGGAAAAGGCGAAGGAAATGAGTCAGAAGCTGCGCAAGGCAGAGTTTGACTACAACGATTTCCTGGACCAGATGCGCCAGATTAAAAAAATGGGCGGACTGACCAGCATTATGAGCATGATGCCGGGAATGTCACAGATGAAGGGCGGAATCCCGGAGGTGGATGAGAAATCCATGGACCGTGTGGAGGCTATCATCCTGTCCATGACAAAAGAAGAGCGCGCCAATCCGGGCCTCTTAAATCCTTCCCGCAAACAGCGTATCGCAAAGGGCGCGGGGGTGGATATCAGCGAGGTAAACCGTATTGCCAAGCAGTTTGATCAGATGAAGAAAATGATGAAGCAGCTTCCTGGCATGATGGGCGGTAAGCGCGGACGCGGCGGACTGGGCGGTATGCTCGGAAAGCTGAAAATGCCTTTCTAGGGCAGCTTATATGGTGACAGTACAGAGTTTTCTGTATTTGTTGATACATTATCAGTATATTTTAAGGAGGTGAAATTGACATGGCAGTAAAGATGAGATTAAGAAGAATGGGTGCTAAGAAAAAACCTTTCTATAGAGTCATTGTTGCAGATTCCAGATCCCCGAGAGATGGCAGATTCATCGCTGAGGTTGGTACTTACGATCCGAACCAGGAGCCGAGCGTTATCAAGTTTGACGAGGAGGCTACCAAGGAGTGGTTAGCAAACGGCGCACAGCCGACCGACCGTGTAGCAAAGCTTCTGAAGACCGCTGGCATTCAGTAATCTGAGAGGTGATCGCTATGAAAGAACTGGTTGAGGTTATTGCAAAAGCATTAGTTGACAATCCGGACGAGGTGGTTGTTACCGAGACCGAAAAGGAAAGCGGCACCTTTATTGAGCTAAAGGTTGCCCCATCTGATATGGGAAAGGTGATTGGCAAGCAGGGACGCATCGCGAAGGCGATCCGCTCCGTTGTCAAGGCAGCCGCTTCCAAAGAAGAAAAAAAGGTTGTTGTAGATATACAGTAGCCATCAGAAACTGTCGTCGGATTTTCCTGCGGCAGTTTTTCTTTTATAAAAATCTGGAGGAATGGAAGATGGAGGATACCTTAAGAGTCGGCGTGATCTCATCCACCCACGGTGTACGCGGTGAGGTCAAAGTATACCCTACGACCGATGATGTGAACCGTTTTAAAAAGCTGAAAACCGTCATCCTTGATACTGGCAGAGATCAGATAACCCTGTCCATTGAGAGCGTCAAGTTCTTCAAAAACATGGTCATCCTGAAGTTCAAGGAGTTTAACAATATCAACGAAATCGAAAAATACAAGGGAAAGGATCTGCTGATCCGCCGGGATCAGGCCGTGAAGCTGGCTCCGAACGAGAACTTCATCACCGATCTGATCGGTTTAAAAGTCGTGACCGATGAGGGAAAAGAGTTCGGTACCCTGACTGATGTCCTTCAGACTGGTGCCAACGATGTTTACGTTATCGAAAGTCTGGAAGGCAAAGAGTATCTGTTCCCGGCTATCCCGCAGTGCATTCTGGATGTAAACCTGGAGAGCCAGATGGCGACCGTCCATATCCTGGATGGCCTTCTGGACCTGTAATACGCTGAAATCAGGAGAAAGCAAAAGCATGAATTATCATATTTTAACATTGTTTCCGGAGATGGTGTTAGACGGCTTGAATACCAGCATCATCGGACGGGCAGCTGGAAAAGGCCTGCTTTCCATTGAGGCGGTCAATATCCGGGATTACACGAAAGAAAAGCACGGCCACGTGGATGATACCCCATATGGCGGCGGAGCAGGCATGGTGATGCAGGCGGCTCCGGTGTGTGATGCCTACGAGGCGCTTTGTGAGCGTATCGGCAAGCGTCCCCGCGTCCTTTACATGACTCCGCAGGGACAGACCTTCAACCAGAAGATTGCCGAGGAGCTGGCGCAGGAAGAAGATCTGGTCTTCCTTTGCGGGCATTATGAGGGCATTGATGAGCGCGCGTTAGAGCTCATCGTGACCGATTATCTTTCCGTGGGCGATTATGTCCTGACCGGCGGTGAGCTTCCGGCCATGGTCATGATCGACTGTATTTCCCGCCTGGTGCCGGGCGTTTTAAATAACGATGTTTCCGCGGAGATCGAGTCCTTCCACGACAATCTCCTTGAGTACCCCCAGTACACCCGCCCGGAGGTTTACCAGGGTATGCGCGTGCCGGAGGTGCTTCTTTCCGGACACCACAAAAACATTGAGACCTGGAGACGTCAGCAGTCTATCAGGCGGACCCTGGAGAGACGGCCGGATCTTCTGGAAGAGGCAAATCTGTCGAAGAAAGAGCGCCAGTATCTGGCAGAGCTGATGGCAGAGAAAGAGGCACAGGAGAAGTAAATTCAGGGGAGTAAATTCAGCAAAATAGTGCTTGCAATTTATTTGTCCCTATGATATCATAATACCGTTGTGACTAGAAAAAGAGATGTTCCTCTGTTGCGGAAGAAGCATTAAAGAACATCAAACATATGAAGGAGGATCACACAAATGAACGAAATTATTAAGAACATTGAAGCAGCACAGTTAAAGGCTTCCGTACCGGAGTTTTCCGTAGGCGATACCGTTAAGGTCTACAACAAGATCAAAGAGGGTAACCGCGAGAGAATCCAGGTATTCGAGGGTACCGTAATCAAGAGACAGAACGGCGGCGCAAGAGAGACCTTCACCGTTCGTAAGAACTCCAACGGCATCGGCGTAGAGAAGACCTGGCCGGTTCATTCCCCGTTCGTAGACAACATCGAGGTTGTCAGAAGAGGTAAAGTAAGACGTGCAAAACTGAACTACTTAAGAGACAGAGTAGGTAAAGCTGCTAAGGTTAAAGAGTTAGTAAAATAATTTTGCGTGGAACAGGGGACAATGAAAATTGTCCCTTTCTGCGTATTATGCGCGCAGGACGTGCAGAACAGGAAAGTGGGGGAGTTGCAAGCAACTTCCCCCTTTTTGCCATATGGAATGGCATTTGCAGAAGGTGTTTTTGTCCGTGGGAACACACGGTAGAATGGAGCATAAACAGGTGGATTTTTATCTGAGTGATGAACAGAATATGATCCGGAAGATCTGCAGCTGGATTGTGGATGTGGTAGTGGCGCTGGCTTTTGCCTGGTTCTGCCTGGTGTTTTTCGGAACGCAGGTCACGGTGAACGGGCAGTCCATGTATCCGCTTTTAAATTCCGGTGATGTTGTTTTGATGAACCGGCTGACCTATGAGATCGGAAAGCCGGACCGTATGGATGTCGTCGTATTTGAGCGGGAGGACCAGAAGACCAACGTGAAGCGAGTTGTGGCCGTTCCCGGAGATGTGGTCCAGATCATAGATGGGGAATTGTATGTAAATCAGGAACAGGTTTCCATGCCGGGCAACCGGAAGATTTCTCTTTCCGGACTGGCAGAGAATCCGGTTCAATTAGAAGATAAAGAATATTTTCTGCTGGGGGATAACCCGGACAGCAGTGAGGACAGCCGGTTTGCCAACATCGGCAATGTCCGGGAAGACCAGATCATTGGAAAAGTGTGGCTGCGTATGTTTCCGCTGATCCATATCAGTCTGGTCCGGTCCTGAGGTGATAGATAATAATACGAAGATATAGGAGGAAATGTCGTGAATATACAGTGGTATCCAGGGCACATGACCAAAGCAAAGCGTGCCATGAAAGAAGACATCAAGCTGATCGACCTGATCATCGAAGTAGTTGACGCCCGTGTGCCGTTAGCAAGCCGCAACCCGGATATTGATGAGCTTGGAAAGGGCAAGGCGAGACTGATCCTGTTAAATAAGTCAGATCTGTCCAGTGAGCGTTACAATGAGGCATGGACCAGCTGGTTTAAGGAAAAGGGATATTTTGTCGTGAAGATCAATTCCCGCAGCGGCGCCGGCATCAAGCAGATCAATGGAGTGGTTCAGGAAGCCTGCAAAGAAAAAATTGAGCGCGACCGCCGCAGAGGCATCATGAACCGACCGGTGCGCGCCATGGTGGTGGGAATCCCGAATGTTGGTAAATCTACTTTTATCAACTCTTTCGCGGGAAAGGCCTGCGCCAAAACCGGAAACAAGCCGGGCGTGACCAAGGGAAACCAGTGGATCCGGTTAAACAAGACTCTGGAGCTTCTGGATACCCCGGGTATCCTCTGGCCGAAATTTGAGGATCAGAAAGTGGGGCTTCTGCTGGCCTTTATCGGTTCCATCAACGATGAAATCTTAAATAAAGATGAGCTGGCCCTGGAGCTTTTGAAACTGTTGCAGAAGCATTATCCGGATGTGTTAAAAGAGCGTTATAAGATTGATGAGACTTCTGATGAAAATCTGTTGATCCAGGTGGCAAAGGTGCGGGGGTGCCTGGCCAAGGGCGGTGAGCCGGATTACAGCCGTGCGGCAGCTTTGGTGATCGACGATTACCGCAGCGGCAAGCTGGGTCGGATTACGCTGGAGTTCCCGCCGGTGAAGAAAAATGATGGGGACAAAGTGGATTCCGTACAGGAATCAGGCGCTGCAGATCAGGGCAGCGAGAGCGGGAAGGCGTAAGCATGGCACTGAGAACCTTAACCGGAGAGAAGCTGGAAGCAGAGCGCGCCCGTCTGGCTCTGATGCGGGAGTACGAGGATACCTACGCAGCCTGTACTGCCATCTGCGGCATCGACGAGGCTGGCCGTGGCCCGTTAGCAGGTCCGGTGGTGGCCGGGGCAGCGATCCTGCCGGTGGATTGTGAGATCCTGTTTTTAAACGATTCCAAGAAGCTTTCCGAGAAGCGCAGGGAAGCCCTGTTTACAGAAATCAAGGAAAAGGCGGTTGCCTGGAGTGTTGGCATCGTGGGGCCGGATCTGATCGATGAGATCAATATTTTACAGGCCACCTATGAAGCCATGCGCCAGGCCATTGCCGGGCTTTCCGTGCAGCCGGATCTGCTGCTCAATGACGCGGTGACCATTCCGGGGGTGGAGATCAATCAGGTACCGATCATCAAGGGAGATGCCAAGAGTGTTTCCATTGCGGCAGCCAGTATTTTAGCAAAGGTGACCAGGGATCACATGATGGTTGAGTACGATACCTTATTTCCGGAATATGGCTTTGCCAAGCACAAGGGATATGGAACCGCAGCGCACATTGCGGCATTGAAAGAGTATGGGCCGACCCCGATCCATAGAAAAAGCTTTATCAAGAATTTTGTGTAAAAGCAGGATGGATGCAGAAAACGAACAGCGCAGGTTCCTGGAAAAAAGTGTGGTCAGAAGGCACAGGTGTGAATGGAATACAAAGAAAATAAACGGGAGACCGGAACCCGGAAAGAAGAACTGGCGGCAGACTTTCTGACCCGCCGGGGTGTGAAAATTCTGGAGCGGAATTTTCGCTGCCGCCAGGGTGAGATCGACCTGATCGGAATGGACGGACAGTATCTGGTATTTGTCGAGGTAAAATACAGGAAAACAGCACGCAATGGTATGCCTGCAGAGGCGGTTGGCCATATCAAACAGCAGCGGATACGCTATACGGCGCAGTTCTATCTGTACAGCCGACATTACCGCGAGGACATGCCGTGCCGTTTTGATGTGGTGAGTATACTGGGAGATCAGATTAACTGGATTCGGGACGCGTTCGCATAGGAACATTGACAATTGTGCTGAATATGCAGTTTAGTGCAGACATAGAAAATTCAGAACGAAAAGGAGAGGGTACAGATGGAACAGAAAGCATGGATCCGCAAGCAGAGCGGCATGACAACAGCAGGACAGACGGAAAGCTGCTGCATGGAGCGCGGTTTGGAAAAATCGGAAATTGAAATCCGTGAGAAAAACGGCGTTACCTATCTGTCCTTTCCGGCTCTTGATGCCACCGGTCTGGTAAGCCATGCCTTTTCCACCCGCCACGGAGGTGTCAGCGAGGGCGTGTTCTCTACCATGAACTTTAGCTTTACCCGGAATGATGATCCGCAGCATGTAATGGAAAATTACCGCCGCATGGCAGCCGTTCTCGGAACCGATGCAGAGAAGATGGTGCTTTCCTACCAGACCCACACCACCAATGTCCGCAAGGTGACAGAGGAAGACGCGGGAAAGGGCATTGTAAAAGAGCGGGATTATCAGGATGTAGATGGCCTGATCACGGATATTCCGGGTATCACGCTGGTGACTTTTTACGCGGACTGTGTGCCACTGTATTTTGTGGATCCGGTCCACAGGGCTGTCGGACTGTCCCATTCCGGCTGGAGGGGCACGGTGCATCGCATGGGAAAAGCCACACTGGAGGCCATGAACCGGGAATACGGCACAGAACCGGCGGATGTCATTGCCTGCATTGGACCGAGCATCTGCCAGGACTGCTTTGAGGTAGGACCGGAGGTGGCTGCGGAATTTGCCGATGGCTTTGCAGAGCAGTACCATAACGATCTGTTTTACCAAAAGCCAGACGGAAAGTATCAGGTGGATCTGTGGCGGGCAAACCAGATCGTGCTCCGGGAAGCAGGAATCCCGGCAAATCAGATCCATACAACGGATATCTGTACCCGGTGCAACCCGTCACATCTGTTTTCTCACCGGATCATGGGAACGGAGCGGGGAAATCTGGCAGCGTTTCTGGCTCTCAGAGAGCAGGGATAAAATCATATTAGACAAAAAGAGCTTCGCACAGCACTTATATACGCTGCGTGAAGCTCTTTTTTGCGTCCCTATTAAAATTTACTGGATGGTCTGATAATAATCGTATCCGCCTGCCTGGTAGCGTTTTACCAGCTTCTGGATCTTTTCGGTCGGAGACAGGGCAGCTCCGATAGAAACGTCGTGGTTGAAGGAGTTAATGATGGCTGCAAGATATTTACTCATGTCAGCTTCCAGATACCACTCGCGGTCTAACAGTTCTTTCGGACGGTAGTTTAAGTTGGTGGTAATGACATAGTCGATGTAGCCATTCTGATAGTACTGGTCAAATTTTTCCAGACCAGCGGTGAACAGGCCGAAGGTGCAGCAGATGATAACTTTCTCTGCCTTGCGCTCCTTTAACTCTCTGGCGGTGTCTAACATGCTCTCGCCGGATGCGATCATATCGTCAATGATGAGAACGGTCTTTCCTTCTACGGAAGTACCCAAAAACTCGTGGGCAACGATCGGGTTGCGGCCGTCAATGACTCTGGAGTAGTCACGGCGCTTATAGAACATACCCATATCAACTCCGAGGTTGTTGGCCAGGTATACGGCACGGTTCATGGCACCCTCATCCGGGCTGATGATCATGAGATGATCCTTGTCGATCTTTAAGGAGGTGTCGTGGGTGAACAGAGCCTTTACAAACTGGTAAGTCGGCATGAAGTTATCGAAGCCGCTTAACGGAATGGCGTTCTGAACGCGCGGGTCATGGGCATCGAAGGTAATGATGTTGGAAACACCCATGGAGATCAGCTCCTCCAGTGCCATTGCACAGTCTAAGGACTCGCGCTTGGTACGCTTGTGCTGACGTCCTTCATATAAGAAAGGCATAACAACATTAACGCGGTGTGCGGTGGCTACGGAAGCACCGATGATGCGCTTTAAGTCCTGGAAATGGTCATCCGGGGACATGTGATTGGTGTAGCCGCAAACGCTGTATGGGATGCTGTAGTTGGTTACATCTACCATTGCAAACAGATCCGCGCCGCGGACAGATTCGTTAATAACGGCCTTTGCCTCACCGGAACCGAAACGCGGGCATTTGCAGTCAAGAAGATAGGAATCTACATCGTAGCCGCGGTAGTTTAAATCCTGCTGGCGGCGAAGCAGCTCCACGGTATCATTGCGGCGGAAGGTGACAATGTGATCGTTTACCTTGGTTGCCAGATCCTTGCAGCTTTCCAGGGCAGCGAGCTTTAACGGCGCTACCGGTAAAATGTCATTAAACACGTAGTTGTTAGCCATTGGTACATACTCCTTCAAGTAAAATAGTTCATTATAATCCAACATATTTATATCCTTAAAAAAAGCAAGCGTCAAGAGCCTTGGGGAATTTTGTAAAAAAAAACAAAAAAACAGGTAAATCCACCCAAAACCGGAGGCCGATTGCTTTGACAAAGAACAGGAATCTTGTTATGATGAAAAGAGTGCAGATTGACAGCCGGATGACCCAGGTCAAAGCAGGCCCTGAACATCTGCTGGAAAGGAATATCTATGAAGAAACAAAAAGGACATCTGATAAAATCCGTTGACCCGGGTTCCATTGCAGAGGAACTGGAGCTGGAGCCGGGAGACCGTTTACTTACGATCAATGGAAATGAAGTGGAAGATATCTTTGATTATGAATATTATGTAGACAGCGAAAGCATGGTCATGCTGGTGGAAAAGGCAGACGGCGAGCAGTGGGAGCTGGAAATAGAAAATGAGTACCAGGATCTTGGCATCACCTTTGAGAACGGACTTATGAGCGATTACAAGTCCTGCAGCAACAAATGCATTTTCTGTTTCATTGACCAGATGCCGCCGGGCATGCGCGAAACCCTTTATTTTAAGGACGATGATTCCCGTCTTTCCTTCCTTCAGGGAAACTATGTGACGCTGACCAACATGAAAGAGCATGACATCCAGCGTATCATTGATTTTAAGCTGGCGCCGATCAACATTTCGGTGCACACCACCAATCCGAAGCTGCGCTGCGAGATGCTCCATAACCGGTTTGCGGGAGAAGCATTAAAAAAGATCGACCGTCTTTGTGAGGCCGGCATACCCATGAACGGACAGATCGTGCTGTGCAAGGGCGTGAATGACCGGGAAGAGCTGGATCATACCATCCGGGATATGACAAAGTATCTTCCTTATATGCAGAGCGCTTCCGTCGTGCCGGTAGGGCTCTCCAGATACCGGGACGGTCTGTATCCGTTAAAGCCCTTTGAGAAGGAAGATGCAGAGAATGCCATTGATATCATTGAAAAATGGCAGAAGATCATATATGAGCAGTATGGCATGCACTTCATCCATGCCAGCGATGAATTCTATATTCTGGCAGAGCGGGAGCTGCCGGAGACAGAGCGTTACGACGGATACCCGCAGCTGGAGAATGGCGTGGGCATGCTGCGTCTTCTTGACACCGAGGTAACAGAAGCGCTTGAGGCACTGCCGGAGGATCTTCCGGTGAAGCCGGAGGAGTTGTCCATTGCTACGGGCCGGCTGGCTTACCCTTATCTGAGAAAGCAGCTGGATAAGATCGAGGCAAAGTTTCCTCAGAAAAAGGTGCATCTGTACGCGATCCGCAATGACTTTTTCGGAGAAAGCATCACCGTGGCCGGTCTGATCACTGGACAGGATTTAAAGAAGCAGATGTCGGTGGTGCCGCTTGGCGAGCGTCTGCTGCTTCCAATCTGCATGTTTCGGAGTGGCGAGGAGGTATTTCTGGATGACCTCACCCGCGCCGATGTGCAAAACGCTTTACAAGTTCCGGTGAATATTGTAAAATCAAGCGGTCAGGATCTGGTGGATGCCGTTCTTGGCCTGGAAGAAGAACAAGATACCGTCTACGACGGATATGAATTAAAGGAGATCACACATGAGTAAACCAATCGTTGCCATTGTAGGGCGTCCGAACGTTGGAAAGTCTACCCTGTTCAATGTACTGGCAGGGGAGACCATCTCCATCGTAAAGGATACGCCGGGAGTTACCAGAGACCGTATTTATGCGGACTGCAACTGGCTGAACATGAACTTCACCCTGGTTGATACCGGTGGTATTGAGCCGGACAGCCGTGACATCATTTTGTCCCAGATGAGGGAGCAGGCACAGATTGCCATTGACACCGCAGATGTCATTATCTTCATCGTGGATGTACGTCAGGGTCTGCAGGATTCTGACTCCAAGGTTGCGGACATGCTCCGCAAATCCGGAAAGCCGGTGGTCCTCGCGGTAAACAAGGTGGACAGCATCCAGAAATTCGGAAACGATGTCTACGAGTTCTATAACCTGGGAATCGGCGATCCGATTCCGGTATCCGCGGCTTCCCGCCTGGGAATCGGTGACCTGTTAGACGAGGTGTCCAGGCATTTCACCCTGGAGCAGTTAGAGGAAGAAGAGGATGACCGTCCGAAGGTAGCCATTATCGGTAAGCCGAACGTAGGAAAGTCTTCTATTATTAATAAGCTGCTGGGTGAGAACCGTGTGATCGTTTCCAATATTGCAGGTACCACCCGTGATGCGGTCGATACCGAGGTCGTATACAACGGAACGGAGTATATCTTTATTGATACCGCCGGACTGCGCCGTAAAAGCAAGATCAAAGAGGATCTGGAACGCTACAGCATCATTCGTACCGTATCTGCCGTGGAGCGTGCGGATGTGGTCATTCTGGTCATTGACGCGACCGAGGGCGTGACGGAGCAGGACGCAAAGATTGCAGGCATCGCCCATGACAGGGGCAAGGGCATCATCGTTGCCGTCAACAAGTGGGATGCCATCGAGAAGAACGACAAGACCATCTACGAGTTCACCAAAAAGATCAAGGATACCCTGTCCTTCATGCAGTATGCTGAGATGGTATTTATCTCTGCCGTAACCGGACAGCGTATGAACAAGATGTTTGAGCTCATCGATATGGTGCGCGAGAACCAGACCATGCGTATCGCTACCGGCGTGCTCAATGAGATCATGACTGAAGCTGTTGCAATGCAGCAGCCGCCGTCTGATAAGGGCAAGCGTCTGAAGCTGTATTACATGACCCAGGTAGCGGTAAAGCCGCCGACCTTCGTTATTTTCGTAAATGACAAAGAGCTGATGCATTTCTCCTATGTGAGATACCTGGAAAACCGCATCCGCGAATCCTTCGGATTTAAGGGTACGGCTCTGAAATTCCTGATCCGCGAAAGGAATGGAAAGGAGGAGTAAATGGAACGAGTACTTTGTCTGGTAATGGGTTATGTGTTTGGTCTGTTTCAGACTGGCTATCTCTACAGCAGATCCAAGCATATGGATATCCGCAATTACGGAAGTGGAAACTCCGGCAGCACCAATGTCCTGCGTGTGATGGGCAAAAAGGCCGGACTGATCGTATTCCTGGGTGACGCAGGCAAGATGATTACTGCATGCCTGATCACAAGAGTATTGTTTCGCAGCCAGCCCGAGCTTCTGTATGTATACCTGCTCTACACCGGCTTTGGCGTGATCCTGGGACACAATTTCCCGTTTTATATGGGATTTAAGGGTGGCAAGGGCATTGCGGCCTCCGCTGGGCTTCTGGCCTCCACAGACTGGCGTGTGATGCTGGTCTGCCTGGTGGTGTTTGTGGCTGCAGTAGCCATTACCCGCTATGTATCCCTGGGATCCATCCTGGTGATGATCTGCTTTTTTATCGGTATGGTGTTTTTCGGTGCCCGCGGTGATTTTGGCATCGCGGCGGCACATCTGACGGAATTCTATGTGCTGGCAGGCCTGATCTCCGCTATGGGGATCTGGCGCCATCATACCAACATCAAACGACTGTTAAGCGGCACGGAAAACAAGCTGGGTGCCAGAAAGGAATAGACCTATGGCAAATGTGAGTATAATCGGCGCAGGCAGCTGGGGCACCGCCCTTGCATTCCTGCTTCACGAGAACGGCCATCAGGTGACGGAATGGTCTGCCTTTGAAAAGGAGGCAGAGAGTCTGCGGACAGAACACCGTCTAAAGACCCTTCCGGATCTGGTGCTTCCGGACGATATGGAATTCACCTCTGACCTGGAATGTGCCATGAAGGAGAAAGATCTTCTGGTGGTGGCGGTTCCTTCCATCTATGTGCGGGAGACTGCCCGGAAGATGAAGCCTTTCCTGAAAGAAGGACAGCTGGTGGTCAATGTGGCCAAGGGCATCGAGGAGGCAACCCTCATGACACTGACGGATATTCTGGAAGAAGAGCTTCCCGGTGCCGATGTGGCCGTTCTTTCCGGACCGAGCCATGCAGAAGAGGTGAGCCGGGGGCTTCCGACCACCTGTGTGGCCGGGGCAAGAACACGCAAAACTGCGGAGAAGATCCAGAATCTTTTCATGAGCCCGGTATTTCGGGTTTACATCAGCCCGGATATCCTGGGAATTGAGATTGGCGGGGCATTGAAAAATGTCATCGCCCTGGCAGCGGGAATCGCAGACGGACTTGGGTATGGCGACAACACCAAGGCAGCCCTCATTACCCGGGGCGTGGCGGAGATCAGCCGTCTAGGCATGGCCATGGGCGGAAAGCTGGAAACCTTTGCCGGTCTTACCGGGATCGGAGATCTGATCGTAACCTGTGCCAGCATGCACAGCCGCAACCGCCGTGCCGGAATCCTGATCGGAAAAGGCTATTCCATGAAGGAGGCTATGGACGAGGTGCAGATGGTGGTAGAGGGTGTCTATTCTGCCAAGGCCGGTCTGGCTCTTGCCAAAAAGTATCAGGTGTCCATGCCGATCATCGAGGCAGTCAATGAAGTACTGTTCGACGGAAAGTCCGCAAAAGAGGCAGTTGCGGATCTGATGCTGCGAGACAAAACAGTAGAAAGCGCGAATCTACCGTGGTAGGAATTTTCAGAACTGAAAATTCCGTACGACAAAACAGAGGTTGTGGATTTTGCCAATTCGGAATGCGAAGCATTGGCAAAATCGTCTTGCTGTTGCGAAGAAACAGCAAGGAAAGCGCGAATCTACCGTGGTAGGAATTTTCTGAACTGAAAATTCTGTATGACTTTGCTTCAACTTCGCTTTAACGCAAGAAAGTTCTTGACAAGCGTTTTTCTGACTACTATAATTAGTTCAGCTTTAAGGATACGGCTTCCTGACGGTTCAGGAAGCCTGTTTTCATTTAAGAGGAGGAAAAATTATGAAGAAAAAACTGGTTAGTTTTGGTATGGCAGCTATGATGGCAGCATCCTTAGCAGCATGTGGCGGCAGCAAGCCGGCAGAGACTACCGCAGCAGCAGATAATGCTGAGACCACTGCAGCAGAGGGTGCAGAGACTGAGGCAGCAGCAGAAGGCGGCACATTAAAGGTAGGCATAATCGGACCGTTAACCGGTGCAGGCGCAGCTTATGGTAACGCAGTCGCAAACGGCGCAGAGCTGGCAGCAAAGGAGATCAACGAGGCTGGCGGTATCAACGGCATGATGATCGAGACCAAGGCTGAGGATGATGAGAATGATCCAGAGAAATCCATCAACGCATACAACACCTTAAAAGACTGGGGTATGCAGGTATTAGACGGTCCGACCACTTCCAAACCGTGTATCGCTGTAGGAGCAGAGGCTGAGTCTGATAACATGTTCCTGATCACTCCGTCCGGTTCCGCAGTTGAGTGCGTAGCAACTGACAACGCATTCCGCGTATGCTTCGCAGACCCGGATCAGGGTACCGCTTCCGCTAAGTATATTGGAGAGAACAAGCTGGCTACCAAGATCGCTATCATCTATGACAGCTCTACCGAGTATTCTTCTGGTATTCGTGAGGCATTTGTTGCTGAGGCAGCAAACCAGGGTCTGGAGATCGTAGCTGACGAGGCATTTACCGCAGACAGCAACACCGACTTCTCCGTACAGCTTGACAAGGCAAAAGACGCAGGCGCAGAGCTGGTATTCCTTCCGATCTACTATCAGGAGGCTTCCATCATCTTAAAGCAGGCAAGCGACAAAGAATTCGCACCGGTCTTCTTCGGCTGTGATGGTATGGATGGTATCCTTTCCGTAGAGAACTTTGATACTTCCCTGGCAGAGGGTCTGATGCTCTTAACTCCGTTCTCCACCACTGAGGAGAGCAGTAAGGCATTTACTGAGGCTTATGTAGCAGCTTACGGCATCGAGCCGAACCAGTTTGCTGCAGATTCCTACGATGCGATCTACGCAATCAAGGCAGCTGTTGAGAAGGCAGGCGTTACCGCTGATATGAGCGCTTCCGATATCTGTGACGCATTAAAGCCGGCTATGACCGAGATTTCCATCGATGGACTGACCGGTTCTGACATGGTTTGGAACGCAAACGGCGAGCCGAATAAAGCACCGAAGGCTGTGAAGATCGTAAACGGTGAGTACGAGATGCAGTAATTTTTCCGTGTATCCAACACGCAAACAGCAGGGAAACATCCGAAAGGGGATCGTCCGGCAGGGCGGTTCCCTTTTTTCGGCTTTCCGTAATTTGTGTTCACCTGGAGAGTTCGTGATATACGTGGAAAAACGACATGAAAAACGTGTCTTTGCCACGCGGACAAATGGTGCGCATTCGCGAACTTTTGCTTGAACTTCAAATTTGACTATGCTATAATTCCAGTTATGTTTTATTTCTCATAGAAAAAAAGTAAAGAGGTGGTAGGTACATGAGTTTTCTGTCTTATTTGATCAACGGAATCAGCCTGGGCAGTGTTTACGCGATCATTGCACTGGGCTACACCATGGTTTACGGTATCGCGAGAATGCTGAACTTTGCCCATGGTGATATTATTATGGTAGGCGGCTTCGTTATTTTTACCATAGTCAGTACCCTGGGACTCCCGCCGATGGTGGGCGTTCTGGCGGCAGTCATCGCCTGTACGGTACTGGGTGTCGTGATTGAGCGTGTTGCTTATAAGCCGCTGCGCGGCGCATCCTCCCTGGCCGTTCTGATCACGGCTATCGGTGTCAGCTACCTGCTGCAGAATGTGGCGCTGCTGATCTTTGGATCCAACGCGCGTCAGTTCACATCTGTTGTGAATGTGCCGAGCTTAAAGCTGGCAGGCGGTGCCCTGTCCATTTCCGGCGTTACCATGGTTACGATCATTACCTGTATCATCATCATGGCAGCTCTGACAACCTTCATCAATAAGACCAAAGTTGGTCAGGCTATGCTGGCTGTATCTGAGGATACCGGAGCGGCAACCCTGATGGGCATCAATGTCAACAGCACCATCGCGATCACCTTTGCGATCGGTTCTGCCCTGGCAGCGATCGCGGGCGCACTGTTGTGCTCCGCATATCCGTCCCTGACTCCCTACACCGGTTCCATGCCGGGTATCAAGGCGTTTGTGGCAGCTGTTTTCGGCGGCATCGGCTCCATTCCGGGCGCGCTGATCGGCGGTATTTTGCTAGGAGTGATCGAGAATCTTTCCAAAGCATATATTTCTTCCCAGCTTTCTGATGCCATCGTATTCGCAGTGCTGATCATTGTGCTGCTGGTACGTCCGACCGGAATCCTGGGAAAAAAGATTACGGAGAAAGTGTAGGTGAATGGAATGAAAAAGAACAGATTATTAATCCAGAACAGCATCACTTATGCGATCGTAATTGCCTGCTGGATCCTGGTCCAGATCCTTGGAGCCACCGGACATATGACAAGCCTGTTAAAGGGACTTCTGGTTCCTCTGTGTATCTATGTGATCCTGGCTGTATCCTTAAACCTGACAGTCGGTATTCTCGGTGAGTTAAGCCTGGGACATGCAGGCTTCATGTGCGTAGGTGCTTTTACCGGTGCGTTTTTTACCAAATGCATGACAGATGTGATCCCGTCTGTAGGCATGCGCTTCTTTCTGGCTCTCCTGATCGGAGCTGCTGTTGCAGGCGTGTTCGGCATTATCATTGGTATTCCGGTCCTGCGGTTAAAGGGTGACTATCTGGCTATCGTAACCCTTGCATTCGGCGAGATCATCAAGAACCTTATCAATGTGCTGTATGTGGGAATGGATTCCAACGGCTTTCATTTTTCCATCAAGGATACCACATCCCTTGGCATGGGCGCGGACGGCGTTGTCATCATCAAGGGTGCACAGGGTATTACCGGTACTCCGAAGGCGGCAACCTTTACGGTAGGCATCATCCTGGTGCTGATCACCCTGTTTATCGTGTTAAACCTGATCAATTCCCGCACCGGACGCGCCATTATGTCCATTCGCGACAACCGCATTGCGGCAGAGTCCGTGGGAATCAATATTACCAAGTACAAGCTGATGGCATTTGCGATTTCCGCAGCCCTGGCAGGCGTTGCAGGTGTTCTGTATGCCCACAACCTCTCCTCCCTGGCGGCAACCCCGAAGAACTTCGGCTATAATATGTCCATCATGATCCTGGTATTTGTGGTACTGGGCGGACTTGGAAATATCCGCGGTTCCATGATCGCGGCGATTATCCTGACCATGCTTCCGGAGCTTTTACGCGGCCTGAACGATTACCGAATGCTGATCTACGCAGTAGTCCTGATCGTTATGATGATCTTCAACTCCAGTCCGAAGGCCATAGAGATGAGATCTGTTTTCATGGACCGTATCAAGAAAAATAAAAAATCTGCAAAGGAGGCTGCATAATATGGCTATGCTGGAAGTAAAAAATATCGGCATCTCTTTTGGCGGATTAAAAGCAGTGGACAATTTCAGTCTGACCATCGAAAAGGGACAGCTTTACGGCCTCATCGGACCAAACGGCGCAGGCAAGACTACCATTTTCAATCTGCTGACCGGTGTCTACAAGGCAGATCACGGCGCTATTTTCCTGGATGGCAAAGAGCTGACCGGAAAAAGCACCATTGAGATCAATCAGGCAGGCATTGCAAGAACCTTCCAGAACATCCGTCTGTTCAAGGATTTAAGTGTTCTGGACAACGTAAAGGTAGGCCTGCATAACCATCATCCGTATTCCACCATCGAGGGTATTTTCCGCCTTCCGCGTTATTATAAAGTAGAGAAGGAAATGAACGCCCGGGCCATGGAGCTGTTAAAGGTTTTTGATCTGGATAAGGAGTGTGATTACAAGGCATCCAACCTGCCTTATGGCAAGCAGAGAAAGCTGGAAATTGCCCGCGCCCTTGCTACGGACCCGAAGCTTCTTCTCCTGGACGAGCCCGCAGCCGGCATGAACCCGAACGAGACCGCAGAGCTGATGGATACCATCCGTTTCGTGCGTGACCATTTTGATATGACTGTGCTTCTGATCGAGCACGACATGAAGCTGGTTTCCGGTATCTGTGAAAAGCTGACGGTCTTAAACTTCGGTCAGGTACTGACCCAGGGTGAGACATCGGAAGTGCTGAATGATAAGCGTGTTATTACGGCTTATCTTGGAGAGTAGGAGGTTAGAGCAATGGCAATACTTGAGGTAAAAGACCTGGAAGTCTGCTACGGTGTCATCCAGGCAATCAAGGGAATCTCATTTGAGGTAAACCAGGGTGAGATCATTGCCCTGATCGGAGCAAACGGCGCAGGGAAAACCACAACACTGCAGACCATTACCGGCCTGATCCCGTCCAAGGCAGGCACTATTACCTATGAAGGAAACAATATCACAAAGATTCCGGGTTATAAGCTGGTAGGAATGGGTATTGCCCATGTGCCGGAGGGACGCCGCGTGTTCGCAGAGCTTTCGGTTCTGCAGAACTTAAAGCTGGGTGCGTACACCCGCAATGACAAAAACGAGATGGAGGCGACTCTGAAAGAGATTTATGCGCGATTCCCGCGACTGGAAGAGCGTAAAAACCAGATGGCCGGTACGCTTTCCGGTGGTGAGCAGCAGATGCTGGCAATGGGCCGTGCACTGATGTCTCATCCGAAGTTGATCGTCATGGACGAGCCGTCCATGGGTCTGTCCCCGCTGTATGTCAATGAGATCTTCGATATCATCCGCAAGATCAATGCAGACGGCGTGACAGTCCTTCTGGTTGAACAGAATGCGAAGAAAGCGCTTTCCATTGCGAACCGTGCCTACGTGCTGGAAACCGGAAAGATTGTGCTCAGCGGTGACGCAAAGGAGCTCATGAACGATGATTCCGTTAAGAAGGCGTACTTAAGTGAATAAGATAAACAGATGACGCAGTTTGACAAAAAGCGAGAATTTGTTTCAAAAATTCAAACTGTCTGAAAACGACCGAAAAAGGAGCGGAAAGTCCTAGACTTTTTGCTCCTTTTTATGGTATTATTTAGGCAAAGTAATTGGGTGTGGGGACCCTGTTGCGCAAAGCTTATATGAAGGAGGGTTTACTTATGAAGGGCAATGTAATCGTAGGACAGTCCGGAGGGCCGACTGCCGTTATCAATTCCAGTCTTGCAGGTGTATACCGGACGGCGGTTGACCGCGGAGCGAAAAAGGTATACGGTATGCTGTATGGAATCCAGGGGCTTCTGGATGAACAGTACGTGGATCTTTCCAAGTTTATCCGCAGTGATCTGGATGTGGAAATCTTAAAACGTACGCCGTCTGCATTCCTTGGCACCTGCCGTTATAAACTGCCGGATATCCATGAAAATCAGGACATTTATGTAAAGATTTTTGAAATCTTAAATAAGCTGAATATTGAATGCTTTATTTATATCGGCGGAAATGATTCCATGGACACGATCAAAAAACTGTCGGATTACGCAATTCTGACGGGGCAGTCCCAGAAGTTCGTGGGCGTTCCGAAGACCATTGACAACGACCTGGCCCTGACCGACCATACGCCGGGCTATGGAAGTGCCGCAAAATACATTGCAACCTCTACCAAAGAAGTGATCCGGGACGGCCTTGGCTTCTCTTATAAAAAACAGCAGGTGATCATCATAGAGATCATGGGCCGCAATGCCGGATGGCTGACCGGTGCAGCTGCCTTGTCCCGCGGAGAGGACTGCGACGGACCGGATCTGATCTATCTGCCGGAGCTGACCTTTGACATCGAAAAGTTTACCGCAAAGGTGCGCAAGCTTCTGACCAGGAAGGATGTAGTCGTTGTCGCAGTTTCTGAGGGTATCCGCATCCAGGACGGCCGTTATGTCAGCGAGCTGGGAAGTGCCTCCGATTATGTCGATGCCTTCGGCCATAAGCAGCTGACCGGAACCGCAAGCTACCTGGCGAACGTGATTCATCGTGATATTGGATGCAAAACCCGTGCCGTGGAGTTTTCTACCTTACAGCGCAGTGCAGCGCATCTTGCATCCCGCGTGGATGTAAATGAGGCCTTTATGGTCGGCGGTGCTGCTGTCAAGGCAGCCGATGAGGGGGATTCCGGCAAGATGGTGGTCATTGACCGTGTATCGGATGATCCGTATCAGTGCGCAACCGGCATTTACGATGTGCACAAGATCGCAAATGGTGAGAAGATGGTACCAAGAGAGTGGATCACAAAGGATGGCACTTATGTGACAGAAGAATTTATTGACTACGTAAGACCGCTGATCCAGGGGGATTCCCCGTCTGTTATGGTAGACGGAATCCCGCGGCATCTGTACATGGGAAAACGCTGATCGATCCGGCGGATCCTTATATTTTCTGCATCAGAAAAGCATGATTCCAGGATGCTCCTGCATATATTAGAAACAGTACTGACCGGTGTGATCGGATTTTTAGTCTGTCACCGGTAACAGAGCTGTTTTGGCAGGGGGAGTGTCTATATGGAACAGTACAGTGTATACCGGGATATTCAGGCAAGGACCGGCGGAGAGATTTATCTGGGCGTGGTAGGACCGGTGCGGACCGGAAAATCTACCTTTATCAAGCGATTTATGGAACAGATGGTGCTGCCGGGCATTACCGATGAAAACCAGAAGAATCGGACCCGGGATGAACTGCCTCAGAGTGCGGCAGGAAAGACCATCATGACTACGGAGCCGAAGTTTGTTCCCAAGGAGGCAGCCCGTATTGCCCTGGGGGAAGATACTGCTGTACAAGTACGGCTGGTGGACTGTGTGGGCTTTATGACGGAGGGAGCCGGCGGGCACTTGGAAAATGAAAAGGAGCGCCTGGTGAAAACGCCATGGTCTGAAGAGAGCATTCCCTTTACCATGGCAGCGGAAATCGGTACCCGCAAGGTGATCCGGGATCATTCCACCATCGGACTTGTGATCACCACAGACGGTTCCTTTGGAGAGCTGGAGCGGCAGGCCTACATAAAGCCAGAGGAAACGGCAGTCCGGGAGCTTCAGGAGATCGGAAAGCCGTTTCTGGTGCTTTTAAACTCCAGCAGGCCATATTCGGAAGAAACCAGAAATCTGGCAAAGGAATTGGAAACGAAATATGAGGTCTGTGTCATGCCGGTGAACTGCGAGCAGCTGAAGCCGGGGGATATTTATCAGATCTTAAAGCAGGTCCTCTTTGAATTTCCGGTCACAGAGGTGGATTTTCAGATCCCGAAGTGGCTGGAACTTCTGCCGGCTTCGCACTGGCTGAAGCAGCAGGCTGTGAAGGCAGCCCGCAATGCCATGAGCCATATCCGCAGGATGAAGGATCTTACGGATTCCTGGAAGGATGATGAAGCGAAGGCGGTAAGCAGCATGGAAACCGGGCGCATGGATCTGTCAGACGGAAAAGTCGCGGTGCGGATGCTGTTTGATGAAGATTATTATTATCAGATCTTAAGTGAGTTTTCCGGACTCTCCATTGGGGATGAGTATGAACTCATGCAGCAGCTGAAGGAGCTGGCCGAAAAGAAACAGGAGTATGACAAGATCCGGAACGCGCTGGAGCAGGTGCGGGCCAGAGGTTACGGTGTGGTGACGCCGGAGCGCTCGGAGATCGTGCTGGATGAGCCGGTGGTGATCCGGCACGGAAACCGTTATGGGGTTAAGATGAAGGCGGAAGCGCCGTCCATCAATCTGATCCGGGCACGGATCCAGACAGAGATTGCCCCCATTGTGGGAAGCGAGCAGCAGGCCCAGGATCTCATCGCTTATATGAAGGACAACGCAAACAGGGAAGAAAACGGGATCTGGGAGACAAATATTTTCGGAAAATCCATAGAACAGATTGTGGAGGATGGAATTCAGGCCAAGGTAAACCAGATGACGGAGGAATGCCAGTCCAAGCTTCAGGATGCCCTCCAGAAGATCATCAACGACAGCAACGGAGGCCTGATCTGCATCATCATTTAACCATGTACCCTCGGACTCCGAGAGCACATACATACAAAAGGAGGGTGCTTTATGAGATTGGTTTTCAGCGGAGCAGCTCATGAGGTGACGGGAAGCTGTCATTATCTGGAAGTCGGAAGCAGTAAATTCCTGGTAGACTGCGGCATGGAGCAGGGCATAAACATCTATGAAAATGTAGAGCCGCCGGTGCCGTGGTCTGATATCCAGTTTGTGCTTCTTACCCATGCCCACATTGACCACGTGGGTATGCTGCCTTATATTTATGCCAGGGGCTTCAAGGGGCGTGTCATTGCGACCAACGCCACCTGCGACCTCTGCAACATCATGTTAAAAGATTCTGCGCATATCCAGGAGACGGAGGCAGAGTGGAAAAACAGAAAAGCAAGACGTGCCGGACGTCCGGAAGTGCCGCCATTATACGAGATGAGCGACGCACTGGGGGTACTGGAGCATTTTGAAGGATATTACTACGATGAAATTGTGGAAGTAAATGATGAGGTTTCTGTCCGGTTTACGGATATCGGCCATCTGCTGGGCTCTGCTTCCATTGAAATCTGGATGAAGGAAGACGGAGTGGAGAAGAAAATCGTTTTTTCCGGCGATATCGGCAACTTCAACAAGCCCCTGATCCGGGATCCGATCTACACGAAAGAAGCAGATTACGCAGTCATGGAGTCTACCTACGGGGACCGGTTCCACCAGAAGGGAAAGGATCATATTTCGGAGCTGGTGCGGATCGTCCAGGAAACCCTGGACCGGGGCGGCAATGTCGTGATCCCGGCCTTTGCGGTAGGACGTACCCAGGAGCTTCTTTATTACTTCCGCCAGATCAAAGCCCAGCGTCTGATCCACGGTCATGATAATTTTGAGGTTTATGTGGATAGTCCGCTGGCGGTGGAGGCTACCCACGTGTTCAAGGAAAATCAGGCAGAATGCTACGATGAAGAAACCAGGGAGCTCGTGGAGGAAGGCATCAACCCGATTGCCTTTCCGGGTCTGAAGCTTTCCGTAACCAGTGACGAGTCCATCAACATCAACTTTGATGCAAAGCCGAAGGTTATCATCTCTGCGTCCGGCATGTGTGACGCAGGACGTATCCGCCATCATTTAAAGCACAATCTGTGGCGCAGGGAATGTACGGTGATCTTTGCCGGATACCAGGCTGTCGGCACCATTGGCCGTGCCCTGGTGGACGGTGCGAAGGAAGTGAAGCTCTTTGGTGAAAGCATTGATGTGGAAGCCCACATCGAGGTGCTTCACGACATCAGCGGACACGCTGATCAGAATGGTCTTCTGACCTGGGCACTGGCCTTTGAAAAGAAGCCTCAGCAGTTTTTCGTAGTTCATGGCAATGACGATGTCTGCGACCGCTTTGCCGAGCTCATCACAGAAAAGACCGGTGTACCGGCCAAGGCGCCGTTTTCAGGCTCTGAGTTTGACCTGATAAAGGGTGTCTGGGTACGGGAAACCGCAGGTATCCCGATCCAGGCCAAGAGTGCTCTGGCAAAGAAAGCCAGTGGTGTCTTTGCACGGCTTCTGGCTGCCGGTGAGCGCCTGATGGGCGTCATCCGCAGAAACGAGGGCGGTGCCAACAAGGATCTGGCAAAATTTGCCGATCAGATCAATGCATTATGTGACAAATGGGACAGATAGGAGAATAACAGAAATGTCAAAAGTACAGATTTACACCGATGGTTCAGCGAGGGGAAATCCGGACGGACCGGGAGGATACGGTGCAGTCCTGCATTTTACGGACAGCAAGGGACAGCTTCACGAAAAGGAGCTGTCTGCCGGATACAAAAAAACCACCAACAACCGGATGGAACTGATGGCGGCCATTGTGGCGTTAGAGGCGTTAAACCGTCCCTGCGAGGTGGATCTGTACTCGGATTCCAAATATCTGACAGACGCGTTTAACCAGCACTGGATCGACAACTGGGTCAGGAACAACTGGAAACGCGGAAAAAGCGGTCCGGTGAAAAATATTGACCTTTGGGAGCGGCTTTTAAAAGCAAAGGCCGCCCACCGGGTGAATTTTATCTGGGTGAAGGGCCATGCCGGACATCCGCTCAATGAACGGTGCGACCAGCTGGCTACCGCGGCGGCGGATGGGAGCAGCCTTCTCACAGATGAAGGGCTCAACGCCTGATTGCTCCGGGACTGTCAGCTGCCGGAAACTGTTAAGTCTTTCTTACAATTCTTTACTTCTTTTGAACTTATATTTTCATTTAGACCTGTTTATGTTATGGTATGTTCAGTGGATCGGAATTTGATTGGAACAATACAGAATAGGCAGGACGGATGGATTTATGAAGCTAAAAGGAATCTGGGTAGCCATTGCAGTGATCTGTGTGGCAGGAATTGGAATCACAGATTATTCTGCACGGCATCTGGCGGGCAGCGAGGCGCAGTATGTTTCCGGAGAGGCGGCACAACAGGCTGTGTCAGGACAGGCAGATACGGCACCTGTGAAAACAGAAGCCGCAGCGGAGGCAGCGCGCGCTTTTTCCGTGCAGAACACAGCCGCTGAGCCCGGTGAGGAACCGCTTTCGGAAAATGCGAGGATTATGGCTCAGGCTGATCTGCCGGAGGAGGCGGAAGATACGGCCGGCAGAATTGCCATGGAAAAAGAAGAAAGACAGCCGGGTACAAAAACCGGTATCCTGGCACAGCTCGCCGAGCTGGATGACCAGGCGGAGAAGCGCCGGAGTGTGTCTGCGGACAGCAGCGCCAATGCCCTGAAGGCTGCGGCAGAGTCAGAAAGAAAGCTTTGGGAAAGCAAAATGCAGAGCATCCTGGAAACTCTGGAGCAGCAGCTGTCCGGAGATGAAAAGACCGCGTTCTTTACAGAGCAGCGCAGCTGGGTCCGTGACCGGGAGAGCGCTGCGGTGGCCAATTCCAAAAAGCAGAGCGGGAGCGCGCTGGAGGAGTTAGAATACATCCGTTCCCTGTGTGATCTCACAAGAGAACGTGTTTATGATCTGGCAGGGCGGTATGAAACCATTCTTGATAAAACGGAATAGAACAGAAAGCAGGAAGCAGGCAGAAGACGAAAAAACAGTTTTCTGCCTGCTTTTTGGGGACTTGATAATTATAGGTTCCTATGGTAAGATACAAAGATGAATTGAAATAGTTTTTCTGAACATAAGGAGGAAGTTATTATGGCAGCTATCGCAACCAGTCTGATTGGATATACCGTAAAAGCCATCATTTTTGCAGCGCTCGCGTACGCGGGAATCATTTGCGGCAAAAAGTTCAGAGACAAAAAAGAGGCTGACCGCGCATAAGAACGGCAGCAAAATCCAGCCGCTGCATGCATGCAGTGCGGGCAGCGGCAATAATACGGAGGAAGTAGTAAAGTGAAGAAGTATGGAGTAAACGAACTGAGAAGAATGTTCCTGGAATTCTTTGAGAGCAAGGGACATCTGGCAATGAAGAGCTTTTCCCTGGTGCCGCACAACGACAACAGCCTGCTCCTCATCAACTCCGGTATGGCACCGTTAAAGCCTTATTTCACCGGACAGGAGATTCCGCCGAGAAGACGTGTGACCACCTGCCAGAAATGTATCCGTACCGGTGATATCGAAAACATCGGTAAGACCGCCCGTCACGGCACCTTCTTTGAGATGCTGGGCAACTTCTCATTTGGTGATTATTTCAAAGATGAGGCAATCCACTGGTCCTGGGAGTTTTTAACTGAGGTCGTAGGTCTGGAGAAAGACCGTCTGTATCCGTCTGTTTACTTAGATGATGACGAGGCATTTAACATCTGGAATAAAGAGATCGGTGTTCCGGCAGAGAAGATCTTCCGCTTCGGCAAAGAGGACAACTTCTGGGAGCATGGCGCAGGTCCGTGCGGTCCATGTTCCGAGATCTACTATGACCGCGGTGAGAAGTACGGCTGCGGCAAGCCGGGCTGTACCGTTGGCTGTGAATGCGACCGTTACATCGAGGTATGGAACAACGTATTCACCCAGTTCGAGAACGATGGCCATGGCAATTACACGGAGTTAAAACAGAAGAACATCGATACCGGTATGGGTCTGGAACGTTTAGCTGTTGTAGTCCAGGATGTGGATTCCCTGTTTACCGTAGATACCAACAAGGCACTTCTGGATGAGGTCTGTGCTCTGGCACACACAGAGTACCAGGTGGATTACAAGAAGGATGTTTCCCTGCGTATCATTGCTGATCATGTAAAGTCCTGTACCTTCATGATCTCCGATGGCATCATGCCGTCCAACGAGGGCCGCGGCTATGTTCTGCGCCGTCTGATCCGCCGTGCAGCACGTCACGGACGTCTGCTTGGCATTGAGGGAAGATTTATGCCGGAGCTCTCCAAGACAGTTATCGAGCTTTCCAAGGACGGATATCCGGAGCTGGAAGAGAAGAAGGCTATGATCTTAAAGGTTCTTGCGGAAGAGGAAGAAAAGTTCAACAAGACCATCGACCAGGGCCTTGCGATCCTGGCAGATATGGAAAGCGAGATGTCCGCAAAGAACGAGACCGTTCTTTCCGGCGAGAATGCTTTCAAGCTGTACGATACCTACGGATTCCCGTTAGACTTAACGATCGAGATCCTGGAAGAAAAGAACCTGACCGTAGACGAGGAAGGCTTCCAGGCAGCTATGAAAGAGCAGCGTGAGAAGGCAAGAAAAGCACGTAAGACAACCAACTACATGGGTGCGGATGTAACCGTATACCAGTCCATCCCGGCTCAGATCACCTCTAAGTTCGTGGGCTACGACAGACTGGTGCATGAGTCTGAAATTTCCGTTCTGACAACCGATACCGAGATCGTGGAAGCCCTGACCGACGGCCAGCGCGGAACCATCATCGTAGAGGAGACTCCGTTCTACGGAACCATGGGTGGACAGTGCGGTGATACCGGTGTGATCACCGGTGCTAACAACGGTACCTTTGTGGTAGAGGATACCATTCACTTACAGGGCGGCAAGATCGGCCATGTAGGACACATGACCAGCGGCATGCTGGCAGCAGGCGAGACAGTTACCTTAAAGGTAGATGAGGCCTCCCGCCGTTCCACCGAGAAGAACCACAGCGCAACCCATCTGCTTCAGAAGGCACTGCGCAGCGTCCTCGGTGACCATGTAGAGCAGGCCGGCTCCCTGGTAACTCCGGACAGACTCCGTTTTGACTTTACCCATTTCTCTGCCATGACTCCGGAGGAGATCAAAAAGGTTGAGGAGCTGGTAAATCAGAAGATCCAGGAGAATCTGGATGTTGTAACACAGGAGATGACTCTGGATGAAGCGAAGAAGACCGGCGCTATGGCGCTGTTTGGCGAAAAGTATGGTGAGAAGGTCCGTGTGGTTAAGATGGGCGATTTCTCTACCGAGCTTTGCGGTGGTACTCATGTCGCTAACACTGGCGCGATTCATGCATTCAAGATCCTCTCTGAGGCAGGTATCGCAGCAGGTGTCCGAAGAATCGAGGCACTGACCGGTGAAGGTCTCATGCGTTACTATGAGAATCAGGAGCAGGAGCTGGCCGAGGCAGCAAAAGCAGCAAAGACCACTCCGGCAGACTTAAAGGCCAAGATCGAATCCATGCTGGAGGAAATCAAGGCTCTGCACGCTGAGAACGACAAATTAAAGAGCAAACTGGCCAACGAGTCCCTGGGCGATGTTATGAACCAGGTACGTGACGTGAAGGGCGTGAAGGTTCTGGCTGCAAAGGTAGCTGACGTAGATATGAACGGACTGCGCGGCCTGGGCGACCAGTTAAAGGATAAGCTTGGTGAGGGCGTGATCGTTCTGGCATCTGTTCAGGGTGACAAGGTCAACCTGATGGTAACTGCGACCGATGAGGCCCAGAAGAAGGGTGCCCATGCAGGCAACCTGGTCAAGGCGATCGCAGGTCTGGTTGGAGGTGGCGGCGGCGGCCGTCCGAATATGGCACAGGCAGGCGGCAAGAATCCGGCAGGCGTGGACGCAGCCCTGGAGAAAGCATACGAGACTGCAGCAGAACAGATCCGGTAAAACAAAAAATTACGAAAATCCGCAAAAAACTCAAAAAAACAGTTGACGAATAGAGATTTTATGCTATAATCATACCAGTGCTATAAAATACCCAAACAGTTGTATTATGCACAAGTACACAACTGGAGGGAGGTTAGGTGTGAGCTATGTCAAACGTTATCGTTAAAGAGAACGAGAGTCTGGACAGCGCATTACGCAGATTCAAAAGAAACTGCGCAAAGGCTGGTATTCAGCAGGAGATTCGTAAGAGAGAGCATTACGAGAAACCAAGCGTAAGACGCAAGAAAAAGTCTGAAGCTGCAAGAAAACGCAAATTTAATTAAGTATTTCCGAAATCCCTGGTCTATGACCGGGGATTTTTTCGTATATTTTTATGTAAAAAGCAATGGGAGCAGCGGCATGCTGGAACACGCGAAACAATCTGTAACGGAACAGCTAAAACTTCCGGGCGATGTAATGCTTGGGGAGATCCTGCTGTCCTTTTCCGGAAGGCACAGTGTAACTGTGGAAAACTATCGGAAAATACTGCTGTTTGAAGAGGATTGTATCCGGCTTCAGGGCAAAAACTGCAGACTGCAGATCTGTGGGCGCAGGCTGAATATTGTATATTATGACCGTGATTCCATGAAAATCAGAGGTCAGATCCGGAGTATGGAATTTTGTGATTGAATCGGAGGAGACAGAGTATGCGGTGGCTGAAGCAGCATTACACCGGATATGTGCGCGTACGTCTGACAGGACGGTCACCGGAACGCTTTTTCAACCTGTGCCGGAGCAGCAAAATCCTGCTTTGGAATATTGCCTGTGAGAAAGAAGAATACCGGTTTTTTCTGCTCTTGCCCGATTTTTACCGGATCCGCCCATTTGCAAGAAAAGCCGGGGTGCGAGTCCGCATCCAGGAAAAACTGGGACTGCCCTTTTTTTTATATCGGAACCGGAAGCGAAAGCTGTTTGCCGTTGGGGCGGCTTCGTTTTTTCTGCTGTTGTTTGTCCTTTCCCGTTTTATCTGGAATATCAGCTTCTCCGGAAACCTTCTTTTCACGGATGACATGCTGACAGGACAGCTTCGGGAAATCGGGGTCTGCTATGGAATGCCCAAAAGAGGCGTGGACTGTGACAGGATCGAGGAGGAACTCAGAAGCCGCTGCTCCCGGATTGTCTGGGTATCTGCCCATGTATCCGGGACCCGGCTGCAGATCCGGATACGGGAAAATGAGACAGCGGATGGTATTCCCCTTCGGGAAGAATCACCAAGAAACCTGGTGGCTGAAACAGCAGGAACGGTCGTTTCCATCCTGGTGAGGGCCGGAAAAGCGGTAGTACAGCCCGGGGATGAGGTGGAAAAGGGGCAGATTCTGGTAGAAGGGATGCTGCCGGTCACCAACGATTCCGGGGAGGTGGAGCGGACTCTGTTTGTGCGGGCCGATGCCGATATCCGTCTGCGGACAACGAAGATCTACAGGGAATGGGTGCCGCACTTTCAGACAGTGCGGAGCTATACCGGAAAGATGCAGCGGGGCTTTCGCCTGCGGGCCGGAGCAGTGGATATTCTGGCCATGCCTCCGTTAGCCGGGAAACGAAACTGGGATCTGACCGGTGTTTCCAGACAGATCGTTTTATTCGGAGATTTTTTTCTTCCGGTCTGGACCGAAGCAATTACGGCCAGGGAGTATGAGAAGGTAGAACGAAAACGCACGAAAACAGAGCTAAATGACCTTACAAAAGCAGTTCATGAAAGAAAATTACAAAAATTAACCGAAAAAGGGGTACAAATAATCGAAAATGATGTTAAAATATTAGATAACAGTAACGGCTGGATAATCTGCGGGAGCATGACCGTGGAAGAGGAGGCCGGAACCGGACAGAAGCTAGAATAGTACACAACGTGTGAACAGTAAGGAGCAGATAATACAGAATGAGTGTAATTGAGACTATAATTGATATCCCGGCGGAGCATGAGAAAAATGTGTGCGGACAGTTTGACGGCTATTTAAAAAAGATCGAGAGGACACTGCACGTGACGATTGTTGCGAGAGATGGAGCCATCAAGCTGATCGGGCCGGAACTGATGATCCGCCGCGCCAAGAGCGTGTTCAACAATCTGGTGGAGCTGTCAAAGCGCGGCAACGCCATTACCGAACAGAACGTGGACTATGCTCTGTCTTTGTGCTTTACCGAGTCAGACGATGCCATTCTCGAGATCGACAAGGACATTATCTGCCGGACCATTAATGGAAAGCCGGTGAAGCCGAAAACCGTAGGACAGAAACAGTATGTGGATACCATCCGCAAGAAGATGATCGTCTTCGGTATCGGACCGGCCGGAACCGGAAAAACCTATCTGGCTATGGCCATGGCAATTTCTGCGTTCAAAAACGGCGATGTGAACCGCATCATCTTAACCAGGCCGGCTATTGAGGCTGGCGAGAAGCTGGGATTTCTGCCGGGTGACCTGCAGAGCAAGATCGACCCGTATCTGCGGCCGCTTTATGATGCCCTGTACCAGATCATGGGAGCGGAGAGCTTTCTGCATAACCAGGAGAAGGGACTGATCGAGGTAGCGCCGCTGGCATACATGCGGGGACGTACCCTCGACAATGCCTACATCATCCTGGATGAGGCACAAAATACCACACCGGCCCAGATGAAGATGTTCCTGACCCGTATCGGTTTTGGCTCCAAGGTCATCATTACCGGTGACAAGACCCAGAAGGATCTGCCGAGCGGAGCGGTATCCGGTCTGGATGTAGCCATGAAGGTGCTTGGAAAGATCGATGATATCGGTTTCTGCAACCTGACCAGCAACGATGTAGTGCGTCATCCGCTGGTTCAGAAGATTGTACAGGCTTACGATGATTACGAAAAGAAGAATCCGGCAAAACAGCCGCCGAAGGAAAAAACACATCGGTTAAAAGAGTTCAAATATCGCAGATAGCAGAGACGATAAAAGCAAAACATGCCGGGCGGGGAATATGCCTGGCAGAAAGGCGGAATATACATGACCATTAATATTGAATATGAGACAGACAAGCCTTTGGATGTGGATTATGAAAAGGTTGCAAATGACATCATACCTGCAGCGCTGGACTATGAGAAGTGCCCTTATGAGGCTGAGGTGAACCTGATTTTGACAGATAATGACGCGATTCAGGAGATCAACCGGGATTACCGCCAGATCGACCGTCCGACAGATGTATTATCCTTTCCTATGATTGATTTTGAGAAGGAATCCGATTTCAGCCATGTGGAGGAGGCTGTGGAGGATTATTTCAATCCGGAAACCGGAGAGCTGATCCTGGGCGATATCATTGTCTCTGTGGAAAAGGTGATCGAGCAGGCTGAAAAGTATGGCCATTCCAGAGAACGGGAGCTGGCGTTCCTCATTGCCCACAGCATGCTCCATCTGTGCGGCTATGACCATATGGAAGACGCAGAGCGCGAGG
This sequence comes from Clostridium sp. AM33-3, assembly GCF_003480315.1. Classification (GTDB taxonomy): domain Bacteria; phylum Bacillota; class Clostridia; order Lachnospirales; family Lachnospiraceae; genus Brotaphodocola. The sequence goes on along the minus strand of NZ_QUIV01000005.1, from coordinate 50,251 downwards.
TAATGGAAACCAGGCAGAGAGAGATACTGGCAGGAGAGGGCTATCATAGATGAGAAAAAACAAGGGGAAGAAGTATGCGTTTGGGGTTATGGCAGCGTGGTGTCTTGCAGTGGGGGCTGCAGCACTGACCGGCTGCGGCACAAAAGAAGTACATAATAAGATCACCGTGGAATCCTCCGTAGAAGAAACCGCGGCAGAAACCATCGAGATTGAAACCGAGGCACCGCAGACAGAAGCGCCGGAAACTGAGGCGCCGGATCCGGATGAGCAGGAGCCGAGGGTGGAGAAAGACGGCAGGATCCGCAGCTATCTGACCGGTGAGATGGTGCCTGTCTCCCAGGGCAACCGCCGTCCGCTGGCTATTATGATGAGCAACGATAAGGCAGCACTGCCGCAGTATGGCATCAACCGGGCCGGGGTCGTTTACGAGGTACCGGTGGAAGCTACCATGAACCGGTATCTGGCTATTATGGAGGATTACGATGACTTAAGCCGGATCGGTTCTGTACGCAGCTGCCGAACCTACTATGTGTATTTTGCCAGAGAGTTTGATGCCATCTACGCGCATTACGGACAGAGTACCTTTGCAAAGCCATATTTGAAATTCATTGATAACATCAATGGCATTGAGGGCCAGGGAAGCACGGCTTACTTCCGTTCCAGGGACAAAAAAACTCCGCATAACGCCTACGCCAGCTTTGAGGGCATTCAGCGCGCCATTCAGAAACTGGGCTACAGTCAGGAATATAACGCAGACTATGACGGACATTTTAAGTTTGCGAAGGAAGGAACACAGGCCGTTATGCATGGTGCCGATGTTCGGGAAGCCTACAAGGTAACACCGGGTTATAAGCTGAATAATCCGTGGTTTGAGTACCATGAGGATGACGGACTGTATTACCGCTTCCAGTATGGCGGTCCACATATGGGAAATGAAGGGCAGATTGCCGTGAAGAACCTGATCATCCAGTACTGTCCGGCAGCCTATTATGCGTCCACTGAGTACCGCAATATCAATGTGCAGGCAGATACCTGGGGCTATTACATTTCTAATGGACAGGCAGAGGATATTACCTGTGAGAAAGACGGAGAGTTCGGTGTGACGCACTATTATGACGCGTCCGGCAATGAAATCGTACTGAATCCGGGGAAGACCTGGATCTGCATCTGTACCACCAACGATATGCAGCCGGCAAAGATCGAAGGAAAGTAAGCACCGTATAAAATCAAAAAATAAGCAGATACTATACTTGGAGGGATTTTCCATGAAAAAGTATAGGATCTGTTTATTTTTATTTCTGGGGGTTAGCCTGGTCTGTGTCCTGATCGCGTTTTTTGTGCGGCGCAATTGGGAAAACAGTGGGGCTGTGGACACACCGGAAACTGCAATAGAACGCGATACAGTACCGGAAACGGTGACAGAGGACCAGATGGCCGCGAATAACGATCACGTGCAGGCGGTTGCGGAAAGCAGGGAAATCTATTATCTGGTTGCGGAGGATGGTATACTTCTCGTGTTTTTAAAGGACCGGAAAACCATCTGTCTGTATACCCATGTGCCGTTGATGGATTTTCCGCCTGATGAGCGCGCAAGGCTGCGGGAAGGGCTCTGGTTTTCTTCCATGGCAGAGGTATTTAACTATCTGGAGTCCTACACAAGCTAAAAACTGCTTGAAAAGAAAGGGCAAACTGGATACAATAGTATCCAAATGACGAAAAATTACGGCGGAGGAAAAACGTGAAGAAAAAAGTACTGATCATCGGAGGAGGGGCTTCCGGACTTATGGCAGCCATCATGGCAGCCAGAGAGGGTGCAGAGGTGACCATTCTGGAGCATATGGACCGGGTGGGAAAGAAAATCCTGTCCACGGGAAACGGGCGGTGCAACATGACAAACCTGTCCGTGCGGCCTGAATATTACCGGAGCAGCCAGAAGCTGTTTCCCATGAAGGTACTGGATCGTTTTTCTGTCTGGGATACCCTGAACTTTTTTGACGGGATCGGCATTGTAACGAAGAACCGGAATGGCTACATTTACCCGAATTCGGATCAGGCTGCTTCCGTACTGGATGCGCTACGCTTTGAAACAGAGCATCTGGGCATTCAGACGGTGCTTTCCTGTCATATCAAAAAGGCGTGGAAGGCGAAAAATGGCATGTTTACCGTGGAGAGTGATCAGGGTCTGTTTCAGGGAAACAGCCTGATCCTGGCGGCTGGTTCCAAGGCAGCTCCGGTATCCGGTTCCGATGGCAGCGGTTATGAGCTGGCAGGCTCCTTTGGACACACCATTGTAAAGCCTCTTCCGGCACTGGTACAGCTGAGGTGCAGGGGCACCTTTTTCAAACAGCTGGCAGGTGTGCGCTGTGAGGCGGTGGTGCGTCTGGTGAGTAACGGAAAGACCCTGGCTGCTGATGAGGGCGAGGTGCAGCTTACAGATTACGGTATTTCCGGCATTCCGACCTTCCAGGTAAGCCGTTATGCGGCGCGTGCCCTGGATGAGGGAAGACAGGTCAGCGCATTGCTGGATTTCTTCCCGTCAAAGAGCATGGAAGATACCAGAACCATGCTAAAACAGAGAAAGGCAGCATTGGGATACCGGCCGTCTGGGGAGTTTTTGAATGGAGTTCTGAATAAGAAGCTGGCCGCCGTACTGTTAAAACAGGCTGGCATTCCGCTTGATGTTACCTGTGCGCGCATCAAAGACAGCCAGCTGGAGACACTGACTGTGCAGGTGAAGCAATTTGAAGTGCCGGTTATATCCACCAACAGCTTTGAGCAGGCCCAGGTATGCTGCGGCGGCGTGGACACACGGGAACTCAGGCCGGATACCATGGAGTCAAAGCTGGTGAAGGGCCTGTTCCTGGTGGGAGAGCTGACGGATGTAGACGGCATCTGCGGCGGCTATAACCTGCAGTGGGCCTGGAGCACCGGGGCCGTGGCAGGAAGAACGGCAGGGAGAAATTAGACTATGATACGATTAACACAGATCAAGCTTCCGGCAGATCATACGCCGGAGATGCTCACAAAGAAGGCAGCGAAGCTTTTGCGGATTTCGCCGGAAGAGATCCGGGAACTGCATATACGAAAGCGCTCGCTGGATGCAAGAAAGAAGCCGGAACTGTTTTACAGCTATACAGTCGATGTTTCGGTCAAAAAGGAAACTGAGCTTATACATAAGCTGAAAAATCCGCAGATCAGTCTCTGCAAAGAGGTGCGCTACCGGTTTCCGAAATCCGGTGAGACGGTGTTAAAGGAGCGTCCGCTGATCATCGGAACCGGGCCGGCAGGCTTATTTTGCGGTCTGATGCTGGCAAGGCAGGGCTACCGCCCTGTTTTGCTGGAACGAGGAAGCGCAGTGGACGAGCGACAGAAAAAGGTGAACGCGTTCTGGCAGGGAGGCGCGCTGGATATGCAGACCAATGTGCAGTTTGGCGAGGGCGGTGCCGGCACATTTTCTGACGGCAAACTGAATACTCTGGTGAAAGATCCTCTGGGACGCGGAAAACTGGTCCTGGAGCTTTTTACCGAGTTCGGCGCGGATCCTTCTATTTTGTATGACCATAAACCACACATCGGTACGGATGTGCTGGCTGAGGTGGTTAAGCATATGCGTGAAGAAATCATCCGCCTGGGCGGAACCGTACGGTTTGATACGCAGGTGACAGATCTTCTGACGGAACAGAGCCGAGTATGCGGTGTGAAGGTTTCCTTTGCAGATCCGCAGACAGGCGCTCCGGTGGAGGAAGAAATCAAAAGCAGTGTGGTGGTGCTTGCCATCGGGCACAGCGCAAGAGATACCTTTTCCATGCTGCTGGACCGGAAGGTCCCCATGGAACAGAAGGCGTTTGCGGTGGGACTGCGTATCCAGCATCCCCAAAAGATGATCAATCTCTCCCAGTATGGGCGGGAGGAGGCCGGAGCCCTTGGCGCGGCAAATTATAAACTTACCAGACAGACAAAAAGCGGGCGCGGTGTATACAGCTTCTGTATGTGTCCGGGTGGTTATGTGGTGAATGCCTCTTCCGAATCCGGACGGCTGGCGGTAAACGGCATGAGCTATCACGACCGTGCCGGAGAGAACGCCAACAGTGCCCTGATCGTTACGGTCACGCCGGAGGATTTCCCGGAGGGCGGAGCCCTTGGAGGCGTGGCATTCCAAAGAAAACTGGAGGAGGCAGCATACCAGGCAGCCGGCGGCAAGATCCCGGTACAGCTTTACGGAGATTTCTGCCAGAATGTGATCAGCCGTAAACTTGGCGGGGTAAATCCCCAGATGCGGGGCGAATGGGCTTTTGGTGATGTCCGTTCCATCCTGCCGGAGCCGCTGAACCTGGCGCTGATGGAGGCTATGGATGGCTTTGGACATATGATCCGCGGCTTTGACCGGCCGGATGCCGTTTTTGCGGGCGTTGAGAGCCGCACCTCATCCCCGGTGCGTATCTGGCGGGATGAACAGTTTGAGAGTGAGCTGCGGGGACTGTACCCCTGCGGTGAGGGCGCCGGTTATGCGGGCGGCATCACCTCTGCGGCGATGGACGGCGTGAAGGTAGCTGAGGCCATTGCAAGACGTTACAGATTAGATGAAAAGGATAAATAAAGCGGGATATGAATGATTTCAGAAAAAAACTAAAGGATAAAAAACGGATTGTTATCAAGATCGGTTCTTCTTCCCTGACCCATGAAAATACCGGGGAACTGAATCTCTTTAAGATTGAAAAGCTGATCCGTGTGATCTGCGATCTGAAGGGAGAGGGAAAAGACGTAGTACTGGTTTCCTCCGGTGCCATCGCGGCCGGACGGCAGGTTCTTGGCGGTCAGAAACGCCCTCAGACCATTTCTGAAAAGCAGGCTTACGCGGCGGTAGGACAGGCCCGCCTCATGATGGTGTACCAGCGGCTCTTTTCTGAGTACAACCACATTGCGGCGCAGGTGCTTCTGACAAAGGATACCATGACGAATCAGGATTCCCGGATCAATGCCCAGAATACCTTTGAGGAGCTTTTGAGACTGGGAGCAGTGCCGGTCGTCAACGAAAACGATACGGTTTCCACCCACGAAATCCAGTTCGGTGATAATGACCGGCTTTCTGCGATCGTGGCAGCACTCATCGGCGCAGATCTTCTGATCCTGATGTCCGATATTGACGGACTGTATTCGGAGGATCCCCACAGGAATCCGGATGCAAGATTTATCGGCCTGGTTGAGGAGATCACACCGGAACTGATCGGCATGGGAGGCGGCTCCGGAAGTGATGTGGGAACCGGCGGTATGGCGGCCAAGCTGGCTGCAGCCCGGATTGCCACAGACAGCGGATCTGACATGATCATCTGCAATGCGGATCATGTGGATGTGATCCATGAACTGATAAACGGAGAAGAGAAGGGAACGTTATTCCTGGCACATCCAAACCGGGATTTTGATCTGATGGATTATATCAATACCAAATATGAGACAGGAAAGTAAAGGAGAATCACTATGGATCAGAGCAGTATCGACCGCATCAACGCCCTCTACCACAAATCCCAGGCAGTGGGGCTGACCGAGGAAGAAAAGGAAGAGCAGGCGAGACTTCGCAAGGAGTATATAGCGTCTATCAAAAACAACATGAGAGCGCATTTAAATAACATTTCGATCAGGGAAAAGGACGGCACTATTACCGATCTTGGAAAGAAATATGGCGGAATCAAAGATACCCAGTCTTAAAAACAAGATCCGCAGTCAGATCCGCATGCTGCGGGCAGAGCTGCAAAAGCCGGAAGCCATTGGACGAAAAGAGACTATGGACGCGCAGATCCGGGAACAGGTACTGGCGCTTTTAAGCCGCCTGCGGGCAGAAAAAAAGATCCCGGATACCGTGTATCTGTATGCTTCATTTGGTGGAGAGGCAGATACCTTTCAGCTCATGGATGCGCTGTGGCAGCAGAACTATCTGGTGGCGCTGCCGCGGGTGGCCGGAGAGCGGATGGATTTTTATCTGGTGCGGAGCAGAAAAGACCTGGTCCCGGGCTTTCGGAATATTCCGGAACCGGAAGAGCACTGCGAAAAAGCATGCTGCCCGCAGGCTGTGGTGATCACGCCGGGAACAGCCTTTACCAGGGCAGGCGACCGCATGGGATATGGCGGCGGCTTTTATGACCGCTTCTTTTCGGAGGAGCCGGAGCATAAGCGGGTGGCGGTCTGCTATCCGTTTCAGATTTTTTCCAGGCTCCCTGTCGAGGAGCATGATAAGACGATGGATTATGTGATAACAGGAGGATCAGGCATGGATTTGAGAGTGATCGGTGTCCGCGCAAAGGAAGCGGCATCCTATTTAAACAGTCTTGGTATTACAGAGAAAAATGAAGGCCTGCGTCAGGCAGCCCAGGCACTCCTCGATGGGGAAGAGGATATTCTGACGGCAAATCAGGAGGATGTGATACGGGCATCGGAAAACGGCATGAGCCAGGGACTGATCGACCGTCTGGAGCTCACACCGGATCGTCTGCAGGCTATGGCAGATGGTCTGCTGCAGATCGCCAGGCTGCCGGATCCGGTGGGAGAGGTGGCATCCATGAAGCCAAGACCAAACGGTCTTCTGATCGGCGAGAAGCGTGTGCCGCTTGGCGTGGTCGGCATGATTTATGAGGCGCGTCCCAATGTGACATCCGATGCCTTCGGTCTGTGCTTTAAGACCGGAAACGCCGTGATCTTAAAAGGCGGAAGTGATGCCATTGAGTCCAATAAGGAAATCGTGAAATGGCTTCGGACCGGACTTTCCCGTGCGGGACTGCCGGAAGACTCCCTGCAGCTGATCACCGATACAGACCGGGCGGTGACCACGGAGTTCATGCGCCTAAATGAGTTTGTGGATGTGCTGATCCCGCGTGGCGGCGCCGGACTGATCCGCAGTGTCGTTCAAAACAGCACTGTGCCGGTCATTGAAACTGGTACAGGCAACTGCCATATCTATGTGGATGAGACGGCAGATTTTGAGATGGCACTGAACATCATCGAGAATGCCAAGACTCAGCGCATCGGCGTCTGCAATGCCTGCGAATCCCTGGTCGTACATAGAAGCATTGCGGAGGAATTTCTCCCGCTGCTGGCAGCGCGTCTTGCAGAAAAGTCTGTGGAAGTGCGGGCAGATGAGGCGGCAAGAGGAATCGTGCCGGAGTTTTCCGCAGCCACGCCGGAGGACTGGGGAACGGAGTATCTGGACTATATTTTGTCTCTGAAGCTGGTGGATTCCCTGGATGAGGCAATCCGCCATATCAATCGTTACAATACCGGTCATTCCGAAGCGATCATCACGCAGGATTACAATCACGCCCAGGAATTTCTGAACCGGATTGACGCGGCAGCCGTCTATGTCAATGCGTCTACCCGCTTTACCGATGGCGGAGAGTTCGGCTTTGGCGCTGAGATCGGCATCAGCACCCAGAAGCTTCATGCAAGAGGACCGATGGGCTTAAAGGCGCTGACCACCACGAAGTATATTATCTACGGAAACGGGCAGGTGAGACCATAATGAAGCTTTACATTATCCGGCACGGAGAAACCTCCTGGAATGCAGAGGGACGTCTTCAGGGCCAGACAGACATCCCGTTAAATGAAAATGGCATCCGGCTGGCGACGATCACCGGTGAGGCATTAAAAGAGGTCCCCTTTGATCTTGCCATATCCAGTCCGTTAAAGCGGGCAAGGCAGACAGCGGACCTGGTGTTGGCGGGCAGGCAGGTCCCGGTGCTTGAGGATGCCCGGATCGAGGAACTGAGCTTTGGCTCATGGGAAGGACTTGGCTGCCGCAAAGCAAATTTTGAGATCCCGTCAGAGCATTTTCAGGACTTTTATCAGGATCCGTTTCATTTTCAGACGGCAGCAGACGGAGAAACGATCACACAGCTCTGTGCCCGTACCAGGGAATTCTGGGATGAGCTGGTAAGCAATCCGGACTGGAAGGATAAGACGATTCTGATTGCCAGCCATGGATGCGCCTGCAGGGGTATCCTGCACAATGTGTATGAAGACAAGACAGATTTCTGGCATGGAAAGGTTCCGCCAAACTGCGCGGTAAATATTGTGTCGGTAGAGAACGGAAGGGCAGTTTTGGAGGCAGAGGACCGGATCTATTACGATCCGTCCGAGTGCGTGGATTTCCGTACAGGGAAGAAAATTTGAAATATCATAATGTGAATAATGAGGTAAAGATGAAAATATACAAACAGAACGAAACACCGGAATTTGAAATGATCCGTGCTGCGGCGCCGGAGGATGATGGCGCACGCCAGTACTATTTTATAGAACAGGCAAAAATCTTATGGAAGCAGCAGTTTGAAAGTCTGGCAGACAGCGGGGAGGCCGCAGGACGCTATGAGAGTGAACTGCTTTTAAGACTTCAGGCAGAAGGAAAATACGGTACCTTCCACATCGCAACCTTCGGCTGTCAGATGAATGCCCGGGACTCCGAGAAGCTTTGCGGAATTTTAGAAGAGATCGGCCTGCTGGAAGTGGAATCCGAGAATGCAGATCTGGTGCTTTACAATACCTGTACGGTTCGTGATAACGCAAACCAGAAGGTGTACGGCCGTCTTGGCTATCTGCAGACCTTAAAAAAGAAGCGTCCCGGCATGATGATCGCCCTGTGCGGCTGCATGATGCAGGAACCGTCCGTAATTGAAAAAATCCGAAAGAGTTATTCCTACGTGGATCTGATCTTTGGTACTCATAACATCTTTAAACTGGCAGAACTGTTATGCTGCCGCATGATGAGTGAAAACCGCATGGTAGTAGATATCTGGAAGGATACGGACAAGATCGTGGAGGAGCTTCCTGTGGACCGGAAATATTCCTTTAAGTCCGGTGTCAACATTATGTTTGGCTGTAACAACTTCTGCAGCTATTGCATCGTGCCGTACGTGCGCGGACGGGAACGCAGCAGAAAACCGGAGGATATTGTAGCCGAGATCAAAAAACTGGTTGCAGACGGAGTGGTAGAAGTAATGCTGCTCGGTCAGAATGTAAACTCTTACGGAAAAAATCTGGAAGAGCCGATGACCTTCGCACAGCTGCTGCGTGAGGTGAACAAGATCGAAGGCCTGGAGCGTATCCGTTTCATGACCTCCCATCCGAAGGATCTTTCCGATGAGCTGATCGAGGCCATGCGCGACTGCGAGAAGGTCTGCAATCATCTGCATCTTCCGCTGCAGTCCGGCAGCAGCCGTATTTTAAAGCTGATGAACCGCCATTATGATAAGGAGCGTTATCTGATGCTGGTGGATAAGCTTCGTGCGGCTATTCCGGATATTGCCCTGACCACGGATATCATTGTGGGCTTTCCGGGCGAAACGGAGGAAGATTTTGCGGAAACCATGGATGTGGTGCGCCGTGTCCGCTATGACAGCGCCTTCACTTTTATTTATTCGAAGCGTACCGGAACGCCTGCCGCAGCGATGGAGCAGGTGCCGGAAGCAGTTGTAAAGGAACGTTTTGACCGCCTGCTCAAAGAAGTCCAGGAGATTTCCTCCGAGGTCTGCGGACGTGATCTTCACACGATACAGAAGGTTCTGGTGGAGATGCCGGACGACCACAAGGAAGGCTATGTGACCGGACGTTTGAGCAATAACACGGTAGTGCATTTCCCGGGAGATGAAAGCCTCATCGGAAAGATCGTGGATGTATGGCTGGAAGAGTCTAAGGGATTTTACTACATGGGAAAGCAAGTGGAAGGACAGGAGAGTTAAAACGTGGCTGGATTATCACCAATGATGGCCCAATACATGGAGACCAAAAAACAATATAGTGACTGTATTTTATTCTATCGCCTGGGCGATTTCTATGAGATGTTCTTTGATGACGCGCTGACCGCGTCCAGGGAATTAGAGATCACTCTGACCGGAAAGGAATGTGGACTGGAGGAACGCGCACCCATGTGTGGCGTTCCTTATCATGCTGTGGACAGCTATTTAAGCCGTCTTGTGCAAAAGGGCTACAAGGTTGCCATCGCAGAGCAGATGGAGGATCCGAAGTTAGCAAAGGGCCTGGTAAAACGTGAGGTGATCCGCGTGGTGACACCGGGCACCATTACCAGTGCCCAGGCGCTCGATGAGACCAAGAATAACTATCTGATGGGAATCGTTTACCTGGCAGATAAAATGGGGGTTTCCGTGGCAGATATCACCACCGGAGATTTCCTGGTAACGGAGGTTTCCACCGACCGTGCCCTGTTTGATGAGATCAATAAATTTTCTCCGGCAGAAGTCATCTGCAACGATGCGTTTTCCATGTCCGGGATCAGCCTGGAGGATTTAAAGGACCGGTATCACTTTACGGTATCAGCCCTGGATTCTCATTTTTTCCAGGATGACAGCTGCCGCAAGGTGCTGCGGGAGCATTTTAAGGTGGGAAGCCTGGAGGGACTGGGGCTTGGAGACTATGACTGTGGTGTCATCGCGGCAGGTGCCGTACTGCAGTATCTGTATGAGACCCAGAAGAGCACACTGGATCACCTGACTACCATTGTGCCTTATGCAACCGGAAATTACATGGTGCTGGATTCTTCCACCAGACGAAACCTGGAGCTTCTGGAGACGATGCGGGAGAAGCAGAAGCGGGGAAGCCTTCTCTGGGTACTGGATAAGACCCGCACGGCCATGGGCGCCAGACTTCTTCGTACCTGGATCGAGCAGCCGCTGATTTCCAGGGAAGATATCTTAAAGCGCCAGAATGCGATCGAAGAGCTGAACTTAAATTACATAAGCCGGGAAGAGCTGGGGGAATATTTAAATCCGGTCTATGATCTGGAACGCCTGATCGGACGCATCAGCTATAAGACCGCAAATCCGAGAGATCTGCTGGCATTTCGCAATTCCATTGCAATGGTGCCGCATATCAAGAGGCTTTTGGGTGAATTCACATCGGATGCCTTAAAAGAGCTGGAACAAGAGCTGGATCCGCTGGAAGATCTGGAGGACCTGATCACCCGCGCGATCGTTGAGGAACCGCCGATCACGGTCCGTGAGGGCGGAATGATCCGGGATGGCTACAACGAGGAGGCAGACCGCCTGCGCCATGCAAAGACCGAGGGCAAGACATGGCTGGCTGAGCTGGAAGCAAGAGAGCGTGAAAGCACCGGTATTAAGAACCTGAAGGTCAAATACAACAAGGTGTTCGGTTACTACTTTGAGGTTACGAATTCCTTTAAAGATCTGGTTCCGGAATATTTTATCCGCAAACAGACCCTGACCAATGCAGAGCGCTACACTACGGATGAGCTCAAGAACCTGGAGGATGTGATCCTGGGAGCAGAGGATAAGCTCTTTTCTCTGGAGTACGACCTGTTCTGCGGGGTACGGGATGCCATTGCAGCAGAGGTTGTGCGGATCCAGAAGACAGCCCGTGCCGTTGCGGCGGTGGATGTGTTCGTATCCCTGTCTGTCGTGGCTACCCGAAGCAACTACGTGAAGCCGCAGATCAACGAAAAGGGCATGATTCAGATCAAGGGCGGCCGTCATCCGGTGGTAGAGAAGATGATGCGGGATGATATGTTTGTGGCAAATGACACGATCCTGGATAATTCCAGGAACCGCATTTCCATCATCACAGGACCAAACATGGCCGGAAAATCCACCTACATGCGTCAGACAGCCCTGATCGTTCTAATGGCGCAGATCGGCAGCTTTGTTCCGGCGGACCAGGCGAATATCGGTATCTGTGACCGCATCTTTACCCGTGTGGGCGCTTCCGATGATCTGGCAAGCGGCCAGAGTACCTTTATGGTGGAGATGACCGAGGTAGCCAATATTCTGAGAAACGCGACCCGAAACAGTCTGCTGATCCTGGATGAGATCGGACGCGGAACCAGTACCTTTGACGGACTGAGCATTGCCTGGGCTGTCGTGGAGCATATCAGCAACACCCGGCTGCTGGGAGCAAAGACCCTGTTTGCTACGCATTACCATGAGCTGACAGAGCTGGAAGGTCTGATGAGCGGTGTCACCAACTACTGCATTGCCGTGAAAGAACAGGGCGATGACATTGTGTTCCTGCGAAAAATTGTAAAGGGCGGGGCTGACAAGAGCTATGGTATTCAGGTAGCAAAGCTGGCCGGAGTACCGGATTCGGTGATCAGCCGCGCGAAAGAGCTGGTGGAGCAGCTGGTAGATTCCGACCTGACAGCAAGGACCCGCGAAATTGCGGAAGGCAATGCGCCTGCGGGCCATAAGCCGGTACCGAAGCCGGATGATGTGGAAATGAGCCAGCTTACCCTGTTTGATACGGTGCGTGAGGACGATATCATCGAAGAACTGAAAAATCTGGAGCTGGGCAATATGACGCCGATCGACGCGTTGAATACCCTGTACCGGATGCAGACAAAGCTGAAGAACCGCTGGAGCGGGAACGAGAAATAAAGACTAATGCGGGAGGTACACATGCCAAACATTCATGTACTGGATCAGAATACCATCAACAAGATCGCAGCCGGCGAGGTCATTGAGCGTCCGGCTTCGGTGGTGAAGGAGCTCCTGGAGAATGCGATCGATGCGAAGGCAACTGCGGTCACGGTGGAGATCCGTGAGGGAGGGATTTCCTTCATCCGGGTTACGGACAATGGCTGCGGAATTGAAAAGGATGAGATCCCGCTTGCATTTCTGCGACATTCCACCAGCAAGATCCAGTCTGTGGAGGATCTGTTTACCGTATCCTCCCTGGGATTCCGGGGGGAGGCACTTTCCAGTATTGCCGCGGTTGGGCAGGTGGAGCTGATCACCAAGACCAGCCGTTCCTTAACCGGAAACCGTTATCAGATCGAAGGTGGCCAGGAGCGGGGGCTGGAGGAGATTGGCGCTCCGGACGGAACGACGTTCATTGTGCGGAATCTGTTTTACAACACGCCGGTACGCCGGAAGTTTTTAAAGACTCCCATGACGGAGGGGGCCCATGTGGCGGATCTGGTGGAGAAGATCGCGCTGTCCCACCCGGAGATTTCCATCCGCTTTATCCAGAATAATCAGAATAAGCTGCATACTTCCGGCAACCATAATTTAAAAGATATCATTTACACGGTTTACGGGCGAGAAATCACTGCAAATCTGATCCCGGTGTCTGTCACCGGGGAAGCCTTCAGTGTGGAGGGCTTTATCGGAAAGCCCGTCATTGCAAGGAGTAACCGTAACTTTGAAAATTATTATATTAATGGAAGATATATCAAGAGCAATATCATTTCGAAGGCCATCGAGGAGGCTTACAGGCCGTTTATGATGCAGCACAAGTATCCGTTTACCATGCTGCATTTTAAGATCGAGCCGGAATTTCTGGATGTGAATGTCCATCCGACGAAGATGGAGCTGCGCTTTCAGAATGGGGAGAATGTATTTCGCATGGTGCGGGATACCCTGGCTGAGGCGCTGCGCCATAAGGAACTGATCCCGAAGGTAGAACTGGTGGAGGAAGAGCGGACACGAAAATCCGTGCCGGAAAAACGGATCCCGATCCCGGAGCCATTTGAGCAGAACCGGCTAAGGAAGGACAGCGCCGGTCTGTTTGACACCAGACGGAATATGGCAGACAGCATCGCGGATCATATCGTGCTGCGGGAGACTCCGGAGGAATACCGGATGAAAACCCGGCCGGGGGAGCAGCCTGCGCTGAAGGCCACCTCCCAGATCCGCAGTGAGCGCAGCGGACTTCTACGCACGGAACAGCCGGTGGAGGAAATACAGCAGTCAGAAAAACTGCAGCAGCCATCCGGTTATCGCGTGAACGAGGCGCTGACGGCACTGTTAAAGCAGGAGCCAGGAAGAACCGAGTCAGCCGGGGAGCCGGAAGCAAGCCAGATGCAGGAGGCGAAAGTCAGCGAACCGGAAGCAAAGCAGATGCAGGAGCCGCAAGCCGGGGAGCCTGCGGTTCAGCTGGATCTCTTTGAGGAAAAGCTCCTCGAACCCCGGTCCCGCAGCCGCCACAAGCTGATCGGCCAGCTGTTTGCCACTTACTGGCTGGTGGAGTTTAAAGACCAGCTTTACATCATCGACCAGCATGCGGCCCATGAGAAGGTCCTGTATGAGAAGACCATGAATTCCTTAAAAACCAGAGAGTATACCTGTCAGCAGATCCATCCTCCCATTATCCTGACTTTGGGAAGCCGGGAGGCGCTGATGCTGGAGAAGAACATGCAGATCTTTACGGACATCGGATTTGAGATCGAGCCGTTTGGAGGCAAGGAATATGCAGTGCGTGGTGTGCCGGATAACCTGTTTACCATTGCGAAGAAGGAACTTCTGATGGAGATGCTGGACAGCCTTTCCGAGGATACCCAGGCGCGGAATGCGGATATGATCTATGAAAAGGTGGCATCAATGTCCTGCAAGGCCGCCGTAAAGGGACATGATGTGTTGAGCGCGGCAGAGGCAGACGCCCTGATCGACCAGCTTCTTGGGCTGGAAAATCCCTACGCCTGCCCGCACGGCAGACCAACCATCATTGCCATGAGTAAATATGAACTGGAGAAAAAGTTTAAACGAATTGTCTGACAGGGGGGAGCAGCTATGAAACAGCCGCTGATCATTCTCACCGGGCCGACCGCAGTGGGAAAAACAGCTTTATCCATTGAACTTGCTAGGGCGCTGAAGGGAGAAATCATCAGCGCCGATTCCATGCAGGTGTATCGCCATATGGACATCGGGTCGGCGAAGATCATGCCGGAAGAGATGGATGGGATACCTCATCATCTGATCGACGTGCTGGAGCCCTGGGAAGAGTTCAATGTGACCAGATTCCAGGCTATGGCGAAGGAAGCTATGGCCGGTATTTACAGCCGCGGCCATGTGCCTATTGTAACGGGAGGCACCGGATTTTACATCCAGGCGCTGGCTTATGATATTGATTTTACGGAAAATGAAGACCACAGCGGGATCCGGGAGGAGCTGGAGCAGCTTGCCGCAGAGAGAGGCGAGGAGCATTTGCACCAGATGCTGGCACAGATCGATCCGGAATCTGCCAGAGCCATTCATGCCAACAACGTCAAGCGTGTCATCCGGGCGATCGAGTATTACCGGCTGACCGGAGAGAAGATTTCCGAGCATAATAAACGGGAACGGGAGAAAACCTCTCCCTATGACCTCTATTACTATGTTCTGACACGGGACCGCGCTGCGCTTTATGAGCGGATCGACCGGCGGGTAGACGTCATGATGGAGCAGGGACTGGTGGATGAGGTGAAGCGTTTAAAGGAGATGGGCTGCACCCGGGATATGGTGGCCATGCAGGGCCTTGGATACAAGGAAATCCTGGATTATCTGGATGGAACGATCAGCCTCGGGGAAGCGGTATACATCATTAAGCGCGACACCAGACATTTCGCGAAACGTCAGCTCACCTGGTTTAAGCGGGAGCGGGATGTGCGTTTTATTGCCATGGATGACGGGAATGCGCCGTGGGTGAAACTGCAGGACGGAACCGGTCAGTCGGAAGACGATCAGCAAAAAATATTAACATATATCTGTAATGACTACTTTGGAGGAAGAAACAAACATGGAATTGAATGAGATGTACGAGGAACTTGGGATCAGTGAAAAGGTCCTGAAATTCGGAACAGAAATAGAAGAAAGCTTAAAGGAACGTTTTGAGGCGATTGACAAGAATGCGGAATATAACCAGATGAAGGTGCTGAAGGCCATGCAGGAGGCCCGTGTCAGTGACATTCATTTTGCTGCAACCACCGGATATGGCTACAATGATCTGGGCCGTGACACTCTGGAAGAGGTATATGCAAAAGCCTTTCACGGTGAGGATGCCCTGGTCCGCCCGCAGCTGATCTCCGGCACCCACGCCCTTCATGTGGCATTATCCAGCAATCTGCGTCCGGGCGATGAGCTGCTCTCGCCGGTTGGAAAACCGTATGATACCCTCGAAGAGGTTATCGGCATCCGTGAGTCTGCCGGTTCCCTGAAAGAGTACGGTGTCATCTACCGTCAGGTGGATCTGTTAGAAGATGGAAGCTTTGATTATGAGAATATCCGCAAAGCCATCAACGAGAAGACAAAGCTGATTACCATTCAGCGCTCCAAGGGCTACGCAACCCGTCCAACCTTCTCCGTAACCCAGATCGGTGAACTGATCGCATTCTGCAAGAGCGTAAAGCCGGATGTGATCTGCATGGTAGACAACTGCTATGGCGAATTCGTAGAGCGCATTGAGCCGACGGATGTGGGCGCCGACATGATCGTTGGCTCCTTAATTAAGAATCCGGGCGGCGGCCTGGCACCGATCGGCGGTTACATTGTAGGCAGGAAATCCTGTGTGGAGCAGGCCTCCTACCGGTTAAGCGCGCCGGGACTCGGAAAAGAGGTGGGTGCAAGCCTGGGACTGAACCAGTCCTTCTATCAGGGGCTGTTCATGTCTCCGACGGTTGTGGCAGGTGCACTGAAGGGTGCGATTTTTGCAGCTAATGTTTATGAAAAGCTGGGTTTTGCAGTGGTTCCAGACAGCACCGAGTCCCGTCATGACATCATCCAGGCAGTGACGCTGGGAACGCCGGAAGGCATGATCGCATTTTGCAAGGGCATTCAGGCAGCAGCGCCGGTAGACAGCTTTGTTTCTCCGGAGCCCTGGGATATGCCTGGCTACGATGCGCCGGTCATCATGGCAGCAGGCGCCTTTGTACAGGGCTCTTCCATTGAGCTGAGTGCCGATGGCCCGATCAAGCCGCCGTACGCTGTGTATTTCCAGGGCGGTCTGACCTGGTATCACGCAAAGCTTGGCATTTTAATGTCACTGCAGAAAATGGTGGACGCAGGCATTGTGGCCCTGTAGTCCGTGCAGCGAAAAAATTATTAACCATTTCTAAAGTTTTCCATTTTTTGTATACACGATATTTGATTTGTGGTAAACTAACTATATCTGTGGTTTTCCTTCCGCTTCGTACTTGGAGAGGGAATGGAGGGTGAATCATGAGACACACAAAGATGAAAGAACTGCCCCATGAGGAGCGGCCATATGAACGCTGCGTAAAGTCCGGTCCGGAATATTTGAGTGACGCACAGCTTCTCGCTGTGATCCTCCGGACCGGAAGCACGCAGGAGAGCGTACTGGAACTGGCCGGCCGGATCCTGGAGCTTGGAGGTCCCGGAGAAGGAATTCTGGGACTTTTACATTTGTCCCTGCCGGAGCTTATGAGTGTCAAAGGCATCGGACAGGTGAAGGCTATCCAGCTTCAGTGTATCGGAGAGCTTTCCAGGCGTATCTGGAAACGGAAGGCCATAAGGAGTCCGGTGCGTTTTAATGAGCCGGCCCAGGTGGCAGAATACTATCAGGAAGATTTGCGTCATAAGGAACAGGAAGAGTTCCACATGATGCTTTTTAATACAAAACAGAATATGATCGGGGATGTGACGCTCACCAAAGGAACGGTGAACGCGTCTCTTGCCACACCGAGGGAAATCTTTATCCAGGCACTGAGATTTCAGGCAGTAAGTCTGATCCTGGTGCACAATCATCCCAGCGGCGACCCACAGCCAAGCAGGGAGGATATCCTCCTTACCAGGCGGGTGGAGGAAGCCGGCAGGATGATCGGTATCCCGGTGCTGGATCATATTATCATAGGTGACGGCACTTATGTCAGCATGAAAGAACGGGGATTATAACAGATGGAATCAAAACGCAGCAAATACATTCTGATCGGATTGTCGGTTTTCTGCATTCTGCTGATCGGCATTACATCCTTTAAGGATGGTTTCTTAAATCCGCTGAGAAGCGGTGTGGGTTATGTGTTAAACCCGATCCAGTCGGGGGTGAACCGGGTGGGAACCTCCCTCTACAACGGCATCAGCAATTACAGTACCTTGCACAGTGCCATGGCAGAAAAACAGGCCCTTCAGGAGCGCATCGATGCTCTGGTGGAGGAGAACAGCCGTCTTCAGTCGGAACAGTTCGAACTGCAGCGCCTGCGGGAGCTTTATGATCTGGACCAGGATTATATGCAGTATCAGAAGATCGGTGCCCGGGTCATTGCAAAAGACTCCGGTGACTGGTTCCAGGTATTCCGGATCAACAAGGGCTCTGCGGATGGTGTTCTCGTGGATGCCAATGTGATCGCAGGAGGAGGCCTCGTGGGAATTGTCACGGATGTTGGAGCCCATTACGCCACGGTACGTTCCATTATCGATGATGTGAGCCGTGTCAGCGGAATGGCCCAGCAGTCCGGCAATACCTGCATTGTTGCCGGCGATCTGACGCTTTTTGAGGAAGGACGCCTGCGGATCAGCAATGTCGCGCAGGATGCGGATTTTAAAGACGGAGACCGGATCGTGACCTCCAATATCAGTTCCAAGTTCCTGCCTGGCATTCTGATCGGCTATGCTGCGGATATGACCACCGACCAGAACCGTCTGACCAAATCCGGTTACCTGATCCCGGCTGCCCAGTTTGACAGCCTGCAGGAGGTTCTGGTCATCACGACACCAAAAGAAGAACCGCAGCAGGATGACACAGAAAAAACAGAGGGGGCACAGACTGGCTCATGAAACGGATCTTATTAAATGTGGTGCTGATGATCCTGGCTTTTACGGTACAGAACTGTGTATTTCCGCTGATCCCGTTTCTTACCGCAACGCCGAACCTGCTTCTGATCCTGACTTTTTCCTTCGGATTTATTTACGGAAAGAAAGCCGGGCTGCTATATGGCCTGTTTGCGGGAATTTTACTGGATCTGTTCTACAGCGGTCCTTTTGGCTTTTATACGCTGCTGTTTATCAACATCGGCTATTTCAACGGCATCTGCACCCAGTACTACTATGAGGACTATATCAACCTGCCGCTGGTCATGAGCCTGGTCAACGAGCTGATCTATAACCTGTATATTTATGTGTTCCGTTTTCTGATCCGGAACCGGCTGGATTTCCTTTATTACGCAAGGGAGATCATCATTCCGGAGCTGATTTTTACGGTGGTGACGACCCTGCTGATCTACCGCTTCTTTCTGTCAGCCAATCGCAGACTGGACGAGATGGATAACCGCCGGGAACGCGAATACTAAACAAGAGATACAAATAGGAGTGACACAAGCGTGCTGAAAGATTTCTTTCATAAATTATGTGATTTTTTAAAACGGGTGTTAAGCTCCCGTATTTTTGCTCTGGCTCTGGTGTTTACCGGCATGTTTCTGGTGCTGGCGGCCAAGCTGTTTGATCTTCAGATCATAAACGGAGAATCTTACCTGGAAGATTACGTGCAGATGATCGAAAAAACAGTCACAACGCCTGGTACCCGCGGCAATATTTATGACCGCAACGGGAAGCTTCTGGCCTACAACGAGCTGGCCTACGCGGTGACGGTGCAGGACACCGGAGATTATCCCAAAAGCGCAGGTATGAATGGCATGCTCTTAAAGCTGGTGCAGATCTTAAACAAGCATGGCTATCAGGCTCAGGGCAAACTGGAGATTGCATTAAATGAAGATGGGGAGATTGTTTACACATCCTCGTCCGAGGCGGCCAGAAAACGATTTCTGCGTGATTTTTACGGACGCAGGTCCGTGGATGAGCTCGACGATGAAAAGGGAAAATACCCGACCGCGGTGACGGCCAAAGAGCTGATCGAGAAGAAAAAGTCTGCCTACGGTCTTGACAAGATGAAGGATGAAAAGGGTAATCCCCTGATCCTTTCTGACGCAGAGCTGATACAGCTTGTCAATATCAGGTATACGATGTCTCTTGTCGCATATAAAAAATATGAGGCAACTACTATCTGTGACCGGGTAGATGATGAAACAGTGGCAGATCTGATGGAGCACACCGCAGAACTGAAGGGCGTGGAGGTGGCAGAAACTACCATCCGCCGTTACAATGACGCAGTGTACTTTGCGCCGATCATCGGCTATACCGGCAAGGTACAGGAGGATCAGCTGGAGGAACTGAAAAAGACAAATCAGGAGTATGAACTCAGCGATATTGTCGGCCGGACCGGCATTGAGGCTTCGATGGAGCTCGAGCTTCAGGGCCACAAGGGCTACAAGAATCTGGTGGTCAACAATGTGGGAAATGTCATGCAGGTGCTTTCCGAAACACAGGCCTCGACCGGCAATGACATTTATCTGACCATTGACCGCGACCTGCAGATCGGTATTTACCATCTGATCGAGCAGCAGCTGGCCGGTATCGTTTCCAAGGCGCTGGTCAACCAGGATGTCGACACCTCTGCCATCACGGACTCTTCCAAGATCAGCATTCCGGTGAAGGATGCCTATTACCAGCTTATCAACAACAATGTCCTTTCCTTAAGCCACATGGCTTCGGAGGATGCCACAGACATTGAGCGCCAGATCCAGTCCATTTATACCTCGTCGAGAGAACAGATCCTGGAACGTCTGCGCTATGAGCTCATGAGCGATCATCCGACCATGATGAAAGATCTTCCCCAGGATATGATGGCATACATGGCCTACATCTATAACTGGCTGTCAGATTCAACGATCGGGATCGTCCAGAAAGACCGGATCGACCAGAACAGCGAGAGCTATCAGGCGTGGAAGAATGACGAGATCAGTCTGCGTGATTATATTTACGCCGGTATTTCGGAAAGCTGGATCGATACCACAAAGCTGAATGTCACCAACAAGTATTCCAGTGCCGACGATATCTACCAGGTTCTGGTGGACTACGTGCTGGAGCATCTGAAGGATGACGCAAAATTCACCAAGCGTATTTACCGTTATCTGATCAATGACCAGGTTGTCACCGGACGTCAGCTCTGCCTGGCACTTTACGCCCAGGGGGTACTTCCGTACGATGCAAACGAAGTGCAGCTTTTGACTGCCAATGGCGAAGAATACGCCTTCCAGTTTATCCGCCGTAAGATCCAGAACATTGAGCTGACACCGGCTCAGCTGGCCCTTGACCCGTGTACCGGCGGAGTTGTGATCACGGATGTCAACACCGGAGAGGTGCGGGCACTGGTTACCTATCCGAGCTACGACAATAACCGCCTGTCCGGAAGCGCGGATCCGGCTTATATGAGACAGCTGCAGGAGGATCTGTCCCTGCCGCTGTACAACAATGCGACCCAGGCCAAGAAAGCACCGGGCTCCACCTTCAAGCCGATCACGGCCATTGCAGGTCTGGAGGAAAAGGTCATCGGTCTTTATGAAACCATTGACTGTACCGGTGAATATAAAGAAGTAGACCCTCCGATCAAGTGCTGGATCTATCCGGGACACCATGGCCCGCTGACGGTTGTGGGAGGTCTTCAGAATTCCTGCAACTACTTCTTTTCGGAGGTGGCACACCGCCTGGCAACGAATCGCGACACACTGGTCTATTCTACCGATATGGGTGTGGACACGATCCGCCGCTATGCATCCATGTTTGGACTCAACCGTCCCTCCGGCATTGAGATTTCGGAAACGACACCGGAACTGACTACAGAGGACCCGGAACGATCCGCAATGGGTCAGGGAACCAACTCCTACTCCAATGTACAGCTTTCCCGCTATGTGGCAGCCATTGCCAACAGCGGAACGGTGTTCGACTTAAGCCTGCTTGATAAGATGACCGACTCGGAGGGAAATCTGATCCAGGATTTCACACCGGAGGCGACCGGTCATGTGGATATTGCAGACTCCACCTGGGATGCGGTCCATCAGGGTATGCGGGCAGTAATCACAGACGGCTCCGTGAACAAGATCTTTAAGGATCTGGAGGTGGAGATCGCGGGTAAGACCGGTACGGCCCAGGAGTCCAGAACCCGTGGTAACCATGCGTTTTTTATTTCCTATGGACCATATACCAACCCGGAGATCTGCGTGACAGTTAATATCCCTTACGGATATTCCTCATCAAACGCGGCTATGGTGGCAAAAAATGTCTACCGCTTTTACTACGGATATACCGATCTGGAATCCATCCTGGGCAGTGGTGCCCTGGAGGTTTCCAATGTTAAGGTCGGAGACTGATCACCTTGTGCTCCCGGAATGCCGGGAGCGCAGAGACAACAAAGGGGAGCGGGTGAAAACATGAAAAACAGGATTGTGATCAAAAGCAGCAAAGCAGGCATGACGGTCATCCTGGATCCGGAATGCAGCTTTGAGGATCTGATCGCGGAGCTTGCCGCAAAATTTAAGGATTCGGCCCGGTTCTGGGGAAATGCCCAGATGGCGCTTCTGCTTCAGGGAAGGCCCCTGACGGCGGCCCAGGAGATGCAGATCGTCAATACCATCACGGAAAACTCTGGAATTGAGGTGCTCTGTCTGCTGGATCAGGATTTAGAGCGGGTAGAGCGCTGCGAGAAGGCACTGAACCAGAAACTGATGGAGCTTTCCGAGCGGACCGGCCAGTTTTACCGGGGAGATCTGCACAGGGGAGAATCCATTGAATCGGAAGCCAGCATCGTCATTATCGGGGATGTCCGTCACGGCGCCCGGGTAACAGCCAAGGGAAACATCATCGTACTGGGAGAACTGCGCGGTTCTGTCCATGCAGGTGTCGCCGGAAATCGGGAGGCCGTAGTAGCCGCCATGGAGATGGCACCTCTCCAGATCCGGATCGCAGATGTTTCCTGCCATTATGGCGATAAGGGACGCAAGCTGGGCAAGGGTCCGATGGTTGCTTCTGTAGAAAATTGTAGTATTTGTACGAAAGTAATAAAAAAATCATTCTTAAATATGTTAAATTTCAATTAATACTGGAAAAATTCCAGATTATAGGTTAAAATAGATTCGATAGTATTTTTCAGGAGGCGTTTCTATGAGCGAAGTCATGGTAATTACTTCTGGAAAAGGCGGGGTCGGCAAAACCACCACCACTGCCAACATCGGGACAGGCCTGGCGCTCCTTGGATACAGCGTTGTGCTGATTGATACGGACATTGGTCTTCGAAATCTTGATGTTGTGATGGGGCTGGAAAACCGCATCATCTACAATCTCGTAGATGTTGTGGAAGGCAATTGCCGTATGAAGCAGGCCCTGATAAGAGACAAAAGATACCCGAACCTTTACCTGCTGCCCTCAGCCCAGACCCGGGACAAGTCCTCTGTGAACCCCGGGCAGATGCGTAAGCTGGTGGATGATCTGCGGGAAGAGTTTGACTATATCCTGCTGGACTGTCCGGCAGGGATCGAGCAGGGCTTTCAGAATGCCATAGCCGGTGCAGACCGGGCTCTGGTTGTCACGACTCCGGAGGTATCCGCTATTCGTGATGCAGACCGCATCATTGGTCTTCTGGAAGCGGCACGCATGGAAGACATCCGCCTCATTGTGAACCGGATCCGCATGGATATGGTCCGCCGTGGGGATATGATGTCTGTAGATGATGTGGCAGATATTCTGGCCGTCCCCGTGATCGGCGCTGTTCCGGACGAAGAAGACATTGTCATCTCCGCCAATCAGGGAGAGCCGCTGGTCGCTGCAGGATCCATGGCGGGGGAGGCTTTCTTAAATATCTGTCGAAGGATTTCCGGGGAATCGGTTCCGTTTATGGATCTGGATCCTCACAGAGGGATTCTGGTCCGCATTTCCGGCTTTTTAAAGAGGGCGTAGGAGGTGGAGCGGATGAAAATGCCTGGAAGATCCGCAAAGAGTAATTCCGGTGAGATTGCCCGGTCCAGACTGAAGCTGCTTCTGGTATCAGACCAGTCCGGAATAAATCCCGGCATCATCGGAATGATCCGGGATGATCTGGTACGTGTCTTATCCAGATATGCCCAGATCGATGCCGGCGCGGTGGAGCTTCGGCTGATACGCCCGGAAAAGGACGGTAAGCAGGCTTTTCTGATTACGGCGGCCTTTCCGGTCCGGCAAATTACTACTGTACAGAGCCATCTGGACAGTTACATGACGAGGAATGAAGAATGTTCTTAGACTATAACTTCAGAAATTACAATTACCGTTTATTCCTTTATGTGCTGCTGCTGAATATTACCGGTGTTCTGATTATCCGGAGCGCCTCCAACCAGGATATCTCCATGGTCCTGAAACAGATCGTGGGCATTCTGGTCGGTCTTACGGCAGTTATTATTTTATCCCTTGT
Source organism: Clostridium sp. AM33-3 (assembly GCF_003480315.1). Classification (GTDB taxonomy): domain Bacteria; phylum Bacillota; class Clostridia; order Lachnospirales; family Lachnospiraceae; genus Brotaphodocola. The sequence continues at coordinate 26,260 of NZ_QUIV01000005.1, read as the reverse complement.
AGATTACCACAAAGTGGTTTCTGTTGCACCGCTCATATACGGCACCAGCCTGGCCTTCCTTCTGGCTGTGCTGGTGTTTGGCGTGAGCAGAGGTGTGGCACGGCGTTGGCTGGTGCTTCCGGTCATTGGTCAGATCCAGCCGTCTGAGTTTGTGAAGATCGGACTGATCATCTTTTTTTCCTGGTATCTTTCCAGGTATCAGGAGCGGATCAATGAGTTTAAGATCCTGTTTTTTGCAGGACTTTTGTTTCTGGCCGCATTCGGTCTGATCTTTTTACAGCCAAACCTGTCCACCAGTCTTGTCACTATGGTAATCTTTCTCTGTATGCTGTTTACGGCCGGCTTAAGCTACCGGTGGATCCTTGGGGCACTGGCAGTGGTGGTTCCCTTCGGGGCATTGTTTATCTATCTGCTCCAGTACAACATGGTACCGTTCCTGAAGGATTATCAGGTGCGCCGTATCATGGCCTTCATTGATCCCGCAAACTATGCGGAGGCCAATCTCCAGCAGAATAACTCTATTATGGCGATCGGCTCCGGCATGCTGCAGGGAAAAGGACTCAATAACAATACTCTGGCATCTGTAAAGAACGGAAACTTCCTTTCCGAGGAACAGACAGACTTTATCTTTGCTGTTATCGGGGAAGAACTGGGCTTTATCGGCTGCATTGCCGTAATCTTTCTGATCGCGCTGACTGTTTATGAATGTCTCATTATGGCGGCCAGGGCAAAAGATCTGATGGGAAGTCTGCTCTGTGTAGGTCTTGCTTCCCTGCTGGCATTTCAGAGTTTTGCTAATATAGCTGTAGCTACAGGCATCCTGCCGAATACCGGACTTCCGCTTCCGTTTATCAGCTATGGAGTAAGTTCACTCCTGAGCGTATATCTGGGAGTCGGCGTGGTGATGAATGTAGGACTTCAGAGAAAAGTAAGCAACTAATAAAGGAGGGTTCAGTTATGAACATCGGTTTAATCGCACATGATTCCAAAAAGAAGCTGATGCAGAATTTCTGCATTGCATACAGAGGAATTTTGAATAAACATGAACTGTATGCAACCGGCACTACAGGACGCCTGATTGAAGAGGTGACCAACTTAAATGTACACAAATACCTGGCAGGCCATCTGGGCGGACAGCAGCAGCTGGCATCCCAGATCGAGCACAATGACATGGATATGGTTATTTATCTGCGAGATCCGCTGCATCCGAAAAAGCATGAGCCGGATGTAAACGATGTAGTCCGTCTGTGCGATATCTACAACATCCCATTTGCAACCAATCTGGCTACCGCGGAGCTGCTGATCAAGGCTCTGGACCGCGGCGATCTGGAGTGGCGCGAAGTGTATCGCTAGAGGTGTGCGGCTTGAAAAAGATAAGAATGATGACGGCGGCCTGTCTGCTTGCCGGTCTTGTGCTTGCAGGCTGCAGCAGACAGACGCAGTTTACCTATGAAGGCTCACGCCTGGAAAGCATGGCTAGGGATCTTCAGGAGAATGCGCAGGCAGATTCCTTCGCAAAAAATCTGTGTGTGGTCACCGGGGAGGAAGGAGAGGAGGACGCATCTGTAACAGCAGAAGCGGCGGCTGCCTTTGGTATAGATTCCAAACAGGTGATCTTCCAGAAAAATCCGTTTGAACGGCTGTATCCGGCCAGCATCACCAAGATTATGACAGCTCTCATTGCAATCCGGGATGGTGACCTGACTGACTCTGTGACGGTAGGTCCGGAGACAGTCATCACGGAGACCGGGGCGTCCCTGGCCCATATTAATCCGGGAGACACCCTGACGATGGAGCAGCTTTTATACGGACTTATGCTCCCGTCCGGAAACGATGCCGGGGCTGCGATCGCAGTTCACATGGCGGGAAGTACAGAGGCTTTTGCGGAAAAGATGAATGAGACGGCTCACGCACTTGGAGCAACCGATACCCATTTTGTGAATCCCCATGGTTTAAACAACGAGGATCACTATACAACGGCATACGATCTCTACCTGATCTTCAACGAGGCTTTAAAATATCCGGAGTTTCGCAAGATCATCGGTACGGTATCCTATCAGGCACAGTACACGGACAGCACCGGACAGGCAAAAACTCAGGAATGGAAAAACAGCAACCAGTATTTAAACGGTAAAAGCAAGGCGCCGGAAGGCGTTGCGGTCATAGGGGGAAAGACCGGCACTACCAGAGCGGCAGGCTCCTGTCTGATCCTGGGGTGTCAGGATGAAAGCGGAAACGATTATATCTCTGTGGTGTTGAAAGCAGAGAACAGAGACGTCCTCTACGATAATATGACAAAGATTATGGGCAAAATTGTCAATTAGTGATTGCATATTCCATATATTTGTACTATAATTACGTTAATAATAAAAGAATTTTTATACAGATTCAATAAACCCAAGGAGGACACGACTATGGTTCAGATCATTGCAGGCAGAAAAGGCAAAGGAAAAACAAAACATCTGTTGGATATGGCAAACAACGGTATCAAGGCAGCTACCGGTTCCATCGTTTATCTCGACAAGAGTTCCAAACATATGTATGAGCTCAACAACCGGATCCGCCTGATCAACGTAAATGAATACCCGGTTTCCACCAGCCAGGGATTCATCGGTTTTATCTGCGGTATCATTTCACAGGATCACGATATCGAGACTATGTTTTTAGACAGCTTTTTGAAGCTTGCAGGTTTAGAGGGAGAAGACATCAGCGAGACCATCACCACATTAGAGGGAATCAGTGAAAAATACAGTGTGAACTTCGTATTAAGCATCTCCATGGATGCAGCAGAAATGCCGGAGAACGCACAGAAAGATGTTGTGGTTTCTCTGTAATACATAGTATGAATTTTTGTAACTATTTTTACAGCCGGGGCGGAAGGTTCTCCCCGGCTGTTTGTGTGACAGTAAATGCGTGCTCCTTCTAAACACGTGAAGCAGTCACAAAGACATCAGATACTGCCGGGAGGAACAGTGCATTGGCAAAAAAAAAGAAATCAAACATTGTGAGATATCGCCATCCGCGAAACATCAATATAGGCATGATGATCTTCGCGATCATCTTTGTCTATCTGCTCTTCAGTGTTTATACTTACATGAAAAAGGAGAAGGTTCAGTTTTATGAGGTTGTGGAGGGCAACATCGTAAATGACCGCCAGTATACCGGCATCATCCTGCGGGATGAGAGGGTGGAGAATACAGACCGGGCCGGATATATCAACTATTATATCCGTGAGGGCAAGAGGGCTGCAATCGGCACCCGTATCTATTCCATCGATGAGACAGGCAATATGGCGGAACTGATGCAGGAGAATCCGGACGCGAATGTAGGCCTGACAGATGCGAATTTAAACGATGTCAAACGTCAGCTCTCTTCGTTTTCCATGAATTACAGTGACCGGAAGTTTGAGAGTATCTATGATCTGCAGTATTCCCTGGAAGCGGCGGTACTGGAGTATGCGAATTTCAATGCGCTGGGTAACCTGGACAGTATCATCCAGCAGGCCGGGGCTTCCTTTGTGCAGGTGACGGCTCCGGTATCCGGAGTGGTATCCTATGCGGTAGATGGCTTTGAAGGGCTGACGGAGGATCAGATCACGGAAAGCACCTTTGATCGTTCCGGCTATTCCAAGGCCATCACGAAGGCCGGTCAGCTTATTGAGCAGTCAGCTCCGGTCTATAAGCTGATCACCTCCGATAACTGGAGCATTATATTCCCACTGTCGGAGGACGCGGTGGAAGAATATAAAGACCAGACACAGCTTCATGTGACATTTTCCGCCAACGACCTGGATGCAACCGGAGATTTTTCCATCATTACTGGTGGGGACGGAGCTTCCTACGGAAAGTTGGACTTCACCCAGTATATGGTCCAGTTTGCCTCTGACCGTTATGTGACCTTTGAGGTAGATACCGAAAAGGCCGATGGACTGAAAATCCCGGTTAAAGCAGTCACCGAGAAGGAATTCTATCTGATCCCGCTGGAATATATGGTCCAGGGCGGTGATACCAGCGATACCGGTTTCATGAAAGAGGTTTATTCTGACAGTGGGACAGCAGCAGAATTTGTGCCGGTTTCCATCTATTACGCGACAGACGAGTATTATTATATCGAAAAGGGAGAAGACTCCCCACTGCAGTCCGGGGACTATGTAGTGAAACCGGATTCCCAGGACCGCTATCAGATTGGACAGAGCGCGTCCCTGCAGGGCGTGTATAACATTAACAAGGGCTATGCCGTATTTAAACAGATCGAGATCATCAAATCCAACGATGAGTACTACTCGATCAGGAAGGGCACCAATTACGGACTTTCGGTATATGATCACATTGTGCTGGATGCCAATACCGTATACGAAGGCCAGCTGATTTACCAGTAAGAGGCTCCGAACAGAACACAGGATTGAACAGAACAGGGAGGCATAATCATGAACACCATAAGAGATCATCTGAACGAAGTGAGAGAGAATATCCAAAAAGCCTGCGAAAAGGCAGGACGTTCTCCGCAGGAGGTTACCCTGATCGCGGTGAGCAAGACCAAACCGCTTTTCATGCTGGAAGAAGCGTATGAGGCCGGCGCGCGGGATTTTGGTGAAAATAAGGTACAGGAGATTCTGGAAAAACACCCGAAAATGCCTGAGGATGCCCGTTTTCATATGATCGGCCACCTGCAGCGCAACAAGGTAAAACAGGTGCTGCCCCACGCAGTACTGATCCATTCTGTGGATTCTTACCGCCTGGCAGAGCAGATTTCCCAGGAGGCAGGAAAGCTGGGCATCACAGCGAAGATCCTTCTGGAAGTCAATGTGGCAAAAGAGGAGAGCAAGTTTGGCATGATGCCGGAAGATGTGGAGGAAATGGCAGGTCAAATTGCAGCACTTCCGCATCTTCAGATCGAAGGTCTTATGACCATTGCGCCTTTCGTAGATGACCCGGAAAAAAATCGTCCGGTTTTTCGAAAATTATATCAATTATCTGTTGACATCAAAAAGAAAAACATTGATAATGTTAACATGGGTGTCCTTTCTATGGGTATGACCGGAGATTATCAGGTAGCTGTAGAGGAAGGTTCAACCATGATAAGAGTCGGCACCGGAATATTTGGTGCCAGATAAGGATTGGAGAGAATATAGGTTATGAGCATTTTGAGCAAACTGATGGATACCATGCGTTTTAGTCCGGATGAGGACGAAGAATACTTTGGTCCGGATGACGATTATGAGGCAGAAAAGCCAGCCAAAAGAGGACGTTTCCCGGCTCGTGAGGAGTCTGAGAGCTACGATGACGGGAGCGAGGAAAAACCAAGATTCTTCTCTCGTTCTTCTAAAGTTGTCCCGATGAAGCGCAGCATGGAGGTATCCATGGTAAAGCCTACTTCAATCGAGGATGCAAGAGAAATTTGTGATTATCTGCTGGCCGGAAAGGCGGTAGTTTTGAATATGGAAGGAATCCACACAGAGATCGCACAGCGTATCATTGATTTCACATCGGGTTCCACATACTCCATGAACGGAAACCTTCAGAAAATTTCCAGCTACATCTTTATTGCCACACCGGAGTCCGTAGAACTCTCAGGTGATTTCCAGGAGATGATCGGGAACGGCACACTGGATGTATCCGGGCTGAATATCCGCTTATAAAACCAGGCAGACAAGGGTACAGACAATTTTCCGACGGACAAAAGAGGAAGATTGTCTGTATTTCTTTATTCAGAGTTTATATTCATAAAGAGAAGGAGCACAGACATCATGAGCGATCGCATGACAGTACATCGGGATGGAAAACCCATTTATGATATTATAATGGAAGAAAATTATGACAGACTGGGACAGGAGGTAGCAGCTCTTTCTGTCCGGGACAGAAGACTTTGCGTGGTGACAGACAGCACGGTTGCAGAACTCTACAGTGATACCGTGATCCGGCAGCTGGAGCCAGTCTGCAGGGAGGTCCATCTTTTTGTGTTCCCGGCGGGGGAGGAGAACAAGAATCTGGATACCGTGCGGGATCTGTATGAATTTCTGATCCGCAATCACTATGACCGAAGTGATATGCTGGTTGCACTGGGTGGAGGTGTTGTGGGAGATCTCTGCGGTTTTACAGCAGCAACCTACCTGCGCGGCATCCGCTTTATTCAGGTGCCGACGACCCTGCTGTCCCAGGTTGATTCCAGCATCGGCGGTAAAACCGGTGTGGATTTTGACGCCTATAAGAACATGGTGGGCGCGTTCCATATGCCGCAGCTGGTCTACACGGCAGTTACAAGCCTTCAGACCCTGACGCAGGAGCAGTTTGCCTGTGGTATGGGTGAGGTGATCAAACACGGGCTGATCATGGATGCAGATTACTATGAGTGGCTGCAGGCCCATCGCGAGGAGATTCTCGCGAGGAATCTTTCCGTCTGCGAGCAGATGATCCTCATAAGCTGCCGCATCAAGCGCGATGTGGTGGAGCAGGATCCGATAGAGCAGGGGATCCGAGGCATTTTAAACTTTGGGCATACCCTGGGTCATGCTATTGAAAAACTGATGCATTTCCAGCTGCTGCACGGACAGTGTGTAGCACTCGGAAGCGTGGCAGCAGCCGGCCTTAGTGCAAAGCGCGGCGAGATCACCCTGGAAGATGCTTTGCAGATCCGGGAGGTATTTTTTCAGTTCGGGCTTCCGGTGGCCATTGCAGATTTCGGCCTTTCCAAAGACGAGATCATCGCAGCTACCAAAAATGATAAAAAGATGGATTCCGGCAAGATCAAATTTATTCTGCTGCACCGGATCGGTGAGGCCTTCATTGACCGTACCGTCACGGACGAAGAGATGGATGCGTGCCTGGACTGGCTGATAGGAGGCTCAGATGAAGACGAAAGGATTTAATCTGCTTTCCTGGGCAGCCCTGAGCCTGGTGCTGGTTTTGCTTGACCAGTACACAAAGCTTCTGGCAGTGGCACATCTGAAAGGGAAAACGCCGCTTGTGATCCTGGACGGAGTATTTGAACTTCTGTACTCGGAAAACCGGGGAGCTGCCTTTGGCATGCTGCAGGGGAAACAGGGCTTTTTCTTCCTGATCGGAGCCGTTGTGCTGGCGGCGGCCATCTATGTGATGTGGCGCATGCCGGGCTGGAGCTGTCTGCGGTATACCGGGCTTCGCATCTGCACCATCCTGATCACGGCTGGCGCGCTTGGAAACATGGTAGACCGTACCACACAGGGCTACGTGGTAGACTTTTTATACTTCAGGCTGATCGATTTCCCGATCTTTAATGTGGCAGACATCTATGTGACCACAGCAACCGCGGCTCTCCTGTGCCTCCTCTGCTTTTTCTACAAGGAAGAAGATCTGGCTGTCTTTGAATGGAAGAAGGGGGAGCACCGGTGATCTACGAACTGACTGCGGAGTCTGCTGCAGGACAGCGGATCGACAAATATCTAAGCGGACAGCTTGCAGATCTGTCGCGTTCTTATCTGCAGAAGCTGTTAAAGGACGGCGGAGTTGAAGTAAACAAAAAACCGGTAAAGAGCAATTATAAGCTTTCGGAAGGAGATCAGATCCGTCTCGAGGTGCCGGAGGCAGTAGAGCCGGAAATTACGGCCGAAGACATGGATCTGGATATCCTTTATGAGGACAAAGATATCATTCTGGTGAATAAGCCCAAGGGTATGGTGGTGCATCCGGCAGCCGGACACTATGCCGGAACCCTGGTAAATGGTCTGATGCATCACTGCCGGGAGGAGCTTTCCGGGATCAACGGCGTGATGCGTCCGGGCATCGTGCATCGGATCGACATGGACACGACCGGCGTTCTGATCGTGTGTAAGAATGACAAAGCGCACAATGCGATCGCAGAACAGCTGAAGGTCCATTCCATTACCCGCAAATACTATGCGATCGTGCATGGTGTGATCAAAGAAGACGATGGAACCGTGAACGCGCCGATCGGACGCCATCCGGTGGACCGCAAGAAGATGAGCATCAACGAGAAGAATGGCAAGGAGGCTGTCACCCATTATCATGTCCTGAAGCGCTTTCGCCGCTTTACCTATGTGGAATGCCAGCTGGAGACCGGGCGGACTCATCAGATCCGTGTTCATATGGCGAGCATCGGTCATCCGCTTCTGGGAGATCAGGTTTACGGACCTGCAAAGGTTCCGTTTTCCGGTCTTCAGGGTCAGACACTGCATGCCGGAGTCCTTGGCATCATCCATCCGTCTACCGGAGAATATATGGAATTTCACGCGCCGCTTCCGGAATATTTTGAGAAGCTGCTGCGAAAGCTGGAACAGGATTAAAGACAGCGCAAAGAATCACAAAAAGTTATCTGAAAATAGACAAATTATATTGCTTTGTTCCTATACATTGGGCTTTATTTGTGCTATAATTTAATCAATAAAAGAATTACATCATGTGCATGCTGAAAGGAGAAGATAGTATGAAGGGAAAGCTTGTTATTACAATTGGACGTCAGTGTGGAAGCGGCGGTAAGATGATCGGTCAGAAAATCGCAGAAAAGCTGGGCGTGAAGTGTTACGACAAAGAGCTCCTTACCAGAGCAGCAAAAGAAAGCGGATTATGTGAGGAGCTTTTTGAAACCCATGATGAGAAGCCAACCAGCAGTTTTTTGTATTCTCTGGTTATGGATACCTATTCTCTCGGATATACCAACTCTGCTTATATGGATATGCCGATCAACCACAAGATCTTCCTGGCACAGTTTGACACCATCAAGAAGATCGCAAACGAAGAGTCCTGCGTCATTGTAGGACGCTGCGCAGATTACGCGTTGGCAGATTATCCGAATACGGTTTCTGTTTTTATCACCGGCAACGATGAAAACAAGTTAAACAGCATCAAAACCCTTTATCATGTCGATGATGCCAAGGCAAAGGACATCATGGTAAAGACAGATAAAAAGCGCTCCAGCTACTACAATTACTACTCCAGCAAGAAGTGGGGCGATTCCAGAAGCTATGACATGTGCATCAACAGCTCTGTGCTGGGGCCGGAAGGTACAGCTGACATGATCATTGCTTTCGCAAAGGCGAAAGAGGCACAAAATCAGAAAAAAACAGAATAACTGTAACAGACGTAATAGAAAATTAATACTTTTTTCACATCTATCGCTTAAAATATCAGGCAAGGTATGTTATACTGAATAGCAGCAAAAATGAGGAGAACTGCCATGTCTGAGGAAAAGAAAGACTATACAAGGATTATCAAAAGAGCCAGAAGGCGCAGAAAACGGGCAAATTATCTGCATATTGCAGGAATTGCCGTGATTTTGCTCCTTCTGGTTTTGTGCGTTTTATTTTTGTGGAAAAAAGGCGGATTTCCGGCTTCTTCCGGTAAGTCTGAGGGCGTAGCGATCGCGACAGACTCGGATGCAGAAGCACGCAGGGCGGAAGCTGCGGAGACAACTGCCGGGGATGCAGGAGACCAGGACGTTCACATCGAGGAAGCAGAAAAGCAGGCTGTGGTAGATGCCTACCAGGACCTTGGACTGGTGCAGGTTTCCGGTTACCTGAATGTCCGGGAGACACCAGGCTCTGACGGAAAGATCATCGGAAAGCTGGAACAGAACAGTGCCTGTGAGATCCTTGACAGAGAAGGAGACTGGGATCACATTTCCTCCGGCGGAATTGAAGGTTACATTCATAATCAGTATGTGATCAGCGGGGAGGAAGCCAGGACAAAGGCCCTGGAATATGTCTCAAAGATGGCCATTGTCCAGACAGAAAAGCTGAATATCCGCCAGGAGCCTGTTCTGGATCCGGCTAATGTGGTGGGACAGGCTCTGGTGAACGAACGTTATACGGTAGAGGAGGAGCTGGAGGGATGGGTAAAGATCCCGGACGGTTACATTTCCGCTGATTATGTTACGGTTGGATTTGCTTTAAATGAGGCCAGAAAGCTGGATCTGAAGGCCATGGCCTTAAATCAGTATGACAATCTGCTGATTTCCAAGGTCAATAATTACTTAAACATCCGAAAAGAACCGAGTACCGACTCACAGGCGAATATCATCGGTAAGCTGCCGGGCAAGGCGGCCGGCGAGATCCTGGAAACGCTGGATGGCTGGTACAAGATCAAGTCTGGCTCCATTACCGGTTATGTGACGGCAGATCCCCAGTATGTGGCTGTGGGGCAGGAGGCAAAGGATCTGGCTGTGAATGCAGCCTCCCTGATGGCGATTGTAAACACTGACCGTCTGAACGTCCGGGCAGAGCCAACCACCGATGCCAAGATCTGGACCCAGATCTCCAAGGAGGAGCGTTATTCGGTTGTCTCCCAGCTGGATGGCTGGGTTGAGATCGAGCTGGATACCGGAGACGGAGACAGCGGAGAGAGCGCGGACAATGCCTATATCTCTACCCGTGATAATAACGTGGAGGTACGTTATGCGCTGAGTGAAGCCATCAAGTTCTCCCCGTTGGAGGAAAAGGCAAACCAGACCGCATCCCTGCGCAGCCAGGTAGTCAACTATGCGCTGCAGTTTGTGGGCGGACGTTATGTCTGGGGCGGCAATGATCCGCATACCGGAGCAGACTGTTCCGGCTTTGTCAAATACGTTTTAAGCCATGTTGCAGGTGTCGGTCTTCCCAGAACTTCCAGGGAGCAGGCAAAGACCGGACGGAGCATCAAATCCAGTGAGATGCGCCCGGGCGACCTGATCTTTTACACCAACAGCAAAGGCACTGTCAATCACGTAGCCATGTATATCGGTAACGGACAGATTGTCCATGCGGCAAGCCGCAGAAGCGGGATCAAGATTTCGACCTGGAATTACCGCACCCCGAAAACCATACGCTCCTTCCTGGATTGATGATCTGGTTTTGTCATACAGCGATCAGAAACACATGAGAACATAAAAAAGGATTTCCTGTGATACAGCAGTGCTCACACGGGAAATCCTTTTTTATGTTTTACAGATGATGATCAATCAGTGGTATCAGAAAATACCGTTCCATGCAGGAACGGTTTATCCACCTCCGTCAGGATGTGGATGAAGTCACGCATATATTTGGTGAGGTATAAGTCCTTGCGATGACAGAGATAGAAGCTTCTCTGGTTCTCAATCCCCTTGATGGGATAAACCGCGCAGTACGGATACAGCTCCGGGGACATTTCGATGTAGTTGATGGGGCAGATCATAACTGCATCGCAGGCAATGGCAGTACGCTTGCCAACCTCAATGCTGGTGGTTTTTAAAAGAATATCCGGCTGCATATCATAAGTGGCAAATAGCTGTTTCTGGATGATGCTGACATTGTGCCCCTCTTTGCTGGAAATAAATTTTTCATTCCGGGCCTGCGTGATCTCGATGGGGGTTCCGGACGGGATCCGTCTGGCAAGATCGGTATTCCGGCTGGTCAGAAGGACCATGTCTTCATCTTCGATCAGGGTATAACTCAGTTCTTCATGCTTTGGATAGGTGGTCAGGCACGCCAGGTCGATGGAGCCTTCGATCAGCATAGATTCCGTGATGGACGAACCATGTTCATGCAGATCGATATCCACAAAGGGGTACTTCTTCATAAAGCGGGGCAGCACGTAGGGAAGTACCTGCATGGCGCGCTGGACCGGTATGCCCAGCTTCAGGCAGCCGTGGTCCTCGTGGTTGATCTCGTCAATCTCCTTTTGCAGGTTGTTGTTGATCGTGAGGATCTGTTTTGCTGCTTCGATATATTTTTCGCCGGCATAGGTCAGCGTGATCGGGTCCGTGGAGCGGTTAAAAATGGGAGTGCCGAGATTGGTCTCCACCAGCTTGATCATCTGGCTTAAGGACGGCTGGGAAATGTAAAGCTTTTTTGCGGCCGCGGTGATGCTGCCCTCCTGCATCACGGTCAGCATGTACTGGGCGTGTTTGATATTCATAAGAAAGACTCCCTTTCTGCGGAAAGTAATTGTAGTGTTTGCTGAAAAGTACATGAAATATTTTATTATAATATCACAAATCCGGAGTGGATTCAATTCCTGCGCTACATTCAGGGGCATAGGTTTTTTATTTATGCGATATAGGATAAAAATTATCAAATACGGAAAAGATATAGAGAAAGGCTTATGTACACTATAATAATTTAAGTATTTGAAAGATTGTACCTCGGGTGATACACTGTGGATGAACAAAAAACCGGTGTGTGATAGCAAAAACATTCGGCGAAGAAGTATTGATTGTCTTCGGACAAAAGGAGGAAGAAAATGGAAGTAAAGAAAGCTGCCATGGCAGGCACTCTGGAATCCAGCGATGCCCAGGTTACCGTAGAGCCGGGAAATGGTTCGGTTGAGCTTTCCATCGAGAGCAGTGTGATTCACCAGTTTGGAAAGCAGATCAAAGCAACTGTCCTTGAGACCTTAAACCGTCTTGATGTAAAAGACGCAAAGGTGACTGTAGTGGACAAGGGTGCTCTGGACTGCACCTTAAAGGCACGTGTTGAGTGCGCAGTATACCGTTCCAACGATATCACTGAGAATCTTCCATGGGGAGGTGTAATTAAATAATGAGCCATCCGAATAAAAAAAGACTGAGACGTTCAATGATGTTCTTAAACTGCCAGAAGCCGGGACTGATCAAGGATCCGTACATCTACAGACCGGATTCCATCATGCTAGATCTGGAGGATGCAGTGGCAGAGAACCAGAAAGATGCAGCAAGATATTCCCTGTACCATGCACTGCAGGAGATCGATTACCGCGGAGTTGAGCGTGTTGTCCGCATCAACGGACTGGACACCCCGCACTGGAAAGAAGATATCCGCGTCTGCGTGGCTGGTGGTGCTGATACCATCCGTATCGCAAAGACCGAGACCGCACAGGATGTACATACCGTAGAGGAGCATGTGCTGGCAGCTGAGAGAGAGTTCGGAAGACCGGAAGGCTCCACTCTGTTAATGGCAGCTCTGGAGTCCTGCAAGGGTGTCTTAAATGCCCTTGAGGTTTGTAAGTCTTCTGACCGTCTGATCGGTATTGCTCTTTCCGGCGGTGACTACACCAAGGATCTGCAGACCGTGATTACCGGAACCGGTGTAGAGCTGCAGGGCGCAAGACAGCAGATGATCATCGCTGCAAGAGCAGCCGGTGTACAGTGCTGGGATACCGTATTCACCAACCTGGATGCTATGGACGTGTTTGAAGAAGAGGTCAGGATGATCAAGATGATGGGCTTCGATGGAAAATCCCTCGTAAACCCGCGTCAGATCGATGTTGTTCATAAGGTATTTACCCCGACCCAGAAGGAAATCATCTTCGCAGAGAAGGTTGTAAAAGAGATTGATGAGAAGAAGGCACAGGGTATCGGCGTATTTACCGTAGACGGCAAGATGATCGATATCGCATTCTACGATGGAGCAAAGAGAACAATTGCCCTGGCAAAAGCATCAGGCGTATATGAGGGGGATTTATAAGATGATCAATGCAGTAGGAAGAGAAATCCCGGAAGAGGTATTAAAGGCAACCGGTAAGGAAGCATTCAAGGGCGCTTACGCTTACGACAATCACGAGTATAAGAAAGCAGCTCCGAAGGCTCATGCCATGATGGACCCGAACAGAAGCAAGATCGTGGAGAACATTCACGAGGCACTGGTGAAGTGTGAGATCAAAGATGGCATGACCATTTCTTTCCACCATCACTTCCGTGAGGGTGACTATGTGGTAAATATGGTTATGGACGAGATCCACAAGATGGGTATCAAGGGCATCACCATCTGCGCGAGCTCCCTTGGTAAGGCAAACGATGCCATTGTTCCGTACATTGAGGACGGCACCATCGTTGGAATCCAGTCTTCCGGCGTACGCGGTAAGATCGGTGAGGCAATTTCCACCGGTAAATTAAGAGACATCGCCATCATGCGTTCTCACGGCGGCCGTGTAAGAGCCATCGAGTCCGGTGAGGTTCATATCGACATCGCATTCATCGGAGCACCGACCTGCGATGAGTACGGCAACATGAGAGCAAACGGCGGAAAGAGCGACTGCGGCGTTTTATCCTACGCTATGGTAGACGCTCAGTACGCAGACAGAGTCGTGGCGATCACTGACTGTCTCGTTCCGTTCCCGAACATCCCGGCAAGCATCTCCATGACCCAGGTAGATTTTGTCTGCGTAGTAGATGAGATCGGCAATCCGGCCAAGATCGCAACCGGCGCAGCAAAACCGACCACCGATGTCCGTAAGATCATGATGGCAGATTACTGCACCCAGTTCGTGATCAACACTCCGTACTTTAAGGATGGCTTCTCCTATCAGACCGGTGTCGGCGGCGCGTCCATCGCATCCACCATCTCTCTTGGAAAGATCATGGAAGAGCGCGGCATTAAGATGGGACTTGGCCTCGGCGGTATCACCACTCCGATGTGCAACCTGCTTGCAAAGGGTCTCATTGACAAGATCGTAGATACTCAGGATTTTGATATGGGTGCCATTGAGTCCATCAAGACCAATCCGAACCACATCGAGATCTCCGCATCTGAGTATGCAGATCCGTTCAACAAGGGCGCTTATGTCAATAAGCTGGACTTCGTGATCCTGGCTTCCCTTGAGGTCGATGTAAACTTCAACTGCAACGTGGTTGTAGGCTCTGACGGCATGATCACTGGAGCACAGGGCGGTCATCCGGATACCGCAGCAGGAGCAAAGTGCACCATCGTCATTGCTCCGCTTCTGCAGGGAAGAATCCCGGCTATCTGTACCAATGTAACCACCGTAACCACTCCGGGCGAGACCGTAGATGTTGTCATCACCGATTACGGCATCGCGATCAACCCGCGCAGACAGGATCTGATCGAGTGCATGAAGGACGTGAAGCTTCCGTTCTGCACCATCGAGGAGCTGCGTGACAAGGCATACTCCATCGTAGGCGAGCCGGATCCGGTACAGTTTGGTGATCGCGTGGTTGGTATCATCGAGAGCCGTGACGGTACCGTACTTGATGTTGTTCGCGAGATCAAGGAGTACGAGTTCCGGGATTGATTTTATGCAAAAGCGGATGAGGCAGGAAGCTGATTCCGCAGGATAAGCGCTTTTGGGTCCGGACAGAGCCGGGAATCTCTGGCCGGACCGGTAACAAAACAACACTTACACATAACATAGGGGTAATTATATGTCAGAATTAGTAGTAGGTATTTTAGGCTTTGCCTGTATCGTTGCTTTAGTAGTAACACTGTTCAAGAGTAAAACCATGCCGAGTATGGCATTCATCATCTTTCCGTCCATCCTGGCTCTGATCCTGGTAGCGGGCGGATACTATTCCATCGAGCAGATCGGCGATCTGATCAAGGGCGGCTTTAAGAGCACAGGCCCGACCGCAGCACTGTTTGTATTCTCAGTTCTGTTCTTCGGTATCATGACGGATGCCGGTATGTTTGATGTCATCATCAACAAGCTGATGAAACACGTTGGCGATAATGTCATCGGTGTAACCGTTATGACAGCCCTGATCGCCCTGATCGGTCATCTGGATGGCGGCGGAGCTTCCACCTTCCTGATCGTAGTTCCGGCTATGCTTCCGGTCTATAAGAAGATGCACATGAGACAAACCACACTGCTTCGTGTAGCGGTTCTGGCAATGGGTGTTTTAAACCTGATGCCTTGGGCAGGCCCGACCATGCGTGCGGCATCTGTACTGGGTATGGAGGCTGGACAGCTCTGGGGCAGACTGATCCCGATCCAGATTTTTGGTATCATTCTCTGTCTGGCACATGCAGTATTCGCAGGTATCCAGGAGAAGAAGAGAGGTGCAGGCCTGAATGGTAAGCTGGCACAGCAGTCCAGTGCAGAGGAGGCAGCAGAAGAGGCTCAGCATCAGGCTGATGAAAATGAGTATGCAAGACCGAAGCTGTTCGCATTCAATATCTGCTTAACAATCGCAGTAATCGCAATGTTAGTATGGGATCAGTTCCCGAGCTACTTCCCGTTCATGCTGGGCGTAGCGGCAGCACTTCTGGTAAACTACACTCCGATCAAAATGCAGAAAAAGATGATCAACCGTCATGCAGGCCCGGCGCTGATGATGTGCTCAACTCTCATGGGCGCAGCAGTTCTGATGGGTGTTCTGGTATATGGTTTCAACGCAGACGGTGCAGCAGTCATTGCAAAGCCGGGTGTTGAGATGATGAAGACCTCTGTAGTATCCAACATGGCTGGTATCATTTCCATGATCCTTCCGGCAGCGCTGGGCCAGCATCTGCCTCTGGTAATTGGTATCCTGTCCGTACCGTTAGCACTTTGCTTCGATACCGACTCCTACTTCTACGGAATGCTTCC
This sequence comes from Clostridium sp. AM33-3, assembly GCF_003480315.1. GTDB lineage: Bacteria > Bacillota > Clostridia > Lachnospirales > Lachnospiraceae > Brotaphodocola. Next base: position 10,016 of record NZ_QUIV01000005.1, on the reverse strand, counting down.
GGTTATGATCGCAATCGGCGCATCCTTTGGTGTTGAGGCGTTCCCGATCGCAGTGGCTATGGTTGTGTGCCGTAACTGTGCAACCTTCATCAGCCCGATGGTACCGGCAACCCTGCTTGGTATTGGTCTGGCAGATGTGGATATCAAGGATCACATCAAGGCATCCTTCGGTTATGTATGGATTTTCTCCATTCTCTGCATGCTGTTTGCAGTAATGCTTGGAATCCTTCCGCTGTAATCTTAAATAAAACAGATAAAAGCAAAAAGAATGTCCGGTGGCATGAATGTCACCGGACATTCTTTTTGTCAGACAAATGCCTGCGCCGTCCTGCCCTCAGATCATGCTGCATGCCGGATGCTGCCGAATTTTGCGGTAAAATAATCTGGTTCTTTTTCTTTTCCATGGATATAGTGAAGCTACAAATACAGAGGAAAAGGAAAGGAGTTTTTATTTTTGTTCAGCAAAGTATACAGTGGAGGACTGCGGGGGATAGATGGCTACGTGGTTCAGGTTGAGGCGGATGTCAGCAATGGTCTGCCTGGTTTCTATATGGTAGGATCCCTGGCATCGGAGGTAAAAGAGGCTGAGGAACGGGTGCGTACTGCTATGCGAAATTCCGGCTATCATCTGTCGTCGAAAAAGATCACAGTGAATCTGTCTCCGGCAAATGTAAGAAAAGAAGGCACTGCCTGTGATCTGCCGGTAGCCGTTGCGGTTCTGGCGGCATATGGGATTGTCATGCAGCCGGAATTAAAGCATACGGGTTTTCTCGGCGAGCTGGGACTGGATGGAAAGATCAAGCCGGTGCGCGGTGTGCTTTCCATGGTGCTTGCCATGGCAGAGACAGGACTCAGGCGCTGCTTTCTTCCGGAAGAGAATGTGGCAGAGGGAGTTGCTGCGGATTGCATGGAGATTGTAAAAATCCGGAATCTGCAGGAGGTGGTAGAACTTTTAAATGAACCGGATGCAATCTGTGCAGAGCGTGTGTCAGCCGGTATGGACTGTCAAACAGCTTATCACGTGGATTTTTCTGAGGTAAACGGACAGAAATTTATGCGGCGCGCAACGGAGGTTGCGGTAGCAGGCGGACACAATCTTCTCTACATCGGCCCGCCGGGAAGCGGCAAGAGCATGATGGCCAGACGGATTCCGACCATTATGCCCGAGCTGTCCAGGGAGGAACAGCTGGAGGTATCAAAGGTATACAGCATTTGCGGGATGCTGCCGCAAGGCCATGCATTGATCGGAACAAGGCCATACCGGTCACCCCACCACACCATCAGCGCACAGGCGCTGACCGGAGGCGGCATCTGGCCAAAACCGGGAGAAATCTCTCTGGCATCCCGTGGTGTCCTGTTTCTTGACGAGCTGGCAGAGTTTGAAAAAAAGACACTGGAAATTTTGCGTCAGCCACTGGAGGAGCATTGTGTGACGGTATCCCGTGTGAACAGCAGCTTTACGTTCCCGGCACATTTCATGCTGGTGGCAGCCTTAAACCCCTGCCCATGCGGATATTATCCGGACCGCTCCCGGTGCAGCTGCACGCCGCAGCAGGTGAGGCGTTATCTTGGGCGGATTTCCCGTCCGCTTTTAGACCGCATTGATATCTGCGCGGAAGCAGCGCCGGTGACCTATCGTGATATTCGTACAGAACAGAACAATGAGTCTTCCGCGGATATGCGGGATCGCATTGTGCGCGCGCGCCAGATTCAGAAGCTCCGCTACGCAGACAGTGGAATCTATACGAACAGTGAGATGAGAATCCGCCAGATCCGTCATTTCTGCAGCCTGCGGGAGGATGATGAAGCATTTTTGCAGCAGATCTTTTCAAGACTTGGTTTAAGTGCCAGAGGGTGCCATAAGATTTTAAAGGTGGCGCGTACCCTGGCAGATCTGGAAGGAAAGGAGCGGATTGACCGGACGCATCTTAGGGAGGCGGCAGGCTACCGCGATCTGCAGGAGCGATACTGGGGAAAGGAGGTGGCAGATGACGTACCAAACTAACATGGAGCAGGAACGGCGCATGCTTTTCTGCCTGAATCAGATTCAGCAGCTTGGTGCAGTATCGATCTGTTCCCTTGGAGAATATTTTGGGGGTTATTCAAACCTATTTAATATAGAAGAAACAGCGATCAGGGAGAGTGGTATCCTGAGGGAAGCCCAGCTTAAGGCATTCTGTGAGGGGAAAAAGAGATGGTCAGAATATCTGGAGGAGTACGAAAAGCTAGCAGAGCGAAAAATCCGTTTTGTTACGCCTCTTGATCCGGAATATCCGGAGCGGCTTTTACATATCCATGGCTATCCGATGGCACTTTATGTGCGCGGAAAGCTGCCGGATCCAAAGCTTCCGGCGGTGGCAGTGGTAGGAGCCCGCGGATGCTCGGAATATGGGAGCCAGCTGGCATCTGCATTTGCGGAGATGCTTGCAAAGGAGAGGGTACAGATCATCAGCGGTCTTGCCATTGGGATTGACGGCGCGGCTCATCAGGGCGCCTTAAAGGCAGGAGCAGATACCTATGGGATTTTAGGCTGCGGCGTAAATATCTGTTATCCTTCGGCACATTATAAGCTGTATGGACAAATGCTTACGCATGGAGGTATTATCTCTGAATTTCCGCTGGATTCCGGGCCGATTCCGATGCATTTTCCGATGCGCAACCGTATCATCAGCGGACTTTCGGACGCTGTTCTGGTGGTGGAGGCGAAAGAGAAAAGCGGTTCCCTGATCACGGCAGAGCTGGGACTGGAACAGGGAAAAGAAATATTTGCCGTGCCGGGAAGAATTACGGATCACTTAAGCGGGGGCTGCAACCGACTGATCCAGCAGGGGGCACATATGGCAATTTCACCAAATGATATCCTGGAATACCTGGGTGTAAAGTGCGAGAAAAGGTTAATTATTCATGAAAAAAATGCAAATGCACTTGCAAAGCCAGAAAAAATGGTGTATGCTTGCCTAGATTTCAAGGCGAAACATCTGGAAGAAATTTCGGACCGGTGTAGGATGAGCATCAGCGAATGTATGGGGATTTTGCTGGAGCTGGAGCTGCAGGGCTATGTGTTTCGCACAGCGAATCATTATTATGGAAAAAAGATCTGAAAGCCGTCAGAACGGTTTTGAGAGATCCGGTATTAGGAGTAGTTATGGCAAATAATTTAGTGATTGTGGAGTCACCGGCCAAGGTTAAGACCATTAAGAAATTCCTTGGCTCCACCTATGAAGTGGATGCTTCCAACGGACATGTGAGAGATTTACCAAAGAGCAGCCTCGGATTTGACGCTGAGCATGATTATGAACCAAAATATATTACGATTCGCGGAAAAGGAGATATTCTGGCAAAGCTTCGAAAAGAAGTGAAGAAAGCAGACAAGATCTATCTCGCAACGGACCCGGACCGTGAGGGAGAGGCCATTTCCTGGCACCTGATGAAAGCGCTGAAGCTGGATGAGGCAAAGGATAAAAAGGTTTACCGGATCAGCTTTAATGAGATCACGAAAAATGCGGTAAAGGCGTCTTTAAAAGCACCGCGCACGATTGATATGCATCTGGTTGATGCGCAGCAGACACGCCGTATGCTGGACCGTATGGTGGGTTACCGCATCAGCCCGCTGTTATGGGCCAAAGTAAAGCGTGGCTTGAGTGCCGGACGTGTACAGTCAGTGGCACTCCGTATGATCTGCGACCGCGAAGCCGAGATTGAGGCCTTCATCCCGGAGGAATACTGGAACCTTGAGGCAGATTTTTCCCAGAAGGGAAGCAAAAAAACCTTAAATGCAAAGTTTTACGGCACGCGTGACGAAAAAATCGCCATTCATAAAAAAGACGAGCTGGACCAGATCCTGGCCGAGCTGGAGGGAAAGGATTATGTGGTGGAAGATGTAAAGTACGGAGAGCGCAGCAAGAAGCCGCCGATCCCGTTCACCACCAGTACCCTGCAGCAGGAAGCCTCCAAGGTGCTGAATTTCTCCACTCAGAAGACCATGAGGATCGCCCAGCAGTTGTACGAGGGCGTGGATGTCAAGGGACAGGGCACCGTGGGCCTGATCACCTACCTGCGTACGGATTCCACCCGGATCGCGGACGAGGCCGACGCGGCAGCACGTGCTTATGTGGAGCACACCTTCGGCGCGGACTATGTGCTGCAGCAGGATCAGACCAAGAAATCCACCGGAAAGATCCAGGACGCGCATGAGGCTATCCGTCCGACTGACATTACCCGGACCCCGACCATGGTCAAGGACTCCCTGCAGCGTGACCAGTTCCGCTTATACCAGCTGATCTGGAAACGTTTCACCGCAAGCCGCATGCAGCCGGCAGTGTATACGACGACCTCCGTGAAGGTGATGGCAGGAAATTATATCTTTACCCTGTCAGCATCCAAATTGTCCTTCGACGGCTTTATGTCCGTCTATGTGCAGGAAGATGACAAGGAGACAGGCAACGCGCTTCTTGGCAAGCTGGAAGCCGGCGATGTGCTGACTCTTTCGGAGTTAAAGCCGAGCCAGCATTTTACCCAGCCGCCGGCGCATTATACGGAGGCATCCCTGGTTAAGGCCATGGAGGAACAGGGCATTGGACGTCCGAGTACCTACGCACCGACCATTACAACGATCCTGGCGAGACGCTATGTGACCAAAGAAAACAAGAACCTGTATGTTACGGAGCTTGGTGAGGCAGTCAACGGCATTATGAAGAAGTGCTTCCCGAGCATTGTGGATCTGAGCTTTACCGCAAATATGGAGCTTTTGCTGGATAAGGTCGCAGACGGAACCGTGAAGTGGAAGACCATCATCGAGAATTTCTACCCGGATCTGGATCAGGCTGTGGCAACCGCAGAGAAGACGCTGGAGTCCGTGAAGATCGCGGACGAAGTATCCGATGTCATCTGCGATGTATGTGGACGGAATATGGTAGTCAAATACGGCCCACACGGCAAATTCCTGGCCTGCCCGGGATTCCCGGACTGCAAGAACACCAAGCCGTATCTGGAGAAGATCGGAGTAGCATGTCCGAAGTGCGGAAAAGATATTGTTATCAAGAAGACCAAGAAGGGAAGACGTTATTACGGCTGTGAGAATAATCCGGAGTGTGATTTCATGTCCTGGCAGAAGCCATCTGCTGAGCGTTGCCCGAAATGCGGCAGCTACATGGTAGAGAAGGGCAGCAAGCTCCTCTGTTCCAATGAACAGTGCGGTTATACAACAAATATCAAAGAAAAACAGCCGAATGATTAAATTAATTGAAAATTTCAAAAAACTCTTGTTATTCATTCGAAATCGTGCTAATATTTAGATATTGGAGAAGGTTGTGGAAGCGAATATCAATTAATTGAGGAGGTTTTTTGAAATGAGTGTACAGCTTCTTGATAAGACCAGAAAAATCAATAAGTTACTGCATAATAACAATTCCCATAAAGTGGTATTCAACGACATTTGTAAAGTCCTGAGCGAGATCCTGTTATCCAATATTTTGGTGATCAGTAAGAAAGGAAAGGTTCTCGGCGTAGGTCTTTGTCCCGGAGTCGATGAAATTGAGGAATTGATTGAGGATCAGGTGGGCGGTTTTGTAGACCGTATGCTGAATGAGCGCCTGCTCAGCATCCTCTCCACAAAAGAGAACGTCAACCTTGCGACACTGGGCTTCGCAGAGGAGAACGTAAAGAAGTATCAGGCCATCATTACTCCGATCGACATTGCGGGTGAGCGCCTGGGCACCTTATTCATTTATAAATGCGATGAACAGTATGACATCGACGACATCATCTTAAGCGAATACGGTACCACGGTAGTCGGACTGGAGATGATGCGTTCCGTAAATGAGGAAAACGCGGAAGAGACCCGAAAAGTCCAGATCGTCAAATCAGCCATCAGTACCTTATCCTTCTCCGAACTGGAAGCCATTACCCATATTTTTGAGGAACTGGATGGAAACGAGGGAATTCTGGTAGCAAGTAAAATCGCGGACCGTGTGGGGATCACCCGCTCCGTTATCGTAAATGCACTCCGCAAGTTCGAGAGTGCCGGTGTTATTGAGTCAAGATCTTCCGGCATGAAGGGAACTTACATCAAGGTACTGAACGATGTAGTCTTTGATGAACTGAAGAACATCAAAACATCCAAATAGCGGGTCATGAGAATATAGCATATAGAAAAGGAAGAAACAGATGCAGAATCTGCCTCTTCCTTTTTTGTTTCCGATACGCGAACTATAAAAAAGAATGTGCCATGGCAAATTTCAGGCAGATTTCAAAGAAAAAGCCCTTGTCAAACTCTGACAGTTATGGTATGCTAGTGGGGCTGACAAAAAACACGTCTGCTGATTCTGATGGTGGTGCCTTATGGTCCCAGAGGAAGTGCGAGACGCAGACGGAAGTAAAAAACCAAATGGAGGAAACAAACATGAGCGTTATTTCTATGAAGCAGCTGTTAGAGGCAGGTGTTCATTTCGGACATCAGACCAGAAGATGGAACCCGAAAATGGCTCCGTACATCTACACCGAGCGTAACGGTATCTACATCATCGACTTACAGAAATCTGTAGGTAAGGTAGACGAGGCTTACAATGCAGTATCTGATATCGCTGCAAACGGCGGCACCATCCTTTTCGTTGGTACCAAGAAGCAGGCACAGGATGCAATCAAGACTGAGGCTGAGCGTTGCGGAATGTTCTATGTAAACGAGAGATGGTTAGGTGGTATGCTGACCAACTTCAAGACCATTCAGAGCCGTATCGCAAGACTGAAAGCAATCGAGACCATGGCTGAGGACGGTACTTTCGATGTACTGCCGAAGAAGGAAGTTATCGAGATCAAGAAAGAGTGGGAGAAGCTGGAGAAGAACCTTGGCGGTATCAAAGAGATGAAGAAACTGCCGGATGCTATCTTCATCGTAGATCCGAAGAAAGAGAGAATCTGCGTACAGGAGGCTCATACTCTGGGTATTCCGTTAATTGGTATCGCTGATACCAACTGTGATCCGGAAGAGCTTGACTACGTAATCCCGGGTAACGACGATGCAATCAGAGCCGTTAAATTAATCGTGGCTAAGATGGCAGATGCAGTAATCGAGGCAAACCAGGGTGAGGCTCAGGCTGACTTTGCTGAGGCAGAGGAGACCACCGAGGCTTAATCGAGAAATAAGGTGCTTCGACCTGCAGCTTATGCGGCAGGTTGGAGCATTTTTGTTTGTAAAAGAAAATAAAAACAAAATATAAAATGGAGGGAATTAACAATGGCAGTTACCGCAGCAATGGTAAAAGAGTTAAGAGAAATGACCGGTGCAGGTATGATGGATTGCAAGAAAGCTCTTGCAGCTACCGACGGTGATATGGACAAGGCAGTAGAGTTCTTAAGAGAGAAAGGACTTGCCGGCGCAGAGAAGAAGGCAGGCCGTATCGCAGCTGAGGGTATCGTAGCAACCGCTATGACCGAGGACGAGAAGAAGGCAGTTGTTGTTGAGGTTAATGCTGAGACCGACTTCGTTGCAAAGAATGCAAAATTCCAGGCTTACGTTGCACAGGTTGCAGCACAGGCTCTGACTACCACCGCAGCAGACATGGATACCTTCATGGCTGAGAAGTGGGCAGCAGACGAGAGCCTGACCGTAAAAGAGGCTCTGTCTTCCCAGATCTCCATCATCGGCGAGAACATGAACATCCGTCGTTTCAAACAGGTTGTAGAGGAGAACGGTGTTGTTGTATCCTACATCCACGCTGGCGGCAGAATCGGCGTTCTGGTTGACGTTGAGACCAGTGTTGTAAACGATGCTGTAAAAGAGATGGGCAAGAACATCGCTATGCAGATCGCAGCTCTGAATCCGAAATACACCAGCCGTGACGAGGTTAGCGCAGAGTTCATCGAGCACGAGAAGAGCATCCTGATGGCTCAGATCCAGAACGATCCGAAGGAAGCTTCCAAGCCGGAGAAGGTAATCCAGGGCATGATCCAGGGCCGTATCAACAAAGAGATGAAAGAGATCTGCCTGTTAGACCAGACCTACGTAAAGGCAGAGGATGGCAAGCAGTCCGTAGCTCAGTACGTAGCTCAGGTTGCAAAAGAGAACGGTGCAAACATCACTGTTAAGGGCTTTGTTCGTTTCGAGACTGGTGAGGGTCTTGAGAAGAAAGAGGAGAACTTTGCAGAGGAAGTTGCAAAGCAGATGGGTAACTAATGCGAATTTCGCATTTTCTGAACCTTTAAAACTGACAGCTTAGTAGAACTTGATAAGGAATATTATAAGTCCGGGAATCTAGCATTTATGCGGGTTCCCGGGCTTTTCCTTTGCAATTTTCGCTGTGATAGATAGTATAGAATAGATATCATAACTTAGTGCGGAATATTGCAGCCAGATATTTATTTTTGTACAGTTGTTGTACAAAAGTTGTATAGTACAATTTTTAACAAACTTGATGTCCGTTTTATAACCCATCGCGCGTAAAAAATTAAAAGACTTTATCCACTGGCAAAATTTGTACAGTTGTACACCTGTTCCTCAAAAAATTGTACACTAAATTGTATAGTAAAAATGGGTGCTGAAAGTGCCAGAAAGCCTTATTCTAAGCCATTTTTCAGCGGTGTACAAGTTGATGTTGAGAATTGATGAAGTGGGCCAGAACTGATTTTGTACAGCCAAAAGCTGCTTTTTATACTGACTAAACAAGAAAATAAAGTCACTGTTCTATCTATTCGTATAAATTCAACTGCCGGTTGAATCCCTTCTCATCAAATATTTGCTAAAAATAGACCCATACACAAAAGAGAAGGGACGGAGAAGATTAATGAACACATACGAAAATGTGGAGATTTTTGAAGATACGAAAAGGCTGTGCGAAAAGAATGAAAAGCTGAAAGCTTCTGTTGCAGAGTCAGTGAAGAATCAGAAATTGATTCTGGAAAGCGAGAAACTGCCAGTTGTGGATAAGAAGCACTTTTCTGATGAAGCAAAAGTAGTAGTATCCACAAAGCGGACTTTCGAGGCGGCTTCTGGCTATGCCGGGCAGAAAGTAGCTGTGCACAGCTTTGCATCGCCATATAAGCCAGGCGGAGGAGTGCTTAGGGGAGCTGGTGCGCAGGAAGAGTGTCTTTGCAGATGCTCTGGACTGTATTTCTGTCTGAGTGTACCGGAACTGGAGAAGGGCTTTTATAGCCCGCACAGAAAAGCGAAAAATCCGATAGGTACTGCAGATATCATCTATACGCCTGCCGTGACTGTTTTTAAAACGGATACAGCAAAGCCACAACTGATGGATGAAGCTGCATGGTATGATGTGGATGTAATTACCTGCGCGGCTCCGGATCTACGCGTAAAGAAAAGTTTCCATGATATCCGAAACAATGTCACTCCTACAGTAAAAATCACTGATAAGGAACTTTTGGAAATCCATAAGAAGAGACTGTCCAGGATTCTGGATGTAGCGGTTCTGAATGATGCGGAAGTCGTGATTCTCGGCGCTTTTGGGTGCGGAGCATACCAAAATAAGCCGGAAGTAGTTGCAAGAGCTGCTAAGGAAGTAATTGCGGATTATCTGCATGCATTTGAAACTGTGGAGTTTGCTGTTTATTGTCCGCCGCAGAATGATATGAATTTCAAGGTTTTCAAGCGAGTCCTGGGCGGCCTGGAGAAGTAGAGGGAAAATCAAATATGCCATTTAGAAAAACAAATGTGTCAGAGCAAATCGAAATGCTGAGAAAAACGGATCCGGATTTCAAAAAGGCCTGGGACGAATCCCGTACTGAATATCAGAAAATCGGGGAAATGATTAGCTTGCGCAAAAAAGAAAAATTTGAAACTGAAAAATAAAAAGAAACTCTCGGTCAGAAAATGGCCGGGAGTTTTTGCTTTCACCTTGTCATGTCCGAAAAATGTTGCTATGCTTATGTCATAAGATAGTAAGGACGTGATCATTCCCATGAAAGTAGGAGATAACTATATAAATGACGAGGAGGTGGAACGACATTAGGGAGTATCCCAAAGTTTGTGTAAACCTCCAAACTGATGTAAGATAAAATTACTCAGT
>NZ_QUIV01000049.1 GCF_003480315.1 Clostridium sp. AM33-3 | reverse complement strand
GAGACCGTTTCAAGTTTTGTGTAAACGTTAAAAACTGATATAAGATTTGTGAATAGTTACAAATGGGCAGAGCCGATTTTCCGGATTCTGCCCATATCTGCATTATACAGTAGTTTTTAGGCATGTCAATAAAACCTGCTTAAAATTGACTGTTTTACAGGTTCCGTCCTGCCAGACGTTCTTCAAAATAAATTTCCAGCTGGGAATGGATCTGTCCCCAGTCCTGCCTGTGACCGGTCCATTTTTTCGTGATATCCATGGTTGCCAAATACAGCATTTTCAAAAGGCTGTCATCTGACGGAAAAACCGTTTTGCTTTTGGTCACTTTCCGGAGCTGACGGTTGAAGCCTTCAATGGCATTTGTGGTGTAAATCAGGCGTCTTACTGCCTCTGGATATTTGAAATAAGTGGACAGGGTTGCCCAGTTATCATTCCAGGATTTATAGATTTTCGGGTACTTGGAATCCCATTTATCTTTGAACAATTCTAACTCATTTAAAGCTGTTTCTTCCGTTGGAGCTGCATATACAAGCTTCAGATCAGCCATCAGTTTTTTGATGTCTTTGTATGAAACAAACTTTGTTGAATTACGGATCTGATGGATGATACACTGCTGAATCTCTGTTTTTGGATAAACAGCCTCGATTGCCTGTGGAAATCCATTTAAACCATCAACGCATGCGATCAGGATATCCTCAACGCCTCTGTTTTTTAATCCATTCATGATAGAAAGCCAGAACTTCGCACTTTCGTTCTCTCCAACATACATTCCAAGGACATCTTTTTTTCCGCTCATGTCGATACCAAGAGCAATGTAAACCGCACGTTTTACGATACGTCCTTCGCTGCGGACATGATAGTGGATCGCATCCATAAATACTACAGCATACACTTCTTCCAGAGGACGTTCCTGCCATTCTTTTACAATCGGCAGGATTTTGTCTGTGATCCGGCTGACTGTGCTGTCAGAAATATCAATATCGTATAATTCACGCATGTGGGATTCAATGTCTCCGGTGGTCATTCCTTTGGCATACATGGAAAGTATTTTTTCTTCCATGTCCTGAGTTACGGTATTTTGATATTTTTTAATCAGCTGTGGTTCGTAATCACCGTTACGATCCCTTGGGATCGCCACATCCATATCTCCATAACTGGTGTGCATGGTTTTGCTGGAATGACCGTTTCTGCTATTGTCTGTTTCTTTGTTACGATAATCATACTTGGAATATCCTAATTCTTCATCCAGTTCCTCGTCCAAAGCACCTTCCAATAGGACAGACATCATGTCACGCATGATGCCATTTACATCGGTGCCGTCTTTGATGCTGATATCATTATTTTTCAGATAATCCCGCATCATTTCTCTCATTGCTGCTTTTTGTGGGCTGTCTTTTCTTCTTGCCATAAAAATAACCTCCAAACTGAGTAATTTTATCTTACATCAGTTTGGAGGTTTACACAAACTTTGGGATACTCCC
>NZ_QUIV01000048.1 GCF_003480315.1 Clostridium sp. AM33-3 | reverse complement strand
GATCGAGTAGGAGGCGGCTATCGCCGCCGACCTCTCACACCACCGGACATGCGGTTCCGCATCCGGCGGTTCAGTTAACTTGACACTTGCACAAAGTACGTTTCCGCAGATAATAATCCGAACTTTGCAAGGCGTGCATTGGATATTGCATAGCATACTGCTTCTGAACGGCATATTCGCGCATAGCCATGGGACCATGCCGCTTTCGCCGCATTTCCTTCCCACACTCCGAGTTTTACCAGATTTCTAAATTTATTTTGTGGAGTTTTCCAATGTTTCCATATACACATTCGAAATCTGTATCGAAGTATTCTATCCAATTTCCGGGTTACTGTAAGGATTGAGCCAATTTTAAAGTAGTTAATCCAACCTCTAAGAACTTCTGATATTTTTTGTGCTTTGTATGCGTTATTTACACTCCATTTACGGCTTGTAAGTAGTTTCAGCCTCTTTACTACTTTTTGGATTGACTTCTCATGAGCCTTTGCCTTGTATTTCTTTTCCTTGAACTGATTGTAGAAAGTAAAGCCAAGATATTTTATTTCTGTGGGACGTCCTATTTTGCTTTTCTTCCGGTTCACTTTTAAGATAAGCTTAGATTCAATGTATCTTGTAATTGATTCCATTACTCGGTTAGCCGCTTTCTGACTCCTCACTAGAATAATGCAGTCATCTGCATATCTTACAAATTTTAGTTTTCGCTTTTCAAGTTCCCAATCTAGTTCATTCAGTATAATGTTTGCAAGAAGTGGCGAGAGATTTCCTCCTTGCGGTGTTCCTATCTCCGTTTCTTCCATCTGCTCACCAACCATGACACCACTTACCAGAAACTTTCGAATTAACGACAGAACTTTTCCGTCCTTAATCTCTTTGTTTAAGATAGAAATGAGCTTATCATGATTTACCGTATCGAAGAATTTTTCCAAGTCAAGGTCAACAACCCAGTTATACCCTTCATTCATATATTCAACAGCTTTTAGTACCGCTTGTTGAGCACTCTTTCCAGGTCTGAAACCATAGCTGTTTGCATGAAATTTTCTCTCATATATTGGTCCTAAGACCTGCGATATTGCTTGTTGAATCATTCGGTCTTTCACTGTTGGAATCCCCAACTTCCGCTTACTTCCATCTTCTTTTGGAATTTCAACCCGTTTCACCGGCATGGGCTTATATGATTGATTTCTTACACTTTCTCTGAGTTGAGTGCCATTGGCTCTCAAATGAGAGAGCAATCCTTCGCATTCCATTCCATCCACCCCTGCCGCACCTTTATTCTTTATTACCTGCTGATATGCACGGTTTAGGTTATCTTTGGACAGTATGTCTTCGATTATTGTACTTTGTTTTTCCATGCACTGTTTCCCTTCCTTTTCGTGAGTTTCGACCACTTAGTACTTGTGGTACTCCTCTCGGCATGTGTTTTGTCTAAACTCTCAATCAGGACGTACTCCAGCTGATTAACTGTTCTGTCCTTTGCTCCATCCGGTTTCCCAGACTTCTTCGCTACTATGACATCTGCTGACTTCCTATGATTCGTTGTTACTATGGCTAATGGAACCACTCATAGGATCTCCCCGGTTAAAATACGCCATCTTTCCCATCATCTATCCGCCATGTCTACTACCAGTTCCACGTTAGCTATTGGACTTCAACTTATTCAGCAGTCTTATCCGAACTGTAAGCCTTATACATGATTTCTGTCCGTCGGACCAATGGTTTGCCGCAGGCTTCCTTCAGATTCCACCTTACAGTGGACACCCTTGCCATGTTGGCTATGTGCTTCCCGCTAACAGGTGCACTTAGGACTTTCACCTTTAAGAATAACGTTCGCGCCGGGCGAACTGAAC
>NZ_QUIV01000047.1 GCF_003480315.1 Clostridium sp. AM33-3 | reverse complement strand
TAATAAGCGAGAATCCTCGGTTATTCAATTGCCGAGATGAAAGCGTCTGAAACGCAAGAAAATCGAAAGCATGTTCGATTTTTCTTGCGTTTCTTTCCATATAATAGTATACTATGTGTATGAAAGAGAATTTAATATATTCAAGAACTTGTGTATATAATATTAATTACCATGTGGTGTGGTCTGTGAAATATCGCAGGAAAATTTTATCAGCAGAGATTGAGATTTATCTGAAAGAACTGGTTCAGAAGATAGCATCCGATAAAGGTTTTACGGTTCATCTTTTTGAAGTTGGTGAAGGTGATCATATCCATTGCTTTGTGTCTGCACCGCCGAAACTGTCAGTGACAGATATTGTAAAGTATTTAAAAGGAATTACCGGAAGAAAACTCTTTGAAAAATATCCGGCGATCCGCCAGAAACTTTGGAAAGGTCAGCTTTGGAATCACTCATATTATGTAGAAACAATCGGTTCGGTGTCGGAAGAAAATATCCGACGCTATATCGAGCATCAGAGCAAATCTTACTAGGAGGAGGGAAAATATGCTGTTAACACATGAAACAACCATTGTATTAAATAAAAATGATGCAAATATTGTAGGACACATGTGTTATGCGGCTTACAAGCTTTGGAATGTTTGCAATTATGAAAGAAACAACTACAAAAATCTGGGATTGGAGAAATATCCTGACTGGTATTATCAGAAGTCCAAGCATAAAGATGATCTGTGGTTCAAATCACTCCCGTCACAGACTGCACAGGAAATCTGCAAGCTTTTGGACAAGTCATGGAAATCTTTTTACCGGTTAAAAGAAAGTGGAGGTATCGAGAATCCGGGAACACCAAGATATAAGAAAGATAAAATGCCGATTACGTATATGCAAAATGGTATTCAACATGAAAACGGCTCTTATAATGTAAGACTTTCTTTATCAAAAAAGCTGAAGGAATATATGGCTCATACCTATGATATTCGTGCTGCATACCTTTATTTGAAAAATCCTGTTTTTTCAAACATGGATATCATAAAACAGATAAAAATATATCCTCCGGCAAATGACGGAACCAGCAGGATCCTTGTTATTTATGAGGTGGAAGATGTTTTGCCAGAAGAGGACAATGGACATTATCTGTCGATTGATCTGGGCTTGCATAATCTTATGACTTGTTATGATAATGTAGGGAAAACTTTTATTATTGGAAGGGAATATCTTTCTCTTTCTTATTTTTATAACAAGGAAATCGCGAGAGTCCAGTCACAATGGGGCAGGATCCAGGCTGCAAGGGAAATGGAGGATCTGAAAACATCTAAGCATCTGCAGAAACTCTATCGAAAGAAAAATGACTGTATCAAAGATTATATTCATAAGATGACACGATATATCACGAACTATTGTGTAAAGAATGATATTCATACGGTTGTAATTGGAGATATAAAGGGGATTCGTAAAGAGAGAAACCTGGGGAGGAAAACCAACCAGAAGCTTCACGCTTTGCCATATGCCCGTATCTATATGCAGTTAGAATATAAGCTTAAAATGAAAGGGATTTGCCTGATAAGACAGGAAGAAAGCTATTCCAGTCAATGTCCGCCGCAGTCAGAAGAAGTATCGCACATTTATGCAGAGAAAAGAAATCGAAAAAAGCGTGGCATTTACATTGTAGATACCGTGATCTACAATGCAGATGCAGTAGGAGCTTATAATATTTTGAGAAAGTATCATGCCGTATCCGGCAAAGAAATTGATATGCCCGTAACCGGGCTGAGCGGTACAAAAACAATAAAAGTAGCTGTGTAACCCATCTGGGTAGCAGTACGGGTGTCATGGACGCACCTCTGAAGCTACGGAGCTATGCTTCGTAATCAGATGCTCGG
>NZ_QUIV01000046.1 GCF_003480315.1 Clostridium sp. AM33-3 | reverse complement strand
GGGGCTGTCGCACTAACGTGCGGCAGCTCATTTTATATATCCAACACAAAACGCCGAGCTTCGAAAAGCCCGGCGTTCGTGGTATAATCAGTTTATGCGACTAAACAAAATAATACAGAGGAATTATACCTCATTTTCGCTGTATTATCAAATCAAACTTCCGCTGGATTTAGAGATTTCTATTCCATCTGATGATCCAGTTCGTCTGGTAAGTGCCTTTGTGGAGGAAATGGACCTTTCTGAACTATATAAAACTTATGGCAGGATCAGAAAAAATCAGGCAACGCCGCGTCAGATGCTGAAACTCGTTATCTATGCAGCAATGAATCGAATCTACTCAAGTCGAGATATCCGAAAAGCATGTAAACGGGATATCAACTTTATGTATCTCCTTGAAGGAATGCCTGCTCCTGATCATGCAACGATTGCGCGTTTTATCTCCCTACATTTTTCTGCCTGCGCAAAGGTTCTGCTTGCCCAAATGTCAGATCTGCTCTATCTTCTTGGTGAGATTTCGGGAAAGACCATTTTTATTGATGGCACCAAGATAGAATCGGCAGCCAATAAATATACATTTGTATGGAAACGGGCTATTACGAAAAATCAGGCCCGGTTATACACAAAACTAACTTCTTTTGTGGCTGAATGCGAAGAACTCTATGGAATCAGGAGCGTATACCATGACCAGATATCCATCCACACATTAAAACGGTTAAAAAAGCAGTTGTGCCGCGTCAAAGTACAGGAGGGGATTGTGTTCGTGCATGGAATTGGACGTAGAAAAACACAGTTGCAGAAATCCCTGGAACAGCTGGATCAATATCTGGAGAAACTAAAGGAATATACGAAAAAACTGTATACGCTTGGAGATAGAAACAGTTATTCCAAAACAGACCCGGATGCGACCTTCATGAGAATGAAAGAAGATGCGATGCTGAATGGACAGTTAAAACCTGCTTATAACATCCAGCACGGAGTGGACTCTGAATACATCACATGGATTGATATTAGCCCGCGTCCAACCGATACATGCACCCTGATCCCTTTTTTGAAAGATATGGAGAGTCACTTAGGATTTAAATATTCAGAAATCGTTGCAGATGCCGGATATGAAAGTGAAGAAAACTATCTTTTCATTGAGGGAAACGGACAGACCGCCTATATAAAGCCGCAGAACTATGAGATTTCGAAAACCCGAAAATACAAAAAAGACATCAGCAGAAGAGAAAACATGGAGTATCACGCAGACAGAGACAGCTATATCTGTCGGAATGGAAGGGAACTGACTGTTACAAATGAACGCAGAAGTAAAACAGCCAGCGGATATGTCAGTGTAAAAACTTATTACAGAAGTCCAGACTGTACCGGCTGTCCTTATAAAACGGAATGTATCAAAGGAAACAACTGCAAAACACCTATGGAAAAACGTAATAAAGTGCTGATGGTCTCGAAGACGATGAATCAAAAACGTGCAGAAGATCTGGAACGGATCACAAGTGAGTATGGAACGACGCTCCGTATGAATCGCAGTATTCAGGCCGAAGGTTCATTTGCTGATGTAAAGGAAGACATGAATTTTCGAAGATATCTGTACCGAGGAAAGGCAAATGCACTGGCAGAGAGCATCCTTTTGGCGATGGGACGAAATATCAATAAGCTTCATTGCAAGATTCAGACCGGAAGAACGGGGAGTCATCTTTTTTCATTAAAGACAGCATAGATTTTAATGGTTGAAAACAAAACAGTTTGAAATCAGGCATGCCGAAAGGGATGTCTGGGAATGAACTGTGTTTATAAGGGATGGGGGCGAAATCACAACCGATTTCGCCCCCATTTGGGCATAAAGCAGGGCTGCCGCCCAGCAAAAAATATTTGCTAGTGCGACAGCCCCA
>NZ_QUIV01000045.1 GCF_003480315.1 Clostridium sp. AM33-3 | reverse complement strand
TATAAATGCGCGAGTGGCTCAGTTGGTGGAGTACGACCTTGCCAAGGTCGGGGTCGCGGGTTCGAGTCCCGTCTCGCGCTCTTGCAATGAAAATTGCATATGCTGCTGTGGCTCAGTCGGTAGAGCGTCGCATTGGTAGTGCGGAGGTCACGGGTCCGATTCCCGTCAGCAGCTCTTCTAAAGATGGATGTGTTGCAGTAACGATTGAAAATTCGTTACTGCAACCCTTTTTATTTTAAGGAAAAATATTAAATTTAGCTCTTTTCCTTATCCGTTGTAGATTTTGAGCATACTTACCCAGACCTTCATTCTCATAAAGGTTGCATCAGGATCCGTTTTGGAGTAACTGTTCCTCTCTCTTTCTCTAATTCGTATAAGATATTTGAAACCAAGAGCCCGACTTTTCGAAGCCGGACTCTTAAATTGTAACAAAAAAAGTAAGACTTAATAAAAAAGGACGAAAACCGACAGAATTCCTATATTTTGTGTTTGATTCCGGGATGGTATAATTGAGATAGAAAATTAGAAAGATAAATCGGAGTTCATAGAGAAAAGCGTCTGTCAAAGAATCTTTAGAGTAATCATTTGACGCAAGATGAAGAAAGGGTGAGTTGTATGTTTACGCTGTTTGAGTTTATGTTTCCGATTATTTTCGTGATGGTTTTCGGAATGATCATTTTCCAGTTTGTAACAGGAATCGGGACATGGCATAAAAACAATCAGTCACCGCGTTTGTCGGTGACTGCAACTATCGTTGCAAAGCGTGAAAATATCACGCATCATAGCCATGCAAATGCAGGTGATCTGTCTGGAGGGCATGGCTACTATTCGACCTCAAGTACCAGTTACTATGTCACGTTTCAGGTAGAGAGCGGTGATCGTATAGAACTACCGGTTTCAGGTAGAGAATATGGAATGCTGGCGGAAGGAGACATCGGTAAACTGACTTTTCAGGGTACGAGATATCTGTTATTTGAGCGTGTGTGATTCCATTGAGGATCGTGCATTTACAAAAAGTGGAGGATTTTCTGCATCGGATATGTATGATGGCTTCTGAAATAGACAACAGAAGCTAAGCGACAGATGGGGTCTGACGTACGGATCCTTCTGTCGTTTTTTTGTTTTTGATGCAGTCCTTTTCAAATGCATTTCGGCAAGATTGCTTCTTGGCTTCTTGCGTAAAATAGTTATGGTATTTTTGCCGGTCATAGACTACAATAAAGGCAAACTACAACTTTAGAATTACAAAACAAAATTGGATTCAGGAGAAGTCAGGAGGGGGAGCTTATGACATTAACGAATCAGTTTATGAAACAGATTTCTGCAGCAGCGGGGAGAACAAAGGCAGAGCTGGTGTTGAAGCATGCAAAAATCGTGAATGTCTTTACAGAAACCATAGAAGAAGGAGACATTGCCATAGAAGACGGTATCATTGTCGGAATTGGAGACTATGAGGGAGACGTGGAAACTGATTTGAAGGGTGCATATGTCTGTCCTGGCTTTTTGGATGGACACATTCATCTGGAGAGTTCTATGGTGACACCGTCGGAATTTGAACGAATGGTACTGCCGCATGGAACCTGTGGGGTAATTACAGATCCTCATGAAATTGCAAACGTGGCAGGAACAGCCGGGATTCAGTATATGCTGGAAGCAACAAAGAATCTCCGCTTAGATATCTATTTCATGATGCCATCCTGCGTGCCATCGACTGCTTTGGATGAATCCGGAGCGGAACTGCATATGGAAGATCTGCTTCCGTTTTACCAGAATAAACGGGTGCTGGGGCTGGCTGAAATGATGAATTCCTACGGTGTGCTTCAGAACGATCCGGATTGTATTGAAAAACTTCGGAAAACACAGGAGTACGAAAAACAAATCGATGGTCACGCACCTGGATTATCTGGTAAGGGCTTGAATGCATATGTAACAGCCGGTGTCGCATCGGATCATGAATGCTCAGAATTTGAGGAAGCGCGGGAGAAACTGGCCAGAGGCCAGTGGATCATGGTCCGTCAGGGAACAGCAGCCAAGAACTTAAAAAAACTGCTGCCTGTCTTTGATACGCCTTACTACCAGCGGGCTATGTTGGTAACTGATGATAAACATCCGGGGGATCTGATTCGGGGCGGACATATTGATTTTATTATCCGGGAGGCAGTAGCATTGGGGGCGGATCCAATCCGCGCGATTAAAATGGGAACGCTTCATACAGCAGAATATTTTGGGCTGAAAAAACGTGGTGCAGTGGCACCGGGATACAGGGCTGATCTGACAGTTTTGAATAATCTGAGGGATTTTCAGGTGCTCCGGGTTTATAAGGACGGAAAACTGGTTGCAGAAAATGGAAAAGTTATATTTGAGAAAGCAGCTGAGACACCAGAGTGGGAGGCTGAAATCAAAAAGCGAGTATTCCATTCGTTCCACTGCCGGCCGATACAGTCATCTGATCTTGCTTTGACGAAAAAGGAAAATCAGATCCGGGTGATTGATCTTGTCAGTCATGAACTGATTACAAAAGAAAGAATAGAAAACTGGACAGAATTGCCTGGCCTGGCAGCTGGAGTAAATCCGGAAAAGGATGTTGTAAAGCTTGTGGCGATGGAACGCCATGAAGGAAACGGACATATCGGAATCGGATTCCTTGGAAATTATGGTTTAAAGAAAGGCGCAGTAGCGACCAGTGTTGGCCATGATTCTCACAATCTGGTCATAGCAGGAGTGACTGATGAAGATATAGCTGCAGCGGGAAACCGTGTAGTGGAAAATGAAGGAGGGCTGGCCATTGCGGTAGATGGCAAGGTAGTACTGGATCTTCCACTAAAGATTGCAGGTCTGATGTCAGAGCTTCCGGTAGAAGAAGTAGATCGGAGACTGGAGGCAATGAAGTCACTTTCACAGGAGCTTGGAGTTCATGAAGATGTTGATGCCTTTATGACGCTGGCCTTTGTAAGTCTGCCAGTTATTCCGAAACTTCGTCTGAATACCTATGGGGTGATTGATGCAGAGAAGCAGCAGATCGTGGATGTGTTTTATTCTATATAGGAGTGCTTATCTGGAAAGAAGCTATTTCATATAGAACGCACATCAGAATATACGCGTTTTTCAAGCAATTAAAAAAAATCCAAAAATTTAAAAAATACTGTTGACTTTTGTCGTGACATTTGATATTATAATCCTCGCCCCGTGAGAACGGGGCAGGAAATCAAAAAGATTTCCAAAAAGAAATTGAAAAAGTTGTTGACAAAGCGAAAACGATGTGATATGATATTTAACGTTGCCGCTGAGAACAGCAACAACATGAACCTTGAAAATGAAAGATTGAACAGTGT
>NZ_QUIV01000044.1 GCF_003480315.1 Clostridium sp. AM33-3 | reverse complement strand
ATATATTGCAAGTTCCCTAAAGTGATAGCCTAACGGCTACACTTTAGAACTTGTGAGGGTGGCAAAGCCCCCCTTCAATCCCCCTTTGAGTGACCGCAGATATGCGGTAAATTGTTGAGTGATAGCCAAGAAGAAAGAGAGGTAAAAGCATGAGTTGGGGCGAGGAACAGCAGAAAGAAATTGAGACAATCAGAGAGAGAAAAATCACAGTGAAATTGTCGGACGCAGATTGTGACCGACTGGCGAGAAAGTGTGGGAAGCATGGTCTGACAATCGGAGAGCTGATAGAGAATTTTGTCGGAGATTTGGTGGGCGGTACTTACTCCAATGGAAGTGATGAAAGAGATTATGCTGACCAGTGGTTCGAGCGTTGTTGGTTCGGAATGTTCCCAGAGCCTACACTGCTGAATCACTTATTGAATTTGGGTTATGAACCAGAGCATTATCTGGATATGTTGGAGAACGTAGAGACAATAAAATCCGACATTGAAATTACTAAACAGAACATAGCAGAGCCAAGTGATGAATGGAAAGACATTGTGTACCACAAGTATAATGATGATTTTACAAGCTATGAGTGTGTGCCTTGTTACAATAGTGTTGATGAATATATAGCAAGCGAAAAAGAAGATTTAGAAAGCTATAAGGCAGACTTAGAAGAAGCACTGGAAGAACTGAAAGACATGAGAGCGGACTGGAAGCCAGAGAAAGAGCCGAACATGAACGAGGAAATCGAACTCATTAAGAAGTGGGTAAAGGAAAGAGAGGACTTCATCAATGAATAGGACAAGACCGAAGCAGATAGTTATAAGAGTGTCAGAGGAAGAACTTGCACAGATAAAAGAAAAAGTAGAGCAGTCTGGAAAGAGCCAACAGCAATATATCATTGAAGCCCTCACACAGTCGAACATTGTCAATCTGGACGGACTGAAAGAGATATATCCAGAGCTGAAAAGGCAAGGCAACAATCTGAACCAGATAGCCAAGAAGCTGAATGAAAATGGATATGTGGACTATAAGCAAGAGCTTCCTAACACCATGAAAGAGGTGAGAGAAGTATGGCAGTTATTAAAGCAGTATCTTCAAAAGCAGGCATAGGGCAAGCACTGGACTATGTGACAAAAGAGGAAAAGACAGAGGATAAGCTTGTCAGCGGTCTGCACTGTGAACCAGATACAGTAAAGGACGAAATGCAAGCCACCAAGGAACTATGGGAGAAAACCGGGGGAAGGACATACAAGCACTTTGTCCAGAGCTACCATAAGGACGAGAAAATCACGCCGGAGCAGGCACACAGGAACGCCTTACAGCTTGCAGAGAATACGTCGGCATGGAAAGGGTTTGAGGTGCTTGTGGCTACCCATAAGGACAAAAAACATATCCATACGCACTTTATCGTCAATTCCGTCAATTTTGAGGACGGGCACAAGCTGCAGTGGAGCAGCGCCGACCTGCAGGAGCTGAAGGAGCGGTGCAACGCACAGAGCAGGGAGCAGGGGCTACACGTCTCAGAAAAGGGAAAGACCTTTGAAGGAGCGGAACGTGAGGAAACAGTGGCATGGAAAAAAGAGACGTACCAGCTTCTGAAGCAGGCGGAGCAGGGGAAAGTGAAAAGCTATGTCCAGGACATTGCCCTGGCAGTCCTGGACTGTAAGGAAACAGCGACCAGCCGGGAAAGCTTTATTCGGCTGATGAATGAAAGAGGGTACGGAGTGGACTGGCAGGACAGCCACAAATACATCACATATACCGACTTAGCAAGGAAGCAGGCAGGAGAAAAGGCTTGCAAAATTCGTAATAATAAGCTGGAAAAATACTACAACATGGGTTTTGGAAAGGAGGAACTGGAGCATGAGTTTGAGAGAAATGCACGAACAGCAGAAGTCAGAGCAGGCAAGTCCGAGAGAACGGATCCAAGAACTGAACCGTCAGAGCCGGACAGAGCTGGAGAACAGCCTGCTGAAGGAAGCCTTAGCTTTGTCGAGCGAGAGCTGCGAGGAATTGATGAAGCAGTCAAATCAAGGACAAGCAAGGGCAGAGCAGAACAGGCAGAGAGACGCCGAGCTGAGCAGGCAGCTCATCAGCGAGCTGAAGAAGCAAGTCGAGCAGTTAGAGAACAGCAACGAACTACTTCAGAACGCCATATCAGCCGGAATTGGGAGCCTGAGAGATGAGGTCAGAGAAAGTACCGTCCAAGAGGTAAAAAAGGCGTTACAGGCGAATATAGAGGCGGTACAGAAGGCAACAAAAGCTCTTGAAAAGCAGTCTGATACGCTTACAAGCGTAATGAAGCAGAAAGTCCGGGAGCTGGAGGAAAGCAAAAACAGCTTTTTCAGATATGAGGGCTTGAAGATATACCTGTTTTGGGGCGGTATGGTCTGTAATATTGGGACGTTTTTGATAGTGTTATATTATTTATTTGTCAAGTAAAGTTTTATAAAAATGTTATATATAATTAATGTTTTTTTGTTGAAAATATAGTATAGTAAAACAAAAAGGAGGGGATGCCAATGTACTTGTTGCTTTAGATGCTATAAAAATACATTGACATAGGAGGAAAATTAATGAGAAATATTCGCAGATCTGTAGCGTTAGCTTTGGCAGCAATAATGATGATGGCTATGAATATGGTTAGTTTTGCAGCAGATACAGCTCCTGCTGAAACCGAGGCGGTAGAATCGGTGACTCGTTCAACTAATGGAGAATCTGTTTTGCTGGATAAAGTATATTTTGCGTGTGATGGAAAAAACACAATTTCTTCTCGAGAACCTATTCCTGCTACAGCTTTAGATATTGAAAATAGAATTTTAGGAAGTATGGAGTATTTTTATGATGGTTTAGATTCATCTGGAAGACCGCAGTACACAGTTAAGGCATCTATGACGTCTAATCCATTAAAATTAAAATCCAGTAAACTTGTAACAAGAGCTGAAGGAGTAAATAGTTGGCATACAAATGAAGAAGATCATAATGGGTATACAGGAACTAATTCTCGAAGCTATGTATATACGACTCCGAATCCACCATCAAATCCATATTGTGAAGCAATATTAACCGCAACTGATGAGAAAGGTGACGAATACGCAGTATGGAAAGGAACTCTTCGTGATGCTAAGTAGAAAATACTGAAATATTGGTAAGAGTAGTGATGAAAATAAGAGGGAGTGAAGTGAGGATGAGATATTCTTAATTCACTCCCTTTTTTTAGAGGTCAAAAAGGTGCAATAAATTCATTGATAAGATAAGCGATAAGGGCGAGAGGGAGTGAGGTGTAGATATTGACACCAAAAAGGCACTCCCTTATACTTGATGGAAAAAGGTAAAATACTTCATTGATAAGATAAGCGGTGAAGGCGAGAGGGAGTGAGGTGTAGATATTGACACCAAAAAGGCACTCCCTTATACTTGAGAGAAAAAGGTGCAAAAATCTATTGATAAGATTAGCGGTCAAGCGGAGTAAGGGCAGTATATTATATAATATATCTAAGTAGGAGAAAAATATGCGTAGAAATACAAAAACAATGTATGAGTGGAGAAAGGTATATAGGGATAAAGAGGAGCTGATGTTGGAGAGAGGTTTTCCAGAGGTCAGCCCCCATGAGTTCTATCGTGACTTGTTCCCAGAGGGGAGCTTACAGAGTGCAGAGCATGACGGAAAAGGAAATGTGATTGCAACCCAGATAAGACCATCTGGAAAGGGAAGAACGAAGCAGTGGGTTATAGATGATAGTCTGAATATGCTTGATAAGGTCATAGGGGACGAGTTCGGACTGATACCGCCTATCACGTTCTATGGCAAGACACACACGAAGCAGAACGCACATGAACTGTATGCGGTTGCAATAGATATTGATTATGTCGGAAAACAGCAGTTGAAGAACCTCTTGAAGCAATTCGGGAACGGAGTACAGCTCCGACCGACCTACCTTGTGAGTTCTGGAAAGGGTGTCCATGCCTATTACTTTTTGAAAGAGCCAGTACAGTTGTATCATAATCTGGAAGATACCCTTGCGGAGCTGAAAGAAGCATTTATCCGCAGACTATGGAACGATACGAGCAGTATCAGACCAGACAGCCCAGATATAACAGGTATCTATCAAGGCTTTAGGTGTGTTGGGAGCCAGAGCAAGCTGGGGGCAGACTTCCCAGTGAAAGCCTATAAGATGTCGGATAACCGCTATACTCTGGAAGATATAAAGGACAGCATACCGAACTGTAAGGTTGATTTATCGGTACTTACAGAGAAGCCGAAGAAAGAAAAGAGTAAGCTGTCACTGGACGAAGCAAAGAAGCTGTACCCAGAGTGGTATCAAGAGCGAGTTGTAGAGGGCAGACCGAAGAAAAAAGGCACATGGGTGTGTAATGAAGCCCTTTATGAGTGGTGGAAGAACAAGATTTTTACCGAAGTAAAGGTAGGCGGTAGGTACTTCTCAATCATGGCATTGTGTGCGTATGGCTTGAAATGTGGCATATCTGAAAGACGAATAAGGCAAGATGCCTATTCATTTTTGGAGCATCTGGAGAGCCTTACAGATGATGAGGACAACCATTTTACAAGGGAAGATGTAAAGGACGCATTGAAAGCCCTCAAAGCTGATAACAAGCTACTTTCGACTATGGCAAGCCGAGAATGGATAGAGAAGCAGACGAAAGTTGTCATACCGCCAAATAAGAGGAACGGCAGAAAGCAAGCCACGCACTTAAAAATCGCACGTTTTACCCTTGAAACAATGAATGAGGACAGGGGCAAAGCTCTACAAGGGAGACCAGACAAGGCGAAGATTGTCGAAGAATGGAGAGAAAGCAACCCTCTGGGAACAAAAGCGGACTGCATCCGAGAGACAGGACTTGCAAAGCATACGGTTTATAAGTGGTGGAAGTAGGGCATACTTGAAATGCTGAAAGGCATATGCTATAATGCCAGTAGGCAAGAAAGACGAAAGTGCTCATTGTGGCACGCAAAAAGCCCCGGAGTTGCGACCTCCGGGGCTTTTCTATTCCGTTGTGGCAAGGTGGCTTATGCCTTAGGCTGGCTACCGCCTATTTATCTCCGTCCAGCCATTTGCAGATGTAGTAGGCGACTACACTTGCCAAGACAGAGAGTAAGAAAGACGAAAATATACTCATGGTGGCACACCCCCTTTCTGTACCTGTATAGGGGTGGTAGCGTTGCCCATTATACCATAGTGGCAGAAATGCCACAAGAAGCCATTTCCCCTTGTTTATTATCAGAGCCATAAGGAAAAGAGTGTCAAGGGCGGTCGAAAGACCGCAGCGTTTACCCTTGATACTCTTTTTTGTTGGCTATCATGCCGGAGGGGGAAACGGCTGTCCGTCCGTTCCGTCACTTCCCCTTGTGCTTCATTGTCTGTTCCGGCGGAAGAAAGTAAAGGGTGGTCTGCGACCATTTTTTATCTGCTGCATTCGCTGATCGGCAAGCCGAAGCTCATACTGCAGATAAAAAACAAGCCCTTGACTGTCTCCCTCCTACACTTCCAAAGTCGCCCAAGAGGAAGTAAGCTCCACTGTATTTCTGGCGAAATCCACGCACGAATATATCCGCTTGACAAGTGGCTATCACTATGCTATATTATGTGTAGCGGATATATTGCAAGTTCCCTAAAGTGATAGCCTAACGGCTACACTTTAGAACTTGTGAGGG
>NZ_QUIV01000043.1 GCF_003480315.1 Clostridium sp. AM33-3 | reverse complement strand
AGTCCTATTTTCTTTGTGACTGTTGGTACGTTTCTGAAAAAATAATCAACACCTTTGCCGTACAAGGATTTCATACCATTGGTGCTTTGAAAACAAATCGTTTGCTGTACCCGTTAGGAATGAAAAAGAAGTTCAGCGAACTGGCTGCCGAATTATCCGTGACACACAAGAACTTTGACCTTGTGACAGTCAAAGGCAGAAACTATTATGTGTACCGATATGAAGGCAATCTCAACGGCATAGAAAACGCGATTGTTCTTTTCAGCTATCCTGAAAAAGCATTTGGAAAACCGAAAGCACTAAGGGCTTTCCTTTGCATGGATGTGTCTTTATCCACAAATGAAATCCTGGACAATTACGTATGCAGGTGGCCAATTGAGGTGTTTTTCCGCCAATGTAAGGATAAACTGGCGTTGGACAGCTATCAAATCCGTTCTGCGCAGGGAATCCGAAGATATTGGTTGATTATGTCATTTGCACACTATATGTGTGTTGTTGGAACTGGCGAAGTCTGTCCTTTTGAAACAGGGTATCACAAGATCAGTGACATAATCCAGATGGAAAAATATCTGACCCTCTATCAATGTGCAAGGGAATGCAATGATTTTGACTCCTTTGTAAAGGTCGTGGCGTAGTTTTGTGCAATTTTTCAAATTTGCTCATTTATAGGTTATAGAATCCTTTATGCATTGTCAATCTGCTTTCATCAATCTTATATTATTCAATCAAAATATGTAAGAAAATGGTAAGCCCATTGTTCTTGTCAGACAGGAATATTCTTATCTATAATAATGGCAGAAAGAGTATTGCTGGCTATATCTGTAATTGTTCATGGAAAGAGAAGTGGGGAAATTTATGAGAAAATGGATTTGCATCTTGTTGGCAGCAGGAATTGCAGCTGGCCTTATGAGTGGCTGCAGCAGAAATGTGGGAACGCAGGAATCGGCAGTGTGGCAGGTACTTGAAACCGAAATTCTGGCAGAGAAAGCAGATGCATCAGGAGAGGTGGATTTCACGCATGATTATTCGGAAGAGATCAAAGCGGATATTGAAGATGTGGTATCGAAGTCGGAATCTCTGCAGAAAGAGCTGGAACAGATCAATACGATCATTCAGAAGTTTACTCCATTGGCAGAGAAAGCAGAAACGCAGGGAGAAATGAATGCATCTTCCAGATGGTTTTATGTGATCTGGGATACGGAGCTCAATAATCTCTGGAGCAGATTTATGAATTTGGCTGACCAGAAGACAAAGGAGAGCGTTCTTGCAGAACAGAGAAACTGGGTAGCCATGAAGGAAGAAGCAACATTGCTGAGTATCGGAAGCAGCGAAGAAAATGGCAGCATTTATCCTCTCCTTCAGAATTCTTTTCTGGAAGAAATTACGAAAAACAGAGCCTGTGTTCTTGCCAGTAAGCTGGCTGGGATAAAAGAAGAAGATTTCATGCTGCCGGACAGATCAAACAAATACGGCCTGTTTGTTGATAATCAGGGGACAGGAAATGTATATAGCGCATTGGTAACCAGGGAGGGATTGAACGGAGAGAATGAAGCGGTCATTTCGGTATACCGGACAGGAGAAACAAGAGGAACCTTTACGGATCATGGAAATGGAGAACTGGCCTTCGCATCGGATGATGGAAATGTACGGGGAATCATTCATATTGACGGGTGGAAGGGGGCAAGTTTTCATGTTACGGAAGTGACTGGTAACTCCGCTTTCACCGTTGGGGAAGAACTGGAATTTCCGTTCGCATTCTGATGCGGATGAAGTACATAGATAAATTCCTGCATGGAGCATTTCGGCATAGCTGTCCCGGAAAGGAGATGACCATATGAAGCAGAAAAAACGGATCTGGTGGACGTTCAATTTATGGGAAGCAGATGCATTTCAGCAATATCTGGAAGAAATGGCGCTGCAGGGCTGGTTCCTGGAAAACGTCGGCGGTTCTGTCATGAAATTTTACAGGGCACAGCCGGAAAAAAGAAGATACGCGGCGCTTCTGGTTCCGGGAAGCTCTTCCCTTACCGGCGCGGACAGCTGGAAGGCAGAACAGTTTCGCAAGGAGTGCCAGGAAGCAGGATGGGATTTTCAATGCAGCGGAACTTACTGGCAGATATTTTATACCACCGATGAAAGCGTGAAGCTGACCGGAGATATGACGGAAGAGAGGCAGTTCCTGATTCAGAAAGCTCTTTCCTGGAACGGGTCTGCGAAAATTTCCTATCCTGTACTGGTAGTATTAAGTTTGTGGTCGTTATACAGCAATCTGCAGAATCCGGGAAAAATGTTTGCGGATCCCGTGGCGCTTATGCTAAATCCCCTGCTGCTTGGAATCTGCATTTCCTGGACGGTAACCTATGCGCGGCTGTTTCGATGGAACTGTGGGAATACAATGGCTATAAAAGAAGGCAGGCCGTTTCCGAGAATGAATCTGCAGCGGAAGGTAAGCTTTAAAAAGCGTATCATTCTATTAGATGAAATCCTGATTCTGGCAGTTCTGGCGCTAGCATTTTCTTCTTCCATGAGAGCCCTGGCCGGAACCATGCTTTCTTCCATTCTCATTGTAGTGATTTCCCTGTTTGTAAGGAACCTGCTCAGAAATAACGGCAGCGGAAATGCCCGGGATGACTGGATGTCATATGCGGTTGGCGTTGGTGTGCTTTGCATGATTCTGATTCCCTTGTGTAATGCGGCAGCAACTCACTTTCTGGGAGCAGATGAACCGGATACCGGGAGAAAACATACGGTATTCGCTAGCTATCAGGCAAATGATGTTCAGATGAGCAGTTCTGGAAAGTCAGTAGGCGTTACCGTATATACCAGTCCCATTTCCTGGATCATTGCGAAAACCAGCAAATGCTATCCAAAGGATATGACAAAGTGGTGGGATCAGATGGAACTGGAACTTCCGGCAGAGCTGGGGGAAGTTCCCGAGGGGACAGAAGTGTCCTGGTGCCGGTACATGGTCCGCAAAGATGGGGCTGAGCCTGTTTCGGAAGAAAATTTCTATCAGGATGAGCCGACTCTTGATGAAGTGATATTAAAAGACAGAAATCGTCTGGTTGTGCTGGATTATGGCGGTGGTATGAATCTTACCGACATGAAAGAAGCGGTAGACGTTTTTTATCAGGGGCAAACAGAGTAAATGCAAATGGTGCAAAGGAGATTATATTCATGAAAAAAGTATTCGGAATCGGAAGCTGTATGGTCGGAATAGTACTGGTTATTTCTGGTGCTGTGATGAAGCTGAAAGGACAAACAGCGGTTACTGTCATTGGAGGCGCAGACGGTTCTACCGCTGTGTTTGTTGCTGGAAAACTGAATGGTGATTTCTCTATCATGCTGATTCTGATCGGAATTGTATTGTTGGCTGTAGCAGCAATTGTTTATTGGAAGAAAAATGGCGGAAATTCATAAGAAAAGCAGCTCGCATGGTATTGGCAGCAGGAACGGTGTGAAAAGGGGGCGATTACATGGAAGAGAGTTTCTGGAAACAGACGTATGAGAAGATTCTGATTGGAATGGGTCTCTTTGGGATTACATTGAAATTTCTCTTTCTCAATCAGATTCTCCCCTTCATTGGCGCCCTTTTGCTGTTTACAGGATTTCGAAAACTGAGATCAGAAAACCGCTGGCTGAAAGCCGGATATGCAGGCGCCGCGCTCGAAGTTGTGATTACCATTGTGACAATTGTGCTTGGAAGTGTGCTCGAACGGGAGAAAATCTATACTTTGTACGCATGGAAAGGAATTGATTTCTGTGGCGGAATCCTGCCGGTCGTGCTGATGATTTGTCTTTTCCTTGGAATGCGTGAAGAGCTGGAACAGCGTGATGAAAAAATAAAAAGTGAAGTTCTGCTCCATATCATCATCTGGTATGCGGTGGTGACGGTGCTTGCGATTCAGGAATATGAGGGCTGGATCCTTGGTTTTGTAATCGTTGCTGCATACATTGGAATCCTTGTAGAGTTAAAGAATATAGCAGAAAAACTGGAAGAGGCCGGATATGTACTGGAAGAACATTCGGTGCGGATTTCAGACAGTAGATGTGCAGCAGGAGCAGCAATTCTGACTGCGGCAGGTCTGTTCGTCAGCTATACATGTTTTGGTGCTTATCATATGGAGTGGACAACTGCAAATGAAACCCAGGATCCGGCATGTGAAGAAACCAAAGCACATCTGTTATCCCTTGGTTTTCCGGAAGATATCTTGCATGACTTAAAGAAAGAAGATATTCTGGCGTGCAAAAATGCCAGACAGGTTCTGCTGAATCAAAGCGATGATTCGCTGCGGGGCAGGGATGGGCAGTTGCAGCTTGACGGCTTGGCAGTAGAACTGGAACAGGAAGGCCAGTGGAAGGTGATCCATCATTTCTTATGGAATGGAAATCCGGGCTTTCGCGGGACAGAAGCAGTACAGATCAATCCGGCATATCAGGAACTGAACGGGGGCTGGACCTTCCAGGGGAAACTTACCGGTCAGGTCCTTTACGATAAGGATGGAACTTCTTACACCGCAGATTATAAAATCTTGCAGGACGAAAATTACGATACCGGCATGAATGCTTTCTTTTACGGAAGTCAACAGAATGCCAGCATTTTCGCGGAATTTTCCTTGCCGCGGAGTGGGGAAAACTGTCGCGGATACGTGGCCTATGAAATCAAGGCAAAGGAAAGTGACTGGTGGATTGATTCCTGGCTAAATTATACCCATCAGAAGACCATCTGGCAGTATCCGGTCATCTCAGCAGCCCAGAACAGAAGACAGGGCGGCTGGCTGGACGAGCGTGTGTTTAGTACTGTGCAGGATGCGCTGCAGGTGCTTCCAAAGGGGGAAAATGAAGGCTCTATCGGTTCATAAACTCGAAAAATTGGATGTTATTGGGAGAAATATTATGACTGGGAATATGATAGGGTTTGTTATATGGGCGATGGTTGGCGTTATTATCATTAGTCTTGGAATAAGAGCATATCTTTCAGGAAAAGTGGCTGACTTTTGGGCAAACATAAAATCTATATCTGTAAATGATATAATGGGCTACAATCATGCGGTTGGTAAGCTGTTTGTTATTTATGGAGCAATATTGATTGCATTGGGATTACCGCTGCTTTCAGGACAGAATTCTCCATTTATTTTACTGTCAGTATTGGGAGTAATGATAGAAACAATAGTAATCATGGTGGTTTACAGTTTGTGTATTGAAAGAAAGTATAGAGAACAATAGTTTTTGCTCGTTCAATTTTATTCTGTATAATCTGTTGTTATTTAAAAATAAAAATGCTAAAATAAAAGTAGTTAAGATATTATCTAAAATAGTATAAATTAAGCTATTTTGGATAATATATTATTTGTAAATAAAGGCGGTGAAAACGAATGGAACAACTGATATGGGAAACAGCGGAAGAATTGGATCAGAAGCTGGCACAAAGGGTAAGAAACATCCGAAAACGGCGTTCCATTTCCCAGGAAAAATTATCCTCTATGAGTGGTGTAAGCTATGGCTCTATCAAAAGATTTGAAGCTACCGGACAGATCTCCCTGATCTCACTGACCAAGATTGCTATGGCCTTGGATATTGCAGATGAGCTTAGGAGTATTTTTACACAGGTGCCATATAAGAATATTCAGGAGGTTATTAATGAAACCAAATAATGCATTGCAGGTTCTCTACGATGAAAGGCTCGTTGGAACGCTGGCGATGACTGCAGACCATAAAGCGGCATTTCAATATAGCGAAGAATGGCTTGAACATGGATTCCCGATCAGTCCATTTTCTCTTCCACTGAAAAGGCAGGTTTTTGTTCCAAACAAAGACTATTTTGATGGACTTTTTGGAGTATTTGCGGACAGTTTACCAGACAACTGGGGAAGATTATTGTTGAACCGACTACTGCGCGCCCATGGACAAAATCCGGATAAACTTACAGTTTTGGAGCGGCTGGCTATCGTTGGAAAATCAGGAATGGGGGCGCTTACCTATTATCCAGAAAAGGAAATGCAGGAAAAACAGGGCCATAGTAATCTGGATGAACTTGCGGAGCAATGTCAGAAGCTGTTGAATACAGAGTATTCTGATAAACTGGATGAGCTATATCGCCTGGGAGGTACCAGCGGTGGAGCCAGACCCAAAATTATGACAACTATTGAGGGGGAAGAGTGGATCATTAAATTTCCGGCCCATGTAGATGGAAGAAATGCTGGAAAGATGGAATATGATTATTCCTGCTGTGCCAGACAATGTGGTATTGCCATGTGTAAGGCCAGATTATTTCCATCAGACAAATGCGAAGGGTATTTTGGAACAAAACGATTTGACAGAATGATGGATAATGGCAGTCAAAAACGAATCCATATGTTAACCGCCGCTGCTCTTTTGGAATTAGATTTCGAACAGCCAAGTCTGGATTACCACAGTTTGATGAAGCTGACGAAAATTTTAACCAGGGATCATCCAGAAGATGTGAACAATATGTTCCGCAGGATGTGCTTTAATGTGTTCGCTCATAACCGAGATGATCATTCTAAAAATTTTACGTATCTATACCATGAGGCAGAGGATTGCTGGCGGTTGAGTCCTGCATACGATCTCACTTACAGCAATACCTATTACGGAGAACATACAACCACAGTGGATGGAAATGGGCGCAATCCAGGAGAAAAGGAGATTCTGGCAGTTGGCATTGCCGCTGGGATGGCGAGAGCGGAATGCAGGAGAATTATGAACCAGATCAAGGATTGTGTGAACCAGATGCTGGGACAGTATCTTTCTTAGAAAAATGGAGTACAATTGCAACTTAAGGAAGTATCACAAATATTTTTCACCCCATATGGCCATTTCATAATAAATCTTGATGAAATTGTAAAATATCTATAATTTGTACTATAAATGAGCAAGTTCGTGATTTTGCATAAAAGAAAGACACCTTGAGTTCGATTGT
>NZ_QUIV01000042.1 GCF_003480315.1 Clostridium sp. AM33-3 | reverse complement strand
CTGTACGCGGTTTCCGGAACTTCGGACCTTTTAGTGGTTCCGTCTCAATATTTTTATTGTGCTCCGATCAGGTTATCGGTGCCGGGTTGAAGATGCACATGTCGTTGTGGAATCCGTACTGATCACTGTACGGCTGCTTGGTTCCGCTTGCCACATCCAGGATCATGTCGAAGATCTGCTGGCCGACATCTGCGATGGTTTTCTCACCGGTAGCTACATCACCGGCAGAGATATCGATCATGTCGAACCAGTGGTTCTTTAACTCGTTACGGCTGCAGACCTTGATAACCGGGCTGATGTCCAGTCCATACGGAGTTCCGCGTCCGGTCATGAATACCTGAAGACCGATACCGCTTGCAACCTGGCTCGGTCCGCAGACGATGTCGCTGGCCGGGGTAGCTGCATAGATCAGGCCGTGCTTGGTCGGCTTCTGAGCCGGGGAAAGTACTTCCACGATCTGGCTGGTACCGCTCTTTGCGATACTTCCCATTGCTTTCTCTACGATATTCGCAAGTCCGCCTGCCTTGTTGCCAGGAGTCGGGTTTGCGTCACGGCCTACGCCGCCCTCTGCAAGGTACTTGTCGTACCATTTCATCTCCTCTGCCAGACGGTCACGGGTGTGGGCATCCGGGCAGCGTGCTGCCAACATGTGAACGCCGTCGCGAACCTCGGTAACCTCACTGAACATAACGGTAGCGCCGCCACGAACCAGCATATCTGCTGCGTAACCTGCACTCGGGTTAGCGGAGATACCGGAGAATGCGTCACTGCCGCCGCACTGCATACCGATCAGCAGGTCGCTTAACGGAAGCTCCTCACGGGTTCTCTTGTTCAGCTTCTGCAGCTTTTTATCTGCCATTTCCAGAATTGCGTTCATCATAGCGTCATGACCAGCGTAGTCCTGAAGAGTCAGAACGTTCTCCGGGGTAATATCCTCCGGCGGAAGTACGCGGTCGTAGGTCAGTTTCTCACAGCCAAGGCCTACTACCATGATCTCACCGCCAAAGTTCGGATGACGGATGACATTGGTGATCGCGCGGATCGGGATATATGCTAACGGTGCGTTGATCGCAACACCACAGCCATACGGATGGGTAACTGCTACCACACCATCTACATTCGGATACTTCGGAAGCAGTTCCTTCTTAATGCGCTCTACTGCTACCTTTAATACGCCAGCCGCACACTGAACCGTGGTTACGATTCCCAGAAGGTTTCTGGTGCCTGCCGGACCCTCGGCATTGCGGTAACCCATCCAGGTGGTTCTGGTCGGCATCGGAAGATCCTCCACCGGTACCAGGTTGGTGCCGTACTCCATATCATCTACAGACGGGCTCTGCGGGAGATCCAGCATATGCTCATTGATCCAGTCACCCTTCTTGATATCGTTAATCGCATAGCCGAGAACAACGCCGTAACGAATGATCTCTCCGCCTGCCGGGATATCGCACAGGGCAATCTTATGAGCCTGCGGAATGTCCTGATTGGTCACAAGACCTTCCATGATCTCGGTGCCGGCCTTCAGATCCTGAACAGCTACAACAACGTTATCCTGGTCTTTGATCTTGACATACAAACGTGCCATACATTTCCTCCTTCTTCGTCTCGCACTGCGGTTTTGCTCGAACCTGCAATGTTTTAACTCCTTGTTGATAATCATATTATAATGCAGGAAATGTCATAAGTAAAATTAATTCTTTTTTTCAAAAACTTAGTTTTTGTAAGTTCTATTCATACAGATCCAATACGATCTTCGTGGAAACATCCTTGGCTGTTCCGGTCCGTCTGTCGACCTCAAAGGTTTTTAAGGTGCTTCCAATCTCATCCGGTCGGCTCTCTTCCTGAACTACAACGGTATATTTGTACTGGTTTTTGCTGTCTACCCGGTAATGCAGCACAATATCCTCAGAAATTTCCCTGTTGAACCAGCCGGCACGGTTTACCGCATTCTCCACCAGATAGCAGACGGAAGTCTCATCCAGGAACGGATGGCTGTTCCACACCCCATTTTCCGCATCCAGGTCATACCAGACACCGCCAATCTTCTGCCAGCCGGATACCAGGCTGCCATCGTCTTCTTTGTAAGTCCAGTCTCCGTTTTCTGCCTGCTGCCACTCGGCTGCGTAAGCCTTAAGCTCTGTCTCGGTGCCAACCGCAAAAACAGCTGCGCTTCCAGCTGCCAGCAAAAATGCTCCTGCCAGAATGCCCTTCATGGTTTTCTTTATTTCTCCCTGTCTGAGTTTCATAAATATCGCCCTCTTCTTTCTATCTGCAATTGTATTTCATCTTACCAGAAGAATATGACCGTTCTGTGAAGCAAAGCAAAACTTTTTCCGTTTTTCCTCAGACGCGCAAAAGGACCTTCCCCGAACCGGGGAAAGCCCTTTCGCATATCTATGTTTTGGAACCAGGGAGGACTCTGCTATTTGCAAAGCTTTTTGAATTCATCTGCCACAAACTGTACCTGGGTTCCGATGATGACCTGAACGGAGGTCTTGCTCGGACGCATCACGCCTGCAACGCCTGCGGATTTGATCCGTTTCTCATCCACCTTCGTGTAATCCTTGATCTCCAGACGAAGTCTGGTGATGCAGTTATCGATAGAAGCTACGTTCTCCGGACCGCCTACGCCTTCCAGAACGATCTTTGCTACCTGAGTAAAGTCATTGTTTGCAAGTTTCACCTGAGTTTCATCTGCGTCATCATCCTCACGACCCGGAGTCTTCAGGTTAAACTTAACGATAACAACACGGAATACTACATAGTAGATCACGCCGACAGCCAGGCCAACCGGAATCAGCAGCCACGGGTTCTGTGCCAGCGGAGTAAAGGAGCTGAGTACCATATCTACCGCACCGCCGGAGAAGGAGAAGCCTGCACGGATCGGAAGTGCTACGGTAATACCAGCGGTGATGCCTGCTAACAGAGCATGTACCACATACAGACCAGGAGCCAGGAACATGAAAGAGAACTCGATCGGCTCGGTTACGCCGGTAAAGAAGGAACAGAATGCTGCGGATGCAAGCAGTCCGTATACCATTTTCTTTTTAGCCGGTTTTGCAGTCTGATACATAGCCAGGCAGGCTGCCGGAAGACCAAACATCATGAACGGGAAGAAACCTGTCATGTACATACCTGTCTGTCCGTAAACACCGGTGTTGCCCCAGAAATTACTTAAATCACTGATTCCGGCTACATCGAACCAGAATACAGAGTTCAGTGCATGATGCAGACCGAACGGGATCAGCAGACGGTTGAAGAATGCGTAGATACCTGCACCCAGAGCGCCCATGCCGATAAAGGTCTCACCCAGAGTAACCAGTGCACCGTAAACTAACGGCCATACAAAGAACAGAACAAGTGCTGCCACGATAGAATACAGTGCGGTGAAGATCGCAACTGCACGCTTGCCGCTGAAGAATGCCAGCGCATCCGGAAGCTTTACGGATTTGTACTTATTGTAGCAGTTCGCACCGATCAGACCGGAAACAATACCAACGAACTGGTTCACGATCTTGCCGAACGCCGGAGCTGCCTCGTGACCGGTGATACCGGCAACGGAACCGCTGCTTAAGAGCGTAGTGATCATGTACATGGAAACCAGGCCTGCCAGACCTGCTGTACCATCACTGTCATCTGCCATGCCGACTGCAACACCAATTGCAAACAGCCAGGACATATTGTCGATCAGCGCTCCGCCGGCCTTGATCAGGAACAGACCGATGGAATAACTCAGGCCTCCTGCCGTGAAGCCCTGAACCTCACCTGCCATTGCCGCAGGTGCCAGAATGTATCCGATTCCCATCAGGATACCGCATACCGGAAGACATGCTACCGGAAGCATTAAAGCTTTGCCCAGTCTCTGGAAAAACTTCATCATAATGTAAAACCCCTTTCTTTTTTCGCCTCTCGGCGTTTTCTTTATTTGAACCATTCCCCAATGGATTCAAATCTCTTTTGCATATAACAACAGCCATGAAAGAGCCGGATTGCCAGCTCACTTCTGCAGGATCTGCGCAATTGTCTTTACTGCCTGCTCTGCATCTTCACCACACGCCTGGATTTCAATAAAATCTCCGGCTCTGGCCTCCATGGCCATCAGTTCCAGGATGTGATCCGCCCTTGCTGTCTTCTCCCCTGAGCAAAGCCGGATCTGTGCATTCAGGCCTCCCGCTGCCGCAAAAATCTGTGCAGCATTGCGGACATG
Source organism: Clostridium sp. AM33-3 (assembly GCF_003480315.1). Lineage (GTDB taxonomy): Bacteria > Bacillota > Clostridia > Lachnospirales > Lachnospiraceae > Brotaphodocola. Next base: position 7,106 of record NZ_QUIV01000042.1, on the reverse strand, counting down.
AAGCCCCTCCGGATCCCGAAGTCTGACCGTAATACAGCTCGTATCTCCTCACTCCGTTCTTTTCATAATTATAAGGTAATGATCGGATCAGCCGGTTTTACCTGCATTCCGGTGTGACAGACCATATCCGGAAAATCCGGTGTATTGCAGATGAGGACCGGCGTGATCACATCGTATCCGGCTGCACGGATCTGCTCTAAATCTGCCGTGATCAGAAGATCTCCGGCCTGAACACGGTCTCCCTGCTTTACATGGGCCGTAAAATACTGTCCCTTTAACTGCACCGTATCCAGCCCGATATGGACAATGACTTCAGCACCGTTATCTCCCCTGATGCTGACGGCATGTCCGGTGTCGAACATCACTGTGACCTCACCGGAAAGCGGTGCCCTGAATTCTCCTTCGGACGGCTTCACAGCCACACCCTTTCCAAGGATCTCCTGCGCAAAGGCAGGATCATTCACTTCACTCAGCGGAACTACTGAACCGGATACCGGTGATAATACCTCAGCCGCCTCCTTTTTCCCTCCAAACATTTTTTTCAGTGTCTGAAACATAACGCCCTTCCCCTTTCTTTTTTCTGCCATCCATTTCCGTCTGTGTTTTCTGCATGCCGCCGATGCACTCCCCCTGTGACAGCGTTTTTCTTAAGCCTGAGAACTGCAATTTCTAACCCGTCGGATATGAACAGACAGATATGATACCTCTTCCTCCGACACTTCATGGCCGTAGGTCTGCCAGATAAACTCCTTCACACCTCTGCTGCAGGCGTATTCCTCCGGATACATCTGCCGGATCATGGCATGAAATTCTTCCAGACCGGCTCCGTCATCCAGTGACTCTCCGCTGTAGATCCGGTGTGCCAGAAAACGCAGATGCGTGATCATGCGCTCGTAGCTCGTGGAGGTTTCATCCAGCTCTATATGAAAATAATCTCCCACTAATTTAAGGACATCCTGAATGATCTTTGTCATGTCAATGGTGTCACGCATGCGTGTGTTGTACTCCGCATTCACAATGTGCAGGGCGATGGAAGCCGCCTCATCGGCCGGAAATGTAATTCCCAGCCTTCGCTCGATCAAGTCCAGCGCAAACGTGCCGATCAGGTATTCCTCCCGATAAAAGGTCCGCACCTCCCGAAGCAGCGGATTGCTGAACAGCATCTTCTTCTGGTAACGCTCAATCGCAAAATTGATGTGATCCGTCAGCGTAAGATAAATGTTGTGGTTCAGCTTTTTGTTCATGACGCCTTTGGCATACTGGATCACCTCTGCTGAAATCTGAAGCCGCTCCGGCGGAAGCTTCTGGACCAGGCTTTTGAACTGATCCATAACCCCCGGATTGTCGAGACGGAATACCTTTTCGATCAGCTCACCCGGAATATCCATGCCCGCCCGAAGCTGAAAGCCAATGCCCCTTCCCATAACGACCACTTCTCGACCGTTTTCCAGGGCACTGACTACATTATTGTTAATCACTTTTTCAATTTTCATACTCATCCCACCGGTCTGATCCGTTTTCTATAGAAAATAAAAAAAACCAATTCTGAACAAATATCTGCATCACAAAATATCGTTCAAAATTGGTTTTGCCTGCCGTACAGTAACAACCCAATCTGTTGCTATTCATCATAATGATAAATTTATAATATCATGATTTTGACGTCATGTCAACTTAATTTTATCCTTTTATTGTCTATTTTCAACAATTTAATTACAGATGTGCAATGATCGCCTTCTCATACTCAATCGTTGTAGCGGTTCCTCCGATATCCGGTGTGAGAACACTTCCATCCTCCAGCACCAGGTCCACTGCCTTGCGGATCTTGGCCGCAACGTCTTTCTTTCCGATATGCTCAAGCAGCATGCATGCGGACCATAAAAATGCAGTTGGATTTGCGATTCCCTGTCCTGCAATGTCAGGAGCACTGCCGTGAACTGCCTCGAACATGGCAAAATCTTTGCCCAGGTTGCTGGATGGCAGCAGTCCCAGCCCTCCGATCAGACCGCTGACCAGATCAGATAAAACATCACCATACAGGTTTTCTGTTACGATAATATCAAATTTTTCCGGATGCATGACCAGCTGCATCGCCACATTATCTACGATCTTGTCATCTGCCGCAATATCCGGGTATTCCTTACTGATATCATAGAAGATATCACGGAACATTCCGTCTGCCATTTTCATGATGTTTGCTTTATGAACGCAGGTCACTTTTTTACGTTTGTGGCTTACTGCATAGTCGAAGGCAGCACGGATGATACGCTCACAGCATTTTCTGGTAATGATCTTAATCGAATGCACGGTATCCTGATCGATCATCTCTTCTACGCCTGCATACAGATCCTCTGTGTTTTCACGGAAGATAACGATATCTACATTTTCAAATGCAGTTTTTACGGCAGAGTTTGTCTTTGCAGGACGGATATTTGCGTAAAGATCATATTTCTTTCTTAAAGTAACATTTAAAGAGCGGAAGCCCTTTCCCAAAGGAGTTGTGATCGGGGATTTTAATAAAACATGGGTCTTTTCCATGGAAGCATAGCCCTCTTTCGGGATCAGCTCGCCGTGTGCTTCGTATTCTGCAGCACCTACATTAAAAACCTCATAATTTAAATCTGCTCCTGCTGCGTCTAAGATTCTTAAAACGCTGTCTGTAATCTCCGGTCCGATTCCATCGCCTTTAAATACGGTAATTGTATCCATCATCATTATCTCTCCTCCATGACTGTGTATTCTTTATTATCTCCTACATATTTTGTTGCAGGACGCATGATCCTTCCATCATAAAGCTTATTTTCAATGTTGTGGGCAACCCAGCCAACCATACGGCTGCACACGAACAATGGTGTATAAAGGTCTCTTGGGATGCCAAGCATTTCATAAGCGAAACCACTGTAATAATCTACATTGGTAGGAAGTGCAACTCCCTTGCGCTCCTTCATAGTTTCCAGAGCAATACGTTCAAACCTCTGACGGAAATCAAATTCCGTCATCATCTTCTTTTCCTTTGCCACTTCTAAGCAGCGGGCTCTTAACATCTCTGCCCGCGGATCGGAAATGGTATAAACTGCATGGCCAAATCCGTATACAAGTCCGGTGCGGTCATATAATTCACCGTCCATCAGCTTGTTTACTGCAGCCCTGATCTTCTTGTCATCTGCCGTATATCCGTCGGTTTCTTCCAGGACTGCATCCATCATTTCAGCAACCTTAATGTTTGCACCTCCGTGTCTTGGTCCCTTCATGGAGCCAATGCTTCCGGAAACTGTAGAATAAATATCGGTACCGGTAGAAGCGATCACTACATTCGTAAAGGTGGAGTTGTTGCCGCCGCCGTGATCTGCATGAAGGATGAGGATGGTGTCTAACAGTCTTGCCTCCTTATCAGAAAATGTCTGATCTTTTCTTAAAAGGCTTAAGAAGTTTTCTGCAATGGAATAATTTGGATTCGCATAATGGATAAACAGGCTGTCTCTGTTGTAATAATGTACCTTGCTCTGATATGCATAGCAGGCAATTGACGGAAGCTTTGCCATTAAATTAATACCCTTTACCAGAGTTTCATACACATCGATGTTGTCCGGATCCTCATCGTAATTATATAAAGTAAGAACAGCATTCTGAAGCTTGTTCATCAGGTTTTTACCCGGCATACGCAGCAGGTTCATTTCCACGAACTCATCTGGGATTTCATAACAGCCGGTCAGGATATTCCGGAAATGTTCCAGTTCTGCTTTCTTTGGCAGGTAACCAAACAGCAGAAGGAAACAAACTTCTTCATAACCAAAATGGCTGTCTCCTTTTCCCTTTACCAGCTCTTCCACATCATAGCCTCTGTAATACAGCTTTCCCGGAATAGCCTGGATCCCGCCTTCCGGGTTCTCCTCATAGCCTACAACATCTGCCACTCGGGTAAGACCCACTCTTACGCCGGTTCCGTCTTCATTTCGAAGACCTTTCTTTACATTATATTCTTTATACCATTTATTCGGGATATCTGTATAATTCTGTGATTTTCCATAAAATTGTGCAAGATAATTGTCGTTCATGATCTGCTCTCCTCTCCGGCGTAGTCTTCATGCTGCTAACCTTTACCGTCAGCTTAATGTCTGCTTCTGTTGTAATTGATCAGGCATCCAGCCTTAACAATGGCTCTTTCTTCCGGTGTCATATCTGCAATATACAGGTCTAATTCTTTGATCTGATCCTTTACAGCTTTTCCATTTCCAAGAACATATGCCTTGATCGAGCTTAAATCCCCGTCCAGTGCTTTTCTCACACACGGAACGTAGATATAATCGCCCACTTCAAAATCAGGTTCTGCTTCCATCTGGAATGGCAGCATTCCCCAGTTCATTACATTGGAACGATATCTCTTGGTTGCATATTCCTTACAGATATTTGCAAGTCCGCCGATCACTCTCTGACAGCTGGCTGCCTGCTCTCTTGCGGAACCGTCACCGGGCTTTACTGCATATACCATGCTTCCTACTTCTGTATCTTTTACAGAAACATGTTCATTTCCTGCAATTGTCCTGATCGCTGCAAATACATTTGCAAGATCCGGTTCTAAGGCCAGCTCTTTTTCTTCTCCAGCAGCAACTCTTGCTTTTTCTAACTGATCTACTTTTTTCGTCCGTCCCACATACTCCGGATCTCTTCTGGATAAGGTAAATTCTGCCAGTCCCAGTGGATTGGAACGATAGGAAGAGGTTTCACCAGACGGGATCAGTTCATCCGTAGTAGTGACCGGATCCATGATCTTAGAGCATACCTTTAAGAGGATATTGTCTGTTAACGGGCTCATTTCCGGCCAGTCTTTGATATTTGGTCCATATACCAGGGCTTTCTTCTCTTCAGCCTTTCCAAAGCCCTGATATACACGGTTTTTATAGGACTTATCATCAAACTCATATTCCGGAATATCATTCCAGCAGTCTAACTCCCATGCTGAAGTAAGCTTTCCGCCATTTGCTGCTGTCGCTGCAATGGAACGCGCGTCCATCAGCGCTACGGCTGCCATCTGTCCGTTTCCCGGCTTACTGCCTTCACGGTTCGGGAAGTTTCTGGTGGTATGACGGATACTTAAACCATTGTTGCAGGGCGTATCTCCTGCACCAAAGCAGGGTCCGCAGAAAGCGGTGCGGATGACAGCGCCTGCATCCATCAGATCGGAGACAGTTCCCTTCTTTACCAGGTCCGAGAAGACCGGCTGGGAAGATGGATAAACCGCCAGTGAAAATTCATCACAGCCGCAGTTCTTTCCGCGAAGTGCATGTGCTGCTTCCATCACATTGGTGTAAGTTCCGCCTGCACAGCCTGCGATAATTCCCTGCTGTACCATCAGGTCATTTCCAGACATTTTATCAAGCAGTGTAAAATGTGCCTTGCCGCCGGCAACCTTTTCTGCGTCCATTTCTACCATATGAAGGATATCCTTCATATTTGCCTTTAATTCATCAATCTCAAAGGCATTGCTTGGATGGAACGGAAGAGCGATCATTGGTTTTACTTTACTTAAGTCGACATAGACACAGCCATCATAGTAAGCAATATCTGCAGGATCCAGCTTCCTGTAATCCTCTTCTCTGTGATGCTTTGCCAGATAATTTCTGGTATCCTCATCTGTTCTCCAGATAGAGGTTAAACAGGTGGTCTCTGTTGTCATGACATCGACACCGTTTCTGTAATCGGTAGTCATAGACGCGACACCGGGACCAACAAATTCCATTACTTTATTCTTGACATAACCATTTTTAAATACGGCACGGATAATTGCCAGCGAAATATCCTGAGGTCCTGTTCCCGGCTTTGGGGATCCGTCCAAGTAAACTGCAACCACTCCCGGATAAGCTACATCATATGTATCGCGCAGCAGCTGCTTTACCAGTTCGCCTCCGCCTTCTCCGATAGCCATGGTTCCTAATGCACCGTATCTGGTGTGGCTGTCAGATCCAAGAATCATCCTGCCGCAGCCTGCCATCATTTCTCTCATGTACTGATGAATGACTGCAATATGCGGCGGAACGTAGATGCCGCCGTATTTCTTTGCCGCGGAAAGGCCGAACATGTGGTCATCCTCGTTAATCGTACCACCTACTGCACAAAGTGTATTGTGGCAGTTTGTCAGGACGTAAGGGATCGGGAACTTTTCCATACCGGATGCCTTGGCTGTCTGGACAATCCCTACAAAGGTAATATCATGGGATGCCATGCTGTCAAAACGGAGTTTTAACTGTTCCATGTTATCAGCTGTATTGTGAGCACTTAAAATAGAATAGGCAATGGTTCCTTTTTTTGCAGCTTCTTTGTCAGCTTTCTTTCCGGTAAAAGCTTCGACCCTTACGCTTTCCTGCTCCGGAATAATGTCTTTTCCATTCACAAGATAAATTCCACCATCATATAATGATACCATTTTTTACCTCCTGATTTCCGGCCACAACGGGGCTTTATATCTGCCTTCTACATGGCGCTTTTCGTGATTGGTTCATACTATAAACTATTTTTTTCGTTTTGTCCAGTCTATATATTGTCATCGCAACAGCTTTTTAGTTGTGAAAAAGATTTAAAAAGCAACTTTCACTGTTGTGTTGTATCACTTTAACGTACAATAGTGTCAGAAATGATGCCTGTTTTTCATGATTTTCATTTTTATAAAATATGATTTTCATTTTGCACACTTCATGCTAGAATAAAATCATTCATAAAAAGAAAGGAATTCACGCATCATGTTCAGAAAAAAAAACACCGGCTACGTCTTAAAGCTCAGCCCGCAGGGTCCAAAGATGCGCTTCAAATCCGAAAAGGAAGCAAATGAGTACCTGGCAAAGCTGAAAGAGAAGAACGCAAAGTACCGCAAAAACGAAAATTAAAACCGTCTTTGATAACAAAAAACAGGCATAATCAACCTTCTGATTTCTGCCTGGGTTTCTTCTATATTATTAGCTATGACTTCCTATAGAATTCAAGGTGTCTTTCTTTTATGCCAAATCACGAACTTGCTCATTTATAGTACAGTGAACTACATCGGCAATTGAATTACCGAGCATCTGATTACGAAGCATAGCTCCGTAGCTTCAGAGGTGCGTCCATGACACCCG
>NZ_QUIV01000041.1:347-17312 GCF_003480315.1 Clostridium sp. AM33-3 | reverse complement strand
CTGGCTGCGTTATTCATTATCGTAGAATAGTCAGTAAAGCAGAAGTTTCGGGGAGGGCATACAGAACCGCAGATGCATTGGAATTTTCTTGCATTGCATATCAAGAACGCGCCAGTGACGCGTTCGCAGATTCATGAGCGAGCATAGCGTTTCCCCGGAGACCCTTGTCTGAACGAGCGCAGTGAGTGAGTTTGGGTCGCAGGGGAAACAATAGGCGGCGGAGCGAATGAAGTACAAAATTCCACCGCATCTGCGGTTCTGTAGGCCCTCCCCGGAACTTCGGACCCTTTCGTGCCATTCCCTTAAATTGCAATTTCTCAAAAACCGGATTTTCTCTTGACAAACTTTTTTTCCATGCTACGCTTGATAGCAGATAATGAATTTCATAAGAAAAGAGGAATTTTCCATGCACATGATCGACAGAAACAGTCCCTGCTGGTGCGGCAGCGGGCTCAAATACAAAAAATGCCACTATGATTTTGATGAAAAACTGAAAATGTACGAGAACAAGGGCTGCATCGTGCCGGAGCACAATATGATCAAAACGCCGGAGCAGATTGAAAAGATCAAGGCCAGTGCCCGGGTCAACATTGCAGTCCTGGATTATGTAGCTAAGCATATCAAAGCCGGTGTCACCACCGAGGAGATTGACCAGTGGGTTTACGATGAGACCACCAAACGCGGCGCCATCCCGGCTCCGTTAAACTTTGAGGGTTTCCCAAAAAGCGTCTGCACCTCCATCAATGAGGTTGTCTGCCATGGCATTCCGGATCCGGATCGCGTACTGCAGGACGGCGACATCATCAACGTAGACTGCTCTACCATCTTAGATGGCTATTACTCCGATTCTTCCCGTATGTTCTGCATTGGTGATGTTTCTCCGGAGAAAAAGCGGCTGGTGGAAATTACCAGACAGAGTATTGAGGTCGGCCTGAAAGAAGTTAAGCCGTGGAACTTCCTGGGTGACATGGGCGCGGCAATCCACGATTTTGTCCGTGAGAACGGCTACAGCGTAGTGCGCGAGATCGGTGGACACGGTGTATGCCTCCAGTTCCATGAGGAGCCGTGGGTCAGCTATGTATCCGAACGCGGAACGGAAATGCTTATGGTCCCGGGCATGATGTTTACCATCGAGCCAATGGTAAACATGGGGAAACCAGATGTCTTCGTTGACGCAGATGATGACTGGACTGTATACACGGAAGATGGCAAACCATCTGCCCAGTGGGAGATCCAGGTTCTGGTTACGGAGGACGGTTACGAAATCATCGCATACTAAACACCAAATTATATCGTGATCTGAATCCCATCCAGAGCTAAAATATCTTCTTCCTGGTGTGTGCTGAGAAGCGTAAGCTTCCCGGCACTCTTTTTTTGTAAATAGCGGATTACATCTGCCTTTGTTCCTGCATCCAGACCGGTAAACGGTTCATCCAGGATCAGAAGTTCAGATAAGGCGCAAAGGGCGCGGCAGATAGCCACGCGGCGTTTCTGCCCGCCGCTCAAGGTAGCTGCAGGCCGGTCCAGCACCTCCTCCGGCAAAAGCTCCATAAGCTCTCTCCTCACTTCTGCACGGCTCATAGATGAGGGAGATGTCATGAGGACGTTATCCACTGCGGAAAATGTCTCGCACAGGCGGTCCTCCTGAAAAACCGCTCCGATCGGTACCCTCTCCATGAAAAGACGGCCGCTGTCTGCCGTTTCCAGCCCCATCAGAATGCGAAACAGTGTGGTCTTCCCTTTCCCGGATGGTGCCGTGAGACAGTAAATATGCCCGCTCTCCAGCTCCATAGAAACATGATCCAGCACCGGAACACCATCAAATTGTTTACACAGGTCACAAATCTGCAGTTTCATGTGTAACCTCTCCTCTCTGCGGACAAAGCCTGGAAATCAGAAACAGCACCATCTGCTCAAACACGGCGCTCACCAGAATGATCACCAGAGTCCAGGCAAACAGATCGGCCGTTTCCAGATAAATCTTCGCCATATACAGTTGTTCGCCGATGGAGTGCTCCGGCAAGCCGATCACCTCTGCTGCCGCACCGGACTTCCAGCTCATGCCAAGAGCAATGCGGCATCCGCTTACCAGATATGGTACCAGCGCCGGAAGATAGATAAAGCGTATTTTCCGCCAGACCGGCATCCGGAACACCACGGCCATTTCCAGAAGCTTCGGATCTGTACTTTGCAATCCGGCTAAGGTATTGACATAGATCACCGGCAATACTACCAAAAACGCTATTACCACGGAGAGGTTTCTGGAACCGGCCCAGATCAGGGCAAGAATCACGAAGGAGGCCACCGGAACTGCCTTGAGAAACAGCATGAAGGGCTCCAGAAGTTCTTCCAGCAGCGGAGCTGTGTATGCAAGGCTTCCAAGCAGTATTCCAGCTGCAAATGCAAGCAGGAAGCCGGTACTGATGCGTCCAAAGGAGCCGGCAACAGAGCGCCAGAAATCCGCGGACGGAAGCAGTGACCACAATGCCAGCAGGGCCTCAAAAGGCCCCACCAGCATAATGGAATTGTGGACTAGCACAGCTGCAGTCTGCCAGAATGCCAGCCACAGACAGATGATAAACGGCTTTCTCAACCTACTCATGCAGATAATAGAAACCATCATCCGGCATCTGTCCGCCTACAGCAGACGGTTCCATCTCATACAGAGCCTCCAGATAACCAGACAGTCTGGTCTTCATATCCTCACCATCAATGCAGACAATGCTGCAGTACGGAATCGCTTTTGCAGCGATCGGAGCCTTCTCGATGATTCCTGCCGCTGCTACCAGCTCTGCGGCATCGGTCACATTGGCATTGACCCATTCAGCGGATTCTCCATGCTCCTTCACAAACAGCTCTGCTGCCTCCGGATTCTGTTCCAGAACCTCTTTACGGCATACTGTAACACCGGTAACCAGGGAGCTGCCATTTTCCGGCTGGGTCTTATCCCACTCCTCTGTCAGGTCCAGCACCATCTTTAAATTCTCATTCTGTGCCATAGCGGCAGTCACAAAAGGCTGAGGCAAAAGACCAATGGCATCTTCCTGTTCCTTTAATACCGCAGCAACCTCAGCAGCCTCAGACTTATATTCAATCGTCACATCATCGGTACTCAGGCTGTTGGCCTTTAAAAGATACTGCAGCACATAATCCGGCGTAGTTCCCTTTCCGGTCATATACAGCGTTTTCCCCTTCAGATCCCCGATATTGTGGATGGAATCATCCGCAGAAACCACATAAAGCACACCCAGCGTATTGATATCAATGACCTCAATGCCCTGTTTTGTTTTCTGGTACAGCACACTTGCCAGATTGGCCGGAACCAGCGCAATATCCAGATCACCGGAAACCACCTGCGCCGCAAGTTCAGAAGCATCTGCTGCCATTGTAAACTCATAAGCTCCCTCCGATTCCCCGTTTGAAGCCTTGTCCATCAGGGAAACCAGTCCTATGGTGGTAGGCCCCTTCAGAGAACCAACGCGAAGAGTCTCTGCATCTGAGTCTGGCTTTACTGCCTCAGAAGTCTCTTTTTCCGCCGCAGTTTCCGCCGCTGTCTCTGCTGCGGTTGTCTCCTCTACAGCTTCCTTCTCTGCCGCTGTCTGAGTCTTGTCTGCACCGGAGCATCCAGCCAGAGATGCCGCAGTTATGGCACACGCCAGGAGCATCGTCATTGTTTTCTTCATATCATTTTCCTCTCTTTCCGCATTCATCTTTTCTGTCAGAAGCCCGGCACTGATCCATCCAGTTTCTTCCAGATTAGCACAAATACGATTCCAGTATAGCATAAAATAAAAAAAATTCCTATGTATCTCCAGAAACACTTGCCGTTTGAAAGATTTGTGTTATAGTAGGGTTGAACGTTATTCTTAGGAAAATGTATCAAATCTCAGTTCGGACGCAGTCTTCTGCGCCCTTTCATAATCTGTCCAGACAGAACCCGTGCAGACCATTCCGGCTGCAACAATTTACTCTGTCAGCGACATTTCTCAGGGAGCAGTATCTTGATACTTCTGCCAGGTCCGTCTGCCTTTCTTAAGATTCCGTTCATTGTATCCCCACTCAATATCAAAATGCTGAAAAACAGGGGGACACCGGTCCGGCTGCCTTTGTGCGCAGCAGATCATGCCGTTTTATCAGCGAAAGAAGGAGAAAACAATGAAAACAGCAACAAGGAATCCAATCAGTTCAGAACTTTCACACACCCGGACTTCATTCATGGTGAAGCTGGCCCTTATGGTAGCGATTATCTTCGTTATGGCCTTCTCACCGCTCGGTTACTTACGTACTCCGGGACTTACCATCACCTTTTTAACCGTTCCGGTTGCCGTCGGCGCCATCATTCTTGGACCGACAGCCGGTGCCATCTGCGGCGCAGCCTTTGGCCTGACCAGCGTAGTTATGGCATTAACCGGCGGCTCTGCATTCAGCGCAGCGCTTCTGCAGATCAATCCGTTCGGCCTGTTATTTACCTGCCTGGTTCCGCGAATCCTTGAAGGATGGATCTGCGGTCTGATTTTCCAGCTGGTAAAGAAATTTTCCAAAAACGGTGCATTCATCGTGGCAAGCCTGTCCTGCCCGCTGTTAAACACTCTGTTCTTCATGAGTTCTCTGGTACTCTTTTTCTATAATACGGAGTATATCCAGGGCATCGTTACCAAGCTCGGCGCAACAAATCCGCTTATTTTCGTGATTCTGTTTGTCGGTGTTCAGGGTGCAATTGAGGCAGTTGCCTGCACCATTCTGGGCAGCGCCGTATCCCGCGCACTGGCTGCAGCATTCCGTCAGTAAAAACGGCTATATATAATAGAAGAAACGATTTCATAAGCCGCAGGATCCCTGCGGCTTAACTATTTCAAACATGGAGGGTTCATCATGAAATTATTCGACTCTGTCAGAGAGATTCCCATTACTGATCTTGAGGGTCTTCGCATCGGCAACGCCCAGGATTATGAGGCCATGACCGGTGTGACGGTTCTGCTCTTCGACCACGGTGCAAAAGCCGGTATTGATATCAGCGGAGGGGGGCCTGCTTCCCGTGAAACGCCACTTACATCTCCCATCACCGCCGACAATCCGCTCAATGCCATTGTACTCTCCGGTGGCTCTGCCTTCGGCCTGGCTGCCAGTGACGGAGTCATGCGCTATCTGGAAGAACACGGTATTGGTTATGAAACCGGATTTGCGAAGGTTCCGTTAGTCTGCCAGTCCTGTATCTACGACCTGAGTATTGGACGTTCTGATATCCGCCCGGATGCTGCTATGGGTTATGCTGCCTGCCAGGATGCAGAACACCCGCATCCGGTATCCGGCATCTTAGGCGGAGGCACCGGCGCCAGTGTTGGCAAAATCTATGGCCGCGACAAAGCAACCAAAACCGGGCTTGGCATGTATGCAGTCTCCATCGGTAACTTAAAGATTGCCGCAGTTGTAATCTTAAATGCCTTCGGCGATGTCTTCAATCCGGCTACCGGCGAAAAAATTGCCGGTCCAAGAAAACCAGATGGCAGCGGATTCTTTGATACACTGGAAGAGCTTTACAAATTCAGCCAGAGAACCGACCAATTCCAACACGATCCAAACAGCAAAGCCAATACCACCATCGGTGCTATTATCACCAACGGCGCGTTTTCCAAAGCAGAATTAAGCAAAATTGCTTCCATGGCCCGCAGCGGCTACGCACGCTGCATTAACCCGGTAGGCACCATGGCCGATGGCGATTCCATCTATGCCGCCTCCATCGGAACCGTAGAAGCAGACTTAAATGTTGCCGGAACACTGGCGGCAGAAGTCATGGCAGAGGCAATCCAAAATGCAGTAAAGGCGGCGAAATAGAAAAGAAAAATCCATGCTGCTTGCGTTCACACGCAAACAGCATGGATTTTTCTTTTCTATTTTTTAGAACACGTTATGCCTGCTCCGGTACTTTCTGCGCCTCTTCCCGGTCTTTCAGGATCTTATCAATACTTACGATCTTCGTACACAGTGCGAACAGGTCCATTGCCAGGATCAGATCACTCAGCGGTGGATAGGACGGTGCAATACGGATATTGGTGTCATGAGGATCCTTTCCATATGGATAGGTTGCTCCGGCACCGGTCATAACCAGACCGGCTTTCTTACAGCGCGCTACGATAGCCTTTGCACAGCCATCCAGGGAATCGAAGGCGATAAAGTAGCCTCCCTTTGGCTTGGTCCAGGTTCCGATACCAAGACCGCCAAGCTCACGCTCCAGGGTATCAATGACTGCCTCAAACTTCGGACGCAGGATATCCGCATGCTTGCGCATATGCTCTACCATGCCATGGATATCACCAAAGTAACGGACATGACGCAGCTGGTTTACCTTATCATGGCTGATGGTCTGGAATTTCAACTGCTTCTCAATATCCTCCAGGTTGTTGCGGGAGGTTGCGATGGCTGCAATACCGGAACCCGGGAAACTGATTTTTGAGGTGGAAGCGAATTTGTAAACCATATCCGGGTTGCCGGCACGCTTACACTCTGCCAGGATCTCGATCAGGTGGTCCTGATCGTGATCGTATAAATGATGTACGCCATAAGCATTATCCCAGTAGATACGGAAATCCGGAGCGGCCGGTTTCAGTCTTGCAAAACGGCGGACGGTCTCATCGGAATAGCTGGTTCCGGTCGGATTGGAATACTTCGGCACGCACCAGATACCCTTAATGCTGTCATCCTCTGCCACAAGTCTTTCCACCATATCCATGTCCGGGCCATCCGGAGTCATCGGAACATTGATCATCTCAATGCCGAAATACTGGGTAATGGCAAAATGACGGTCATAACCCGGTACCGGGCAAAGGAACTTCACTTTATCTAATTTGCACCACGGAGTACATCCCATTACGCCGTGAGTCATGGATCGGGATACGGTATCGAACATAACATTCAGGCTGGAATTGCCGTAAATGATGATGTAATCCGGAGCTACCTCCATCATGTCTCCGATCAGCTCTTTGGCTTCCCTAATTCCGGTCAGTCCACCATAGTTACGGCAGTCGGTTCCGTCTTCACAGGTTAAGTCATCACTGCTGCTTAATACATCCATCATTCCCATGGAAAGATCCAGCTGCTCCACGCTCGGCTTACCTCTGGACATGTCCAGTTTTAAATCCTTTCCCTGAAACTCTTTGTACTGGGCAGAAAGCTGCTTTCTGAGCTCCTGCAGTTCCTCTGTGCTCATCTCTGCATATGGCTGCATCTTCTTTTTCCTCCTCATCAGCTGTGTACTCCCTTTCTTCACCCAGGCGCTGACACCCGGGGTTCTTGGTTTGCATTCCATTCTACACGAAATATATCGGTATTACAATCGCATTTTTCACAAATTTAATAGAATATATATTCGATTTCTGTCTCTGGTTTCCCTGCAAAGACATCTGAGTGAAAACTGTCTTTTTTACCGGGACATGAGTTCTCTTACCAGCTGATTTACCACAGCCGGGTCTGCCTTGCCCTTCATGGCACGCATGGTCTGACCTACAATAAAGCCCATGGCTTTCTCTTTTCCGGCCTTGAAATCTGCAACAGACTGCGGGTTCTTCTCCAGAAGCTCCTCGATAGTCTTTGTCAGCGCATCGGTATCATTTACCACCTTTAAGCCGTGTTCCTCAACGTAACCTTCCGGATCCACATCTTCCTTAAACACAGCCTCAAACACATCCTTCGCAACAGTACGGTTAATAACGTTCTTCTCTACCAGGCTGATGAGCTTTGCCAGATTCTTCGGAGAAAACTTCATGTCTTCCGGCTCCTGCTCCTGCTCTTTTAACAGGCGCATGGCCTCCGTCATCAGCCAGTTAGAAACTTCCTTCGGCTTGCCGCAGATTGCCACGGTCTGCTCAAATACATCAGCCAGATGCTTGGAGCCGGTCAGGATTTCCGCATCGTACTGCGGCAGTCCATACTCACTCTCATAGCGTGCCAACTTCTCGGTGCGGAGCTCCGGCTGCGCTGCCTTCACCCGCTCGATCCACTCATCTGAAATCCATACCGGGACCAGATCCGGATCCGGGAAGTAACGGTAATCCTGCGCATCCTCCTTGGAACGCATCGCATGGGAGGATTCCTTGTTGTCATCCCAGCGGCGGGTTTCCTGGATGACCTTTTTGCCATCCTCGATCAGCTCGATCTGACGGACGCGCTCGCCCTCAATGGCACGGGCAATGGCCTTAAAGGAGTTTAAGTTCTTCATCTCGGTTCTCGTGCCAAACTCCGGTGCGCCCACCTCGCGGACGGACAGGTTGACATCGGCACGCATGGAGCCCTCCTGCAGCTTACAGTCAGAGGCACCCAGATACTGGATGATCAGGCGAAGCTTCTCCAGGTAGGCAATGACTTCATCGGCGCTTCGCATATCCGGCTCGGATACGATCTCGATCAGCGGCACGCCGCTTCGGTTGTAGTCCACCAGAGAGCAGTCCTCCCACTCGTCATGCACCAGCTTTCCGGCATCCTCCTCCATGTGGATCTCATGGATGCCGATTTTCTTTTTGCCTGCTGCGGTGTCGATCTCTACCCAGCCGTCGTGGCAGATTGGCAGATATAACTGGGAAATCTGGTAGTTCTGCGGGTTATCCGGATAGAAATAGTTCTTCCGGTCAAATTTGCAGTACTGGTTGATGCCGCAGTTGGTAGCAAGCCCCACTGCCAGTGCATATTCCACAACCTGCTTATTCAAAACCGGAAGAGAACCCGGCATACCGGTGCAGACCGGGCAGGTGTGGGTATTCGGCGCTCCGCCAAACTCCGTGGAGCAGCCGCAGAAAATTTTGGTTTTGGTGGCCAGTTCTACGTGAACCTCCAGACCAATGACGGTCTCATACTGTTTGCTCATGTTACTGTGCCTCCTTTTCTGCCTGTTTTGCCAGCTCCGGCGTTTCATAGGTTCTGCTGCACTCGTAAGCATAGCCTGCGCGGATGATATTTTTTTCCTTGAAACAGTCTCCGATCAGCTGCAGACCAATTGGAAGACCCTTGCTGTCTTTTCCGCATGGAACCGTCATGCCCGGAAGTCCTGCCAGGTTTACGGAAATCGTATAGATATCGCCCAGATACATCTGGAGTGGATCGCTTAAGGACTCGCCCAGCTTCGGCGCTGTAGCCGGAGCAGCCGGGCCCAGGATTACATCATATTTCTCAAAAGCTTTGTCAAAGGCTTTCTTGATGAGCGCCTTCGTGCGGAGTGCCTTTAAGTAGTAGGCATCGTAGTAACCGCTGCTGAGAACGAAGGAGCCCAGCATGATACGGCGCTTTACCTCCGGGCCAAAGCCCTCAGAACGGCTCTTCTTGTACATGCTGTGGAGGCCGTCGTACTCTTTTGCCCGATGTCCGTACTTCACGCCGTCAAAACGGGATAAGTTGGAGCTGGCCTCTGCGGAAGCAATGACATAGTAAGCCGGAATTGCGTATTCTACCAGACTTAAATCAAACTCCTCTACAATGGCTCCCTTCTCCTCCAGAACCTTCGCTGCCTTTAAAATGGCATCCTTTACTTCCGGGTCAAGCCCCTCGCCAAAATAGTCGCGCGGAATGCCAATGCGCATGCCCTTTACATCGTCCACCAGGGCAGAAGTGAAATCACAGTCCTCACGGTTCATGGAGGTGCTGTCTTTTTTATCATAGGAAGCAATGGTCTCCAGAATCGTGGCACAGTCGGTCACGTCCTTTGCTACCGGTCCGATCTGATCCAGGGAAGAACCGTAGGCGATCAGGCCGTAACGGGAAACCGTCCCGTAGGTCGGCTTAATGCCGGTCACGCCGCAGAAGGAGCTAGGCTGGCGGATGGAACCGCCGGTGTCGGAGCCCAGAGCGAAGAAGCATTCATTGGCTGCCACTGCCGCACAGGAACCGCCGGAGGAACCGCCCGGCACATGCTCCGGGTTCCAGGGGTTTTTCGTCTCACCGTAAGCGGAAGTCTCGGTGGTGCTTCCCATAGCGAACTCATCCATGTTGGTTTTTCCCAGGATAATGGCTCCTGCTGCCTCCAGATTTCTGACTGCTTCTGCCGTATAGGTCGGTTTAAAATTATCAAGGATTTTGGAGCTGCAGGTTGTCAGCAGTCCCTCCGTACACATATTATCTTTGATCGCCACCGGAACACCGGCCAGAGGACCGGTCAGGGTTCCGTCTTCAATCTGTCTCTGTACTTCTTCGGCGCGTTTTAAAGCGCCCTCTTCATCTACGGTCACGTAGCAGTTTAAAACCGGCTCCAGAGTCTTGATCTGGGCCAGAGCTGCCTTTGTGGCTTCCACGGCCGTGATCTCGCCGGCCTTGATCTTTTTTCCAAGCGCTACCGCTGTTAAATCCAGGATACTCACGTTGTTTCCTCCATTCATGTCTGTCATGTTTGCTGTTTTCCACAGCTTTTCCTGAATCCATCCGGATTCTCCACAGTTTTCGTTTTCTATCCGTTTATTCTACCGTCTTCGGAACCTTGAAGGCTCCGTCCTTCTGCTCCGGTGCATTCAGCAGGATTTTGTCCCGCTCATCCCCGTTGGTCACCACATCTTCCCGGAACACGTTGTTCATCGGGAATACATGGGACATAGGTTCTACACCGCTGGTATCCAGTTCATTTAACTTGTCGATATAGTCTAACATCCGGCCCATATCCTTCTTGGCCGTCTCTTTTTCCTCATCCGAGAGTTCCAGCTTCGCCAGAATTCCAACATATTCAATAGTCTCGTCGCTGATGATATTTGCCATGATTTTTCTCCTCCAACTCCTAGTTTACGGTTCCAGTCTGGTTACATCACGCGGGAATAACGAAGTCTCGCGGACATTCTGCTCATCTAACAGGCGCATGGTCAGGCGTTCCAGACCAATACCCAGGCCGCCGTGCGGCGGCATGCCGTATTTGAAGATCATCAGGTAATCCTTGATATCCTCCGGATCCATTCCGCGCTTTTCCATCTTTTCCAGGATCATCTGGTAATCGTGGATTCGCTGACCGCCGGTGGTGATTTCCAGACCCTTGTAAAGCAGGTCAAAGCTTAAGGTAACATTGGTATCTTCCGGATCATCCATAGCATAAAACGGTCTCTTTTTGGACGGATAATGCGTAACAAATACAAAGTCACTGTCGTACTCTTCCTTGAAGTAGCGGCCGATCAGCACTTCCTCCTCCGGCTCCAGATCGAATGGGTTACGGATCTTCCGGTTGTATTTTTCCGATACCAGCTGCTTCGCCTCAGCAAAGCGCACGTGTGGAATCTGGCTGATGGAAGGAAGATCGATGCCCAGCATATCCAGTTCTTTTTTATACTCTGATTTTAACAGCTCCATGGTGTACTTTAAGAAGCCGGTCTCCATGGCCATGACATCCTCAAAACTGTCGATGTAACCCATCTCAAAGTCCAGGCCAATATACTCATTTAAATGGCGGGTGGTATTGTGCTTCTCGGCACGGAATACCGGAGCCACCTCAAATACGCGGTCAAACACGCCTACCATCATCTGCTTGTAAAACTGGGGGCTCTGTCCCAGCTCTGCTTTCTTGTTGAAATAGTTTAATTTAAAGACGTTCGCGCCGCCCTCTGCACCACGGGATACGATTTTCGGAGTATGAACCTCAGTAAAGCCCTGGGAAGATAAAAACTCACGGAAGCCTCTCACAATGCCCTCCTGGATTTTAAATTTTGCGCGCTCCCGGACATTTCTTAAGGATACCGGACGAAGGCTCAGTCTCGTCTCCAGAGAGGTATTCATTTTCCATTTGTTAATGGCAATCGGCATGGTTTCTGCCGGCTCAGACAGCGCCCAGATGCCGGTAAGACGGAGTTCAAAGCCCTGCGGCGCACGCTCTTCCAGCGCTACCACACCAGTAACTTCCACGGCAGATTCTTCTTTCAGATTCTTTAAATCAAACTCCGTTTTTCCCTCTTCATACACGCACTGCACCAGGCCTTCTGCCTTTCTGAGAATTACAAATGCAAACTCTCCCATATCACGGATGTTGTGGACCGCACCGTTCATTTTTACGGTCTTTCCTACATAATCCCCGTTTAAAATTTCTCTGATACCGATTGTTTCCTTCTCTTTGACACCTGTTAAAAATTCCATGCTGCTTTCTCCTTACCTGAACGTGATTTTTCTGTATTCCGGGAGAATTTTAGATACAAAAATCCCGCCACGGAATACGGTTACATATTCCGGGACGGGACACTATACTCTTGTTATGTTCCGCGGTACCACCCGCATTGAGACCTGCCTTCTGCTCCCCTTTGAGCAAAAGCGGCTCCGCTCTTTAAGACACGTAACGTGTGCCTGACGGATACCCCTACGCACATGGCCCATCTCTTAAGTCTGTGTTTCGAAGTACCGGCTCCGGAGTGTTCCCTGTGAGCCAGAGTCCAACCTGACGGCGCTCTCAGTCGGTGACGCCCTCTTCCTGTCGAAGTCCTGCTGGCAAGAGTCTCCTTCACTGCCTTTTATGGTTCCTGTTCAGAAATGTCTTTCTGAAAATTGACCTCATGATAGCACATGTTTTTCCGGTTGGCAAGACCCAAATTTTATTTTTTCACACAAAATTCCACGTTCCAGACATATTTTCAGGAGCTTTCTCCGAAGCCTCATCACCCTCATGGCAATAGCACTTTCCCGCAGCTGGCTCCGTCCTGCGATTTCCCGGTAAGGCATCTTCTGTATAAATGCCAGATGTAACAGTTCCTGTTCTCTGGGATTCAAAAGCTTCAGAGTATCGGCTATGTTATCTCCGGAATCCAATTTTTCCACGACAATCATTTCTGTATTGCTGCTCTCTGTGTCCAGTTTTTTCTCATAGCATTCCAGCGTCTCCAGATACTCTCTGCGGCGCTTTTCACGTCGGATGATGTCGACAAGGCGATGCTTCAGGCATGACATAAAATATGCTTTTGCTTCAGGCTCTGGAAGACGTTCAAATTTTGTCCGGTGCTTCTCATCTGCTATCATGGTCACCACTACGTCATGAATGATATCTTCCGCAGGAAATATAAGTCCCATTCCGCTTATTTTCCTGCTCAGTTTCCAGTAGTAATACTGCTTATGTTTCTCATAGAATTCGCCAAGATCCATCGCAAAACAGCCTTTCTTTTTTCTATGATCCCCACTATAACATGACGTTTTTTTTACAACTACAAAAGCGGCATATTCCACCATGTTTTTGACGGAATACGCCACTTTTCATAAAAACAGAAGTCATACTCTGTTCTTTACATAAGACTGCTGAGTGCCTTCTTAAACTGTTTCCGGAACAGCAGCGCCGTAAAAGTCACAGCCAGAAAATCTGCTACCGGCTCTGCCGTATAAACAGCCAGTGTCCGGTTTCCGGTCAGTACATGCGGCAAAATATAAATGAGCGGAAGCAGCAGAACAAATTTCCGTGTCACAGCCACAATAATCGACTCTTTCGCAAAACCGATGGCGGTAAAAGCCATCTGGCAGGCAACCTGAATTCCGAACATAAAGACACAGGCCATATAAATGCGGAGTGCCCTGGAAGTGAAGGAGAGAAGCTCTGCGTCTGAGGTGAACATCCCGGCAAATACCTGCGGAACCACCTGTACAAACAGCCAGATCAGCGTGGAATAGATGAGACTGGCTTTCAAAAGAAGTCCAAATGCGCCCTTCACACGTTCCGCATTCCGAGCGCCGTAATTGTAGCTGATGATCGGCTGCGCGCCCTGTCCAAGCCCCTGCAGCGGCAGCATGGCAAACTGCATGGCACTGGTTAAGATCGTCATGGCACCTACGGCGATATCTCCGCCATATTTTAACAGAGACGAATTGAAACAGATGGAAATAATACTCTCACTGGACTGCATGACAAAGGTTGCCGCGCCAAGTGCCACACACGGCAGAATGACTGACGGAGTCAGCCCCATATTGCGCAGACGGATTTTCAAACGAGTCTTTTTTCCGGCCAGGAACGCCAGCACCCAGATGGTGGAACAGGCCTGGGAAATAACCGTTGCAAGCGCTGCTCCGCGTACGCCCATATGCATTCCGAAAATGAAAACCGGATCCAGCACAATGTTGCAGACCGCGCCGATCAGCACGGAGAGCATGCCGGTTTTCGCAAATCCCTGAGCCGTGATAAACATGTTCATGCCCAGCGTCAGTTCCACAAAAATGGTTCCCAGCGAGTAAATATTCATGTAGCTGACTGCATATTCAATCGTGTTTTCACTTGCTCCAAATGCCAGAAGGAATTTCCGGTTAAAGCAGAACAATACCGCCGTAAGGATAGCCGAGATCACCACCTGCAGCGTAAAGCAGTTGCCGAGAATCTTCTCTGCCTGATCATAATCCTGCTTTCCCATATGAATGGAAGCCCGCGGCGCTCCGCCGCTTCCCACCAGGGCCGCAAACGCTGAAACGATCATGATCAGCGGCATGCAGACTCCAACACCGGTCAGGGCCATCGCCCCGGACTCCGGAATATGGCCGATGTAAATGCGGTCTACAATGTTATAAAGCATGTTGATAAGCTGCGCGGTGATGGTCGGAATGGCCAGGGACCACAGCAGCTTTCCGATGGGTTCTTTCCCTAAAAAATCCTTTTCGTTATTCATGTGCATTCCTTCTTTCTCTCATTTTTTTCCGATAACCGTCGGACATTTTCCATGATCCGCTCATGAAAAACGGCAAAGCATTCCATCTCGTTCTCTGAAAATCCATCAAATATGCCGGCAAGAAACTGCCGCTGGATCACATCGATGGAATCTGTTACCGGAATGCTTTTTTCACATAACAGGAGATGAATCCGGCGCCGGTCTGAAGCATCCGGCTGTCTTGTCACCAGACCTTTCCGGACCAGTGACTCCACTGCCTGGGAAACCTGCCCCTTGGACAGCATCCGCAGTTCCGCGATATCTGCCGCTGTATCCACACTGGGATTATTTCTCAGAAAGGTAATGATGGTGGCCTCCATCATGGTAAGCCGGTATTCCCTGCAGATGGTCTGGATGCATGCCTCATGAGATTTGGTGATAAAGCGCATGAGACGCAGAAATTCTGTTGCCTGAAGCATATGTTCTCCTTCCGTTCTTTTTTCTTTACCCGCCATTTACTTCAAAATAAAACTGTTCTTTTTTAAACATTTTATCGTTTTTATTATACACATTTTATAAAGATCTGCAAGCTGTACTTTATAAAATTGTATTTTTCCGAAGATTTTTTTCCGTTTTTTCAAAATATACTTGCTTTTCTAAGGAGAATCGTCTATGCTTCTTTTCAAGAAGCAAACTCTGGAGAGTCTCATGTATGGAGCGCCGAAGGTGTACAGCACACAATGTGCCAATCTCTCAGGCAAAAGGACAGAGCAGTCTGATGCAGCAATGCATCCGTCTTTCCACACTCTTTAGAGGGAGTTTTTCATCTGCGAAGGTGCAGCTGAAATACTTCCTTTTTTGTTTACAAAAAACCGGTTTTCTGCTGGTTTTCTTCCCCCAGAGCTTCTATTAAACACCCCCCACGGGAGAAAGAGTGAGTATTATGTTAAGTAAAGTAAGTGCGTTTCTGAACTGGCTGGATGGTTTTGTATGGGGTGTTCCCCTGATCGTCCTGATTCTCGCAACCGGTATTTTCCTGACCATTCGTCTGCGCGGAATCCAGTTCCACAAGCTGGGCATGGCCTGTAAATATATGTTCCAGAACGAAAATGAAGGCCACGGTGAGGTCAGCAGCTTCGCTGCTCTTTGTACCGCCCTGTCTGCCACCATCGGTACCGGCAATATCGTCGGTGTGGCCACGGCGCTGGTTTCCGGCGGTGCCGGAGCACTGTTCTGGATGTGGATTGCAGCACTGTTCGGTATGGCTACCAAGTACGCAGAAGGTGTACTGGCCATCAAGTACCGCACCATTGATGAAAGCGGCCATGTACTTGGCGGACCGTTCTATTACATCGAAAACGGTATGGGCAAAAACTGGCGCTGGCTGGGCAAGATCTTCGCCTTCTTCGGTGCCGGTGTCGGTCTTCTCGGAATCGGTACCTTCACCCAGGTCAACGGCATCACAGCCGCAGCCGGAAACTTTTTTGACCAGAACATGGAACATGTGATAAACTTATTTGGAAATGATTACAGCATTGCTGTAGTGGTAACCGGCATCCTCCTGACCATCTGCGTCGCTCTGGTGGTGCTTGGCGGCATTCAGCGTATTGCAAGTGTTTCTTCCGTTATCGTTCCATTTATGGCAGTATTTTACATCATTGCCTGCATCGCGATCCTGGTATTAAACGCTGCCCGCATCCCGGCTGCATTTGCTGAGATCATCCAGAGCGCCTTTGGCCTGCGTGCTGCTGCCGGCGGTGCCCTCGGTGCTGTGCTCATCGCCATGCAGAAAGGAATTGCCCGCGGCATCTTCTCCAATGAGGCAGGTCTCGGAAGCGCACCGATCGCTGCCGCTGCCGCTCAGACCAAGGAACCGGCACGTCAGGGTCTTGTTACCATGACCGGTACCTTTATCGATACCATCATTGTATGTACCATGACCGGCCTGTGCATCGTTCTGACCGGTTCCCACACCGCAGGTCTGGAAGGTGTAGCTGTTACCACCCGCGCATTCCAGATGGGACTTCCGGTACCGGCACAGTTTTCCGCATTTCTTCTGATGATGTGCCTGATCTTCTTCGCCTTCACCACCATCATCGGATGGAACTACTACGGAGAGCGCTGCCTGGAGTATTTATCAAACGGAAGCCATGGCGCAGTTATGGCATACCGCTTTCTCTACATCCTGGCCATCTTCATCGGACCGTTCATGACCGTAGAAGCCGTCTGGACCATTGCAGATATCTTCAATGCCCTGATGGCACTGCCGAACCTGATCGCACTGCTGGCGTTAAGCGGTGTGGTTGTGGCGGAAACAAAAGACTACTGGACGAGAGTGCTGGGAGATAAGATCAGCAAATAGCAATTATAGGACGGAACGAATAAAAGTTCGGAAGAGAAAGAGACCGCTTTT
>NZ_QUIV01000041.1:0-337 GCF_003480315.1 Clostridium sp. AM33-3 | reverse complement strand
ACTAATAAAGGTCCGGAAGTGAATGAGACCGCTTTCCTTTATTTTCACATATCGTTGTTTGCTTGCTCTCACAACACGCGTTCGCCTGCATCGGACTACATCCGCTGCATTCGTACACGTGTGTTCAAGATGCAAACACCTGATATGCTGAAAATCCCGGAAAGCGGTCTCATTCACTTCCTGCTGTATCGGCTCCGCTACAAAAATAAGAATGGCTGCGTTATTTATTATCTCAGAATAACCAGTAAAGTAGAAGTTCCGGAAAATGCTTGCAGCGTCTTTGCAAACATGATATGTTATAGACAAAGCAGAAATATTCTTTTAAACCGCATTGGTC
>NZ_QUIV01000040.1 GCF_003480315.1 Clostridium sp. AM33-3 | reverse complement strand
GTTCTGTAGGCCCTCCCCGGAACTTCGGACCCTTTCGTGCTATTCCCTTAAATTGCAATTACTTTCCAATTGGCTCTTTTGACGGCACTCCCGCTTTTCTTGGATATTTCTTCGCGGTCTTCGCAATCTTCTCAATGACAACCAGGGACCGGTCCGCATCTGCTCCGGTCAGTTCGAAACGGATCACATCCGCGATACTGCCGCCCAGACTCTCGATTGCTTTCGTTCCCTGCTCCAGTTCCTCATCAATTTTCCCTGACTTATATGGGATAAACGCACCACCAACTTTTACAAACGGCAGACAGTATTCAGAAAGTGTTGCGGCATTAGCCACGGCACGAGAAACGCAGTAATCATACTGCTCCCGGTATTTTGCATCACGTCCAAAGTCCTCTGCCCTTCCATGAATCGTCTCCACATTCTGGAGCCCCAGCTGGCTGATTACCTCATTCAAGAATTTGATTCGCTTATTCAGAGAATCCAGCAGTGTGATTTTCAGATTTGGAAATGCAATCTTCAACGGAATTCCCGGAAAACCGGCACCGGTTCCCACATCGATGCCAGATACCTTCCGTCCATCCTGAAGAGGCACCGCCTTAACCAGAGCCAGACTGTCGATAAAATGCTTGCTCACCACTTCCTCCAACTCTGTAATTCCGGTCAGGTTCATAATCTTGTTCCATTCTACCAATAACTTGTAATAGCGATAAAACTGCTCCAATTGCTGCTCTGAGAGAGCAATCCCCAGCTCCCGTGTCCCATCTGTCATCTTATCCACAAAAATCTGTTCCATAATCCCTCCTGTGTGGAATTTTCAAATTAAAACCGCTCTAATTGTGGCAGTCCGTTTCTTTCATCATTTAGAGTGGCGCATCTGCTCCAAATGTACCAGCAGCACGGAAATATCTGCCGGTGATACGCCGGAAATACGGGATGCCTGCCCAATGGATGCCGGCTTGTACAGATTCAGCTTCTGTACTGCCTCACGCCGCAAACTGTTTACCGTACTGTAATCAAAATCCGGATCCAGCTTCTTTTTCTCCAGCTTCTTAAACTGCGCCACCTGCTGCTGCTGCCGTTTTAAATATCCCTCATACTTAATATTTATGTTAACCTGTTCTGCTGTATCATAAGAAAGCTCCGGCCGTTTCTCATCAATTTCAGTTAACATAAAATAATCCAATTCAGGTCTCCGTACCAGCTCTGCCAGAGTTGCTCCTGTCTTTAATGCGGTACTTTCATGACGCTCCAGGAATGCCTGGATTTTTGGATTTGCACCTACATTGGTTTTTTCCAGACGTTCTACCTCAGCCTGAATGTCTTTTTCCTTCTGAAGCAGCTTTGCATACGTTTCATCATCTACCAGACCGATCTCATGCCCAATTCCGCGTAGTCGCAGATCTGCATTATCCTGACGCAGAAGTAAGCGGTACTCTGCTCTGGAAGTCATCATACGGTAGGGCTCATGATTCTCCTTAGTTACCAGGTCATCAATCAGAACACCGATATAGGCCTGAGATCGATC
This sequence comes from Clostridium sp. AM33-3, assembly GCF_003480315.1. Classification (GTDB taxonomy): domain Bacteria; phylum Bacillota; class Clostridia; order Lachnospirales; family Lachnospiraceae; genus Brotaphodocola. Next base: position 16,241 of record NZ_QUIV01000040.1, on the reverse strand, counting down.
CAGGATCACCGGTTCCCGTCCCAGTACCTTCATAGCTGCGTTTACGCCTGCCATAAAGCCCTGTACAGCTGCTTCCTCATAACCGGAGCTTCCATTAAACTGACCGCCGCTGAACAGTCCTTCAATTGCCTTAAACTCCAGAGACAGCTTTAACTGCCTTGCGTTGATGCAGTCATACTCGATTGCATACGCATTTCGCACGATCCGCACATGCTCCAGACCCGGAACAGTACGGTACATGGCATACTGCACATCCTCCGGCAGGGAACTGGACATGCCGCCCAGATACATCTCGTTGGTGTAAAGCCCCTCCGGCTCAATGAATACTTGGTGGCGGGTCTTATCCGGGAATTTCACTACCTTATCTTCAATGGACGGACAGTAACGCGGACCGGTTCCCTCAATCGCACCGGAAAACAGCGGAGAACGATCCAGATTATCGCGGATAATCTGATGCGTCTCCTCATTCGTATAGGTCAGCCAGCAGGAAACCTGCTCCTTCTGTACCGATTCCGGATCTGTTGAGAAGGAAAACGGAACCACCCGCTTATCTCCAAACTGCTCTTCCATCTTGGAAAAGTCAATGCTGCGGCGGTCCGCACGGGCCGGAGTTCCGGTCTTGAAACGGAACATTTCGATTCCATTAGCAATCAGGGAATCTGTCAGATGATTGGCCGGCTGCAGACCGTTCGGGCCGGTAGCATTGCTGACATCACCATAAATACAGCGTGCTTTTAAGTAAGTTCCGGTTGCCAGTACCACCGCTTTTGCATGGTACACCGCTCCGGAATATGTCTTTACTCCGGTAATCTTATGATCCTCCACAATGATTTCCGAAACCTCTGCCTGGCGTATGGTCAGATGATCCGTATTCTCCAGCGTATGGCGCATCCGGCGGCTGTAATCCTGCTTATCAGCCTGAGCCCGCAGGGAATGAACTGCAGGTCCCTTTGACTCATTCAGCATCTTAGACTGAATGAAGGTCTTATCAATATTTTTTCCCATCTCGCCGCCCAGGGCATCCAGCTCCCGGACAAGATGCCCCTTAGAGCTTCCTCCGATATTTGGATTGCAGGGCATCAGGGCAATGCTGTCAACACTCACCGTAAATACAATCGTCTCCAGACCCAGTCTTGCGCAGGCAAGTGCTGCCTCACATCCGGCATGACCGGCGCCGACCACTACAACATCATATGATTCTTCTAAATATGGCATAATTATATTCCTTCCAGCTTCTTTCCAATTCCCCTCAACATCTGAATTATTTTCCCATACAGAATTTTCCAAAGATTTCATTGACCAGGTCGTCTTCCACCGCTTCTCCGATGATGGTTCCAAGCTGTTCATAGGCATCCATCAGGTCAATGGTCAGAAAATCCTCCGGCATCTGATTTTCAATGCTCTGTTTCACCATATACAGACTTTTTAATGCATTCTGCAGTGCTGTCTTATGACGCACATTGGTGATCAGGACTTCATCATTAAAATCGATACTTCCCTCATAAAAAAGATTCTGAATCGTTTTTTCCAGTTTGTCAATACCGGTCTCTTCTTTTGCAGAAATGGAAATCACCGTTTTTCCGGTCTTCGCCTGCAAAAGCTCCTCGCTGATCACGGTTTCCAGATCCGTCTTATTTAACAGCACCACAGCCTTCCGGTCACGGATCAGTTCCATGATCTGGGCGTCGTTTTCGTCCAGCTCCCGGGAACCATCTACTACATAAATGATCAGGTCTGCCTCATCTGCTGCCACCTTCGCCCGGTTTACACCAATCTGCTCTACCAGATCCTCGGTCTCCCGGATGCCTGCGGTATCAATGATATTCAGGCTAATGCCGTGCATACGGATATGCTCCTCCAGGGTATCCCGGGTCGTTCCTGCAATATCCGTTACAATGGCACGCTCCTCGCCCAGAAGCACATTCATCAGAGAAGATTTTCCCGCATTCGGCTTACCTAAAATAACCGTGCGGATTCCTTCAGAAACCACTCTTCCGCTGTCTGCGGAACGCACAAGCTTCTCCATCTCCCCTATCATATCATCCAGCTTTCCGGACAGTTCTTCCTCGTATCCATCTAAAGAAATATGCTCCGGATCATCTAACGCCGACTCAATAAATGCGATCTGATACAAGATCCGTTCCCGCAGAGCTTTTACTTTTTTCGATACAGAACCCTTTAACTGGCTCACAGAGCTCTTCACCGCATAATCATTCTGCGCGTTGATCACATCAATCACGGCCTCCGCCTGTGACAGATCAATCCGTCCGTTTAAAAAGGCCCGCTTGGTAAATTCTCCCGGCTCTGCCGGTCTTGCTCCATATTTGATTACTGTCTCCAGTATTTTTTTCATCACCAGGACACCACCATGGCAGTCAATCTCCACAGTGTCTTCCGCTGTGTAACTGTGCGGCCCCCGCATCAGCATCACCAGCACCTCATCGAGCACTTCTTCCCCATCCTGGATCATTCCATAATAAATATGATGGGACGGTGCTGTATTCAAATCAAAATTATCTTTTCTGCTTATAAAAATCCGGTTCACAATAGAAACTGCCTGTTCTCCGCTCACCCGGATGATTCCGATTCCGGAACTGCTCATGGCAGTTGCGATCGCCGCAATGGTATCTGAACTTCTGTCTTTCAGCATATTTTCCTCCGACTCGGCCAGCTTTGGCCAGTCTATCCATAAACTTTAACGAGAAGAAGCAAAAGCGGATGCCAGGTGGTGGTCAAACCACTACCAGACACCCGCCTGCTATTTCTGTATTGTACTCACACAATTGTCTGACTTGCTTTTACCTGCCAGAAATTTTCAACATCTTTACACTTCATTCTGTGCTGCTGCTTCCTTCTTCTCAGCAACAGCCTCTGATTTCGGTCCTCTGTTTTCGGCGTTTCTGTTTCTTCCACGATTATCGCGGCGGGAACCGTAACGCTCCTTTCTTCCTCCTGCAGGAACTTCTTTCTTTAAAGAAATTACAACATGACGGAACGGATCTTCCCCCTCACTCCTGGTCATAACATATTTGTCATTCTGAAGCGCAGAGTGGATGATGCGTCTCTCATACGGATTCATCGGCTCTAAGGATACCGGATGCTTGGTCCGTTTTACCTTATAGGAAATGTTCTTTGCCAGAGTCTCCAGTGTCTCTTTTCTTCTCTCACGGTAATTCTCGGTATCAAGCTTGACTCTTAAGTAACCTTCCGTTTCTTTGTTTACCACAAGGCTTACCAGATACTGTAAGGAATCCAGAGTCTGACCACGCTTTCCGATGAGGATTCCCATGTCGTCACCTTCCATGGAAACCAGGAGTTCCCGGTCACTGGCATTGTAAGCCGTCTCAATAGAAACCTGCATACCCATAGCACCAAATACCTGATTCAGGAATTCTTTCGCAGCTTTTTTCACTGCCTCTTCGTTAATCTTGACTGCTTTTTTCGGAGCTTCTTCCACAGAAAGCTCTTTTTCAGATTCCAAAGCAGTCTTTACGGCCTCTCGCTTCGGTGCCGGCTTCTCAGAAACAGTTGTTTTCGGAGCCGGCGCAGCAGTCTTTACAGCTTCCGCCTTCGGTGCAGCAGCAGCCTTTTTCGCAACTTCTGCTGCAGCGGCCTTTCTGGCCTCTTCGGCTTTCTTCGCTTCTTCTGCCTTTTTCGCTTCAGCAGCTTTTTTCTCTTCCAGCTTCTTTGCCTCTGCCAGTTCCTTCTCCTCTGCCTCGCTCATCACATGGGCGCGGATAATACAGGGTTTCTTACCAAAGATGCCAAGCAGACCTGCGCTCTCCTTCTGTACCACTTCATAATGAAGATGCTCACTGGTCGTCTGCAGTTCAATCAATGCTTTTGTGATTGCCTCGTCCAATGTACTGGCAGAGATTGTAATCTTTCCATCCATGGTGCTACCCCCTTATTTATTATTGTGCTTTTCATTGTATCTGGCTACCATATTTGCCTTGGAGGCCAGACTGCCCGGTTTGGCATCTTTATTATAATAATTGTTGGATGCTTCTACCTGTTTTTTGCTCTTCTCAAGCTTCTCAGCACGTTCCGCTTCTTCCTTCTCCTGAACTGCCTGCATATGTTTTAAGCTTGCAGTTGCATTCTGATTTACTTTCTGCGGCGGAAGACCTTTCTTTGCGCGTTTCTTGTTTGCCTTCTCCACGTTCTTACGGATCAGCTCATCCATATCTACCTTATCCAGGTAAGAATTTACAACAAGCTGCTGCAGTAACTGGAAGGTACTGCTGGCTACCCAGTAGATACCGATTGCTGCCGGGAAGGTAAAGCAGAAAAATACAGACATCAGCGGCATGGTAACGTTCATGCTCTGCATCATCTGAGAGCTCATATCTTCCTCATTATTCTTTTTCGGCTGAGTTGCCATCATCAGCTTTGTGCTGGCATACTGGGTCAGGCCTGCCAGAATCGGGATCAGCCATGCCAGGTTCGGCACAAAGCTTCCGTTAAACGGGTTGGATGCCAGATTGATGCCAAGAAACGTGTTCATTTTCTCAATGGTTGCTGCATTGCCGGAAATCACATCTGCCGCATTTGGGAATGCCTGTGCCAGGTCACTCCACTGGGCAGGATTCAGCTTATAGAGAATATCAACCATCTTATTGGCCAGAGCTTCACCTGTTACACCGGTTAAGTCTCCGACCGGGTTAATGCCTGTTAACGCAATATTGTGGTCAGTTGCAAACTGAAGCAGATTTGCTGCAGCGCCCTCACTCAGGGCAGACGCGGAAGAAGCTCCGGTCAGTGCATAAACCACATTCAAAAAATGTTCCTTTACCGGCATCACGTAAGCCGGGATACAATAGATCACGCGGTACAGTGCAAACAGGATCGGCATCTGGATCACAAGCTGGAGACATCCTCCAGTCATGGATGTGCCGTATTTTTCATAGACAGCTTTCGTCTCCACGTTCATCTTCATCATGGAGTCATTGTCTTTTTTGCCCTTGTACTTTGCCTGAATGGCCTGAAGCTCAGGCTGCATGACAGCCATCAGCTTGGACGCCTTCTGCTGCTTGATCGTCATAGGGAACATCAGTAATTTCACAACCAGGGTAAATAAAATAATTGATAAACCGATGTTAAGCACACCAAAAGAATTGGTGAACGTAACCAGTACATTCAGGATCCATCCCAGAATCTGAGAAATCGGACCCAGAATCGCCCCATGAACCTTCGTTAATACTAAGTAATCCAATGTGCTACCTCCTCATGTGTTACGGAACTGGATCATAACCGCCTTCTGCCCATGGATGACACCGGAGTATCCTCTTCACAGACAACCATAAACCTTTCACCACGCCGTACCTGGTAAGTGCCTCAATGGCGTATTGGGAGCACGTAGGCGTGTAAATACAGTGAGTTCTTACTTTTAACGGGGATAAAAAAATCTGATATCCGCGTATCATTAATATAAGAAGCTTTTTGATCAAACCTGCAATTCTGTTAATCATAGTCTCACTTCGATTCTTTTTTAATGTTATGCAGTCCGCACAGGTGCATAAATGCACGCTCAATCGTCTTATAATCTGAGTCTTTTGCGGCAGCGCGCGCTACCACGATGATGTCTAATCCTTCCTCCAATGTGTCCCTGTTCAGCCGGAAACTCTCCCTCACCAGCCGGGCCAGGTGATGTCTCACCACGCTGTTTCCAACTTTCTTGCTGACTGAGATACCAATCCGGGACTGGGTGTTCTCAGTCTTTCTTACATACATAACCAACTGTCGGTTGGCATAGGATTTCGCAGTCCGGTAAATTGCCTGGAAATCTGAATTTTTCTTAATGCTCGGAAATCGTTTCATCTCTTATTACCATCTTATTATAATACAAAAGGCCACAATTTCTTGTGACCTTGATTCATTAAGCGGATAATTTCGCTCTTCCTTTTGCTCTTCTTGCAGCTAATACTTTTCTTCCACCTGGAGTACTCATTCTAGCTCTGAAGCCATGAACTTTGGATCTCTGTCTGTTCTTCGGCTGGAAAGTCATCTTCATGTTGCGGCACCTCCTTCTTTACATCGCTTATTTGATTGAACACATTACGACTATTTTAATTAAACATCTTCTCAATTATATAGAATTCATGCGGGTTCGTCAAGCCTTTTCTTAAAAAAGAATCCTCGGAAAATCCACAAAAAAACAGGAACCGCGAAACCCTGCCCACATACCAGGTGTTGATATTGTGAATAAGTTATCCACAAGTTGTGGATAAGTCTGTTGATAATTTTCACAAAACAGCTAAGATTTTTCGGTTTTCATTGAAAATCAGCGGTTTATGGTATACAATGTTTCTAGATTGGATACTTTTGCGTATCCACAAACAGCCTCATTTTTTCCACATAAACTGTGGATAGACTGTGACTGGAAAGATACGGATCCGTTCCTATAGATTGATGAAATACAGGAGACTGAAAGAATGTTAGAAACACTGAAAGAAAAATGGAATGATATACTGAACTATTTAAAAGAAGAATATGACATCTCCGATGTCTCCTTTGACACCTGGCTTCTTCCTCTGGAAGTTTATGCCCTGGAACAGCCGGGAAATATCGTAAAGATCATTGTTCCGGATGCCAATTTTCTCGGATATATTAAGAAGAAATACAGCACCATGCTCATGGTATCCATTGCGGAAGTTACCGGCATCAAATGCGACTCCGTCCAGTTCCTTGTAGAAGAAGACATTGTTCCTGAGCCGGCTGCAGCAAACCAGCTCATCCAAAACACAGCCTCTGCAGTCAGTCCGGCCACCTTGCAGAATGCCAATTTAAATCCGAAGTACACCTTCGATACCTTCGTGGTCGGCGCAAATAACAACCTGGCACACGCTGCATCCCTGGCCGTTGCCGAGTCTCCGGGGGAAATTTATAACCCTCTTTTTATTTACGGAGGCGTAGGTCTGGGAAAAACACATCTGATGCACTCCATTGCAAACTTCATCCTCAAGAATAACCCAAAGGCCAAGATCCTTTACGTAACTTCTGAGAAGTTTACCAACGAGCTGATTGATGCGATCCGTAATAAAAACAACATTTCCACCACGGAATTCCGTGAGAAATACCGCAATAACGATGTGCTTCTAATCGATGATATCCAGTTCATCATCGGCAAGGAAAGTACCCAGGAAGAATTTTTCCACACCTTCAATGCACTTCACGAAGCCAAAAAACAGATCATCATTTCGTCCGATAAACCGCCAAAAGAGATTGAAACACTGGAAGAACGGCTGCGCTCCCGTTTCGAATGGGGTCTGACCGTAGATATCCAGTCCCCGGACTACGAAACCCGAATGGCCATCCTCCGCAAAAAAGAGGAAATGGAAGGTTACAATATAGATAACGAAGTAATCAAGTACATTGCCACCAACATCAAGTCCAATATCCGTGAGCTGGAGGGCGCACTCACCAAGATCGTTGCCCTTTCCAAGCTGGAGAAAAACCGTGAAATTGACATTGAACTGGCTGAAAAAGCACTGAAAGACATCATTGCTCCGGGCGACAAACAGGAAGTTACCCCGGAATTCATCATCCAGATCGTTGCCGATCATTTTAACCTGACCCCATTAGACATCATGTCAGCCAAGCGCAGCAAGGAAATCGTTTACCCGCGCCAGATTGTCATGTATCTGTGCCGCACCATGACCGAAACCGGCCTGCAGAATATCGGCAAAGCACTGGGCGGACGCGATCACACTACCATCCTGCATGGTATCAAGACTATCAGTGCAGATTTGGAAAAAAATCCATCACTCCAGAATACCATTGATATCCTGAAGAAAAAAATCAGTCCGCAATAGCATTTGGTTGACATAAAACATGGATTCGCCTGCCTCCTCACTTATTCACATTTTTCTGTGGAAAAGCAGTGGATTTTCTGTGGGCAGACTGTGGATGATTTTCAGGACAATTTACCTCCATTTTTCACATGTGGATAACCTCATGTTCATCCAGAAGATTTCATGGGGTTTTCAACATCCTTATTCACGCCACGAAATCCTTATATTTTATGGACTGGACGGACTTTTACACAAATCCACATCCCCTACTACGATTACGACGGAATTTTATTTTATATATATTTAAAAAGACTCTGAACCGACAGAAAGGAAGTTATCAACATGAAGCTCGAATTCAAGAAAGATGCTCTCTTAAATGGAATTAATATTGTATCCAAAGCGATTCCTTCCAGAACGACCATGTCAATCCTCGAATGTATTCTCATTGATGCCGATGCAGGCGAGATCAAGCTGACCGGAAATGATATGGAACTGGGAATTGAGACAAAAGTAGAAGGTTCTATCCTGGAACGAGGCAAAATTGCGCTGGAAGCAAAGCTTTTTTATGAAATTATTAGAAAATTGCCAGATGGAGATACTCCGGTCACCATTACGTCTGACAATCGTTTCAATACTGTGATCGAATGCGAAAATGCAGTATTCAATATCCAGGGCCGCGATGGTGAGGAATTTTCTTATCTTCCTTACATCGAACGGGACCAGCACATCAGTCTGACACAGTTTACCTTGAAAGAAGCAATTCGTCAGACTATTTTTTCCATATCCCCGAATGACAGCAATAAGATGATGGCGGGCGAACTTCTGGAAGTAAAAGATGATTTTCTCAAGGTGGTTTCCCTGGACGGACACCGGATCTCCATCCGCAACATCCAGCTCAAGGAACACTACGATAACCATAAGGTTATAGTACCGGGCAAAACCCTCTCCGAGATCAGTAAGATCCTGACTGGAGACAACGAGAAAGAAGTCCTTATTTATTTCAGCAAAAATCACATTCTATTTGAATTCGATGATACGGTTGTGGTTTCCCGCCTGATCGATGGTGAGTATTTTAAAATCGACCATATGCTTTCCAGTGATTATGAGACCCGCGTAAAGTTAAACAAGCGTGACTTCATGGACAATATTGACCGTGCCATGATCCTGATCCGCGACAGTGACCGCAAGCCGATCATCATGAATGTGGAAGACAGCAATGTGAACATGAGGGTGAAGTCTGCGTTTGGTTCCATGAATGCCAATGTGCCGGCTCACAAATCCGGCAAGGACATCATGATTGCTTTCAACCCGAAATTTTTACTGGATGCGCTGCGTGTCATCGACGATGAGGATGTGGAGCTTTACATGATGAATCCGAAGTCCCCGTGCTTTATCAAGGATGAAGAGGGAAGCTATATCTATCTGATTCTGCCTGTAAACTTTATCAACGAGGCATAATACGGCGTTTAGAAAGGAAAATTATGGAAACCATTAAATTAAGAGACGAGTATATTAAACTGGGTCAGGCATTAAAGGCAGCCGGTTTATGTGAATCCGGCGTAGATGCCAAGTATGCGATTGAGGACGGGCTGGTTAAGGTAAACGGCAATGTAGAGTATCAGCGGGGCAAAAAACTTCGTGATGGTGATGAAGTAACCTTCCAGGGAGAGACTATCCGGATTACATTATGATCATAGAGTCCATTGAGCTTCAGAATTACCGGAATTACGACAAACTACATATGGAATTTTCCCCGGGGACCAATATTCTTTACGGGAATAATGCCCAGGGAAAGACGAACATTCTGGAGGCTGTCTATGTCTGCTGCACGACCAAGTCTCATCGCGGCAGCAAAGACAGGGAGATGATCCGTTTCCAGAACGATGAATCCCACATCAAGCTGACTGTGCGCAAGCGCGATGTTCCGTACCGCATTGACATGCATTTGAAGAAAAATAAAGCCAAGGGCGTGGCCATTAACGGAATTCCGATCCGCAGGGCCAGTGAGCTGTTTGGTATTGTAAATGTGGTATTCTTTTCGCCGGAGGACTTAAATCTCATTAAAAACGGTCCGGCAGAGCGACGTAAATTCATTGATCTGGAACTTTGCCAGTTAAACAAGCTGTATGTTCATTCCCTGGTGTCCTACAACCGGGTCCTGCTGCAGCGCAACAAGCTTCTCAAAGAGCTGTTCTTCCATCCGGAATACGAGGAAACACTGGATGTGTGGGATATGCAGCTGGTACAGTACGGAAAAGAGGTAATCCGGTTCCGGGAAGAATTTATCGGACAGCTCAATGAGATGATCTGTGAGATCCACCGGAAACTGTCCGGTGGAAAAGAAACTTTAAAGATTGTGTATGATCCCAATTCCGGGGCAGAGGAACTGGAGGCAGGGCTTGCGAGAAGCCGCAGCCAGGATGTGAAACAGAAAACCACCCTTATTGGCCCACACCGGGATGACATCGGATTTTATATCGGGGATATTGACATCCGAAGATTTGGTTCCCAGGGACAGCAGCGTACCGCAGCTCTTTCCTTAAAGCTTGCAGAGATTGAACTGGTTAAAAAACTGGTGCGCGATTATCCGATCCTGCTTCTGGATGATGTGCTTTCGGAGCTGGACGGGGAGCGGCAGAACCATCTTCTGTCCGCCATTGACCATATCCAGACCATGATCACCTGTACGGGGCTGGAAGATTTTGTAAACAACCGTTTTCAGATGGATAAGCTGTTTCACGTTGTAAACGGAACGGTGACCGGCGAAAACTGACGATATATTTTTTGACTAGGAGGAAATAACATGAGTGCAGAATACGGAGCAGACCAGATTCAGATTCTGGAAGGGCTGGAAGCAGTCCGGAAGAGACCTGGTATGTACATTGGCAGCACTTCGTCCAGGGGCCTGCATCACCTGGTTTATGAGATTGTAGATAATGCGGTAGATGAAGCACTGGCTGGCTACTGTGACCGGATTGACGTCACCATTAATGAGGACAATTCCATCACGGTACTGGATGACGGACGCGGCATTCCGGTCGGCATTCAGAAGAAAGCTGGTATTCCAGCGGTAGAGGTTGTATTTACCATCCTGCATGCCGGTGGTAAGTTTGGTGGTGGGGGATACAAGGTATCCGGCGGTCTGCACGGCGTGGGAGCTTCTGTTGTAAATGCTCTTTCTACCTGGCTGGAGGTCCGCGTTTATCAGGATGGCAAGATTTATCAGCAGCGTTATGAACGGGGCAAGGTTATGTACCCGTTAAAGGTCATTGGTGAGTGCCCTGCAGACAAGCATGGTACCGAGGTTCATTTTCTGCCGGATCCGGAGATCTTTGAGGAAACGGTCTATGATTTTGAAATACTTCGTATCCGTCTCCAGGAGACTGCGTTCTTAACCAAGGCTTTAAAGATCACCCTGAAGGATGAGCGCGAGGAGAAAAAAGAAAAGGTATTCCACTATGAGGGCGGTATTCAGGAGTTTGTCACCTACTTAAACAAGGGCAAGGCAGCTCTTTACAACAATGTCATTTATTGTGAGGGAACCCGCGATGGTGTGTTCGTTGAGGTTGCCATGCAGCACAATGATTCTTATACGGAAAATATTTATACCTTCGTCAATAATGTAAACACGCCGGAGGGTGGTACTCATCTGGCAGGACTGAAAAATGCCCTGACTAAGACCATCAATGACTATGCCCGCAAAAACAAGCTGTTAAAGGACAGTGAGCCGAACTTAAGCGGTGAGGATATCCGAGAGGGCTTGACTGCGATTGTCAGCATCAAAATCGAGGAGCCGCAGTTTGAAGGGCAGACCAAGCAGAAGCTTGGCAACAGTGAGGCAATGGGGGCGGTAAACAGCATCGTCAGCGAGCAGCTTACCTACTTCCTGGAGCAGAATCCGGCAGCAGCCAAGACCATCTGCGAGAAATCTGTTCTGGCACAGCGTGCCCGCGCGGCAGCAAGAAAGGCCCGCGATTTAACCAGAAGAAAAACTGCTTTAGAGGGCATGGCACTTCCGGGAAAACTGGCAGACTGTTCTAATAAAGATCCGGAAAAATGTGAGATTTTCATCGTAGAGGGAGATTCTGCAGGCGGTTCTGCAAAGACGGCCCGCTCCCGGGATACCCAGGCAATCCTGCCGCTTCGCGGTAAGATCTTAAACGTAGAGAAGGCCAGACTGGACAAAATTTATGCCAATGCAGAGATCAAAGCTATGATTACTGCGTTCGGTACCGGAATCCACGATGATTTTGATATTTCCAAGCTGCGCTACCACAAGATCATCATCATGACCGATGCGGACGTGGATGGTGCACATATCAGCACGCTGATGCTGACCTTCTTATACCGCTTTATGCCGGAACTGATAAAGCAGGGACATGTATACCTGGCACAGCCGCCGTTATACAAGCTGGAGAAGAACAAGAAGATCTGGTATGCCTACAGCGATGAAGAACTGGCTCAGATCATCAAGGAAGTCGGCCGTGACAATAACAATAAGATTCAGCGATACAAAGGTCTTGGTGAGATGGACGCAGAGCAGCTCTGGGAGACCACCATGGATCCGGAGCGCCGTATTCTTCTGCGCGTGAACATGGATGACGATGTGGCATCCGAGCTGGATCTGACTTTCACCACTCTGATGGGAGATCAGGTTGAGCCGCGCCGTGAATTTATCGAGGCTAACGCCAAATATGTACAGAACCTGGATATCTGATCTGTCTGATCGGAACATTACAGGAATGCTGCAGGGAAGCTGCTTAGCATGCGGTTTCTGATGGAATGAGACAACAAGGAGAACAATATGGAACCAAATATTTTTGATAAAGTTCATGATATAGACTTAAAATCCACCATGGAGAAGTCTTATATCGATTATGCCATGAGCGTTATCGCTGCCCGGGCCCTGCCGGATGTGCGGGATGGTTTAAAGCCGGTACAGCGCCGAGTGCTTTACTCCATGATCGAGCTGAACAACGGACCGGATAAGCCTCACAGAAAATGCGCACGTATCGTCGGCGATACCATGGGTAAATATCATCCGCATGGTGACAGCTCTATCTATGGAGCTCTTGTAAATATGGCGCAGGAGTGGTCTACCCGTTACCCGCTGGTAGATGGTCATGGAAACTTTGGTTCCGTGGACGGTGACGGTGCTGCAGCCATGCGATATACTGAGGCACGCTTAAGCAAGATATCCATGGAGATGCTGGCGGATATCGGAAAAGATACCGTAGACTTTGTACCGAACTTTGATGAGACTGAGAAAGAACCGGTTGTTCTTCCGTCCAGATACCCGAATCTTCTGGTAAACGGTACCACCGGTATTGCAGTCGGCATGGCCACCAATATTCCGCCGCACAATCTGCGGGAGGTTATTGGTGCTGTAGTCAAGCTGATTGATAACCGCATTGAGGAAGACCGCGATACTACTCTGGAAGAGATTCTGGAAATCGTAAAAGGACCGGATTTCCCGACCGGTGCTACCATTCTTGGCAAAGCCGGTATTGAGGAAGCATACCGCACCGGCCGCGGCAAGATCCGTGTACGTGCGGTATCTGACATTGAGACCCTGCCAAATGGCAAGAGCCGCATTGTGGTAACTGAGCTTCCGTATCTGGTAAATAAAGCAAGGCTGATCGAGAAGATCGCAGAGCTGGTAAAAGAGAAAAGAGTGGACGGAATCACCGATCTGCGTGACGAGTCTGACCGCCAGGGGATGCGCATTGTCATTGAGCTGCGCCGTGATGTGAATGCCAATGTCATCTTAAACCAGTTATTAAAGCACACCCAGCTTCAGGACACCTTTGGTGTTATCATGCTGGCACTGGTGAATAATGAGCCGAAGGTCTTAAATCTTCTGGAGATGCTGAATTACTACTTAAAGCATCAGGAAGATGTAGTGACCCGCCGGACCAGATATGATTTAAACAAAGCAGAGGAGCGCGCTCATATTTTACAGGGCTTGCTGATTGCGCTAGATCATATTGATGAGGTTATCCGCATCATCCGCGGTTCAGAGAACGTTCAGATTGCAAAGCAGCAGTTGATGGAGCGCTTTGGCTTAAGCGATGCCCAGTCCCAGGCAATCGTAGATATGCGTCTGCGTGCTCTGACCGGTCTGGAACGTGAGAAGTTGGAGAATGAATACAAAGAGTTAATGGCAAAGATCGAGGAGTTAAAAGCGATCCTTGCAGATGAGAAAAAGCTGCTGGGTGTGATCCGCGAAGAGATTCTGATCATTTCTGATAAATATGGTGATGACCGTAAGACCGCCATTGGTTTTGATGAGTTCGACATGTCCATGGAAGATCTGATCCCGAATGAGAATACGATTGTGGCTATGACCAAGCTTGGCTATATCAAACGTATGAGCGTGGACAATTTTAAAAACCAGAACCGAGGCGGTAAGGGAATCAAGGGCATGCAGACCATCGATGAGGATTATATTGAGGATCTGCTGTTGACCAAGACCCACAATTACATTATGTTCTTTACTAACAAGGGCCGTGTATACCGCCTGAAGGCTTATGCGATCCCGGAGGGCAGCCGTACAGCCCGCGGAACCGCCATCATCAATCTCCTGCAGCTGCAGCCGGAGGAGAAGATCACGGCGATCATTCCGGTGAAGGAATACCATGAGACTGACTATCTGTTCATGGCTACACGTGGTGGTATGGTGAAGAAAACTCCGGTGAAGGAGTATGAGAACGTCCGCAAGAACGGCCTGCAGGCTATTGTCCTGAAGGAACAGGATGAGCTGATCGAAGTAAAAGCAACCGACAATACCAAGGATATTTTCCTGATCACGAAGAAGGGGCAGTGCATCCGGTTCCATGAGACAGATGTACGTGTGACAGGACGTGTTTCTATGGGCGTGATCGGAATGAAGTTAAATGAAGGGGATGAAGTAGTCGGCATGCAGATGGATACCCAGGGTGAGAAGCTTCTGATCGTATCCGAGAATGGCATGGGCAAGCGCACCCCGATTGAGGAGTTCACCGCCCAGAATCGCGGCGGTAAAGGCGTGCTCTGTTATAAGATCACCGAGAAGACCGGAGATATTGTAGGAGCAAAACTCGTACACGACGACCATGATATTATGATGATCACCAATGAGGGCGTTGTGATCCGGATTTCCGTAGAAGATATCTCTGTCATTGGCAGAAATACCTCCGGTGTGAAGCTGATGAACATTGACCAGGATTCCGATATCCGCGTGGCAAGCATTGCAAAGGTACGCGATGATGGAGAAAAGTCCGAGGGAGATGGTATTGAGGAGCTGGAGCTTTCTGAGGAGCATCAGAAAGAAAACGGAGAACAAAATAAGCAGTAATTCATAAAAACAATGAAGAGGACATGCTGCCGGCTGTATTTTTGCAGCTGGTGTCATGTCCTTTTTCATGCTTTGTATTGAGGCAAATCATTTTCTTTCGGACGATATGGCAGCACGCATGAAGAAAGCGGTGGACGAAGAGGAATCTCCTCTCGGAAAACAGATATTGACCCAGCTGCAGGAAAACCTGCAGATTGCCGGAGATGATATGATTCCAATCTGCCAGGACACCGGCATGGCAGTGGTGTTCATTAAGCTTCCAATCGAGATGGACCGGATCGTAATGTCATCTATTATATGGAACCATCTCCGGCAAGGGAAGGAAGACCAATCGGTTCTGCAGGTCCGACTACTGCCAGCCGCATAGATAAGTATGCCCCAAATCTGATCGATCTTGGTCTTGGTGCCATGATTGGAAAAGGAAAACGCAGTCAGGCAGTCATTGATGCAGTAGTCAGAAACGGCTGTGTGTACTTTGCGGCAGTAGGAGGAGCAGGCGCACTGCTTTCCAAGCGCATCCTCTCATCAGAGGTTGTTGCCTACGATGATCTTGGTACAGAGGCAATCCGTAAGCTTCAGGTCACGGATTTTCCTGTGATCGTTGTGATCGATTCAGAAGGGAATAACCTTTATGAAACCGCAATTCGGGAATATGAAAAAAAAGTTTAAAAATGTGGTTGACAAAGTAATACTCATACTATATAATAGGCTATGCGTCTGAAAATGCAAGTGGACAGCGCAAAATCATATGGAATCATGAATTCGGAGAAATACTCAAGAGGCCGAAGAGGCGCCCCTGCTAAGGGTGTAGGTCGGGCAACCGGCGCGAGGGTTCAAATCCCTCTTTCTCCGCTCAATTCCAGATGATTCTTTTTTTCTCTTTAAGACAAAAGGTCTGAAAAGAAATTAAAAAAGTTGTTGACAAACGCGTGAACATCTGGTAAGATATAACACGCTGCTGAAAACAGCAAAACGAATCTGAAAAGATTCAAAAAGAAATTTAAAAAAGTTGTTGACAAAGCGAAAGCAATGTGATAGAATATTGAACGTTGACGCTGAGAACAGCAACAACATGAACCTTGAAAATGAAAGATTGAACAGTGTTTAAAACC
>NZ_QUIV01000004.1:171009-171331 GCF_003480315.1 Clostridium sp. AM33-3 | reverse complement strand
GCGGTGTCATTCATTGCATTATAAAGTGCCAGAAGCGCCCGCTTTTCCTTAAAGATCATGCGAAAGATCCGGTCTTTATAGGCGCGAACCGGAATGGGGTGTTTCAGAGTCTTCTCGGTCTGATAAAATGCAGTGGTCAGTGTGTTTTTTGCCATAGGCTTCTCCTTCCTTATGCCGGAATTCCATTCTGCTTTTCTTTACCATTCTGGAATTCCTTTGTGTTGATAGTTGGGTGTTCAAGCAAAGAAAAATTCCAGTAGATAATTCAGAATGGCCTCGCCATAGAAATGAGAGAACCGCAGGCTGTAACCAAATATACCAT
>NZ_QUIV01000004.1:0-170999 GCF_003480315.1 Clostridium sp. AM33-3 | reverse complement strand
CTCGCCATAGAAATGAGAGAACCGCAGGCTGTAACCAAATATACCATACCAATGCGGTTTAAAAGAATATTTCTGCTTTGTCTATAACATATCATGTTTGCATGGGCGCTGCAAGCATTTTCCGGAAATACCCTTACACAGAAATACCTGAAGGAAAATAATTGCAATTTTCTATCACCTTCCGGTAAAACAGAATCGTCAGGGCTGTTGCCGCGAACCATCCAAACGGCCATGCCATCCAGATTCCGGTACTTCCAAACTTTGGTGTCAGCAAATGCGCAAACCCGATCCGCAAAATCAGGTCCGGAACCGTTGCCGCTACAAAATAGGCCATGGCCCCGGAGCCGCGGATAATACCATCTGTCATCAGCTTTATGGAAATCATAAAATACAGCGGCGATACGATCCGCAAAAATGACATTCCGGCATGGATTGCCTCTTCACTCTCCGCATTCAGGAACAATCCCATCATTCCCCGGCTGAACACAAAACACAGGATCACGAAAGGCAGCGCTGCAAATTCCGCCAGCTTTATCCCGGTTCGAAAGCCCAGGGACAGACGTGCCGGTTTTCCTGCGCCCAGATTCTGCGCCGTGTAGCTGGAAAGGCAGGAGCCAAGCGTCATGAAGGTGTTGATGGCAAAGGTATTTAACTTGATAGCTCCGGAGTACCCGGCTACCACAGCGGATCCATAGCTGTTCACGATTTCCTGCACAAACAGATTTCCTACGCTTAACACACTCTGCTGCATAATGCTCGGCACTGCAATAGCAATGATCCACCAGAGCAGACTTCTGTCAAACAGCGGTTGTCTCTCCAGTTCCCTGGTATATGCTGCAAGCCTGCGCCACAGCGTCAAAAATGCCAGCACAGCCGATACGCCCTGCGCCAGGAAAGTGGCCCATGCCACACCGGCTACGCCCCACTGAAACTGTGCCACAAACAGATAATCCAGAAAAATATTTCCCAGAGAAGAACCGATCAGAAAATACAGCGGCGTTTTCGAATCACCAAGTGCGGTAAATATGCCGGTGCACACATTGTAAAACAGCAGAAAGCTCAGACCGTACACATAAATCTTCAGATACAGAACACCGTCTGCCATAATGTCTTCCGGTGTATGGATCCAGCACATCATGGCTCCGCTGCAGAAATATCCAAATACACTGAGTAGCACACTCAGTACAAGCACGGAAATAAATGCAGTCGATACCGCACGCCTGAGTCCTGCCTTATCTCCGGCTCCGAACAATCTGGAAATCACCACCGAAGCCCCCAGATTCATGCCCACCGCAAAGGCCATATAGATGATCGTAATCGGGTAGGATGCTCCCACCGCCCCCAATGCCGATTCCCCCGCAAATTTTCCCGCGATCATGCTGTCCGCGATATTATAGAACTGCTGGAAGATCACACTGATCATCAGCGGCAGCAAAAAACGCCAGAGAATCTTATCCGGATGTTCCTTTGTCAAATCTGTGATCATTTGTATCCCTCCATCTCCTGGTTACTATTTACTTACATCATACCATACTATGCGCTCTGTTTCATTTGACATTTTGCCTTTATCCGATATAATAATTTCATTATATAACCGTTAATTGTAAACAAAAAGGAGCAACATCATGGAATTACTGCAATTACGATACTTTCTGGTGGCGGCCCAGTATCAGCATATCACAAAAGCCGCCGAACATCTGCGTATCGCGCAGCCGGCTCTTTCCCAGTCAATCCACCGGCTGGAGGCAGAGCTTGGGGTTCCGCTTTTCACACGTCAGAACCGGAGCATTGAATTAAACGAAGAAGGCCGTTTTCTCCAGCAGCGGCTCATCCCCATCTTACACAGTCTGGACCTGATCCCGGAGGAACTTCAAAAGGGCAAATACCAGATGAACCACACCATCCATCTGCGCCTGCTGTCTGCTTCTTCCCTGATCACCAGCCGCATCATTGCCTACCGCAGCCTTCATCCAGAGGTAAGCTTCCAGCTCTATCAGAATCCGGATCAGGATGATAACTTTGATCTTTGCGTATCTGCACGGAGGGCTGATACTGTTTCAGAGCACAGTGCCCACAATGACTTTGCGGACGATGTCATGGTCATGCTGGAGGAGGAGCTCTACCTTGCCGTTCCAACTCATTCAGATTTTGGTCAGAAAACAACAATCCGCCTCTCTGAGACCAGAGACGCGGATTATATCTGCCTTGCCGGTTCCCGCCCTATCAGGCAGATTACCAACAGCTATTTTGAAGAGGAGGGATTTTCTCCTCATATTGTATTTGAAAGTGACACCACGGAATCGGTACGCAACCTGATCGCGGCCGGCATGGGAATCGGGTTCTGGCCCCAGCACTCCTGGGGTACCATCCCGGAAAAGCTGGCAGACTCCCCGGAACAGTTTCCGGTCCGGCTGCTTCATATTGAAGACCGCGTCTGCCGCCGCCAGATCACGCTGACCCGCTCTGAAAAAGGGCGGAACAATCCCGTTATCACGGATTTCTGTAATTTTCTTATGTGCCAGAAATAATCTGGGAACAGCAGCATTTTACAGCCCATTATAATAGCTGCCCTTCTGCTGGCTCGCTTTTAATCTGCTCAGGGCTCTCGCCATGGAGGCCCTGGACATATGGTACTCCCGGATGCTCTGCTTCTGACGGAGCTGTTCCTTTGCCCGCTCCAGAGCCTGGCGCGCCCGCACCTGATCGATGTCCTCGGGGCGCTCTGCCGTATCCACCACAACGGTCACACGGTTGTTGGCCACCTGGACAATGCCAAGTCCGACTACTGCCCGGTGCCAGTCTGTTTCCCCTGGAATACGAAACTTAAGCTCGCCCTCCTGTGAAGCCAGAATCATGGCTTCCCGGTGCGGCAGGATGCCTACTTCTCCATCATGGGCCGGCACCACCAGTACCTCACAGCTGCCATCATAAAATACGTGGTCACTGGCTATGACCTTAAGCCAGAATGTCGACATGGCTTTTGCTCCCTTCTGCTTTGAACCGCCAGGATTTTTCCTGACGGTTTCTGTTCTGATTTCTGTTTTGGAATTTCATCTCATCCCTTTTCTGCGTTCTTCGCCATCATATGCGCCTTCTCCACAACCTCGTCGATGGTTCCGACATTGAAAAAGGCTGCTTCCGGATAGGCATCCATCTCTCCGGCAATGATGGCCTTAAAGCCGCGGACTGTTTCTTTTACCGGCACATATTTGCCCGGAATGCCGGTAAAGTTCTCAGCCACATGGAAGGGCTGGGATAAGAATCTCTGAATTTTTCTGGCACGGCTTACTGTCAGCTTATCCTCATCCGAGAGCTCCTCCATACCCAGAATTGCGATGATATCCTGCAGCTCTTTGTATTTCTGAAGCATCTCCTTGACCTGGTTTGCTACCTGATAATGCTCTTTTCCTACAACATCCTCCTCCAGGATACGGGAAGAAGATTCCAGCGGATCCACGGCCGGATAGATAC
The DNA here is from genome assembly GCF_003480315.1 of Clostridium sp. AM33-3. Taxonomy (GTDB): domain Bacteria; phylum Bacillota; class Clostridia; order Lachnospirales; family Lachnospiraceae; genus Brotaphodocola. The sequence continues at coordinate 167,528 of NZ_QUIV01000004.1, read as the reverse complement.
CCTGCTCCACAATCTTTCGGGAGAGTACCGTGGTGGCATCCAGATGCGCAAAGGTCGTTGCCGGAGCCGGATCCGTCAGATCATCGGCCGGTACATATACGGCCTGGACGGAAGTAACGGAACCATTTTTCGTGGAAGCGATCCGCTCCTGCAATTCGCCCAGATCAGTAGCCAGTGTCGGCTGGTATCCTACTGCGGACGGCATACGTCCAAGCAGTGCCGATACCTCGGAACCGGCCTGGATAAAACGGAAAATGTTATCAATGAACAGCAGTACATTCTGGTGCTCCACATCACGGAAATACTCTGCCATGGTAAGTCCGGTCTCAGCTACCCTCATTCTGGCACCCGGGGACTCATTCATCTGACCGAATACCAGCGCGGTCTTTTTTAATACGCCAGATTCTCCCATCTCCGTCCACAGATCGTTTCCTTCACGGGAACGCTCACCGACACCAGTGAAAATGGAATAACCGCCATGCTCCGTTGCAATGTTGGTGATCAGCTCCTGAATCAGCACCGTCTTTCCGACACCGGCACCGCCAAACAGACCAATCTTACCGCCCTTGGCGTAGGGTGCCAGAAGATCAATGACCTTGATGCCGGTCTCCAGCATCTCCGCCACCGGACTCTGGTCCTCAAAAGAAGGCGGATCCCGGTGGATCACCCATTTCTGTTCTCCTTCCAGGCTTTCACCTCCATCAATGGTCTCGCCTAATACGTTAAACAGTCTTCCCAGTGTTTTCTCTCCCACCGGTACCTGAATACCACTTCCGGTAGCCTCCACTTCCATATCACGGTGAAGTCCCTCGCTGGCGGAAAGCATCACACACCGGACCACATCTCCGCCGATGTGCTGGGCTACCTCCATCACGCAGCGCTTTCCCTGATTCTCTACGACCAGCGCATCCTGAATATGCGGAAGGTTTCCATCTTCAAAGGCCACATCTACCACAGGCCCCATGACCTGTATGATCTTTCCCTTGCTCATGACTTTCTCCTTATCTTATCCTGTTATCTCTTTTTCTTTCTCTGTGCCCTGGCACCTCCCACTACCTCGGTAATCTCCTGGGTAATGGCCGCCTGGCGCAGACGGTTATATTCCATAGACAGCTCTGAAAGCAGGGCCGCAGCATTGTCGCTTGCGGACTGCATTGCCATCATTCGTTCATTCTGTTCGCTGCAGAAGGACTCCACCAGCGCACCGAATATAAAACCTGTCACATAGTTCGGTACCACATGATCCATAATTGCCTCCGGTGAAGGTACCATGCGGATTTCCTCCTGATGAATGTCTGCCGGAATGGAAATGCCGCTGAAATTCTCTCTTTTTAACGGAAGAAGCTGTTCCATTCTGGTCTCCGTTTTCATACTGTTGATCATCTGGGTATACAGAATCCAGACCTCATCAACCCGGCCTTCCATGAAATCCTCAATCAGTGTGGACGCGATACAGCGTGCCCGGTGCATGGTCGGATTCTGGACCGTATAATGAAACTGCTCCTCAATCGGCAGCTGCCTGGATTCAAAATAAGCACGTCCAAGCTCACCCACCACATACAGGCGGTTGTTTTTCCCGGCTTCCATCCATTCCTGAGCCTGCTTTAACACATTATGGTTATAAGAACCGGCCAGGCCCTTATCTCCGGTTATGACCAGAAGACCGCGCACCCGCTTTTCCTTCGGAATTGTCTCCCGCGTGTCAAAATACGCATGCCGGGTATCCGGCATATGACGCAGGATCCTGTGGATCAGGCTCTGAAGTGTGTAAAAGTACGGCTCCGTATCTGACAGAAGCTTTTTGCTCTTCTTCATTTTGGTGGAAGAAATCAGATACATGGCACTGGTGATCTTCCTGGTATCCTGAATACTCTTTATTCGGCTCTGGATCTCTCTTGCGTTTGCCATACTGCCTCCTTGAACTCTTTCGCAGCTGCAGTGATTTGCCCTGCAAGCTCATCACTCAAAGCCTTTTTCTCTTCCAGCTCTTTCCCGACCTCCGGATGATGGTTTGCAAACCATTCCAGCATGCTCATCTGAAACTCCTTGATTCGTTCTACAGCTACATCCAGCATCACGCGGTGGGTTGCCGCACAGAGGGTGATGACCTGCTCCTGCATAGACAGCGGACGTCCGAGCGGCTGCCTGAGCAGCTCCATCAGACGCTTTCCATAAGCCAGCTGTTCCTTGGTAGTTTCATCCAGATCTGAACTGAACTGGGTAAAGACCTCCATCTCACGGTACTGAGCCAGGTCAATACGGATACTTCCGCTGGCCTTCTTCATAGCTTTAGTCTGAGCCGCACCGCCCACACGGGATACAGACAATCCTACATTGACTGCCGGACGCTGACCGGAGAAGAACAGGTCACTTTCCAAAAAGATCTGTCCATCCGTGATGGAAATGACATTGGTCGGAATGTACGCAGATACATCCCCCGCCTGTGTCTCAATGATCGGAAGCGCCGTAATGGAACCGCCGCCCAGTGCATCGCTTAAGCGACTGGACCGCTCCAGCAGTCTGGAGTGCAGATAAAACACATCACCCGGATATGCCTCACGTCCCGGAGAACGCTCCAGCAGCAGAGACAATGCACGGTAAGCAACTGCATGTTTGGACAGATCATCATAGACGATCAGCACATCTCTGCCCTGACGCATGAAAAACTCCGCCATGGCCGTACCTGCATACGGAGCAATATACTGAAGCGGTGCCGAATCACTGGCAGTAGACGCCATTACAATGGTGTAGTCCATGGCATCGTGTGTCTTTAAGGTATTGACCAGCTTGGCAATCGTGGAAGCCTTCTGGCCAATGGCCACATAGATGCAGATCACGCCCTTGCCCTTCTGGTTTAACATGGTGTCTACGGCAATGGACGTCTTACCGGTCTGACGGTCACCGATGATCAGCTCTCGCTGTCCGCGTCCGATCGGGAACATGGAATCAATCGCCAGAATACCGGTCTCCATCGGCTCGCTGACGGATTTGCGGTCTACAATACCGGGCGCCTCAGCCTCAACCGGAAGCCAGTCCTCCTCTTTCGCCGGTCCCAGACCGTCGATCGGCTCGCCCAGGGCATTGACCACACGCCCTAAAAACGCGTTTCCGACCGGAACACCGGCCCTCTTCTTCGTCCGGGTCACCCGGCTTCCCTCTACGATCTCCGTATCCTTTCCAAACAGGATGCAGCCGATCTCATTTTTCCGGATATCCTGTACCATGCCTTTTACGCCGCACTCGAATATCACGATTTCCCCGTACATGGCATGGTCGATGCCATAGACAATGGCAATGCCATCACCCACCCAGATGACGGTTCCGGTTTCCCGGATTTCCCCTGCGTGAGCGTCAAAATCTGCAATCTCTCCCTTTATGATGGAGATGATCTCCTGAGAACTGATTGTACTCATCTTCTGTCTCCTATCTATTTCCTTCGAACATCCGTCTGAGCTGTCCGCTCAGACTGTAGTCATATTCCACATCACCGGTCTGCAGCACAAAACCGCCGATCAGCTCCGGATCCTCCTGCATGGACAGCTCCACGCTGTTCTTTCCGTATGTTTTGCACAGAAGCTCCTTCATGGCCTTGACTTCTGCCGCATCCGGTTCTGTCACATAGCGAAGCTTCGCGGAAAGAATCCCTGCCGCCTCGCGGCTCTTTTCATCCCGGATCCGGACCATACTCTCCATCTGGTCCATGCATCCGGCCTCACAGACTTTCTTTAGAAAATTCCGCATGATCCGGGAAAAGTCCGGGTTCTCAAACACCCGGTCAATGATGGTTTCCTTCCTGCTCTGCCGGATCACCGGACTTTCCAGAACCTGCGCAAGCTGCGGATTTTCCCTCAGAATGCATTCACAGGTCCGGATCATAGTCTCCGGAAGCTTCAGCTCATACAACACGGTGCCGTAAAGTCTTGCCTGTTCAGTCATACTTTTCCCCCGTATCTGCCAGAAATGCAGCAAACCGTTTCCGGTCCGCTTCCTGGCCGCTGTTTTCCTTCAAAAGCTTCTCAGTCGCAGTCGCAGCCAGCTCCTTCGTCAGGCCCTGAAGCTCTCTTAACGTCTTTTCGCGCTCCAGACCGATCATCCGGTCAGCCTGCTCCAGTTTCTTTGCCGCATCGTCATCCGCCTGCCTCAGGATCTTTTCATATTCTGTTCTGCCCATCTTCTTCGCATCTTCCAGAATCCGGCCGGCCTGATCCTCTGCTTCCCGCAGGGAGCCTTCATACTGCTCTTTCAGCCGGATGGCCTCCTGCTTTTCACTTGCGGCATCATTTAAATCTGTTTCCACCTGTGCCTGCCGCTTTTCCATGATCTCCATCAACGGCTTCATAAGGAAATGTTTCAGGAACAGATACAGCACCAGAAGGTTGATGACCGTAAAGGCAATATTCCAAAAATTTATGTTTAACATAGTACCTGCCCTTCTCTGCTTCCGAATTTTTGATTATTTCAGGAAGAGAATGATCAGAAGGCCGATTACAAAGCCGTAAATTGCGGTAGCCTCTGCCAGCGCACAGCCAAGAAGAAGCGCCTTGGTGATCTTGCCGTCTGCCTCCGGCTGTCTTGCGATAGCGTCTACAGCCTTAGAGGTTGCAAGGCCGATTCCGATTCCTGCTCCGACACCTGTGATAACTGCTGCTGCTGCACCGATTGCGATTAATCCTGACATAATTCATTTCTCCTTTTCTCTCTCGTTTTAACCTTTTTACCAGCGGCCCGTTGCTTTTATGCTTATTCGACCGCCTCTTTTATATATAATGATGTGAGGAACACAAAGACGTAAGCCTGGATCACTCCATCAAATATATCGAAATATCCGCTGAACGGAAGCGGAACCACCACCGGAAGCAGATACTTGATCAGCGCCATGACAACAACGGCACCAAGCACGTTTCCGAACAACCGCATGCAAAGGGAAAGCGGCCGAATAAACAGCTCCAGTACATTGATCGGCGCAATGATCGGAATCGGCTCCGCAAAGCTTTTGAGCCATCCTTTTATGCCCCGTTTCCGGATTCCCGCTGCCTCCACCAGCACAATGCTCATCACTGCAAGGGAAGCCGTCACATTCAGATCCTTCGTCGGCGATTTGAAGCCCAGAAGCCCGATCATATTCGCAATCGCGATATAAAGCATTACTGTGATCAGATACGGAATATACGCTTTTCCGTCTTCGCCGAGAAGATCCCCAAAGAAACGGTAGAGAAACGTAAAACCGCTTTCCAGAGCTGCCTGCTTCTTCCCGATGTTTCTCATCTTCAGGCCTTTCACCAGGATCAGTGAACCGATCATCATGATGGCCATAATGATCCAGGTAACCACCACTGATTCCAGCACCGGAATACCGCCAAACAAAGGAATGGTAAATACCGTGTTGCAGTTTAATTCCTCCATCAGGGATTCCACCAGCTTATCCATATACTCACACTCCTTTCTCTTTTGCTCTGTCCGTAATTATAAGCATCTGTTTTTTTCTTATCAATTTTTATTTTCTTATCATCACATAACATTCACGTTATTAACTGAAATTTTGCACAATTTTCACATCCGCATAATGCAATATTGGGGATTTTTTCAAAAGATGTTTTGATTTCGTCAAAAAAACAGAAGCTGTATTTTCGCTCATTTTGAAAATACAGCTTCTGTTTTTCTATTTTTTGGTAATGTTTATCCCTTATGCTTCATCAATCGCGTGTCCGATATCATGGCGCATATATTTATTATCGAAATCAATCCACTCTGTCGCTTTATATGCATTGGCGCGGGCTTCTTTCAAGTTGGTGCCGGTTGCGGTCACGCCCAGCACGCGGCCGCCGTTTGTCACCACGCGGCCCTGCTCATCGAATTTGCTGCCTGCATGGAAGACATAGTAGCCGTCCCTGTCTTTGAAGTTCTCCAGGCCACGGATCTCAAAGCCCTTCTCGTAATGCTCCGGATAGCCTGCGGATGCCAGAACAACACAGACTGCAGCGTTGTCCTCAAACTCCAGATCGATCTGATCCAGGGTTCCGTCGATGCAGGCCTCGAACAGATCCACCAGATCGTTCTTCATGCGCGGAAGCACAACCTGGGTCTCCGGGTCACCGAATCTGGCGTTGTACTCCAGTACCTTCGGACCATCTGCAGTCAGCATCAGGCCGAAGAAGATGATGCCCTTGAACTCTCTGCCCTCTGCCTTCATGGCGTCTACAGTCTTCTGGTAAATGTGTTCCCTGCAGAATGCATCCACCTGTGGAGTATAGAACGGACTTGGAGAGAAGGTTCCCATACCGCCGGTGTTCAGTCCCTGGTCGCCGTCCTTCGCGCGCTTGTGATCCTGGGCAGAGGTCATGATCTTGATGGTCTTTCCGTCTACGAAGGATAACACGGAAACTTCACGTCCGGTCATAAATTCCTCGATAACGATCTCATCCCCGGCAGAACCGAACTGCTTGTCCATCATCAGGGTCTTGACTCCTGCTTTTGCCTCTTCCAGATCCTTGCAGATCAGAACGCCCTTGCCCAGTGCCAGACCGTCTGCCTTTAATACGATCGGCATCTTTGCAGTTTCCAGATAAGCCAGTGCCTTTTCCGGGTCGTTGAAGGTCTCATATGCTGCGGTCGGAATGCCGTATTTTTTCATCAGGTCTTTAGAAAATGCCTTGGAACCTTCCAGAATTGCCGCATTGGCTCTTGGGCCAAAAGCACGAAGTCCTGCTGCCTCAAAGGCATCCACAGCGCCTGCTGCCAGCGGATCATCCGGCGCTACAACGGTTAAGTCGATCTCATGCTCTTTTGCGAATGCCACCAGTTTGTCAAATTCCATTACACCAATGTTTACACACTCTGCCACCTCTGCAATACCGGCATTGCCTGGTGTGCAGTACATTTTTTCCACCTTCGGACTCTTTGCCAGCTTCCATGCGATAGCGTGTTCTCTTCCGCCGCCGCCCACGATCAAAATTTTCATCTGCGTATTCCTCCTCACACCACAGACAGACCGGTATCTCGCCGGTCTGCCGTTATCGTTCTTTTTATTTTATCTTTTCATTCGCGATCAGGTCAATGGCCTGCGGAAGCAGCTTCCACTCTGCCTGCTCCATTACTCTGCGCTGCAGTGTCTCCGGAGTATCACCATTCTGTACTTCTACTGCTTTCTGCAGAAGGATAGGGCCGGTATCCATGCCACTGTCCACAAAATGAACCGTCGCGCCGGTTACCTTCACGCCGCGTGCCAATGCTGCCTCATGCACCTTCAGTCCATAATAACCCACGCCGCAGAAGGACGGGATCAGGGACGGATGGATATTGATGATCTTATGCTCATATTTCTCAATCATAGCTGCAGGGATCTTTACCAGAAAACCAGCCAGCACGATGAGATCTAAATGATATTCATCCACCTTTGCCAGAAATGCCTCGTTGAACGCATCGCGGCTCTCATAATCCTTCGGGGAAATGCACAGTGCCTCTACACCATGTTTTTTTGCCCGCTCCAGGGCATATGCGCCCGGATTGTTACTGATCACCACCGCAATTTCGGCATTGGTGATCTCGCCCGCATCTACCGCATCCAGAATTGCCTGCAGGTTGGTGCCGCCACCGGACACCATCACACCGACTCTTAACATAAGGTCACTCCCTTTTCCCCTGCCTCAATAGAACCGATCACATACGGCACATCGCCGGTAGCCTTAATCGCTTCCATGGTTTTTTCCACATCAGCCGGGTCCACGGCCACGATCATGCCAAGACCCATGTTAAAGGTATTGTACATCATCTCTTCTGCAATGTCGCCTTTCTCTGCCAGCATTTTGAAGATAGCCGGTACCTCATAGCTGTCCTTTTTGATCACTGCGCGGGTGCCTTCCTTTAACATACGCGGAACATTCTCATAGAAGCCGCCGCCGGTGATATGGCTGCATGCCTTCACGGTCACACCTGCGTTCTTGATACTCTTTAATGCCTTCACATAAATGCGGGTCGGAGCCAGAAGCGCCTCTCCCAGGGTCTTGCCCAGAGCGTCATAATAGGTATCCAGACCTTCTCTGGTCAGCTCTTTTTCAAATACCTTGCGCACCAGGGAAAATCCGTTGGAATGTACACCGGTGGAAGCCATGCCAATGAGTACATCACCAGCCTGTAAATGCTCTCCGGTGATCATCTCTTTTTTATCGCAGACACCTACCGCAAATCCAGCCAGGTCGTAATCTTCCTCCGGCATCAGGCCCGGGTGCTCTGCAGTCTCTCCGCCAATGAGAGCAGCCTCAGACTGAAGGCAGCCTTCCGCAACGCCCTTTACGATATCCGCGATCTTCTCCGGATAGTTCTTGCCGCAAGCGATGTAATCCAGGAAGAATAACGGCTCGCCGCCTGCGCAGGCAATGTCGTTCACGCACATAGCAACGGCATCAATACCGATGGTGTCATGCTTATCCATGATGATGGCCAGCTTTACCTTCGTGCCGCAGCCATCGGTACCGGATAAAAGAACCGGCTCCTCCATGTTTTTGATCTTTGCCAGGGAGAACGCGCCGGAAAAACCGCCCAGTCCGCCTAACACTTCCTCACGCATGGTCTTTTTTACATGTTCCTTCATCAGTTCTACTGACTTGTATCCTGCCTCAATGTCTACTCCGGCTTTCTTGTAATCCATCTTTTTTTCCTCCGTGTATCAATCTTATTTCATCTGGGATAAATACTCTTTGTATCCGATGCTTTCCAGCTTGTCTGCCTTCTTCACCACATCATTTTTCATTTCTTCACTGTAGCTTTTCAGCTTTGCAAGCAGCTTTGCGTCTGAAGTTGCAAGGATCTTGGCTGCCAGAATGCCGGCATTGGCACCGCCGTTGATGGCTACCGTTGCAACCGGAATTCCGGACGGCATCTGCACGATGGAATAGAGAGAATCCACACCGCCCAGGTCAGAGGTCTTCATAGGAATGCCTACAACCGGCATCGGAAACAGCGCTGCGCACATTCCCGGCAGGTGTGCTGCCTTTCCGGCGCCTGCAATGATCACCTTGATTTCCTTTTCCTCTGCGCTCTTCGCCCACTCAAAAAAGATATCCGGCTCGCGGTGCGCGGAAATGATTGTCATCTCATAATCGATTCCGAATTTATCCAGAATCTCTGCTGCCTTTGCCATAACCGGCATGTCTGAATCACTGCCCATTACAATTCCTACTTTTGCCATTGTAAGATCTCCTTTATTTATCACTTTCTCTAATAAGTGCCACACGTATTAAAGCTGTTACTTATGAATATGATACTCGATTTTGTAAATGACGTCAATACGGAAATTTACCATAAAACAATCCTTATAAAAGCTGCTGCTTTGGTTGACTTTTTTCGGAAAATACGTTATTCTCGAATAGAAATAACGCTTAAGGGGGGATTTACGAATGATGAAAAGAAATTTTATGACAACACACATCTGCAGCAGTCAGACTGCATTTTATCACGAATTACAACAGCGCTTTCTTGCACTCTTACAGGAGCACAGCCTGCTGGGCGAGCAGGTATCACTATCCGCAAAAATGCTGAGTCCCGAGGAGGCGATCGGCATTCCGAAACGAAAAGATTTTCCAATCCTTTCCGGAAAGGATATCATGGTGCAGGCAGAATGTGCAGGCTGCCTCGGGCAGGCCTTTACAGACGCTCCGGCCGTATTTCACGGAACGCTGGAAGAGATCTGTGCACTGGATCTGATTCACAGCTCTCACAACCGCGGGATCTTTATCGCATCACTGAATGCAGTGATGAAGCATCTCGGCCTTGTGGAATGTACCGTACACTGTAAAAACGACACGCCGGAACTGTGTGCAGACGATGCACTACATTACATCAGGAGCCATTACGAGAATCCGAAGATTGCTCTGATCGGTTACCAGCCGGCGCTTCTTGAGCATCTGTCTGCTGCATTCCGGCTGCGCGCAGTCGACCTGAATCCGGAGCATATCGGTCAGACGCGCCATGAGATCCTGATCGAGGATGGAAACAGCGATGCCGTGCAGCAGGAGCTTTGTTCCTGGGCAGATCTGATCCTCTGCACCGGAAGCACAGTCTGTAACGGAACCATCATAAACTATCTGCCGCTACGGTCAAAAATCCTGTTTTACGGAACTTCCCTGGCCGGTGCGGCAAAGCTTATGGATCTGCCGCGTCTCTGCTTTGCAGACCGTTATCAGTAACCGGAGGCGTACACTACAGATCAGCCATCCAGCTCTTCATTCAGTTTTTCTGTCCCCGCAGCCACAAACCGTCCGCTTTGGATCAGCGGAAGTTTCCGTCCGTCGCTGCACACTGCCGTGATATCGCCAAGCTCCGAATAGGGAATGGTAATATCGGTGTGGCATCCGAAGTATGCCTTGGACACATCCTCCTTTCTTAAGAGAGAAATCTCATTGTCTCTTGCAATGATTTCCTTACCGTCCGGATTGTATACGGCAGAGTCTTCACTCCAGCTGTAGCAGGTATCTCCTACCGCAAAATGCGGACCGGTCTTCTCTGCGATCAGAATTGGGAATTTATCCATGATGCCATACTTCTGTGCCACTGCGTAAGCCGTGGTATTGGTACCGATGGCAAATTCGCCCATAGGCAGTGTGTCATGGTTTTTTAAGATCTGCTGACGGATCAGCTTCCGTCCTTCCTCCGGATCTGCGAAATTATCACAGGAATAATCTGTGACCCTGCCATCCTTAAATTCCATGCGGAAGTTTTTAAACTGGAAATCTCCGATGTAAACCTGGCGCACATGGAGCAGGCCCTCGGTTCCGGCAAGCACCGGTGAAGTAAATACCTCTCCCACCGGAATATTCACATCTGCCACGCAGTTCTCAAAGTTTGTCTGCTTTTGTGGATCCGTCAGCGTATGCAGGAAAATCTTCATCTGAGTTTCATTGCCTGCCGCTGCGTTTCCGGTTACTGTTACATATTCTGCCTGATCCAGCACATCTACCAGATTCTGCTGGATTTTTTTGTACTCCTCATAATCCAGCGTATTGATACGGATGGTCTCGTGGAAGATTTCCGCAAAGTCTCTGCCGATGGCCGGTACCGGGAAGGCAATGATGGTAAAACTGGTCTCATCTCCGGGAATATACTGATTCACTACCGGCATGGCCTCGTTGGAATAGGCGATCTGCAGCTCCTCCTGCTTTTCGCTTAAGGAGTAAGCCTCCGGCTTGTTCACCGGCTCAAAACCATCCTCGCCAAAGGTCTCCACCACGGCCGGTCCGGCATATTCTGCCGCCTGCTTCTTACAGTTCTCGTAAGCGGTACGAAGCACAGCCAGCTTGCGCTCCTTAAATGCCTTATCCAGATAGATGGCCTGATCATAGCGGTGGTCGTAATCAAACTGCATATTGGCAGAAGTTCCGTGATAGCCAATCCTGCGGTTCGGACTCATGGTCACAGACCAGACTGCCGCGCGGTACAGGATCACCTCCAGTCCCATCTCCTCAAACTGACGGATGGCAGAGCGGATCATGCGCTCAAAGCCCAGCTCATAGCGGATGGACACCGTCTTTTTCTTTGCGAGATCACGCCCCATCGTCTCAAACCCCTTGCGGTAGCCTTCTGTATAGGTCGAGGCCATTTTCTCAATGGTCTCCTCCGGCAGGGAATTTAAGTAGGAAGCAATCTGTAACTCCGATTCGGAAATATACTCACCAAACCGGTACAGATAACGCAGATCATTCAGATCGGCCCCCTGAATGATATCCTTTGCAAAGCTTAAGCCCGGATCCAGCTGCTCCCGGATACGGTAAGTCAGTGTCACATCGGTGTAATCGCTGAAGAACCAGTACAGCACATCCCGCACTGAGCGCGCCTGCGGCTCACCATCCTCAAACATGTTGTAAATCTCGATCAGTGTCTCACACAGAATCGTAATATCGGTCAGCCTGCACTCGTACGCAAAGACAATTGCTGCCCGAAACTGTGCATAAAAAGCAGAAAGCAGCGGACCAAGCTCTGCTCCCAGCATCCGCACCGCGTACGCCGGATCGGCATAGCTTTCTGCGTAATGCTCCGGCAGAATGTCAGCATAGAGACTGTGGTTTAACTGTTTCAGCTCTTCAAGGGTAAGTGCATCCAGATCCTCGCGCAGCTGCATTCTTGCCAGTTCCTCGATCTGGGAAGTAAATGCTGCCATCTGGTTAAAATAGCTGCGGTACGGCTCACCGACCCGCTCCTCAGACGGAATCTCCATGATCCGCTCTATGGCCAGATCATAGCGCTCCCTGATATTTGTATTTTCCTCATTCCATAATTCCTGATATTTCACCATATGTTATCACCTCTTTAAAACACACTCAGCACTCCGATCACCAGCATGCCCAGCCAGCAGAACAGTAAAATCCCGCTCACGATCGTCCCTGCACGCGCAAGAATGTAATTGACTTCCTTCATTTTCAGCGTTTTCACACCACAGATCACGGACTCCACAGAAAAAAGCAGGCTGGTCAGAGCCCAGGCTGCCACATCCGGTCCGCCGTTTCCCTGGTTCACAATACTGTTTCTCAGACTGAAGCCAAAACATACAAGCCCTACTGCAGCAAATCCCAGGCAGAAAAAGCTCTGCTTCGGCATCGGCTTACGAATATAGGATATGCGTTTTTTCTTATTTTTCATTTGCGTTTTCTCCTTCTGATCCGAACTTTCTGTACCATCCGGTGGGTGCAAAATCCCAACACGCCGCCCAATGTATTCAAAAACAGGTCATCCACATCAAAGCTTCCCACCCGGAAGACCAGCTGGGTCGTCTCAATGCACAGGCTCAGGCAGAAGCTGAACAAAAAGGTGTTATAAAACTTTTTACTCCTGCGGCTGATGATCGGCAGAAAGAACCCGCACGGCATGAAGCCGACAACATTACCAACAATATTTAAAAGGAATGCTTCCATTCCCAGTTGTTTTCGATATTTATAAAAACGCCGTATTTCTTTGAACAGTTCCAGATTGTACGAGTACTCCCGCAGATCCGGATTGCGTCCAAAGGATTCCGCAAAAAACATAAAATAAACCAGCAAGGTCAGATAAGCAATAAAAAGCACCCATCCCAGCTTCTGATTCCTGGTCGTATTTCTGATCATATTTTCCGACAAAACTCCTTTTTCCTCTAAGATGCTAATTAAGATCAAATCCGGCCCGCAACAACTCTGTTGCAAGCAAAGAGGCAGTCTCCGCCCGAAATTGTTGCAGAAACTGCCGCCCCCTGTATCTTTTCGTAATCCGTTTGCTCAGAGTGCCCGCAGTGCAGGCACTCTTTCGCTTTTTCAGTCTAAAATGTAATCTCACCCTTGCGCTTTAACAGCAGTCCGCCGCAGACAATGGACATAATCCCCACGGTCACACCGGTCACCAGAATGATGACACCAACTGCGATGCTGCACGCGCCGGTGCGCTGCATGGTCTTATAAACTTTTTCCATAAAGCTCTCCTTACTCTGCTGTGATACAGCACTGCAAAACCTGCTGATTACTCCTCTGCGCCATACTGCTCATAGTATGCGTCAATGGCTGCCTTTAAGGTATCATCGATGATGACTTTTCCTTTGTAAGGTTTGTTGTAAAGATGCTCTACGACATCTGCCATGGTTACGATGGCTGTGGTATGGAATCCGTATTTCTCCTCAATTTCCTTCAGTGCGGATTTGGTTCCCTTTCCGCGCTCCATACGGTCTACGGAAACAACCAGACCAAGCACGTTTACATCGCCCTGCGCTTTGATGATCGGCAGGGTCTCCTCGATAGAGGTGCCGGCTGTGGTTACATCCTCGATGATGACTACTTTATCTCCATCCTTGATCGGGCTGCCCAGCAGGATGCCCTTGTCTCCGTGATCTTTTACTTCCTTACGGTTAGAGCAGTAACGGATATCTGCGTCGTACAGCTCGCTGATGGACATGGTTGCTGCAACGGTTAACGGAATGCCCTTGTAAGCCGGTCCGAACAGAACGTTGAAATCGGTGCCGAAGGTCTCTTTGATGGCACGCGCATAATACTGACCGAGGCGGCGCAGCTGCGCGCCGGTGCGGTAGAAGCCGGTGTTTACGAAGAACGGGGTCTTACGACCGGATTTGGTTACAAAATCACCAAATTTCAATACTTCGCAGTCAATCATAAATTCAATAAATTCTTTCTTGTAATCTTCCATGATTTCTCCTTCCAGGTCTGTCACTTACGGCAGAACCGTTCCCACATTTATTTTACACATCCGATCAGTTCGCGGATATCCTCTACCTTCTGCTTCTTCATAAAGTTTTCAATACCCTCCGCGATCTCTACGGTCGCATAGGGGTTGTAGAAGTTGGCGGTACCTACGGAAACCGCGGTTGCACCTGCCATGATGAACTCCAGCGCATCCTCCGCAGTCGCAATGCCGCCCATACCGATGATCGGAAGGCTCACAGCATTTGCCACCTGATAAACCATACGGACAGCCACCGGCTTTACAGCCGGTCCGGACATACCTCCGGTCTTATTTGCAATGGCGAAGGCCCTGCGGTTAATGTCTATCTTCATTCCGGTCAGAGTGTTGATGAGGGACAGCACATCTGCGCCGCCTGCCTCCGCTGCCTTGGCCATGACAGTGATATCCGTTACGTTCGGGCTCAGCTTCATGATGACCGGCTGCTTTGCGTGCTTCTTTACTTCCCGGGTGATGGCCTCAACCGCTTTCGGATCCTGGCCAAAGGCAATACCTCCCTCTTTGACGTTCGGACAAGAGATATTGATCTCTAACAGATCCACCGGCTCATCTGCCAGACGTTCCACCACTTCGATATAATCTTCCGTTGTCTTGCCGCAGACGTTCACGATGATCTTTGTGTCATACTGCTTTAAAAACGGGATATCTCGCTTTGCAAAGACATCAATGCCAGGGTTCTGCAGGCCGATGGCATTTAACATTCCGCCGTACACTTCCGCGATACGCGGGGTCGGATTACCCGGCCACGGTACATTGGCCACACCCTTGGTCACAACTGCGCCAAGACGGTTTAAATCTACAAACTCACTGTACTCGGCACCACTTCCGAAGGTTCCGGAGGCTGTCATGACCGGATTTTTTAATTCCACACCGGCAAGGTTCACTTTTGTGTTCATTACAGCTCCACCTCCTCTGCAGCAAAAACAGGGCCATCCTTGCAGATACGCTTATTGTGCACATGAGAATGCTCGTCAATGTCTTTGGACTTGCAGACACAGGCCAGACACGCGCCGATTCCGCAGGCCATCTTTTCTTCCAGGGAAAGCCAGCACTCCATGCCGTGCTCTGCCGCATAAGCCTTTAAAGCACGCAGCATCGGGGTTGGTCCGCAGGCATAAATGATCTCGGCATCCAGTCCGTTTTCCCTGATGGCATCAATGACGTTGCCCTTCGTTCCGGCACTGCCGTCCTCGGTTGCTGCATACACCCTGCCGTACTGCTCAAATTCATCGTTTAAGAATAAAACATCACGGTAGCCCAGAACCATCTGTTTCTCACAGTTTAAGTTCTTTGCCAGTTCCAGCATCGGCGGGATACCAATACCGCCGCCGATAAGGAAAGCTTTCTTTTCCTTTAACGGGAAGCCGTTTCCGAGCGGTCCCATGATCTCGATATCATCTCCGGCCTGGTATGCGGAAAACTCTTTTGTTCCTGCACCCACCACACGGTATACGATGCGCAGTCTTCCCTGCTCTTTGTCTATCTCGCAAAGACTGATCGGGCGCGGAAGCACCTTGCTTTTGTCCTTCGTATATACAGAAATAAACTGCCCAGGCTTTGCAGCCTTCGCAATCTCATCTGCCTGGATCCACATGCTGCAGATATCGTCTGTCAAAGCTTCCTGGCTGACCACCTTTGCCGTAAGCTTTACCTTTTCCTTCTGAATCGTTTCCATACTCTTTCTTCTCTCTTTTCTGTTCTCTCTGCTCCCTTACAGTACGCTGTTGATATCAGCTACCATGTCGATGACAGCCTGTCTGGATGCCTCTGCGAAATGCTCTGCACCAAACTTTGCGTACTTCTCCTGGCGGTATGCCGCAATGATACCGCGGGAAGAGTTTACGACTGCGCCGAGTCCGTCCTCATTGAAGCAGTTCTTTAAGTCTTTTGCGGTGCCTCCCTGTGCGCCGTAGCCCGGTACCAGGAAATAAGTCTTCGGCATGAGCTTTCTCAATACCGCGCTCATCTCCGGATAGGTTGCGCCAACCACTGCGCCTACATTGCTGTACGCGCCGTCCATGGAATCCTCGCCCCATTCAACGACCTTGGCTGCTACATGCTCGTAAAGCGGTTTACCGTCGATCAGTCTGTCCTGGAACTCTCCGCTGGACGGGTTTGAGGTCTTGACCAGCACGAAAATACCCTTGTCCTCTGCGTTGCAGACATCTACGAACGGCTTCACGCCATCGGTTCCCAGATACGGGTTTACGGTCAGGAAATCCGTATTAAATGCAGAGCAGATACTGTTTCCAACTTTTACCTTACCCAGATGAGCGGTTGCGTATGCTGCGGAAGTGGAACCGATATCGCCGCGCTTTGCATCGCCGATCACTACAAGTCCCTTCTCCTGGCAGTATTTCACAGTCTTGTCATACGCCTTCAGTCCCTCGATACCGAACTGCTCATACATGGCGATCTGCGGCTTCACGGACGGAATCAGATCCCAGGTGTGATCCACGATCTCCTTGTTGAAATTCCAGATGGCATCTGCCGCGCCCTCTAAGGTCTCTCCGAACTCTCCGAAGGACTTCTTTAAAATGTGCTCCGGGATATAATTTAACATTGGGTCCAATCCTACACAGATCGGTGCCTTTGTCTTCTGAATTTTCTCAATCAGTTTTTGAATCATGGATGGCTTCCTCCTTAAGTGTATGCGTAGCGCAATAATCTTTTGCTTCCTTTCAATATACCATATCCGCATAACCCTTTCAACCGAAAAACATGACTGGCCTCAAGATTTCTGCCTGCTTATGCAGGAAAGATACGCTCCAGCATGGCCTCAATCTTATCGGCTTCGATCGGTTTGGACATATGTCTGTTCATTCCGGCCGCAAGTGCCTTCTGTTTGTCTTCCTCAAACGCGTTGGCTGTCATGGCTATGATCGGAATGTTGGCCTTACGGCTGTCTGTCAGGGTCCGGATCTCGCGGGTTGCCATATAACCATCCATCCTCGGCATCTGGATGTCCATAAAGATCAGGTCATACCGGCCGGCATCCGCCTGTTCCATGCGCATCACTGCGTCCGCTCCGTCTTCTACGGAATCTACGGTCAGGCCAAGCTCCTCCAGCATAACGGTAGCAATCTCGCAGTTCAGCTCGTTATCCTCCACCAGAAGCACCCTTTTTCCCGCAAAACGCCGGTTTCTCTGAACGCTTTCTTGTTTTCTTTCTGTCCGGGACTGAGGGGCCAGCACAGCACGAAAATCTGACAAAAACAGCGGTTTGCTGACAAAGGCGGTTACTCCGGCCTCTCGCGCTTCGGTTTCAATATCTGCCCAGTCATAAGCCGTCAGGATAATGATCGGAGCCTCGTTGCCGATCACGCGGCGGATACGGCGTACCGTTTCAATTCCATTCATGTCCGGCATCAGCCAGTCAATGATATATACCTTAAAGGCCCGGGACTGCTCATATGCCTCTTTCGCACGCAGGACGGCTTCCTTGCCGGACGTGGTCCAGTCTGCCTCTAGCTCAATACTGCGCAGCATCTTGCTGATGCTCATGCAGGTATCTGTATCATCATCCACCACCAGGACCCGCGCGCCCTTCAGCTCCGGGAGCAGTTCACAGCGCACCGGCCTTCCGGATAGTCTGCACTCCAGTGTCACAGTAAACTCCGACCCCTTTCCCGGAGCACTTTTCAGCGTGATCGTACCACCCAGAAGATGAACGATATTCCGGGCAATGGCCATACCGAGACCGGTGCCCTGGATGCCGCTTTCCGTGGCTGTCCGTTCCCTTGAGAAGGAATCAAAAATGTGCTCCTGGAATTCCTTGGACATACCGATTCCGTTATCCCGGATGGAAAACTCATAGGTTGCCGTTTCTGCTTTCGGCCCCGGCTTTTCGCTGACGCGGATATTGATGATCCCGCCGGTCGGTGTAAATTTGATCGCGTTTCCGACAATATTTAACAGCACCTGATTCAGACGCAGCCTGTCGGTGATGATATCCTCGTGGATCACATCCTGGATATCGATGTAAAGCTCCAGCTGTTTTGCGTGAATACTGCCCTGGATGATAGAACGCAGGTCATGGAGAACATCCGGAAGATGAACCTCTGTCTGTTCGATCTTCACGCTTCCGCTCTCGATTCGGCTCATATCCAGTACATCATTGATAAGGCTTAACAGATGCTTTCCAGAGGTACTGATCTTCTTTAAGTAATCCTGTACCTGCGCCGTGTTATTGATGTGTGCTGCCGCCAATGCCGTAAATCCGATGATGGCATTCATCGGTGTGCGGATATCGTGGGACATATTGTTCAGGAATACCGTCTTCGCGCGGTTCGCATGCTCAGCTGCCGCCAGGGCGCTGCGTAGCACCTGATCTTGCTCTCTGGCTTTTTCCTGCTCCTCCGTCACATCGCGCACTGCGACCAGAACCGCCGTGATCTGCCCCTGTCTGTCCCGTTTTTGAGGAACGATCAGGGTTAACAGCCAGGCTCCTTTTTCCGTCTGGGCCGTAAAGGACAGCGAAGCATGACCATCCAGTCGCGCTGCAACTGTAGCCATATCCGTAAATTCCATGTAAGCTTTGCGGTATGGCTCCGCAATGAGCTCATTTACCTGTTCTGTACCCTTCAACACCTCAACGGTCTCTGTCTCCAGGTCCACCAGGGAAATGGAGGAATATGCCAGTCCCAGGGCATCAATGATCTGCAGACGCTTGTGTTCTCGTTCCAGATTTTCCTTCTCTGTATGATTTTTACAGAGGACAAAAAACACATAAAGCAAAACCGCAAGCAGCACGTAGATTCCGCAGACCACATTGCGCGCCATAAATGCCTGACTGGAAGGAATGAATACAGAAAGCTCGTATTCACTTGCTTTCTGCCTGCTTCCGTACCACACCCGGCTGCCGGAATGCAAACAGACGATATTGCCGAAATCCGGCCAGTACTGCTCCCTGTAAAGCTCTCTGCATTCGCTTACCTGCTTTCCCCAAAGCTTCTCCACGTTTGTAGCCACGACCTTTGTCCCGTCACTGACTACAAGAGCTCCGTCCATCTGAAAATGAAAGCCTGCAAACAGGGTATCCATCGTCAGATCCCCGTTTTCCTGACTGATTTCTTCTTTCTTTATGTAAGTGATGAGCAGTCCCGGCGCATCCTGTCTGGCTACGGCAGCGAAATCATAAAGTATGCCCTCATTGCTCAGACGTGTGCTGTAGGTCTCCTCCGGATGCTTTAAGATATCACGCACATACGCCCCGTTGATCTGATTTTCCCAGACCGGCATGGTATCTCCATCCTGGGAATTCTGCAGCACAACGCTCATGTTTTCATCCAAAATCAGCACACCGCTCAGACGCTGGTCCACCACATACCGGTCCAGCTTTTCCTGATCCATAATTCCCTCTGCCGCGATCACGCGGCTCAGCTCTGTGGATTTGTCAAGCAGGCGGATCAGGCTTTTTACCCTGTCATTGGTATTAAAGTCCTCATAGCGCTGGATCCTGGCTCTGGCAAACGCAATGGTATCATCGATGGTCCGCTGCAGCTTTCTCCTGTCCATGGCAGTAAGCAGGAAAAACAGCAGGATTCCGGTCACAGTCAGTACCAGGAACACAGCTCTTAAGACTCCTGTTATTTTCAGTTTTCTCATTTCCGTGCTCCTTTCCAGACTACTTTCGCTGCATCCAGTCCATATTTTTCCACGATCCTGGTAATGGTCCCGTCTGCTTCCATTGCTCTTAAGGTCTCTGTGAGTCTTTCTGCCAGGTCCTGGTGTGTTCCTTTTTCAAAAGCCACGCCCAGTTCGGAAACATACGGACTTTCCTCCAGCAGACGGTAATTACCGTTTCCTCCCTTTACAAATGCCGTGATCATTGCCTCATGACCGGCGATCGCATCGACATATCCCTTTCGAAGTGCCGCAAACAATTCCTCCGTGGTAGAGAAACAGTTCACCTGTTTCAGCCGCGGGACTGGGGAATCGATTTCATGTAAAAACACTCCAGATGCCTTAGTGGTAGCCTGTGCTGCCGCGCGTTTTCCCTCCAGATCCTTCAGGGCATAGATCTGGCTGTCCGAGCGCACGGCTACCACCTGACGACTGTACAGATAAGGTCCCGCCCACTCATAGTCGTTCTCGCGTCCGTTCATGGTAAAGCAGCTCCACAGACAGTCCAGGCTTCCGTCTGCCAGAAGCCGTGCCTTCTCTTCCCACGGAATCATCTGAAACTCTGCCTGATATCCCATGCGGTTGAATGCCTCCGTTGCAAGTTCGATATCGATCCCGACATAATTTCCGTTTTCATCCACACTGGAATATGGTTCAAACGAATCGAATCCGATTTTCACAACCGCAGTTTTCTTTTCCGGTGTCAGACCATCCTTCCGTCTGCAGCTCTGCAAGGCTCCCGCCACAAGCAGCGCAAGAAGGCATGCCACAAGCAGCCATGCCGCTTTTTTATGTCCGGCCGGCCTTCCTCCAAATTCTTTCATTTTCTTTTTTCTTTTATACATAGAACCGATCCCTTTCTTTGTCTTCCGGTCGTACAGACACTATCACTCAAATTTCTGAGCTAAAAAAACAGCTTTCGGCATCTAAAACCACTCAGATGTCAAAAGCTGTATGATACTCTGCTTTATGGACGATACAACGCTCATTATATCGGGATTTTATTTTTCTGTCCAGCATTTTTTACCATGTCAGATCAGTCCGGAAACCAGCGGCACCACAATGACTGTCATGAGACCTGCCACAGCAATGGAAAGACTGCTCATTGCTCCCTCGACCTCGCCAAGCTCCAAAGCCTTGGCTGTTCCGATCGCGTGAGCGGAGGTTCCCAGTGCCAGACCCCGGGCGATCGGCTCACGGATTTTCAGAATCTGAAAGAGCAGATCTGCGATGATATTTCCGAAAATGCCCGTAATGATAATGCAGACTACTGTGATAGTCACAATACCACCGGCCTCTTCACTTACGCCCATGCCGATTGCCGTGGTAATGGACTTCGGAAGGAAGGAAACATAGTGGATGTGTTCTACGCCAAACAACGTACACAGGAGAAAAATGCTGCCTGCGCTGGCTGCCACACCCGATGTAATGGCCACGATCACAGAAAGGAAATTCTTTTTTAACAGTTCCAGCTGTTTGTACAGGGGAATGGCCAGACAGACAGTGGACGGTGTCAGCAGATAGCTGATGTATTTTGCACTGTTATTATAGGAAGCATAATCCACATGCAAAAGCTTCAGCACCGCGATCACAATGACCACAGAAACCAGAAGCGGGTTTAATATAGCCCATCCCACCTTCTTTTTGATCCATACCCCTGTCAGATATGCAGCCAGGCTGATCACAAAGCCAAAATAAAGAGATTCCTGTAAAAAGCTCATACTGTTTCCTCCTCTCCCGCACCTTTCGCGTCTTTCTTTTTCAGGACAGCAACCATCAGCTCAGTCACCTTTCCGGTCACACCCATGACCACCAGTGTAGAAACCAGGCAGGTCACGATCAGCGGAACCAGGATGGCCTTCATTTCATCGTAGCTCTCGATCAGTCCGACCGATGCCGGAATGAACAGGATCGGCATGATATCCAGAAGGAAATTACCGGTTGCCTCAATATCCTCCAGCTTTAGAAGTCCTGTACAGAGCAGGATCAGAAGCAGGAACAGTCCATATACACCGGCCGGAACCGGAAGCGGCAGGATTGCATTTAAAAATTCTCCGATCATCGTAATGCCAAAGATGATCGCTGATTCTTTGATATACTTCATGATTCATCCTTTCCGGTGATGCCAGCACTGCGTCACCGTCTTATAAATTTTCGTAAACAGTACTGTATTCTACCATCAGAAACAGAAAAGTCAATGCGCATTCTTGTATTCTTTATGTTTTTTTCCTATACTGGAGCTACAGACGATCAGAAGAAAAAATCTCATCAGGAGGTCTCTATGTACCCGAAGCTTTATATTAACTCAACCAATTTGCTCACCCAAAAGCAGCAGCAGGAAATCGCGGAGCTGACAACATTTTGCCGCCATCATGACGGCATTGACCTGTCCTATCCGTCAGAGGAAGAAGATCTCGCTCATTTTCTGGCCTATCTTCCAGACGGACATCTTGCTGCCTGTCTGGCCCTGATTCCCTACGAGGATGATCTGATGGAATGCAGCGCCTTCACCCATCCGGACGATCGGCAGCAGGGCTGTTTTACCAGGCTTCTTGAAGAAGCGCTCTCCCGGCATCCGGATACCGACCTGCTGTTTGCCGTCTCAGAAAATTGTCCGGATACCTTAAAAACGCTGGAGGCCCTGGATGCAGAGAAGGGTGCGGAAGAACACATCATGGAATGCAGCCTGAGCAGTTATCCCCACAATACTGCCAGCAACGGTCTCCGCAACCACCATCCATTTTCCATTACCCGGACTTCCGGCACGGAATATGCCCTTTCCTGTTCCGGTGTCCTCTGCGGCTTTGCCTCAGCTGAACCAGTCAGTGCCGACACGGTCTGCCTGCACCATGTGGAAATTGTCCCGGAATACCGCAACCGGGGATATGGAACAGCTTTTCTCCTGTTGCTCCTCCCGGCTCTTTCCAAAGAAGGCTTTCAGAAGGCTGTCCTCCAGGTATCCGGAGATAATGCCGCCGCCATTGCACTGTACAAAAAAACAGGGTTCTCTGTCACGAAAACCCTGTCCTACTACTTCTATTAAATGAAGAACAACTTACAGCTCCATGGCCTTTTCTGCAGCCAGATCAAACCAGTCTCTCTCCAGATACTCGATGGTGCCGTTGTCCACATGCTCGGCAACCTTCGGGTCGATCGGGAGTTTTGCCAGCACCGGAATGTTGTACTCCCTGGCAATTTCATCAATATGGCTTTCACCAAATACAGAAATCTTCTTGCCGCAGTCCGGGCACTCCAGGTAGCTCATGTTCTCTACCAGACCGATGATCGGAATGTTCATCTTCTGTGCCATCTTCACGGCCTTTGCCACGATCATGGAAACCAGCTCCTGCGGAGAGGTCACGATGATGATGCCATTCACCGGAAGGGACTGGAATACGGTTAACGGAACGTCACCGGTTCCCGGCGGCATATCCACAAACATATAGTCTACGTCTTCCCAGAGAGTCTCATTCCAGAACTGCTTCACTGCGCCTGCAATGACCGGACCTCTCCAGATGACCGGATCGGTATCATTGTCCAATAAGAGGTTGGCAGACATAATGTCGATACCCAGCGCAGAAGTTGCCGGAATCATCAGGTTGTCCTTGGTCATCATGACCATATTGTTATTCAGCCCAAACGCCTTGGGAATAGACGGACCGGTAATATCTGCATCCAGGATTGCTGTGTGTTTTCCCTTGCTGTTCATCTTCACTGCCATCATGGCAGTTACCAGGGATTTTCCTACACCGCCTTTACCGCTGACAACACCGATTACCTTCTTCACACTGCTTGCCGGGTTTAACGGCTCTAAAAAGCTTGTCTGCTCTGCTGTGCGGCTGCTGCAGGATTCGCCACAGGTACTGCAGTTATGGGTACAATTTTCGCTCATGTAAATTCCTCCAGTTTCTAATACATTTCATACATGTAAGCATACCACATTTTTCAGGAAAACAAAACCCTTGTATACAAAAATATCCTGTATCATGCAGCCTGTATCATGTGACTTCAAAAATATACCTTGTGTGAGCATCAAAATCTGTTATAATATAGTTAATAATCTTACAATATTCCACTGTTTTCAGAAATATCGCACAAAAGCAACGAGGTATCTACAAAATGAATATGAATATGAACCCAAACAGTGAGCTGGTCCAGTCCGCTGTCAATGTCCCGAATCTTGTTCAGGTTCCGGACGCCCTCATCAGCCAGGCCAGAGAATTCCAGCAGGCCATGATGATGTACACCTGCGCCATCCGCGAGGTAAAAACCAAGCTGGAAGTTTTAAATGACGAGCTCTCCATAAAAAACCAGAGAAATCCCATCGAGATGATCAAATCCCGTGTCAAAAAACCCATCAGCATCGTGGAAAAGCTGCAGCGGAGAAACCTTCCGGTCACTCTGGAATCCATGGTGAACAATCTGGACGATGTAGCCGGTATCCGCGTCATCTGCTCCTTCGTCGATGACATCTATTCCGTTGCAAACATGCTGGTCAGCCAGGATGACATCACCGTCATTGCCATTAAGGACTATATCAAGAACCCAAAGCCCAACGGCTATCGCAGCTACCATCTCATCATTGAGATTCCGGTTTTCTTCTCCGAGGAGAAAAAGAATCTGCGGGTGGAGGTCCAGATCCGCACCATCGCCATGGATTTCTGGGCAAGCCTGGATCATCAGTTAAAATACAAAAAGGATATCGGAGCCGCTGCCGATGAGATCAGTGAGGATCTGCGCCAGTGCGCCGAAGTCATCGCCGCCACCGACCAGCACATGCTCCAGATCCGGAAGCGCATTGAGGAGCAAAGCACAAAACAACACAAATTGCAATTATAGGAAAGAACGAATAAAAGTCCAGAAGAGAATAAGACCGCTTTCCTCTATTTTCACATATCGTTGTTTGCTTGCTCTCACAACACGCGTTCGCCTGCATCGGACTGCATCCGTTGCATTCGTACACGTGTGTTCAAGATACAAACACCTGATATGCTGAAAATCCCGGAAAGCGGTCTCATTCACTTCCTACTGTATTGGCTCCACTACAAAAAAGTAACTGCAGCCCATATTAACTCTTTCATAAAAAGAAAACGCAGCCAGAACGCTACTATCAGATAAAAGCCGGATTACAGGCTTTTTATCAGCAACGTTCTGGCTATGTTTATTAATGTAGAACAGCCAGTAAAGTAGAAGTTCCGGGGCGGTCATGCAGAACAAGCAGACACATTGGAATTTTCTTTGTGCGCGAGCATAGCGCCAGACCGGAGACCCTTGTCTGAGTGCGCAAAGCGCACGAGTTTGGGTCGCAGGTCTGGCAATAGGCGGCGGAACGCACGAAGTACAAAATTCCACTCAGTGTCTGCGGTTCTGTATGACCGCCCCGGAACTTCGGACCTTATTTGGTTTTATGAAGCAAATTTTTATAGTGCAGCCCGTTTCCGTCCCACGGTTTTGAGCAGCCGGAATACTCCGGATGCTTCGAGAGTCTTTCCGATGGTATAAAACAGAATGGAATTGACAGGCCACATCATAATGTTTTTGAATACCCGCATCGGCAGAAGCGCCATAAATGCTTTTCCATACAGCATGCTCAGCCACAGGGTTCCGAGAAGCATATTGCAGATGATGGATACGGTCAGTTCTGCCGCCAGCACCCGCCAAAAACTGATCGGACGCTTATAGAGAAAACAGCCGTAAAGAACACCGCCCACCATGGCGCTGATGGTGAAACCAGGGAAAAAGGCTCCGGTCGGGCGAATGATGTATTTTAAAATATCAAGAGCTCCGCCGAACAGACCGCCTGCCACAGGACCGAACAGGTAGTATACAAACTGATTCGCAATAGTGGAAAAGCCAATCTTCAAATAGTCTCCCAGCACCAGGGTAAAATACCCCAGTACTACCGAAATAGCTGCAAACATGGCCATGACTGTGACCGTATTCACATGCTTGAATTCTTCCATGGAATCCCTGAACAAAGCTGTAAATTTCTTCATAAAAAATTACCTCCTTTGCAGAATTCTCAACTACAAAGGAGATAATATATCCTCTTCGCAGCGGGATGCGATCCGTGTACCGCGAAACCAGGCGGCTTCTTCGTCCTGCCGGCAACTCCCTGTCCAGCTGGCACTTAACGCACACAGATCTACTCTGCTTTCTGTATTTTATTTTGTGTGCTACTATAACACAGTTTTTTTCTCCTGTAAAGAAGAATATTTCCGCATTTTGTAAAAATAATACGGAATCAGTGGAATCAGCGCAGAAACCCAGGCTGCCGGATCTGACAGGCAGGTACTCACATATCCACCGCCCAGACGTAATACCAGCATAACCACCGCGCCTCTTGCCAGCAGTTCAAACACACCGCCCAGCATCGGCACCAGTCCATAGCCCATGCCCTGCAGCGCATTCCGGTAGAGGAAAATGCTGCCAAGAAATGGATAAGCCCAGGAAACAGCCATAAAATACCGGTCTGCCGCATCAATGACCAGCTTCTGGGAACCATCCACAAAGATCAGCATGAGCTCTTTGGCGCAGAAATGAATGATCAGAAACGATACCGCTGCTGAGATCAGAATCATGATCTGCGTATTCTTCACGCCCTGATGCACCCGGTCCATTTTGCCTGCCCCGCGGTTCTGTCCCACGAATGTCGCGATGGTGGCACCAAAGGCAATGAAAATGCTATTGATCATATTTTGCAGCTTTCCCGCTGCTGCATAGCCCGCAATGTAATCTGCTCCGAACACATTGATAGCACTCTGTACAATGATGGTTCCGATGGCGGTAATGGAAAACTGCAGTCCCATTGGCACACCGATAGAAAGAAGCCTCCGGCTCATGGAAAAGTCAAACCGGAAATCAACCTTCTGAAGCTTTAGGATATCAAATTTCCAGACGATATAGCCAAGGCACAGGAGCGCGGAGATTCCCTGAGCTATAACGGTCGCGTAGGCACATCCCTCCACCCCCATGTGGAACCGGACAATAAAAAGGACATCCAACCCCGCGTTGATCACGGCGGAAATGATCAGAAAATAAAGTGGTGACCGGCCATCTCCCAGTGCCCGCAGCACAGCGGCAAAGGCATTGTAGGCCGCTGTCACACACAGACCTGCATAAATAATGCTCATATAAGCTGCAGTTGGAGTCAGAATCTCATCAGGTGTGTTCATCAGCCGGAGGACCGGTACGTTGAATATCATGAGTCCTGCCGTCATTACAACCACAAAAGCTACACACAGATAGACAGACATTGCCACGTAACGGCGCATCTGTTTATAGTCCCCTGCACCAAAGCACTGGGCTACCATAATGGAAAAGCCGCTGGTGATACCCTGCAGCCATCCGGTAACCAGAAAAATCAAAGATGTGGTACTTCCGATGGCCGCCAGTGCTTCCACACCAATATAACGGCCGGCCACCACAGAATCCACCAGATTGTAAAACTGCTGGAAAATATTCCCGAGAAACGTCGGGATCATAAAGGCCAGTATCAGACGTACGGGATTTCCCCTGGTCATATCATTTGTCATGCCGAATAGCTCCTGTCATTTCCGATTAGGACAGTCCGATCATCATGGCAACAATTACAGCAATAGATGCGAATACAAACAGGAAGCCCTGGAACTTAATCTGGAACTTTGCC
The DNA here is from genome assembly GCF_003480315.1 of Clostridium sp. AM33-3. Classification (GTDB taxonomy): domain Bacteria; phylum Bacillota; class Clostridia; order Lachnospirales; family Lachnospiraceae; genus Brotaphodocola. The sequence continues at coordinate 140,050 of NZ_QUIV01000004.1, read as the reverse complement.
CACTGTCCCCATTCCAGCTTTGCTGCTGCCAGCGCGCCGAGAAGGCATCCACTGGTCGGAACAATAAAGTTAGTGAATGCGTCACCAAGCTGGTATGCCAGAACAGCCACCTGCCGTTCTACCCCAACCAGGTCTGCCAGCGGAGCCATGATCGGCATCGTCAGGGCTGCCTGGCCGGAACCGGATACCACGAAGAAGTTAAAGACAGACTGGAACACATACATCAGCCATGCAGAGATCACCGGCGGGAAGTTCTTCATGCCATTGCTGATGGTATACAGAATGGTATTCAGTACGGTTCCGTCAGTCGCGCTGGTACCGCCCAGAATGATGATGATTCCCTGTGCCATACCTACGCACATGGCCGCACCGAGAAGGTCTGCCGCACCATGGTCAAAGGCCCGCGGAATGTCGTTGATCTGCATGCCGTTTAAGTGGAAGATCAGACCGATGATACCGGAAACAAGACCCATAACAAAGAACTGGGAAGCGATCTCCGGAATGTAGTAGCCCTGGGTTACTACGCCCCAGATGGTCCAGATCATGCAGATCAGGATGGTCAGAAGCACCAGCTTATGTCCAAATGTAAACGGAATATCTGCCTTGCCGTTCTTCTCAAAGTCCTCTCGGTATTCCTGATCAGACTCATATGCAACGGAGAGCTTCGGATTTTTTTTCACCTTTGCCGCGTAACGCATGGTGAACACACAGGTAAGTGCAGTGAAGATGATCCATAACGGGATACGGAACCATGCGCCTGACATAACCGGGATTCCGGCAATACCCTGGGCCACTGCCAGGCCGAACGGGTTCTGCCAGGAGGTACCAAATCCAATCTGGGTAGCCACATAGCTGCACATGATGCCAACTACCGCATCATACCCCATGGCAATGAACATTGGTACCAGGATCATAACGAACGGAATGGCTTCCTCTCCCATGCCGAACACAGCACCGCCCAGGGAAAACAGTACGGTGAGAATCGGCACCAGAAAGATTTCCTTGCCGTTTGTCATGCTGATGACGCGCATGATACCGCCCTCCACCGCGCCGGTTCTCAGCACGATACCGAATGATCCGCCAACAACCAGGATAAACGCAATGATACCGACTGCGGTGCCATTTTTATTTCCGGTTGTCAGACCCTCAAATACATAATTTAAAATACCCTGACCGCCAAAGTCTTCCGTACCGAAGATCGGCGCAACTTTTGTCACCCTGTTTCCATTCTCATCCAGAACATACTCAAAGCTGTCCGGATCCAGAACGGTTCTGGTCTTTTCCTCTCCGTTCATGGTGTAGGTGATTTCTTTTGTCTCATATTTACCCAGCGGGATAAACATGGTCAGGATTGCTGCAAACAGAATTACACCAAAAATGATGATGTACGTATGCGGCATCTGAAACTTCTTTTTCTTTTCCATTTGTAGTTCCCCTTCATTTTCAATAATATAGTCAACGAGTCGCAACAAAAAATTATAACATAACGCAAAGAAATTGTAAATGACGGGATCACTGTCTCTATCCCCCGTCTCTATACCTTCACCGCTAATCCCGTGTCGCTCCATGCGGAGGAGTATAATAAACATGGATCTTATCCTGGATCTCCTCCAGGCATTCCAGCAGCAGCGGATTAAACACGCCGCATTCTCCATCCAGGATCATGCGCATAGCCACGTCGTGCGAATACGCGTTTTTGTATACACGAGGGCTCACCAGCGCATCGTACACATCGACGATCGAAACCACCTGGGCTACGATTGGAATTTCTTCACCTTTTAGTCCATCCGGGTAACCCATTCCGTCATAGCGTTCATGGTGCCAGCGGCAGATCTGGCACGCGATCTTTACAATGGCTTCATTCTGATAGACCGTCATATGCTTCAGCATGGTAGCTCCTATCAGCGTGTGGGTCTTCATGATCTCAAATTCTTCTGCTGTCAGTTTTCCCTGCTTGTTCAGAATCTTTTCATCAATACCGATCTTTCCGATATCATGAAGCGCAGACGCCGTTGCGATGAGCTCTCTGTCTGCCCTGGAGAAATGATACTGTTTCGTTTTCTGCACCAGGCGTTCCAGAAGCAGATTTGTCAGCTGGTTGATGTGGGAAACGTGAAGTCCGCTCTCCCCGTTACGGAACTCCACGATCTGGCTTAAGATGGCTACCATGATGCGGTTATTCTTCTCTTTCTCATAAATCTGGCTGGTAACCAGCCTGATCAGGCGGCGCTGCTTTGCATACAGCTTAATGGTGTTAAAAACACGTTGAAATACCACCTTGGCATCAAAGGGCCTACTGATATAGTCGGATACGCCAAGCTCATAGGCTTTCCGAATGTAAGATTCTGAATTTTCACTGGAAATCATGATGACCGGCACCTCCTCGATCCAGTGGTTCCTGGTCATATATTCCAGCACCTCAAATCCATTCATTCCCGGCATCACGATATCCAGCAGGATCAGTGCAATCCCGGTTCCGTACTGTTCCAGCACAGATATGCTCTGTTCTCCGTTCTCCGCCTCCAGAATACGAAAATCTGAATGCAGCATCTCCGAAAGAATCTCCCGGTTCAGCGCGGAATCATCTACGATAAGGATCTGCTGCTTGATATTGTTCTGCACTTCTTCGGCCTGGCCTTGCTGCTGAGTCTCTTCCCTGCTTCCGGCTGTGACTACCATATTTTTCCGGTTCTTTGCCCGGTACATGAGCTTATCTGCCCGGACAGCCGCATCCTCTACCGTTTCTGTTCCGTCCATCAGAACACCGCCTGTACTGACAGAAAGATTCAGCTGCGTATAGCCCGGAACCTCTGACTCATGGATTTTCTGTTTTATCCTCTGAAGGAATTCCTCAAACTCCTCGCGGCTGATGTCCGGCATCAGAAGAAGGAATTCATCTCCACCATAGCGGATCAGAGAATCCGCATCACGGATGCAGCTGCGGATTATCAGCACTATCGTTTTGAGAACTGCATCACCGGCATCATGGCCGCAGGTATCGTTATAGAGCTTGAAATCATCCAGATCGATCATGGCGATGCCACCCTTCTGGACAGAAGTCTTGATCTTGTCCTCGTAATAACGGCGGTTATAAGCTCCCGTCAGCGCATCGATATAGAGCTCGTCGTGATAGCTGGTAAGACGGTTCAGAAGTTTCTCCCGGCCTTCCGCATCGATCAGAAGCTCTCCATCCATACGGCGTACCAGCTCCATCACACAAGGCTTTCCATCTACTTCCACAAAACAGGCTGTCACCTCAAACAGTTCATTTCCTTTATACTCCAGCTTGGTCCGCTGTTTCCGGTCCTGATAGACCTTTCTGGAAATACAGTTTTCACAGGGTTCGTTCTTCTTCCAATACTCATAGCAGCTGCAATGTTCCATTTTGCCGGTCTGGTATTCTTTGTCTTCATTGCTTCCAGACAAACGAAGGTCTCCGGCATCCAGGAGACGTACAACCGTAAAGATTTTCCGGTACAGCTGCATCCGCTCCTCTGCCTGCTGCCCCGTCATTTTATAAGGTGAATTCATATGCAGCTCATGCCTCCGCTTCCAGCTGCCGGATTACGTCTGTTAACTGCTCGTAGCATGTGGTAAGTTCCGAAAATAAGCGGTCTCCGCCATTGATATCCCTGCCGCGAAGGTCTTCCGTCATGGCCGCACTGATCTCATACAGGCGGTCAAACCCCAGATTCAGACAAACTCCCTTTAACGTATGAGCCGCACGAAATGCACGTTCTGCGTCACGTGCCTCCAGCGCCTCACTTAATTCTGCGTAGCTTGGATCTTTTAAAAACTTCAGTGCAAAGCGCTTCACCAGCGCCTCGCTACCAAATCTGCCTAATATGCTCTCATAATTGGATCCGATTTTCTCATAACACTCTTTTGTTGTCATTCTTTTCCCTCTGATTGATTTTATTATTTGTATCTGCTGTCTTCGCAAGTAACAGTATATATGCAGTGTAGCACAATTCATTTCTGATTTCCACTAGGAATAACGCAGTTACGCAAAAAGAGACCGCATTGAGGAACAAATGCGGTCTCTGAAACATTATGCTGTTAAATTACAAATTATTATTTCTGGGCAATTGCAGCCTGTGCTGCTGCCAGTCTTGCGATCGGCACACGATACGGTGAGCAGGATACATAATCCAGACCGATCTTGTTGCAGAACTCTACGGAAGACGGATCTCCGCCGTGCTCGCCACAGATACCGATGTGCAAATCCGGGTTAGCGGACTTGCCAAGCTTAATAGCCATCTCCATCAGCTTGCCGACACCGGTCTGATCCAGTTTTGCAAACGGATCGTTCTCGTAGATCTTAGCATCGTAGTATGCACCTAAGAACTTGCCTGCATCATCACGGGAGAAGCCAAAAGTCATCTGGGTCAGATCGTTGGTACCGAAGCAGAAGAAGTCAGCCTCTTTTGCGATCTCGTCTGCAGTCAGGGCTGCTCTCGGGATCTCGATCATGGTACCTACATGGTACTTCAGATCAGATGCTGCTGCTGCGATTTCTGCGTCAGCAGTCTCAACAACGGTCTTCTTGCAGTATTTTAACTCTTTAACGTCGCCAATAAGCGGGATCATGATCTCCGGAACGATATTCCAATCCGGATGAGCAGCTTTCACTTTGATTGCTGCACGGATCACAGCCTTGGTCTGCATCACAGCGATCTCCGGGTAGGTAACAGCCAGACGGCAGCCACGATGACCCATCATCGGGTTGAACTCATGCAGGGACTCGCAGATTGCCTTAATCTCTGCAACGGTCTTACCTTTTGCCTTAGCCAGCTTCTCAATGTCAGCTTCCTCAGTCGGAACGAACTCATGTAACGGCGGATCCAGGAAACGGATGGTTACAGGGTTGCCCTCCATAGCCTCATAGAGCTGCTCGAAATCGCCCTGCTGTAACGGAAGGATCTTCTCCAGAGCTTCTTCTCTTTCTTCTACGGTATCGGAGCAGATCATCTCACGGAATGCCTCGATACGGTCGCCCTCGAAGAACATATGCTCGGTACGGCAAAGGCCAATTCCTTCTGCGCCAAGCTCACGAGCCTTCTGTGCATCGTGCGGGGTATCTGCGTTGGTGCGTACGGACATGGTTCTGTACTCATCAGCCCAGGCCATGATACGTCCGAACTCACCTGCAATGGTTGCCTCTACAGTCGGGATTGCTCCATCATATACACAGCCGGTAGAACCATCGAAGGAGATAACGTCGCCCTCATGGTACTCTTTGCCATGTAAGGTAAATTTCTTATTTTCTTCATCCATGATGATATCGCCGCAGCCGGATACACAGCATGCGCCCATGCCACGTGCAACAACTGCTGCATGAGAGGTCATACCACCACGAACAGTCAGGATACCCTGGGAAGCTTTCATTCCGGTGATATCCTCCGGTGAAGTCTCAAGACGGACCAGAACTACCTTCTCGCCTCTCTCTGCCCACTCTACTGCGTCATCTGCAGTGAATACGATCTTACCACAGGCTGCGCCAGGAGCCGCGCCCAGAGCCTTTGCGATCGGGGTAGCTGCCTTTAATGCTTTCTGGTCGAAGGTCGGATGCAGTAAGGAATCCAGGTTACGCGGGTCGATCATAGCGACTGCCTCTTCCGGAGTTCTCATGCCCTCATCTACCAGGTCACAGGCAATCTTTAATGCTGCCTGAGCAGTTCTCTTGCCGTTACGGGTCTGCAGCATGTAAAGCTTTCCATGCTCTACGGTAAACTCCATATCCTGCATGTCTCTGTAGTGATCCTCCAGAGTCTTACATACCTTTTCGAAATCAGCGTAAGCCTGCGGGAACTTCTCTGCCATCTCCTGGATGTGCATCGGAGTGCGGACACCAGCTACTACGTCCTCGCCCTGTGCGTTGGTTAAGAACTCACCGAACAGTCCCTTTGCGCCGGTTGCCGGGTCACGGGTAAATGCAACACCGGTACCGCAGTCATCACCCATGTTACCAAATGCCATGGACTGTACGTTTACAGCAGTACCCCAGGAATACGGGATATCGTTGTCACGACGGTAAACGTTTGCACGCGGGTTGTCCCAGGAACGGAACACAGCTTTGATAGCGCCCATTAACTGCTCCTTCGGATCATCCGGGAAGTCTGCGCCGATCTTATTCTTGTACTCAGCCTTGAACTGGTTAGCCAGCTCTTTTAAATCATCTGCGTCCAGCTCAACGTCAAGCTTAACGCCTTTTTTCTCTTTCATCTGGTCGATGAGAGCCTCAAAATATTTCTTGCCGACTTCCATTACGACGTCGGAATACATCTGAATGAATCTTCTGTAGCAGTCCCAAGCCCAACGAGCATTGCCGGATTTCTCAGCAATTACGTTTACTACTTCCTCGTTTAAGCCCAAATTTAAGATGGTGTCCATCATACCAGGCATGGAAGCGCGTGCGCCGGAACGTACAGAAACAAGAAGCGGGTTTTCAAGATCGCCGAATTTCTTTCCGGTAATCTCTTCCATCTTTACGATATACTCGTTGATCTGGCCCTGGATCTCGTCATTGATCTCGCGGCCATCCTCATAGTACTGTGTGCAGGCCTCTGTTGTAATGGTGAAGCCCTGCGGTACCGGAAGACCGATATTTGTCATCTCAGCCAGGTTTGCGCCTTTACCACCGAGAAGATTTCTCATGGTAGCGTCACCCTCTGTAAATAAGTACACCCACTTTTTAGCCATTGGTTTATTCCTCCTCAACTTATGCAGACTCACGTCTACGCTTTTGCTCCGTCTTGTATAGTTTTTGCACAAAAAAGAATCCTTCGACGGTCTGGTATAAGTATACCATATTTTTTCCAGGAGTAAAGGTTTTTGTGTGTGTTTTTTGTATATTTTTTAGCAAAAACTCGTAAAACTTTGTCGATTCTTCGTTATTTTCACATATGCGATAGCAGTTCGTATATACGAATATATATTTTGCATATTTTGACGAATCCGCATATTCCGGCTGTGCTTCTATTTCTGGATATACTGGTCGATCCTGTTACTGCTGTCCCGTCAAAATGATTTCCACCACATCTCCGCTTTGTACCGCTTCGCTGTCTGCCGGAATATCCACAAGACAGTTACATCCGATTCCGCCGGTGAGCTGACCGTTCTGCTGTTTTCCAGACAGGGATACGCTTCTTCCGTCATAACAGCCACGAAGGAGACGGCGTGTTTTGCTTGGTTTGGAAAAGCCGGAGGCAGCTATGGTCTGTACACGCGTATAATGATATTCCGTACATCCCAGAAAACCTGCTTTTAACGGACGGATCAGAAGCTCAAACACGGCAAAGGCCGAATACGGATTCCCGGAAAGACAGAGAACCGGCGTTTTTTCAAGTACAGCCCCCATGCTCGGCATTCCGGGCTTCAGACTGATCCCGCGAAAAAGTATACGCGCGCCAAGCTCCTCCATAACATAAGGCAGCTGATCCTTCTGTCCCACCGAAACGCCTCCGGTCGTAACGACAAAATCTGCCGTTTTTACCGCTTCTCTGACAGCAGCGGCAATGACGCTGCGCTCGTCTCCTGTCCTGCGACAATATACCACCTCACAGCCCTCCTGCACCAGACGCACCTGGAGATATGTCAGATTGGAATTATAGATTTTTCCTGGCAGCAAAGCAGAGCCTGCTTCAGCCAGTTCCTCACCAGTTGTTACAATGGCAGCCCGCAGCCTTCTTCTTACCAGAAGCTCTGTCCTTCCGGCTGCAACCGCAGCCGCCGCTATATAGGCATCCATGCGATCTCCGGCTCTTGCCAGAATATCTCCCGGCTTGAAATCTTCACCGGCCGCACAGCAGTTTTGCTGTGCCCGCCCGCGGGAATAGATGCGGACCCGGCTCTCACCTTCGTCCGTATCCTCCTGACGTATCACGCAGTCAGCGCCCTCCGGAAGCACCGCACCGGTCATGATGCGGACACATTCCCCCGGGAGAAGCCTGCGGCCCGGAGGATCTCCTGCACAGGTCTTATAGATCACCTTTAAAATAACCGGCTGTTCCTGACATGCACCTTTAATATCCGCTTCCCTGAGCGCATATCCGTCCATTGCCGAACGGGCAAAAGGCGGCTGCGGAATGGCAGATGTCAAGTCTTCTGCCAGGACCCGGCCGGCACATTCCGACACCGGGCAGTATTCTGTCTCCACTGGAATCCCTTCCTGAAAAACAAGTTTCTGTGCATCTTCAATTGCAATACGGGCCATGCTGTTCTCCTGTTCCTTGTGTTCTAATGAAAAATCCACGTAAAACGTGGATTTTTCTCTGACACCTGTATACTTGTATTAATATAGTATATCTTATTGCGAATTTTATCAAGTACTTTGTGTTATCCTATGTTATTTTAATATAAGCTCATCCTTTTTTCGATTTCATCTGCCAGTTTTTCTGCCGAAATCAGTGGCTGCTCCGGATATCGGCAGAAATATTTCGGATACGGACTGTTCTTCATGCCTTCGATCAGAATAATATCTGCTTCCGGAAATGCAGCAAACAGCTCCCGTTCTGTAATCCCCTGGTATTCCTTCGTGATCAGAAACCTGTGATCGGAAAATACTGCCGTACCGTAAGCCCCTGCCTTCTGATGACGGTAGCTGTCCGTTCCCGGCACATCACTCTCAAAATCATGGCCATCATGCTTAATAACTGCCACCTTGTATCCGCGCCTCACCAGCTCCGGCACAAGCCGGGTGATCATCGTGGTTTTTCCGCTGTTTTTCCAGCCGCTGACAGCAAAAACAAACGGACGCGGTCCTGTTTCCAGAGTCCGGTAATCCACGGTACTGTTAATATTTTCCAATGCCCGACTGTGTTTTCCAAGCTCCAGCGTTCGGTAGCCGGCCCGTTCTAACAGATGCATCATGCGGTAATCACCCTCCCGGATCATCTGCATGGCCACAGGAAGTACATGCTTCGGATAGATTCCGAATAACGGATGAATTCGTCCGTTCTGTTCCGCCACAAGGATGACGGAAGTATTTTCACGGTATGTATCAAGCAGCTGCTGCACCGATTCCGGATCGATCATGGGCATGTCACAGGCCATCACCAGAAGTGCGTCTTCTTTGCAGGAGACCAGTCCGGAGGCAATTCCTCCGATCGGTCCGATTTCCCTCCACCGGTCCTCTACCATGGGCAGACCGGCTTCTTGATAGGGGTCTTTTTTATCTACAGACAAATAAACCGCAGGCAGACAGTCACAGGCATGCAAAATTCTCTGACAGAAGGTTTCACCGCCATAGCGGAGGAACAGTTTTTTCTGTCCCTCCATGCGTGTGTTCTTTCCCCCTGAGAGGATGTACCCGGCGACTGCGCCTACGGTTTGTAATTTATTTTCCTTCATTTTAGAAGCGGAACTTGTCCTCAAAATACTGCTTTAACTCAGCGATCGGAACGCGAACCTGCTCCATGGTATCACGGTCGCGGACGGTCACTGCATGATCTTCCTCGGAATCGAAGTCGTAAGTAATGCAGAACGGAGTACCAATTTCATCCTGTCTTCTGTATCTCTTACCAATGTTGCCTCTGTCATCAAACTCACAGTTGTAGTACTTAGACAGCTCTGCGTAAACCTTCTCTGCGCCCTCATTCAACTTCTTGGACAGCGGAAGGATACCGATCTTAACCGGTGCGATAGCCGGATGGAAGTGAAGCACGGTACGCACATCACCCTCTCCGATTTCTTCCTCATCGTATGCTGCGCACAGGAATGCCAGGGTAACACGGTCAGCACCCAGGGACGGCTCGATAACATACGGAATGTATTTTTCCTTTGCCTCATCATCGAAGTAGGTCATATCCTCTCCGGAGGTGTTCTGATGCTGGGTTAAGTCGTAGTCTGTTCTGTCTGCGATGCCCCACAGCTCACCCCATCCGAACGGGAAGAGGAACTCGATATCGGTAGTACCCTTACTGTAGAAGCACAGTTCCTCCGGAGAATGGTCGCGGAGACGGATCTCATCTTCCTTCAAGCCCAGAGCCAGCAGCCAGTCACGGCAGAAACCTCTCCAGTACTGGAACCATTCCAGATCAGTACCCGGCTTGCAGAAGAACTCCAGCTCCATCTGCTCAAATTCACGGGTACGGAAGGTGAAGTTGCCCGGGGTGATCTCGTTACGGAAGGACTTACCGATCTGGCCGATACCGAACGGAACTTTCTTTCTGGATGTACGCTGTACATTCTTGAAGTTTACAAAAATACCCTGTGCCGTCTCCGGTCTTAAGTATACGGTGTTCTTTGCATCCTCGGTTACGCCCTGGAAGGTCTTGAACATCAGGTTGAACTGACGGATATCGGTGAAATCATGCTTGCCGCAGCTTGGGCAGCAGATGTTGTTGTCATCGATGTATTTTTTCATTTCTTCCTGGGACCATGCGTCTACGCTGCCCTCGATGGTAATACCGTTCTCAGACATATAGTCCTCGATCAGTTTGTCTGCACGGAAACGCTCCTTGCAGGCCTTACAGTCCATCAGCGGATCAGAGAAACCGCCCAGATGTCCGGAAGCTACCCAGGTCTGGGAGTTCATGAGGATTGCGCAGTCCACACCTACATTGTATGGGCTCTCCTGCACGAATTTCTGCCACCATGCTTTCTTTACGTTGTTTTTCAGCTCTACGCCAAGGTTGCCGTAATCCCAGGTGTTTGCCAGGCCGCCGTAAATCTCAGAGCCCGGATAAACGAATCCTCTGGTTTTTGCCAGCGCCACAATTTTCTCCATTGTCTTTTCCATCATCGATAACCTCTCTTTTTATTTGAATATAATACAGCCGGTTCCCTCTGGGGTCACTGCTGAATAATCACTTGTCACTTCCACTCCATCGGTCACATAGAGGATTTTTCCCTCCGTATAAACCTTTGCGGAGCCTTCGGTAAGTACCATATGGCTGTCTTTTGCTGCAGCCTTCCGGATATCCGCATCTTTTCCGGCAGGTGTTTTGTAGCCCATATCCGGAAGCCTGGTTTCTTCCGTATCCAGAACCTGAAGGGAAGTCACCGTGTGAGTATCATCCCCGTTTTCTTCGGAAAACCTTACAAAGTCCTCCGGTGTGCCGTACGCGAATACCAGCTTTCCGGTCTTTCCTTCCAGGCTGCTGCTTACAAGCGCTGCCGGAAGCTTCGCAGAGCCATCGGTATTCTCTGACTCGGCCGCCGCGCCCTGCTCTTCATTATAAGAAGCGATCTGCTCTCTGACAAACTCTGCCAGGCCATCGGCGCTGTACAGTTCATTATCCTTTTCAGACGTATAGACCATGGCGCTCTGCACGCTTAAGTCATCCGCCACGTAAATGCTGTTCTCGGAACCGTCCCAGGTATTCCCCGAAGACTTAAAACAGCCTGCGGTCCAGACTGCGGCAAGCAGTACGGATGCAGTCAAAACTGCGATTTTCTTTTTCATAACGCTCCTCATCTTCCCCGGACCTTGTTTGTCTCTGTGTAACTGTTCAGTACCTTCACAGTCACGAGCAAAAATCCATGAAAAATTGCCTGCGGCAATGGGATTTTTGCCTGCCAGCCTATGTTTTCTTACGGTCAGCGCAATAAATGCGCAGACCTACTGAACAGTTACATCTCTGTCCATTTTACAAAATAAAATGTGTCCTGGCACACGCAAACAGGGCCGGTATCCCGCATTGCAGGACTATCTAGGATTATACCTGTTCATGGAAGGTTTTTCAACACCTTATTTTTTCCCGGCTTTTTGTCCTACAGACCATGACCGCATTCAGCACTTCGCGCCTGATGTCCGTGCCACGGTCTGCTCCATCATGCGCAGGATATCCAGAGAATGAAACTCCCGGTCAATAAAGCGGCGCTTATTCAGTTCCACGCAGTGTTTCAGCTCTTCCAGCACCTCCGGTGCCAGTGTAAAGGTATACAAAGATTCCAGCGGAGAAGCAATAATGTACTCCCAGGCATAATTTGCGGAATCACTGACCGGGCGCGGCGGATGTTCTGTATAATCTCCGTTGATGGCCATGCTGCGAAGCTCAAATACAGCCTGCACCAGCGGATCCGGCAGAGCCGGCTTTAACAGGGCCCGCAGAGACTGGTACAAAAGCAGAAGCTGCTCTGTGGCCTCCAGATTCTCCCGTCCGTAGTAATCTGCAAACTCCAGGAAATACGAGCCGTAGCAGGCCGCTTCCATATCCAGCGGGATCTCGGCAAAATAGTTGAGCACATCGGCCCCCTGCAGGTTGTAGGCATCCCGGCCCTCATACAGCTTAAACGTTCCAAACACAAAGGGTCTGGTCACGCCCATCAGCTGGCTTCCGGGCCGCTTGGCTCCCCTGGCAAATGCCGTGATCTTCCCCCGCTCACGGGTTAAGATCACCAGGCGCCGGTCGTTGTCTCCCACCGGCGATGCCTTTAAGACTATGCCTGTCAGATTCACAGATTCTCTCACTGCTGTTTGCTGCCTTTCTTTCTCAATTCTTTTTTGCCTATTCTTTCGGATTGTATCCGTAATTCTTCATCAGCAGCTCACTGTCACGCCACTCTCTGCGCACCTTAACCCAGATCTGCAGGTTCACCTTTGTCTCCAGCATATCCTCCAGCTCTCTTCTGGCCGCAGAGCCAATGCGTTTTAACATGGCGCCGCCCTTTCCTATGATGATGCCCTTATGGGAATCCCGCTCACAGATGATCGTCGCTTCTACATCCATAATGCCATTTGGCCGCTCACTCATCTTTTCGATGGTAACTGCAATGCCATGGGGAATTTCTTCATCTAACATGCGCAGGGCCTTCTCACGGATCAGCTCGGCCGCGATCTGGCGCATCGGCTGGTCGGTGACGGTATCCTCATCGTAAAACTGCGGACCGTAGGGCAAATACTTGAACAACTGCTCTAAGAGCCTGTCGGTATTCTTGTCCCGCAGCGCAGACACCGGAACGATCTCCGCAAAATTGCAGATATCCTTGTAGGCATTGATGAAAGTCAGGATGTCCTCCTGATTCTTCACTGTGTCGGTCTTGTTGATGACCAGGATGATTGGTGTCTTGATGCCCTGAAGCTGTTCAGCAATATGGCGCTCACCTGCGCCGATAAAGGTACTCGGCTCCACCAGCCACAGGATCAGGTCTACCTCTTTCAAGGTATGCTCAGCCACATTTACCATATATTCGCCCAGCTTGTTTTTCGCCTTGTGGATGCCCGGAGTGTCCAGGAAAATGATCTGGCCGCGTTCATCCGTGTATACGGTCTGGATACGATTTCTGGTGGTCTGCGGCTTATCAGACGTGATGGCGATCTTCTGGCCGATGAGATGGTTCATCAGCGTGGATTTGCCCACATTCGGCCGTCCGATCAGGGTAACAAAGCCGGACTTTTTCTGAACCGGAGCGGCCTCGACTGTGCCATCTGCACCGGCCTTCTTTGCCCCGTTCAGTTCCTCCAGCAGTTTATCAAAATTGGTAGCTTCCGGTTTTTTTGCCATAACTTATCCTTTCGAAATGCTTATCCTCTTGTAAGGTTTAAAATCTCGCCAAACATACCGCGGTTGGCCTCAATCTTCTCCTCATTGCCCACCACGCAGAGGCTTCCGGTGGCAAGGACTGCCCGTACCTGGGCAGCCAGCGCACGGATGTCTTCCTTGGTGGCGCCTAAGATCTGGTCACGCTCTGTCTGCATCATTTCTTCGGTCACGCCGGACAGGTATGCAGACAGGCCTCTGCTGCCCTTCACAGACGGGGTCAGTGGAGCATCCAGGTTGCTGATGGTTCCGATGACATACTTGGTCATATCGCGCTCATCCGGGTCGAAGGCTTCCAGATATGCAGGGATGCCCTCGTAGATCTCATTGGTCTCCTTCAGGTTCGGGTCACGGTAAGACACCAGATAGCCCTCTCCGGAGCGTCCAAAACCACTCATGCAGCCGTATGCACCGCCCTTCACACGGATATTCAGCCACAGATAATCATAGCTTAAGATCACCTGCAGGATCTTTAATGCTCCGGTATACTGCAGTCCGGCATCGCGGAAGTTTCCGCAGCGTGCCACATAATCTACCTGTGCAGAGGTCTTTAAGCCCTCATTTAAATTCTTAACCGGATGGGTGAAAGCATACTTCTCACCATTCCCCTGCGGCAGCTGATCTGCCAGAAGCTTTAAGGTCTCAGGAAGCTTCTCATAGCCCTTGTCATCTGCAGTGTAGTTCACCAGCATGTTGGCGCGGGTAAAGAGCTTTTTACTTACCTCCTGCAGTCTGGCTATGATCTCCCCCTTCTTTGCAGCGTAATCCTTCTCCAGCTGTTCCAGGAAATGATAATATGCGGTACCGCCGGTCAGTTCGTTGTAGTAAGCAGTTGCAGAGAAATAAGAGGTTGCACGGGATACTGCGGTGCTATGTCCCGCATTCTCCAGCTTCATCTTCGCGCGGGAGCGGGTTTCCTGAATCACCTCGCCCAGACGCTTCTCATCCGTAAATACCGAATGGTTCAAGATCTCCTCCAGCATGGTAAAGCCAAAGTCCAGCTTGTCATAAAGCACACGGATGCTTGCCACAAAGGCTCCGGTAAACTGCTCCGGCTTCTCCAGGTTTGCATAAGAGGTCACAGAGAAATCCACACCTCCGCTGTTTAAGTGAATCTCACTGGTCAGATCTGAATAGCTGTAATGCTCTGTGCTCACGGAACCCAGAATGGATTTTAAAAGACCTGCATACGGAAGGTCCTCAGGCGGCAGCACTTCCGTGTTAAACAGTACCTTCAGATAGCCGATCCCGGCGGTGAAGAAGTTGTGATGCAGCACCTTGATACCAGCCTCTTCCTTTTCCGTCCAGCAGAAGGTCTCTGCTTTCTTATCTATGTCTTCCCGTTTTAAGAGCGGGATCTTTGCCAGAATCTCCGGAGTGGAAGGAGTATCCTGATACTCCTTCAGCTCTCCCGTTGCAGCGACCAGCTCCTCCAGCTGCTCCTCGGACAGGGAGGCTTTATAGTCTGCCAGCTTTTTTGCAAGCTTTTCATCTTCTTTGGCTGTCAGGTTCTTCTCCGGTGCCACCACGATCACAGCCTCAAACGGATTGTCCAACAGGTAATCTCTGATGAGCTGTTCAAAATATCCATTCTCCACCTCTTTCTTCAGGAAATCAAAGGTTTCCTGATAGCAGAGATGAGTCATTGGATCTCCGTCGTATAACCAGCTGTCCAGGCACTGAAGGCCGTACATCAGGCCCTTTGGTGCAGAACCGTAATCTGCCTCGCGGTACTTAAACTCAAAATAGTTCATGCCGGCCAGCAGGCTCTTACGGTTGATACCCTGATCTGCCAGCTTGCGCAGGGTTCCCTTCACAATAGCCAGGAATTCGCCCTTCTGTTCCTTATTGGCATCCTTGGCAATTACGGAAAAATACGGCTGAAGAATGCCGCTCTCATAACCGCCCAGAATGTCCTTGCCTATACCTGCATCGATCAGGGCCTGCTTCAGCGGCGCCCCCGGTGCATCCAGCAGAGTATACTCCAGGATCTGGAATGCCACATACAGTTTCGGATCCAGGTCATCACCGACAACCGTGTTGATGGAAAGATAGGTTGCGTCCTCCTCGGATTCCCCCTCTGTAATGGAGTAAGAAAATTCGCGCTCTACCGGAGCTTCAAATGCCTTCTGCTCCCGGATTCGGGAATCTACCTGGCGCTCCTCATAGTGGCTTAAATATTCCTCATCCAGCCAGGTCAGCTTCTCAGCCATATCCATGTTGCCGTACAGATAAATATAGCTGTTGGACGGATGATAATAGGTTTTGTGGAAATCCAGGAATTTCTCATAGCTCAACTCCGGGATATATACCGGGTCACCGCCGGAATCTTTGCCGTAGCAGGTATCCGGGAATAAGGTTTTCTGGGTCACGCTATCCAGAATACTCTCCGGAGAAGAATACGCGCCCTTCATCTCATTGTATACAACACCGTTGTAGATGAGTGGCGCATCCTTGCTCTCCAGCTCATAATGCCAGCCTTCCTGGCGGAAAATTTTCTCTTCCTTATAGATATTCGGATGCAGCACAGCATCCATATAGACATCTATGAGGTTATGGAAGTCCTTATCGTTGCAGCTTGCCACCGGGTACACAGTCTTATCCGGATAGGTCATGGCATTTAAGAAGGTATTTAATGACCCCTTTACCAGCTCTACAAACGGATCCTTTAACGGGAACTTATCGGAGCCGCAGAGCACGCTGTGCTCCAGAATGTGCGGCAGTCCGCAGTCATTGTCCGGCGGCGTGCGGAATCCGATACAGAATACCTTGTTCTCGTCATCATTGGATACCAGAAACAGTCTGGCTTTTGTCTTCATATGCTCCAGCACAATGCCTTCCGACTGCATCTCCTCGATCATTTTATGCTCTACCACGCGGTAGGCATCCAGTTTTTTGATTGCTTCCAGCTGACTCATGCGTATTTTCCTTTCCGGTTACCGTTTGATATTTTCGGCATGAACGGTAACTTTGTCTGTCTTTTATTCTGTCTTGTTTTTCTATATTTTATAGATTACAGGTTTCCCATCAGGCGGTCTTTTAATAAGGCAATGCCGTCACGAAGGGAGAAATGCGGCAGCAGCACTTTGTCGGCCTCCGATGCAATGCCATAGACCGTACCGTAATTCTGCTTTTTCGCGATCATGCCTGCCCGGCACAGGTGAAAGTTGCTGGTAATGATGCCGATACGCGGCTGACGTGCCGGAACCGGCTTTCTGTTAAGCAGCGCTTCTCTTTTTTCAATCATCACCCTGCTGTAGGCAAGATTCTCCACCGTGCTGAAGGACTGTTCCTCCTTCAGCAGATGATCTGCAGCCGCCCCCTGTCCCAGGAGATAAGCCTCCATGGCCTCTGCCTCGGAACACGGCTCTGCATCTCCCTTCGCACCAGAGAGCACCAACATGGTTTCCGGATTCTCCTCTGCATACTCCAGCGCCTTATTTAGACGGAGCTTTAATGTTTTGCTTAAGCTTCCATCTGGCTTCACCTTGGCCCCCAGTACGATCACGTAATCCAGAGATGGCTCTGCCGTGGCCGGAATACGCCCAAAGATCAGGATCTGTGTCACCAGAATGATCATCAGGCCGGAGGCGCATAAGGTCACAAAGGATACAGGGAGCCAGAGCGGCATGCGCTCCGGATATTTCTGGTAAAAGTGGATCCCGGCAGCCGTAGCTCCGAAAAATCCGCCGATCAGAAGCCATAACACAGCAAAGGAAGTACCAAAGCCCGCGTACAGCACAATGACACCGTAATACACCAGGCAGAGCACTGCCGCCGCAGTGAAGACCCATATTAACATCATTTCACCTCACGTTAGTTTTATGCCGTAAAATATGGCACAATTAATATAATTATACTGCATTTCCAGAACTGCCACAAGAGCGAATATTGCAATATTGAGACGTAACCACATAAGGTCCGAAGGTTCGGTCAGACTATACAGAATCAGCAGATGCTGTGAAATTTTGTACTTCATTCGCTCCGCCGCCTATTGCCAGACCTGCGCCCCAAACTCGTGCGCTTTGCGCACTCAGACAAGGGTCTCCGGTCTGGCGCTATGCTCGCGCATGAAGAAAATTCCAACGCATCTGCTGATTCTGTATAGTCTGACCGAACCTTCTGCTGTATTGGTTATTCTACGATAATAAACGCAGCCAGAACGTTGCTGACGAAAGCCTGTAATCTGGCTTTTATACGATAGTAGCGTTCTGGCTGCGTTTTTTTATGGCAGAGTTAATATAGCCTGTAGCTATTATTTTTTGTAGCGAAGCCAATACAGCAGGAAGTGAATGAGATCGCTTTCCGGGATTTTCAGCATATCAGGTGTTTGCATCTTGAGCACACACGTCCGAATGTGGCGGATGTCAATCCGACACAGGCGAACGCGTGTTAGCGAGAGCAAGCAAACAACGATATGTGAAAATAGAGGAAGGCGGTCTCTTTCACTTCCGGACCTTTATTCAGCTTTGTAACTCAATTTTTATTTGCCCTCGTAAATGATTGCAGACTCTACCTTGTATCCGGCAAGGCGCTCCCTGCCTTTTAAGCCTGCAAGTTCCATCACGAAACAGAGCTTTACGACCTCACCGCCCAGCTGCTCGATCAGGCTGATGATGGCCTCGGTGGTGCCGCCGGTAGCGATGAGATCATCTACCACAACAACCTTCTGTCCCGGTTTGATGGCATCTTTGTGGATTTCAATCTCAGCTGAGCCATATTCCAGATCATATTTTGCTGTAATGGTCTCACGCGGCAGCTTGCCCTTCTTACGAATCGGTACAAAGCTCTTGTGCTCTGCGTAGGCAACCGGCACACCAAAGATAAATCCTCGTGATTCCGGTCCTACCACAACATCGTAATCCAGATCTTTTACCATTTCACGAATGCTGTCTATGGCCAGTGCCAGTCCGTCTGCATCCTGCAGGATAGAAGTAACATCGCGGAAAATGATTCCCGGCTCCGGAAAATCCGGAATGCTTACAACATACTCCTCTAACTTTTTCATCTCTCTTCTCCTTTGATCTGAGCGTTCCGAAAACGCTTTATTTGTTCATGCAAAACGGAGCTGTGCTCCGGCTCTTACCGAAATACCTTCATCAGATTCCGCACTTCCTTCTGGCAGGCTTCGTCCTGGAACGAACTGTATTCGTAGAAGCAGTAACCGGATACCGAACCGCTTGCCCGCCCTGCTTCCACCTGACGGCTGATAATATCGTCATATCGTTTCCACTCCGGAATTCCGGTATTATCTCTTGCGTTGCTTCCGGCCTTATACATGGCCAGTCCGATGTATAGCTTTGCATGACCCCTTTTCACCAGGCTGATCCAGGTCTTTAAATTGTTTTCAAAGGCAAACGGTGCCGGGCTGCCGTTAGACAGCTGATGTTCAAAGCCCCAGTAAATCTGCGGCATGATGTAATCCACATAGCCGTCATGGGACAGCCAGACGTCAACATCCGCAAACAGGCGGTTGTCACTGCGCAGATGCTCCACATAGCCCTCCGGGCTGATTCCGAACTGTGCGGACGGGCGCGCTTCCTTCACTGCACGGTAAACACCGCGGATCAGCTCATTGACATTTTCCCTTCTCCACTGGGCTATGCTTAAGCTGCTGCCGGAGGCATCGTACTCCGGCTTATCAAACCAACGGCTTTCATTGCTGTTATCCACCTCAGGATAAAAATAATCATCAAAGTGAATACCGTCTACCGTATATTTCTGTGCAATCTCCCGCACACCATTGATGATGAGTTCCCGTACCTGAGGAATGGCCGGGTTGAAATAATAGGCGCCATTCTGCTTTAACACCCAGCGGTCATTGGACGGATTTCCATCCGTCAGCCATTTTTTCGCCGGATTCTGCTCCGAAACCTGCTCCCAGGTATTGTGATATCCGGTCACCCTGTACGGATTAACCCAGGCATGAATCTGCAGTCCTTTATTATGAGCTGTCTTTACAAAGATCGCAAAGGGATCATAGCCAGGGTTATGTCCCTGGGTTCCCGTCACAAAACGGGACCACGGAAAGTACGATGACGGATACATGGCATCCGCATCCGGGCGTACATGCACGAATACCGCATTCATCTTCAATTCCACACAGCGGTCCAGCATCTTGTCGACCTCCCGCTTAAAGGCTTCCTGATCGGCCGGCATTTTTTCCCAGTCCAGATAGGAGATCCATACTCCCCGCAGTTCATCGGATCGGATCACCGATGCCACCGGTGCGGCCAGGACAGTAAGCATGCCAGTCTGTACAAGCAGCAGACACACCGCCAGCAGGCACACCGCCCGCTGTAATCTCAGGCGCAGCTTTCCTGACGCCTGATCTGTATTCTTTCGTATCAGCATTCCAGTCCCTCCCGGATGTCTTTCCAAACGGGTTGTTTTCACATTCCCGCATTCCTTTATTTACCATTATATTTATAAACAGTATAGCAAAGGAGTCCAGAAAGAACAAGGAAACAAATCCTTAAGAAAAACCGTCAGTTATCGGTCCAGCAAAAATTCACTTAAGACCACATTGCTGACATCGATTCCAAGCTCAGTCAGCCGGACCACAGGCGCCTCCACCTCAATGAGTCCCTGCTTCTCCAGTTTTTTTAAGGCATCACCATATACATTCCACATATTCTGCCCGAAGCGGTCCAGAAATTCACTTCCGGATACCCCCTTCATCATGCGAAGGCCCACAAACATAAACTCTTCCATCTTGTCTTCCAGAGTAAGTTCCTCTATGTCACGTGCTGCGGCTCCGCCCTCATAGAGGTTTAAAGAAAGATATTCCTGCAGGTCTTCGGTATTATGATAGCGGTAGCCGTAGGTATAGGAGGAAGCGCCAAGACCGAGCCCCAGATACTCCACACCGGTCCAGTAGCCGGTATTGTGACGGCATTCATAACCTTTCTTCGCATAATTGGAAATTTCATAACGCTCATAACCGTGCGCTGCCATCATCTCCCTGGTCAGATGGTACATCTCCCGGTCCGTATCCTCATCCGGAAGATCCGGCAGCGTCATGACTGCCGCGCGGGCTGCTACTTCTGCTGCCGTCTGTGCTCCACAGGCGCAGCTTCCCTGCGGCTCGCCGAAGCGCTCATAAAACAGGGTCCCCTCTTCAATGATAAGGCTGTAAGCGGAAATATGTTCCGGTCTCAGCATCATGACCTTTTTTAAGGTATTTTTCCAGGAATGCACATCCTGTCCCGGCAGGGCAGACATCAGATCTATATTAATATTCTGAAATCCCGCCTGCCTTGCACGCTGATAGCTCTTTAAAAAAGAGTCGTAGGAATGAATCCTGCCTAAATATTTCAGTTCCTTATCGTCCGCAGACTGCAGACCGATGCTTAAACGGTTTACGCCGCTCTGACGGTACACCTCCAGCTTTTCCATGGTAAGCGTGCCGGGATTGGCCTCCATGGTAATCTCTGCATCCAGAGAAATATCGAAGTTCTCATGCAGTGTGGCAAACAGTTCCATGATCAGATCTGCCGGAAGCAGCGACGGAGTACCGCCGCCCACAAAGATCGTGGACACACGATACTCCTGAAAATTCGGACCCTGACCGCAGATTTCTTCCATCAGCTTGTCCATATAGTCCCGATACACCCTCTCCGGCGCCGCAAAGGACAAAAAATCACAGTAGGCACACTTGCGGGCACAGAAGGGAATGTGAATATAAAGTTCCAGTTCTCGTTTATTCATCGTCTAATTTCAGAACACTCATGAATGCCTTCTGCGGGATCTCTACATTGCCCACCTGACGCATCCGTTTCTTTCCTTCTTTCTGTTTTTCCAGAAGCTTTTTCTTACGGGAGATATCACCGCCGTAGCACTTCGCCAGGACATCCTTACGCATTGCCTTAACCGTTTCGCGGGCAATGATCTTACCGCCCACCGCTGCCTGGATCGGGATCTCAAACAGATGGCGCGGAATCTCCTCCTTTAACTTCTCGCACATCTTTCTGCCGCGCTCGTAGGCAGAATCCGCATGCACGATGAAGGACAGGGCATCCACCTCTTCCTTGTTGATGAGAATATCCAGCTTCACCAGTTCAGAAGTCTCATAGCCCTTCATGTCATAATCAAAGGACGCATAGCCCCTGGAGCGGGACTTCAGTGCATCAAAGAAATCGTAAATGATCTCATTTAGAGGAAGATCGTATTTTAAGAGCGCTCTCGTCTCCTCAATGTATTCCATGCCATGATAGATACCGCGGCGTTCCTGACACAGGGTCATGATAGCGCCTACAAACTCGGTGGTAACCATGATCTCCGCACTGACGATCGGCTCCTCCATGTACTCGATCTCGGTTGGATCCGGCAGGTTGGACGGATTGGTCAGCTCGATCATCTCACCATTTTTCTTATGAACACGGTATACTACACCCGGAGCCGTGGTAACCAGATCCAGGTTGTACTCACGTTCCAGACGCTCCTGAATGATTTCCAGATGCAGAAGACCCAGGAATCCGCAGCGGAAGCCAAAACCGAGGGCAATGGAGGTCTCCGGCTCAAAGAAGAGGGAGGCATCATTTAACTGCAGCTTTTCCAGAGCATCCCGCAGATCGTTGTACTTTGCTCCATCTGCCGGGTACAGGCCGCAGTAAACCATGGAGGTTACCTTCTTGTAGCCCGGAAGCGGCTCTGCGCACGGACGGTTCGCGTCAGTGATGGTATCACCCACGCGGGTATCTTTCACGTTCTTGATGCTGGCTGTGATGTAGCCAACCATGCCGGCACTCAGCTCATCGCACGGAATAAACTGGCCTGCACCGAAGTAACCAACCTCAACCACCTCTTCCTGTGCTCCTGTTGCCATCATGCGCACCAGCGTACCTTTCTTTACGGTTCCCTCTTTGATACGGCAGAATACGATAACACCCTTGTACGGGTCGTACAGAGAGTCGAAGATCAGGGCCTGCAGAGGTGCCTCCGGGTCTCCCACCGGAGCCGGGACCTTGTGAACGATTGCTTCCAGCACATCTTCCACATGCAGTCCTGTCTTTGCGGAAATGCGCGGCGCGTCATGGGCCTCAATGCCGATCACATCCTCGATTTCATCCGCAACCCAGTCTGGGCGCGCACTTGGCAGATCAATCTTGTTGATGACCGGGAATACATCCAGGTCATGATCTAATGCCAGATACACATTTGCCAGGGTCTGGGCCTCAATCCCCTGTGCAGCATCCACCACAAGGATTGCGCCGTCACAGGCGGCCAGGCTTCGGGACACCTCGTAGTTAAAGTCTACATGACCCGGAGTATCGATCAGGTTAAAAATATATTCTTCTCCGTCTTTTGCATGGTAGACGGTGCGGACAGCCTGGGACTTGATGGTAATGCCACGCTCCCGCTCCAGATCCATGTTATCGAGTACCTGTGCCTGCATCTCGCGGCTGGTCAGAAGGCCGGTCATCTCGATGATACGGTCAGCCAGAGTAGATTTGCCGTGGTCGATATGGGCGATGATACAGAAGTTGCGGATCTTGCTTTGGTCCATTGATGCCATGTATTTATTTCCTCCAATAACGTATAAGGTCTAGTTTGTCAATTTATTATGATATCATTTTTTCAGGTTCCTTGCAAGAGCGTATCGCTGTGGTTTCTGCATGTGTGAATTCCTGCATGTCTATTTCTGCGTCACCGGATCGAGCACCGTATCCACCACCTCTGCCAACAGCTCCATGGCATTCCACACCTCCTCTTTCGTGTTGGTCTGGGCTCCGGCCTCGATCAGAGAAGATCTGCCCCGCAGGTGCAGGTTGTAGCGCAGCCCCTTCAGGTAAATTTTCCTTGCAAATCCCGGATATCGTCCACAGGCCAGCTGCATCTGAAAACAAAAGGCAAGGTTTTCCTGCAGATGCGGATTGGGCAGATAAGCGATCTCGCCCTCCGGCGTGCGGCTCATACCCTGAAAAAACATGATCTGGGCCGTAGGCTTTCCATTGATATTCTCCGTCAGCCGCACCGAATCTGCCACACCGTCCCGGTGCAGATCCAGCACAACCTCGATCGTCGGATGTGTCTGTAAAATCCCCTGCACGCCTTCCAGGGCATAAGTATAGGCACGGCTGCGTTCCAGCTTTCCTTCTTTCCGGTCATAGGCTGTAGTGTCATGGATCACATTCCAGCCACGCTGACGCAGCAGCTCTGTCAGATAGGTTCCGGCTCCCACTACATCCGCGTCCGTATTCTGCGGTCCATAATCCGCATAGGTTTCGCTGGCATGGGTGTGGTATATCAGGATCTGAGGCTCAT
Source organism: Clostridium sp. AM33-3 (assembly GCF_003480315.1). GTDB lineage: Bacteria > Bacillota > Clostridia > Lachnospirales > Lachnospiraceae > Brotaphodocola. The sequence continues at coordinate 116,300 of NZ_QUIV01000004.1, read as the reverse complement.
CCGGATTTTTCGTCAGTCCTACATCGGTTTCCAGAAGCCTCTCCGCCTTCATGAGGCTGCGTTCTGCCGTGGTGGAAGCATGCACGCTGAAATACTGCTTCATGAGATAGTCATAGTCCTGAAGGCGGGCCAGGGATGCTGCAGAAAGCATGTTTTCGGCACCGGCCTGCACCGCTTCTGTTCCATCCGAAGCGGTATTTTCCTTTTCTTCTGTTTTCTCCGCATAGGAAAACAGGTATCCGTACCGCTCGTACGCATACCTGTATGTCTCGTAAACCGCATAAGCCGGATCTTTCCGCACGGATTCTTCTTTTTGAAACCGCACTGCCGGATATCGAAGCTGCAGGCACAGCGCCAGAAGTCCTCTTAACACCCAGACCAGCAGATTACTCAAAACGGACAATTTCCTTTTTCAGACGTTTCATGATTTTCTTTTCCAGACGTGAGATATAGGACTGTGAAATTCCCAGGCGGTCTGCCACTTCCTTCTGCGTCATCTCTTCATCCTCCGCATTCTTTAATCCGTAACGCAGCTCAACAATCGTTTTCTCCCGTGGGCTCAGGCGGTCGATCGCAGATTTTAACAGCTGGCGTTCCGTCTCATCCTCCAGTCCCCGGTAGATTATGTCATCATCTGTTCCGAGAATATCCGACAACAGCAGTTCATTTCCATCCCAGTCCACATTCAGCGGTTCATCAATGGATACCTCCGCCTTCATCTTGCTGCTGCGGCGCAGGTACATGAGGATTTCATTCTCAATGCAGCGGGATGCATAGGTGGCCAGCTTGATATTTTTCTCCGGATTAAATGTGTTGATGGCCTTGATCAGTCCGATGGTGCCGATTGAGATCAGATCTTCCACTCCCACCGCCGTATTATCAAACTTCTTTGCTATATACACTACAAGCCGCAGATTATGCTCAATTAAAAGAGCTCTGGCTTCCTTCTCCCCTTCAGTTCCCAACCGGGAGATCATTTCCGCTTCTCTTTTGCTTTCCAGAGGAGGCGGAAGAATATCTGCCCCGCCGATATAATGGACTTCACCCTTTTTCTGCCACAGCATTGTGGTAAAGGAAGAAACTGCCTTAAACTGAAAACGATTTGGTACTGAAACTTTCATGATCATTTTTCCATCCTCCCGGTCCTATCTTATCATTCTCCATGCAGAAGCATCTCGTATTGATGCCGTACAGATAACGGTGTTTCACTGATCGCCACCCACGGGTGCTCCAGCACACGGATTTTCTCTCCCCGCTGCCGCACTTCCATCCTTTCCATGCGGACGGCAGGCAGAATCCCGTGTTCATTTCCTACTGAGCAGAAGGGAATATAAATCACCTTGAAAACCGGTTCAGGAAACTCCGGCCAGGCATTCTTTTCCAGAATATGGACTGGCTGGTGACCGTACGGCTCATACAGCTGATTTCCTGTATCCAACAGTGCCAGAACTGTTTTCTGTTTTCCCTGGTAATGCAGCGTCACTTCATACAGACTGCTTCGCAACGTTATTCCATTCTTAAGGAACACTGTTCCCGTCCAAAGCATTCCTCCCGCTGCGCTGAGTGCAAGTCCAAACTCCCGGAAAGTCCAGGGTGTCAGCTCCCAGGCACGTTTCGTCGCTTCCAGCGCTGCAAATACACCGCCGCTTAAAACCGCTGTAAGCCCCAGTACGGTAACCCGCCGCAATGTTTCTAAAAGGCTGCAGCGGCCAAAAGCCACCTGCGTCATCAGCAGGGCCGGGATTGCAAGTTCCAGAAGAATCCAAACCGGAAGCGGAAGTTTGGGAAAGAATACCAGGACACATCCGACTGCGGCCCCCACAGCCGCCCCAAGAAACAACCGTCCTTTTCGTCTCCTTACCGGCTCCCGCAAAATCATCCCGGTAAGAAACAGCAAATACAGATCTGCGGACAGATTCACCAGAAAAAACAGATCCAGATACAGTGTTTCTGTCATGCTACCATGTCCTCCTGCCAGCATGAGCATTACGCTGATAATCATTCTCACTGCTCATGTTCCCCATTATAATCATTCCGAAGGAAAAATTTTGTCAATCTGACAGAAACAATCCGTATTTTTGAACGACAAAAAAAGACAGAAAGCCAAATCTGGTTTTCTGTCTTTGTCGATTTTGTTTGAAAGATGGATTATCTCTTATTCTTTAAGAAATCCGGGATATTGATCTGAGTCTGGTTTAACGGACGGTAAGAACCCTGACTCGGTGCAGCAGCCTGTGTGGAAGCTGCCTGCTGTACAGCCTGCGTCTGAACCGGCTTTACAGTCGGAGCCTGAGCATGCAGCTGCGGTGCAGCCTTCGGTGCAGTTGCACCTGCCTCAGCAGCAGCGGTGCGGCTCTGGGTGTTTAAGTTTAAGCCGGATGGCATTTTCGGCTTAAAGCTGCCAAACTCAGCCATAGCCTTGTTAACCGGAGTGCTTGCGTGAGCATCCAGACCAGTTGCGATAACGGTGATGGTTGCCTCATCCTGAGCGTTCTCGTCATACATAGCACCAAAGATGATGTTTGCGTCATCTCCAGCCAGCTCCTGAACATAGCTTGCAGCCTCGTTTGCCTCGATCAGGCTGATATCGCCGGAAATATTGATGATAACATGGGTAGCGCCCTCGATGGTGGTCTCTAACAGCGGGCTTGCTACTGCCTGCTTTACAGCCTCAACCGCCTTATCATCACCCTTGGCATGGCCAATGCCGATATGAGCGATGCCCTTGTCGGTCATGACAGTCTGAACATCTGCGAAGTCAAGGTTGATCAGGCCAGGTACATTGATCAGGTCGGTAATACCCTGTACTGCCTGCTGAAGAACTTCGTCTGCCTTCTTTAATGCGTCCGGCATGGTAGTTCTGCGGTCAACGATTTCAAGAAGTTTGTCATTCGGAATTACGATGAGGGTGTCCACGCTTGCCTTTAAGTTTTCAATTCCGGACAGTGCGTTGCTCATACGTGCCTTTGCCTCGAAACGGAACGGCTTGGTTACAACACCAACAGTCAGAATGCCCATGTCTTTTGCGATCTTTGCAATAACCGGAGCTGCACCGGTACCGGTACCGCCGCCCATACCGCAGGTGACAAACACCATGTCAGCACCCTTGATAGCCTGTGCGATTTCCTCTGAGCTCTCCTCTGCTGCCTTCTGTCCAACCTCCGGCTTTGCGCCAGCGCCTAAGCCCTTGGTCAGCTTCTCACCGATCTGCATGGCAGTCGGAGCCTTGCAGAACTGCAGCGCCTGTTTATCTGTGTTGATGCCAATGAACTCCACACCCGCAATATTCTCATCTACCATGCGGTTTACTGCATTGTTGCCGGCACCGCCGACACCGATCACAACGATTTTCGCGGAGTTCTCCGCTTCATTTATCTTAATCTCTAACAAGATAATTCCTCCTTAACTTCTTTCATTGGCCTTATGTAACATTTTTGTAATATCATATAAAAAACTAGTCTATGTAATACTATAGGTGATTTCCATAAAAATATCAACCGTTTTTTTCGCAATGAGCCCAAAAAACTATCCCCTCGGTTTGAAGGTATACATGGGATTTGTCTTGGTCTCATCGTAAGTATCCAGATACAGGGTACCGCTTTTTCCTTCCAGCTGCGGGAGCATATCTCCAAGCTCTGCGATCTTGCCATTGAGCCCGGCACTGTTTCCCAGGATCACCTCAATATCTCCCATATAAAGAGTCGCATCTCCAATGCTATTGTACTGAATCTTGTCCACACTCAGTCCATAAATAGAAAGAATCTGCGTGAGATTTAAGATTTCCTCAAATATGCGGTCGCTTTCCACAGGAAGCTTCTGGTAAAGGACGATATGACCGAACTTCAGTCCTGTGATCCAGGGAATGCCAGGGAGCTTTTTGCTGGCACTTTCCACGATGATACCGTCCTTATCAAAATACATATAACTGCTCATATAGGACACATAGCCCACCACACTCTTTTCGTAGACAATGATCTCCGCACGTGACGGTCCCTTAAACACCAGCTTGTAATCCTCCACAAACGGAATCTTCTCATGTTTTCCAAAGTGCTCCCGCAGATAAGTAAATACCGTACTGCGGCTTACATCGTCCGGAAAAACCAGACTGATCAGCTGTTCATCCGTATATTTTTCATTGCCTGTCACAGTGATCTCCTTCAGCTTGATCAAGCATATTCCCGCCATAACTGCAATCAGCAGAAGTACCACCACAGCCAGGATCACTGTTTTCTTCCTGCCTGATCCATATTCCATCTGTTCTTTTCTCCTATCCTCCTGACGCATCCGCTGCTTCAGCCGATCAGGCTGATACGCGCCCCGGCTCCCGCCAGGTCACTGCGGATATCCTCGTAGCCGCGGCTGATATGCTCATACCCGTCAAGAAAACTGGTTCCGTCAGCAGCAAGTGCAGCCACCGCCAGCGCAGCACCTCCGCGCAGGTCTTCTGCCGCCATACGGGTGCCTTTTAAGGCATTCACACCATCCACAACCGCAAGTTTGTTTTCTATTATAATATGTGCCCCAAGTTTCTGCAATTCTTTTGCCGCGCAAAAACGGTTTTCAAATACGTTCTCCTGAATCCTTGAGGTTCCATCCGCAATGGAGGCTGCAGCCATCATCACAGACTGCATATCTGTGGGGAACTCCGGGTAAGGTCCGGTCTCAAGACGGATCGGATGCGGGCGCCCACGCATGGATACCCGGATTCCCTCTTCTAAACTTTCCACCGTGGCCCCCATCTGCCGGGCTGTCTCAATGGTCCGCTCCATATGACCAGCCGGAGCCTGTTCCAGAAACACCCGGCCGCCTGCGCACAGCACCGCTCCCAGATAGGTTCCTGCCACGATCCGGTCTCCCGGAATAAAAAAGCTGGTATCCTCAAATGTGGATGTTCCGCGGATCTTTATCACGGAAGTGCCTTCGCCCTCCACCCTGACACCCATGGCACGCAAAAAGCCGCACAGAATTTCTATTTCCGGCTCCCGGGCTGCCCCGGTCAGAACCGTTTCGCCTCTGGCCCCGGCAGCTGCCATCAGGATGTTTTCCGTAGCTCCTACACTTGGATATGGAAGATGGATTCTGGCTCCGCTCAGTCCGCCAGATGGGCAGACTGCCCGGATCATGCCATTTTGTTTTTCCACCGAAGCCCCCAGTGCCGTTAATCCCAGAAAATGCAGATCCACCGGTCGTCTGCCAATGCGGCAGCCCCCCGGCAGACTGGTCTCCACCTGTCCAAGACGTGCAAGCAGCGGTCCAAGAAGCATGACCGAAGATCGCATCTGTCCGGCCAGTATCTCCGGGATCCTGGATCCGCTCAGAGATACTGCCGAAATCACCAGACGGTTTTCCTCCATCCGACAGTCTGCCCCCAAAGCGTTCAAAATCCCCAACATACAGAAAACATCCTGTATTTTGGGGACATGCTCCAGTACCGTGGTTCCGTTATGAAGAAGAGATGCTGCCATAACCGGCAGCACCCCATTCTTGGAACCCTGTATTTTGATGATTCCGTCCAGACTGTATGATCCTTCTATCCGAAGCACCGACAAACCACGTTCCCTCCCGCACACAATTTTCACGAATTCCTTCTTTTATATCTTATGTACCCTGGGAACCATCGGTTCCTGCAGTCTGCATATCTGTTTTTTCTGTTTTACCGTTCCAGCCGGATCTGATTGGATACGCCAAGTACCATGCCCATTTCCATCATCAGAAACAGTACCGACGTGCCCCCGTAACTGATAAAGGGCAGCGTGATTCCCGTATTCGGAATCGTGTTGGTTACTACTGCGATATTTAAAACGACCTGGATCGCGATATGGGCCATAACGCCTACCACGATCAGGGCACCCAGAAGATCCGGCGCATTATTCGCGATCAGCATGAACCGGTAAATCATAAACAGGAAGATGAGGATGACGGAAACAGCTCCGAACAATCCAAGTTCCTCACAGATGATCGAAAAAATCATATCATTCTGTGCCTCCGGCACAAAGCCCATCTTCTGGATACTCTCGCCCAGTCCCTTGCCAAACAGACCGCCGGAGCCGATGGCATAAAGTCCCTGGAGCACCTGGTATCCGCCATCCATCGGATAGCTCTCCGGAGACAGCCATACATGGATACGGCTCAGCTGATACGGCTTCAGGAGCTTGATCTTCTCAAGAAAAATTGCCAGTGGACCGGCCGTGACGACTGCAAGCATCGCCAGACCTCCGCAGGCATAAAATGGCCACTGCTTTTTACAGGCCACAAACAGCATCACAAAGGCAATTCCCATGATGATGATACCGGAGCTTAAGTTGTTTGCCGCTACAATGCCGGCAATCGGAATGGCCAGCCCCATAACCCGGAACATATTGTTCCATTCATTGACCTTTGCGCCCATCCGGGTGATCAGCACGGCTAGGAAAATGATCAGGGCTATCTTTACAAACTCGGTCGGCTGGAAGCTCAGGGAGCCTACGCCCAGCCACCGCTTTTTGCCGTTTACCTCTTTACCCACCAGAGTAACAGCGATCATCAGCACATAAGACAACATATACGCGAAGATGGAAAATTTCGCATACCAGTGATAATCCAGTTTGGAGATGAACAAAGCCAGGACCAGACCTCCTGCCGCAATCTTAAGCTGGCGCATCATGAAATAACCGGCATTGTTGTATTTTAACTGTGCCGTGTAGGAGCTGGCGCTGTAGATCATGACCAGTCCGAACACCGACAGAAATATGATACAGAACAACAGACTGTAATCATAAAACCGTTTTGGCCGGTTTTTCTTTGCCATACCAATCCTCCTACAGGTTTCTTACGCATTCCTTGAAAATTTCGCCGCGCTGCTCGTAGTTGTCAAACATTCCCCAGCTTGCGCAGGCCGGAGACAGAAGCACATTATCTCCCGCATTGGCATAAGCAGCACAGACACGTACTGCCTCTGGCATATCCTCTGCATACATGATATCCGTAAAGCCGTGGCTTCTTGCACACTCCGCAATCTTGTCGCGGGTCTGACCGATCAGCACCAGGTATTTTACCTTATCGCCAAATGCTTCAATCCACTCATCGTATTCACTGTGCTTGTCATAGCCGCCTGCGATCAGGACAGTCGGTCCCGGCATGGCTCGGATTGCCTGGATCGCTGCGTCCGGGTTGGTTCCCTTGGAATCGTTGTAGTAACGGACTCCGGAACGCTCCAGAACAAACTCGATACGGTGCTCAACGGCCTTAAATTCCTTTACTGCTTTTCGGATCAGGTCCATCGGCACGCCCATGCGGATGCTCATGGCTACTGCTGCCATGACATTCTCGTGATTGTGCTTGCCGAGAAGCTGCATATCCGTCTTTACGTTTAAGACTTCCTCTTTTTTGCCGTCATGTGCATAGATCATCATGTCACCGTCTAAGTACATGCCCTCTTTTAAGGCCTGGGTGCTGGAGAAGAAGATGACCTTCGGTTTCAGATCCTTCTTCTCGCCAAACTCGCGCAGTACCTTGTCATCGTAATTCAGCACAATGCAGTCATCCTCTGTCTGGTTGACCGCCACACGCTCTTTCACTTCGATATAATTTTCCATGGTTCCGTGACGGTTTAAGTGATCCGGCGTGATGTTCAGGATAGCGCTGACATTTGGATGAAAATCCATGATGGTCTCAAGCTGGAAGCTGGAAACCTCCGCCACGGTCACAGACTTTTCGGTCGTGTCCAGGGCCACATCGGTATACGGAATGCCAATGTTTCCTACCACAAACACCTCGTTGAAAAATGTCTTCATGATAGCACCGGTCAATGCAGTTGTAGTCGTCTTTCCGTTGGTTCCGGTAATGGCGATCAGCCTACCCTTTGCCACATGGTATGCCAGCTGGATCTCACTCCAGATCGGGATTTTGGCCTCATCCAGTACCGGTACAAACGGAGCATCCAGCGGAATGCCCGGACTGATGATGGAAAGCTCTACGCCTAACAGATCCGGTCTGGTAAGCTCTCCCAGAACAACGGTAACCTTTGCGTCTTCCTCAAAATTTTCTTTGATCTTCTCCGGATCCAGTTTGTCGTTGCCGTCATAAAGCACGACCTCACCGCCCATGGCAAGAAGAAGCTTTGCTGCTGCGATACCGCTCTTGCCGGTACCTGCCACTAATACTTTCTGACTCATCTCATATACCTCCTGTTCTTCCGATTATAATCCTAAGTATGCCACCAGACAAAGCAGAGCGGTAACAATGGAAAAGACTGCGACCACCCGGGTCTCAGACCAACCGCCCAGCTCGAAATGATGATGGATCGGCGCCATGCGGAAAATGCGTTTTCCGTGAGTCGCCTTAAAATAAGACACCTGCATGATAACTGACAGCACCTCCACCAGGTAGATCAAACCAATGATGGGGATGAACAGCGGAATCTGCATCATGAATGCGCTGGCTGATACAAAACCGCCCAGAGCCAGGGAGCCGGTGTCGCCCATAAATACCTTTGCCGGATAAACATTAAACAGCAAAAAACCAAGCAGGCTGCCTACAACCGCTCCGGTGATCGGGCTGATGCCGCTGTTTTCTCCAATGGAAATAATGGTTAAAAATGTTGCCACCAAAATGGTCACACTGGTGCAAAGACCATCCAGACCATCGGTAAAGTTCACGCCGTTATCGGTTCCGAGAACCACGAAGAATACAAACGGAATAAACAGAAAACCAAGATTCAGATAAAGTCCGTGCTCAAAGCCGCCGGTAAATGGTACCAGCATGGAAGTGCCAACCTCACCTGAGCACACCAGGTAGTATACAAAAATGCCGGTGATGATAAATTGTCCGATCAGCTTCTGAACCGGATTTAAACCCTCTGAACGCTTCATCACGATCTTGATGTAATCATCCAGAAAGCCGATAACGCCAAAGCCCACGGTCATGAACAGCACCGGAATGATGCGCGGATAATCGCGAATATATAACAGGGATGTGATCACTACAGCAGTCAGGAATACCAGACCGCCCATGGTCGGTGTTCCCTGCTTTTTTAAATGTGCCTGAGGTCCGTCTTCCCTGACCTGCTGCCCGAATTTCAGCTTATGCAGAAACGGGATCACGATCGGGCAGAGGATCGCGCTGACTGCAAATGCGATGATGATCGCAAGAATAGTTTCGTTAATCATGATACTCTCCTAAATTCCTTATGTATTTTTGACATATTCATAAGTATACGTCTTTTCGTTTGAATAATCAACTAAAAATGGCTCTCTCGCCGGATCCCCAGATACGGCAGAATGTTCTGAAAAATATCCGCGATCACAGGAGCTGCAATGGTTCCGCCATAATAGATGCCCTGAGGCTCATCAATGGTGATCAGAGCGATCACCTGCGGATCGTCCGCCGGTGCAAAGCCCACAAAGGAAGAAATATATTTTTTCAGGCTTCGCGGCAATTTTTCAGAGGTAGCTGTCTTTCCGCCTATGTGAAAGCCTGACACCGCCGCCTTTTTTCCGCTGCCCTCCGCCACCACCTGTTCCAGCACGTAACGCATGGTTTTGCTGGTCTCCTCCGAAAGGATCCGTTTTCCCTCCGGGTAAGAAAACCTATGGAGAAAGCTTCCATCCGCCGCCACTGCCTTCACGCCAAAATGAGGTGTAATCCGCACGCCTCCATTCACAATGGATGCTGCCGTGGTGATCAGCTGAATGGGCGTAATCTGAAAAGACTGGCCAAAGGAGACTGTGGCCAGCTCCACCAGCCCCATGTTTTCTTTTTTGTGCATGATGGTGGAGGCTTCTCCAGGCAGATCGATACCGGTTTTCTCCCGCAGTCCGAACTGTTCAAAATACTGACAGTACCGGTCAATGCCAAGACGCTGTCCCACATCGATGAACACCGGATTGCAGGAGTTCATGGCCCCCTGCAGAAAGGTCTCCTCTCCATGTCCGCCCACCTTGTGGCAACGGATCTTCCGGTCCTCCACAACCCGAAAGCCAGGGCAGGAAAACCGGTCTGTCAGAGCCACAGCACCAGCCTCCAGGCCTGCTGCCGCAGTAATGATCTTAAAGGTAGACCCAGGCTCGTAGGTATCATTGATGGATGGATTTCTCCACATCTGATTCAGGCGTTTCTGTTTTTCCTTTGCCGAAAGCACTGCTGTCTCTTCTGTATTTAATGTGAACGGATCGTTGAGATTAAATTCGGGTACATTGACCATTGCCAGGATTTCCCCATTCTGAGGATCCATGACAATAACAGACACCCGTTTTGCGCTTTTTTGTTCCATAACCGTAAGTGCCGCCTGTTCAGCATATTGCTGGATATTTACATCCAGGCTCAGGTATAGATCTGCCCCGGCCACTGGTTCGATCCGCTCCTCAAACGCATTTTCCAGCTCCACTCCGGCCGCATCCGTCATAGTGAGGATAGTTCCGTTCTTTCCTTTTAAGATGGATTCATATGCAGCCTCCAGGCCAATGATTCCCTGATTATCTCCTCCGGTAAAACCAAGCACCTTCGAAGCAAGACTGTCAAAGGGATAGGAACGCCTGTAATCCTCATCCACCTTCACGCCTGCCAGATGCAATTCCCGGATCCGGTCGCCAGTCTCCTTATCCACATTCGTACGGATGATTTCACGGGAGCTGCGTTTTTCCACTTTTTTCCGGACAGAATCCTCCTCTGTCCCCAAAATTTCACAGAGACTTTGAATGACTGTCTCCGGATTTTTAATCTGGTTATGGATCACGGAAATGGTGCAGACAGTCCGGTTGGCTGCGATCACCGTTCCATTTCGATCCAGGATCCGGCCTCTGGCCGCCTTGATTGAACGTTCCCGCTGATGCAGCTCTTCTGCCATCTCACTGTAATGGTCCGCCCGGTACAGCATAAGAAACACAAGCCGCCCAGTCAGCCCTGCCATACAAAAACACAGCAGGCCAAACAGGACGGCTATCCGCTTCCGGTGATGCGTCAGGAACGTGCTGTGGTTTCCATGCTGCACAGACAGCAGTTTTAGCATTCCCATACCAGCTCCTTAAAGCAGTCATTATTCTATTGTATGAGATATCCGGATCTTTTTATTCTTCTGCAGCAGATGTTTCACTCATGGTTTCCCGCTCCGGCTGGTTTTCCTGCGCGCCTGTCTCGTTCTGATCTGCCGTCTTTGCAGAAGTCTCTTCGCTTCCGTTACTGTTCTCCGAAGCAGATGTCTCCGAAACCGTCTGAGGCGGAAGCACATAGCTGCCTCCATTCTCTCCGTCTTCTGTACTCTCCGGCACATCCTCCGGCAGATCAGAATCATCACCCGGCTCAATATATTCTTCGGTCTCATATACCTTCGGCTCTTCCGGTGTCTCAGTTTCTGAAGTCAGCCCGCTGTTGTCAGTGATACCCTCTGCCTCCGGAAGCTGCGCAGCCGCCTCATTCTGCTGTGTCTCAAAGTCTACAGATGGGAATACATTCAGATATGGAAGAATATCTCCCATGATTTTTGAGAACACCCCGCTGGCATAAGTACTGTGCGGCTGATCCTCCACGTGCGGAGTATCTATCGTTACGTACACCAGCACCTGCGGATCGTAAGCCGGCGCAAAGCCACAGAAGGAAAGCAGATAATTCTTCGCGGAACGCGGAATTTTCTCTGCCGTACCAGTCTTTCCGGCAATCTCATAGCCTTCTACAGCCGCTGCCTTACCGGTTCCCTCAGAAACTGTGCGGAACAGCGCATCCTTGATAAAGTTGCTGGTCGACTCGGATACTGTTTCCCGGACCAGTTTCGGTTTTACTTCCTTCACCACGGAACCCTGTTCATTTAAGATCTGCTTTACCACATGAGGCTCATAATAAGAGCCTCCGTTGATCACAGAGCAGTAGGCTGCCGCCATCTGGATCATGGAACAGTTATAGTTCTGTCCGAAGGAGTTGGTCGCCAGGTCCGCAGAGTTCATCTCGCTGGCACTTCGCACCAGTCCCTTCGCATCTGCCTCACCCGGCAGGTCGATACCGGTCTTCTGGCCAAACCCAAAGGCTGTCATATAGCGGGTAAACGTGGTTGCTCCCATCTTGGCCGCAATCTGCATCATGGCATCATTGCAGGAAACCATCAGGGCCTCCGCCGCAGTCAGCATACCATGTCCGCCCTTCCGAAAGGCTGTACACTTAATCTGATGTCCCGCCACCTCCTGATAGCCATCGCAATAGAAGGTATCATTCGGAGAGATCACACCCTCCTCCAGAGCTGCCGCAACCGTAAAGATTTTGGACGGAGAACCAGGCTCAAAGGTATCACTGATATCATAATTCCGCCATTTCTGGTTCCAGGCTACCTGAAGGCCAAAAGAACGAATCTCATCTGCTGAGTAATGCTCCGGGACCTGATCGGTGGTGATGGTGCTGCCATCTGTTTTCTTATGCTGGCGGTTATACGTCTGCATAGCCTCCTTTAATCCGTATGTCCGCAATTCTTCTTCACTGCAGCTGTCTGCTGCGCTCCTCGGGTTATTCAGATCAAACATGCTATTGTTAGCCATAGCCAGGACTTCACCATTGTTGGGATTCATAACCATAACGCCGATATGCTCGGAACCCGGATCTGACATCCACTCATTGATGCGCTTTTCCACTGCGTTCTGGATATTCACATCAATTGTGGACACTATCGTATCTCCGTTCTCTGCCGGTTTGATGACACGTTCCAGGTTGGAATCATCATTCAGATAACCATATTCCCGGCCATTGGTACCTACCAGTGAATCATTATAGGACTGTTCAATACCGCCGTTTCCCGTGCCGCCATCGCTGGTCGCAAAGCCGATCACATTACAGGCCAGGGAATTATAAGGATAGATCCGTTTAAATTCATCTTCAAACCAGATTCCCTTGACACGGGCCTTTGAATCCACCTTGGCATTGGCCTTATTGGTATCAGACTGGTACTGTTCGAACGCTTCCTTCTGGTCATAGGAAAGCTGTTTCGCATAACGCAGATACGCCTTTCCGGAATTATCCCGGATCAGATTTTTCATCTCAGTCTCATCATAATCAAACACCGTGACAAGTGCCGTGACCGTTGCGTCCAGATAATCTGTTTCCGCCGACATGATCTGCTTCGGGTCAATGATCAGATTATATACCTTCTCCGTAGTTGCCAGATATGTGCCGTTGCGGTCTACGATATCGCCCCGCCGGTACGGCAGCACACGGCTGTCATACTGCTGCTGGGACAGCACGATCTGGTTGTAGCTGTCCTGCTTTGTGGTAATGATGTGATACAACACATAGATTAACGCAAACAAAGCCAGCGTAATCACAATAACTGTGATCGCCAGCTTTTCCTGCATATATCTCGTGAAGATCCGGCGTGCACCGGATCTTCGCTTCTCCCCCATCCTTGAATCCTGATTAGTGTTTTGGGATGTCCTCATATTGTCTTACATACTCGCTTTCCGTTTTATCATATAATAACACCTGATTACGGTTGGCATATACCATGCCAAGTTCCTCTGTAGCTACCTTGTAGATGTGATCCAGGTCCATATCGGTATTGATGCGGGTCTGCAGCGCATCGTTCTCAGAGCGAAGCTGCTCCAGCTGCTGCTCCAGCGTCTCAATGTTGTGGATCTTTGCGGTCATGGAGGACTGCACATGCAGATACCCGATACAGATATACAGCGCGCAGACTGCTGCCAGTGTCAGCATGATCACGTACGGCAGATTCATCTGAAGTGCCTTTTCCTGATTTTTTCTGACAGTATGGCTCATATCCTGGCGGTACTGCACCACTCTCTGCTTTCTTGTGCGTTCCCTCTCTGCTGCCATATTTCTGGCTGCAGTTCCGTACACATAGCCCTGGTTTGCTGCTCTGTGCGAAGCCATACTCATTCCTCCTTTTTTCTCTTACGTAAGATTCTCTTTTATTTATGCTCTTTCAAATACCCGAAGCTTGGAACTCTTCGAGCGCTTGTTGTATTCTAATTCTTCTTCCCCCGGCACGATGGGTTTTCTTGTGATCACAGTGCCTTTGCTCTTTCTGCCGCACATGCATACCGGGAATTCCGGCGGGCAGATGCAGGGATTTTCATTGTCCCGGAAGCGTTTTTTCACGATCCGGTCTTCCAGCGAATGGAAGGTAATAATGCTTAACCGTCCTCCCGGATTCAGGAGGTCAATCATGGTATCGATGGAGCAGTTTAATACATCCAGCTCATGGTTTAGCTCAATGCGGATTGCCTGAAACGTACGCTTGGCCGGGTGACCTCCCGTTGCCCGGATTTTGGCCGGAATTGCGGCCTTTATGGTCTCAATGAGTTCTCCGGTCGTCTCGTAAGGCTTTTCCTGACGCTGCCGCACAATGTGCTTGGCAATATTCTTGGCAAAACGGTCCTCTCCATAATCACGGATGATCCGGTAAAGTTCCATCTCGCTATAGGTATTCACAATATCTGCTGCCGTCTGGGTATTCCGCTGGTCCATACGCATATCCAGCGGCGCATCCTCCCGGTAGGTAAAGCCCCGGGAAGCAGTATCCAGCTGATAGGAGGAAACTCCCAGATCCAGATAAATGCCGTCCACCTTCTCAATACCAAGCTCATGAAGGACCGAAGCAATATTCTCATAGTTGCTTCGTACCACCGTAACCTTGTCCGCAAACGGCTCCAGGCGTTTGGTGGCCGCCGCGATCGCGTCTGCATCCTGGTCGATGCCGATCAGGCGTCCATGTTCTCCCAGCCGTCTGCAGACCTCATAGGCATGTCCGCCTCCGCCCAGGGTTCCATCCACATAGATACCGTCCGGCCTGATGTTCAGGCTGTCAACCGTTTCATACAGTAATACTGATTTATGCTCAAATGCCATCTTAAATTCCAAGACCCTCCATATTTTCTGCAATTTCTTCCATGTCGTCGTAGGTGTTTGACTGATTCCAATTATCTCTGCTCCAGATCTCAATCCGGCTTCCTACGCCGACTAACACTGCGTCTTTATCGATCTTGGCAAACTCCCTTAAAACAGCCGGCAGCAAAATCCGTCCCTGTTTGTCTACTTCACAGGTAGTAGCACCCGCAAGAAAAAAGCGTGAAAACTTTCGTGCGTTTGCATTGGTAAGAGGCAGGGCATGCAGCTTTTCTTCCAGAGCTTTCCATTCGGTGTTTTCATAGACGAATAAACAGCCATCGAGCCCTTTCGTTACAACGAATTCGTCTCCAAGCTGTTCTCTGAATTTGGAAGGGACAATCAGTCTTCCCTTCGCGTCCACTGTATGATTGTATTCACCCATGAACATAATCAATCACCTGTTACCCTGTCATCTGGCACCCACATATGCCACTTTTGTACCATTTCAAACCACTTTGTGCCACTTTCCACCACTTGTATTCTAAGTTTAGTACATGCGTAAGAAAATAGCAAGTTTTTTTTAACAAAAACGACTGGAAAATCCAGGAATTATCGTCAAAAAAAGAAGGATATCCACACTTCTTTTGTGGACACCCTTCCGGAATGGATGTTAAACCTTTGTTAAGAATCTTTTCATTAATATTCCATGCTGATGTATATCTCAAGCAGGCGGTCAAGCGCTATGCTGTTTTCATAAATATAGCGATAATCGTCTTTGTTCGCAATACTGCCATCCAGTTTCTTTCTGGCACGCTCAATACACACAACCAGTTCCTCCTTGGAAATTTCCATGTCTGCTTTTCTCCTTCCAGTTGTCAGATGGTGCAAGGTGCATCATAACAATACTGCGACATGTTTTATGGCTTGATTTTGCGTCTTTGTCATGGCTTTGTTGCTGTCAGGTTTTCTGTCTGTGCCGATATCCTCTCCAGATCAGGTTTCCTGCTGCCACCAGGATCAGGACCAGGGAGAGCGCCTGAGATACCGGAAGTCCGGTTCCGAACAGGATCAGCTGGTCTGTACGCAGGCTCTCGATCCAGAAACGTCCTATCCCATAACCAAACAAATAAATCCAGAGCATCTGTCCATCATACTTTTTATATCTGCGAAACCACAGCATAAAGAGTAAAAGGCACAAATTCCAGCAGGACTCGTAAAAAAAGGTGGGGTGCACCTGAATATATTCCACCCCGTTTTCCACAATTCTGTGGTTCAGAACATCTGCATTCAGCATATTATCATTCACCAGAGCCCGTCTGATCCGCATGGCCAGCAGACTGTCTGTATAGCCGCCAAATGCCTCGCAGTTAAAGAAGTTTCCCCACCGGCCGATGATCTGACCGGTAACCAGTCCAAGCACACCTGTGTCAGCCATGGAAAAAAAGGATACTTTTTTCATCCGTGTGTAGACGATCATGGTGATGGCTCCCGCAATGACGCCACCATAGATAGCAAGACCGCCGGCTCTCAGGTTAAAAATCTGCAGTAGATTGTTCTTATAATAGTCCCACTCAAAAATCACATAATACAATCTTGCACCGATAATGGAACATATGATCGCGTATAGTGCAAAATCCAGATACAGCTCCGGGTCCTGCCCTCTGCGCTTTGCATCTGACTGGGCGATCCACAGCCCTGCCAGCATTCCGATTCCGATGATGATGCCATAAAACGCAATCCGGAATCCGAATACTGAAATACTGCTTTTCAGATGATTGATCGTAATTCCAAGATGTACAAAACGGATGTCTGCTCCGTTCATTGTCGTTCTCCTTTCGATGCTGTTTATATTTTAACGCGGATCTCTGGCAAAGGCAAACAGATTCGTGCGACTTTGTTCGACAAACTCCGCATAGATAATATGCTACAATCAAAGGGAAAAAAAATCAACTATTATATTCTCTGGTGATCAGAAGCTCCACTGCCAGCCGGTCCTGCAGCCGTCCGCTCTTTACCGCTTCCTCTGTCTCCACGCAGAACTCCACATAGGAAAGGATCTGTTCTCTGCCAAACTGCCTGGCCTGCGGCATGGTCTTTCCGACTACGAAAGGCTGCATCTTCAATTTAGAAGCAATGGTTCCCTTATCCATACCTTTTCCCATCAGATCCTTTACCTGCAGCAGCTGATTGAACTGTCTTGCGATCAGGAACAGAATACGCATGGGCGGCTCTTTTAATGTCAGAAGATCTTCATAAAGATCCATCGCCTTTCTGGGCTGCCGGTTCACAATGGCCGACACCATCTCAAAGATGCGGTTTGTCACCTGCACCGTGCAGACCGCCAGGACATCCTCATCGGTGATGACCTCCCGGCCCAGGGTATAGCTGATGAGCTTTTCCAGTTCCATGCGGATATTTTCCATGTCATCTCCCGCCATGCTTAAGAACAGCTCCATCGTATGCTTCGTGATTTTCTTCTGCTCCCGCGTAAGAATTCCGCCGGCCCATCTTGCGAGCTGGGCACTGTCCTGACGGTTTAACTCTGCCGCATATCCCATATCCTTTACTTTCTTATAAAGACGGTTCCGCTTATCCACTTCCGTTTCTACAAACAGCAGGATGGTGGTATCCGGCATGGATGGCAGATACTGCACCAGGGCATCCGACGCACTCTTAAAAAAGCCGCTGTCCTCCACCAGGATCAGACGGCGCTCCGCAAAAAACGGCATGGTGTCCGCGAGGCGGATCAGCTCGTCCACATCCAGTCCCTTTCCCTCAAAGCGGGCAAAATTCATGGTATCGTCTCCGATGATGGCTTCTTTTAAGCGGTTCTTGTAGCTATTCTTTAAAAATGCCTCTTCCCCGTATAAAAGATAGATCTGTTTGAATTCCCCTGTTTTGATATCCTGGTTTAATGTCTGCATTGCATGTATCTCCCATTCCGTTTTACCTTATGATAACACAAGCCGCAGAACGGAACAAGAAAAAACCTCTATTTGAAGCGTGCGCACAGGGCGCACAGCACAACAGGGCCGCCGGTCCAAGTCCGGCAGCCCTGCGTTCCATTTAGATCTGAGCCTTTATTCTGTTGGGAATCTTAATGTGTCTGATCACTCTTTTGTTACCAGACTGTCAACGGTATCCTGGGTAACAAGCTGATTATCCAGAACAACGTGAGCTTCAACCTCTTTGCCCTCAAGATAATCATAAGCAGTGTTCAGAATTGCTTTACCAAGGAAGAACGGCGGCTCTGCGATGGTTGCTTCCACACGTTTATCTTTGATTGCCTCCAGAGTATCATCGATGGCATCACAGCCAACCTTAACGATATCAGCAGTCCTGCCTGCGGCATCCATAGCCTCCAGAGCACCTAATAACATCTCATCATTTGCAGCGTATAATCCGTCAATCTCCGGATTTGCCTGCAGAATGTTCTCCATAACACTCATAGCTTTTGCACGGTCAAAATCAGCAACCTGACATGCAACGATTTCCATATCCGGATTCTCAGCAATTACCGAATTGAAACCTTCTGAACGCTGCTGTGCAACATTGGTACCCATAATACCCTGCAGCTCAACGATCTTTCCTTTTCCACCAAGGGAATCTACTAAGAACTGACCTGCGAGTTTGCCGGATTTGATCGCATCGTAACCGATATGGGAAATAACGTCGCCGCCGTTTGCTTCACGGTCCATGGTAAATACCGGAATGCCAGCCTCATTGCATGCCTCAATCGAAGAAACAATTGCATCAGAATCACAGGTGTCAATGATGATCGCGTCCGGATTCTTCGTGATCAGATTCTCCACATCCTTCATCTGGATAGTCGGATCATCCTGTGCATCAGTGATGTAAAGCTCAATACCATGCTCATCTGCCGCTTTCTGAACACCATCTTTTACATCTACGAAGAACGGGTTTGTCTGCGTATTCATTGCAAGTCCGATCACGTAACCATCCTTCTTCTCTCCGCCTGTCTCTTCCTTACTCTCGTCGGCTTTCTCCTCTGCTTTGCTCTCTGCCTTTGTTGCTGCCGGTGCACTGGCTCCTGAACTACATGCAGTCACACCTGCGCACACCATTGCCATTGCCATAAAAGCTGCTCCCATTCTTTTTCTCATAAATACATTCTCCTTTTTTATTTTTCCCCGCAGGGATATTTACACCTTTTATTCAGCCTTTGCAGACAGATCCTTCACCTTCTTGTCCACCAGTACTGCAATTAAGATCACCGCACCCTTCACAATATTGGTTGCATGCGGATTTACGTTCATAAGGGTCAGGATGTTATCAATAATACCCA
This sequence comes from Clostridium sp. AM33-3, assembly GCF_003480315.1. Taxonomy (GTDB): domain Bacteria; phylum Bacillota; class Clostridia; order Lachnospirales; family Lachnospiraceae; genus Brotaphodocola. Next base: position 97,198 of record NZ_QUIV01000004.1, on the reverse strand, counting down.
TGATCATCGCGCCGACTACCGTCGGAAGCACGAATCCGACACCACCGCTTAAGCTGGTTCCCCCAAGAATAACAGCTGCAATGGCATCCATCTCGATACCTGTTCCGCTTGTGGACTGCGCAGATCCAAGACGTGCTGTCAGGATCAGTCCTGCCATACCACACATCAGACCATTTAAGGTATATACCAGAAACTCACTGGTTTTTACCCGGATACCGGAAAGACGCGCTGCCTCGCGGTTTCCGCCCACCGCATACACACTGCGCCCGTAGGAGGTCTGAGTGAGGATATAATGTGCCAATAAGAATACAATGATGAGGATGATGACCGGCACCGGGATTCCTGCGATACTGCCTTTACCAAAGAACTTGTAGGCATCTGATTTGATCGGAATCGGCGAGCCTTTTGTGTATACAAGAATCACACCGCGAAGCAACGTCATCATACCAAGGGTAGAAATAAACGGCGGGATACCACAGACAGATACGAAAAATCCATTCACTGCACCGCAGGCAATACCGACTGTCAGGGATACTGCGACAGCCACAGCCGTATTGCCGGTCGATGCCAGCACACCGGAGGCCAGTACACCGGATAATCCCAGAATAGAGCCAACGGAAAGGTCAATACCACCGGTTAAAATTACAAATGTCATACCGCATCCGACAATTCCCGCTACCGTGATCTGCTTAAAAACATTGAACAGGTTTGTCACACTCAAAAAGCTTGGAGACAAAATCGTTGCAAATACACAGATCACAAGAAGGATCAACACGGAGCGGTAGATATTAATCTGATTGATTAATTTTTTCTTATTCATTTTCACTGACTCCTCCTGACGCATAGGCTAATATTTTTTCCTGATTCATCTCTGACTTATCAATTTCCAGAACGGTATATCCCTCACGCATGATCACCACGCGGTCACTCATGCCGATCACCTCGGGCAGATCCGTTGAGATCAGAATAATGCTCTTTCCCTGCTTTGTCAGTTCATCCATAATCTGATAAATCTCTGCCTTTGCGCCCACATCGACACCACGGGTAGGCTCGTCCAGAATCAGTATGGACGGATCTGCCTCCAGTACCTTTGCGAATACAACTTTCTGCTGGTTTCCGCCGCTCAGCTTTCCGGCAAGCTGAGCCGGACTGCTGATCTTGATATTCAGGCGCTTTACCTCTGCATTGATATTTTCTGTTTCTTTTGCCTTATTCAGATACAGACCATTGCTGATCTTATCCAGAGACGACATGGAAATATTTTCCCGGATATTACGGATCAGGACCAGTCCCTCCTGCTTACGGTCATCTGAGACAAACCCGATACCTGCTTTTAAAGCTTTTCGTGGTGAGGAACAATCTTTTTTCTCTCCATTGATGATAATTTCCCCATCCGTCATCGGCAGTGCACCATATACGATTTTGGATAGTTCGATCGTTCCGGAGCCAAGAAGTCCTGCCACACCAAGAATTTCTCCTTTGTGCAGCTTTAAGCTGACACCGTGTACTCCCTTTCCGGTTACATTGCGAAGTTCCATCGCAACATCCTGTTTTTCATAATTTCGTTTCGGATAAAGGTTGGTCACACTCCGTCCTACCATCATGGAAACCACATCATCATAATCGGTTTCTCCGATTGCTTTTGTCGCAATGTATTTTCCATCCCGGAATACGGTCAGCCGATCTGAAATCCGGAAAATTTCATCCATACGGTGTGATATGTACAAAATAGAAATTCCCTTTGCCTTTAATTCCGCAATGATCCGGAATAAAATCTGAATTTCCTCATCTGTCAGTGCCGCAGTTGGCTCATCCATGATAATAACCTTTGCACCGATCGTCAGACATTTTGCGATCTCCGTCATCTGCGATTCTGCTACCGACAAATTCTTTACTTTATTGCGGCAGTCAAATTTTAAGCCGAGCTTTTTCAAAACCTCATCCGCATCCTGATAAAGCTTTTTCCAGTCAACCACCCCAAGCTGTGTTTTCGGCAGTCTGCCAAGATACATATTCTCTGCCACAGAAAGCTCAGGAACCATATTAAATTCCTGATAGATCATGGCAATCCCCATTTTTTCCGCTTCCTTGGTTGAATGGAATACCACCTCCTGGTCATTGATGTACATATGACCGGAGGTATAGCCCTGCGCGCCTGCAATGATCTTCATCAGGGTTGATTTGCCGGCTCCGTTCTCCCCGCAGAGCGCATGAACCTCCCCCTCTTTCACATCAAGCTTTACCCCATCCAAAGCCTTTACGCCCGGGAATGTCTTAACAATATCCTCCAGGCGCAATATAACACGATCCCCCATTTTCCGCCTCCTTCGGGTTTCTTGCACTAATAAGCGCAGCCTGCAGTAAGGATTACATTAGTATAGCCTGTAAACTCTCCCGTAAGAATGATTGCTTTCGCGTTTGCGCTTCTGGCTTTTAATTCTGTATGCGGAATATACTCCACCGGAAGTTCCGCCGGAAGAAGCGCCTTTGCCTTTTCATGAAACTCTGGCGTTACACGGAGTGCCTCATCCGCAAAGGTAGCTTTTTCAACCACAATATATTTTAAGATTTCCTCCAGTACATCCAGATAGGCAGGATCTCCCGGTCTCCATCCAAGATCGATGCGCTCCACCCCTTTCGGAATCGGAAGTCCTGCATCTCCGATCACCAGTGTATCCTTATGACGCAGTTCCGCGAGCACTCTTGCCAGCTGCGGATGTAAAATTCCAGTTTTCAGCATAATTTCTTCCCCCTATTTTTTATGTGCATTTAAAAAGTCATCGATTTCACTTCTGACCGGCATAGATGGTGTCGTTCCGATTTTCTGAACAGATAATGCAGCCAGCGCATTCGCAAAATCTGCTGCCTCCCAGATATCCTTATCCTCGGCCAGTGCCGCCAGAAGTCCTCCATTGAAGGCATCTCCGGCACCTGTTGTATCAATTGCATTAACCTTATAAGCCGGGATAATTCCTTTTTTATCTCCGGTGTTGATGTAAACACCTCTGCCCCCCAGAGTAATCAGCACTCGTTTTACTCCTTTGCCGAAAAACCACTCAGCTGCTTTATCTGCCGCTTCTTCACTGTCAACCTTCACACCGGTCAGGATTTCTGCCTCTACCTCATTCGGTGTGATCAGATCAACCTTGCTGAGAAGTTCATCACTGATCGGCTGTACCGGCGCAGTATTTAAGATAACCTTAACACCCTTTTTGCAGGCAATATCCACAATGCGCTCTACCGAAGATACATTCGTTTCCAGCTGGGTCAGCATATATTCACAGCCATCCAGCAGATCCTCCAGAGAATCTACCTCCGCATCAGAAATCGTATTGCAGGAACCCAGAATCACTACAATCTCGTTCTGACTGGTATTTTCATCTACCATGATCAGCGCACAGCCTGTCTCGGTATCATCTGAATACAGGATACGGTCCTGCTTCATGCCAAGCTCCTTCATGGTATTTAATGCAATATCAGCAAAAGTATCCCGGCCAAGCTTTGTTACCATGGTCACATCGGCTCCGGCTTTATGAGCAGCTACGCCCTGGTTGAATCCCTTTCCTCCCGGTCCCATTTTGAATACGGTTCCTTTTACGGTTTCTCCTGCTGCCGGAAGATGCGGGGTTCTTCCCATCAGATCCACAACAAAGCTTCCAAATACAACTGTTTTCTTCCCCATAAGCTGTCTCCTTCTTTCCTTTTTATCCCCAAACTGCTACAGCAACACAATTCCATTTCCGGCACCGATCCGGTCCGCGCCTGCTTCTACCAGAGCCTTTGCCGCCTCCGGTGTGCGAATACCGCCGCTCGCCTTTACCTTTGCACGCTCGCCAACGGTCTTTTTCATCAATGCCACGTCTTCCACAGTAGCACCACCGGTGGAAAATCCGGTTGAAGTCTTTACAAAATCCGCTCCGGCTTTTACAGATAATTCGCACGCCCGAACCTTCTCCTCATCAGTAAGGAGGCATGTCTCAATAATCACTTTTACAACTGCGCCTTTGGATGCTTCAACCACTGCACGGATATCATCTTCCACGTAGTTATCATCTTTATCTTTCAGTGCACTGATATTGATAACCATATCCACTTCATCGGCTCCGGCTTTTACTGCTTCAGATGCCTCAAAAGCCTTGGCTGTCGTCAGCATGGCTCCCAACGGAAAACCAACCACACAGCAGGTCTTTACTTCACTGCCCTTTAACTCGTCAGCCACCAGCGGAACAAAGCAGGTATTTACGCAGACAGATGCAAACTCATGCTCCTTCGCTTCTCTGCAGTAACGGATGATGGTTTCCTTTGTTGCGTCTGCCTTTAACATTGTGTGATCGATCATGCGATTTAAGTTCATAATACCCTCTCCTTTATAATAAATATTTCTCCTTCTGTATGTAACCGGTTACATATTGTTTCAAAGAAAAATGTGCATCTTACATACACATTTCTTCCGTACTCTTTTCTGATCCTCGCAGAATGACCCGATACGGAACCAGAATCCTTTTTCCGCGCTGCCGGTTCTTACTGTCTGCAAAGCATTCCATGAGAAGCTTCATAGCCTCCATTCCCTGTTGTCTTGCATCACGCTCCACCACAGACAGCCTGTAATCAATGACTTTCAATGTTTCGATATCATCAAACCCCAAAAGTGCGATCTCCCGTCCTGGCACCATGCCTTTCTCGGTCAGATATTTTAAGCACCCGAGTGTTGATTCATTGTTGGATGAAAAGATTGCTGTCGGCGGATCCTGCTGTTCAAGCAGATACTTTGTTGACTCATAGGCTTTCTCACTCTTGAAATCCCCATAGGCAACATATTCTTCCCGTACGGGGATCCCTGCATCCTCCATGGCCTGCCGATATCCCTGAAGTCGCTCTTTTCCGGGCTTCGAAGTGCCTGGTCCGGCAATCACAGCGATCTTTTTATGGCCATTCTGGATCAGTGCCTCCACGCCGTCATACGCTCCGCCAAAATTATCAACAAACACCCCATCAAAGCGTGCTCCCCGGATATCTCGGTCGATAAGGACAACCGGGATGCCGGATTCTTCCAGCTTGAGCAGACTGTCCTTTGTAACCGTATCCAGCTGGGAGACCGGCGCAATGATCACGCCCTTCAGGCGTTGGCTGATCGCTGCATTCAAAAACTCATGTTCTTTGCCTAGGGTCTCATTCGTTCCGAAATATACGATGTTGTAGTGATAGCTGTCCGCAATTTCACCGATTCCGCTGATGGCCTTAAAAAAGAACTCATTTTCAATATCCGGAATGATCACGCCAATACTCGGATTGTCATTAATACTTAAGTTCCGCGCGATCGCACTGGGAACATAATGATACTCCTCCACCGCTTCCAGCACCTTTTTTCGTGTTTCTTCTTTTACATATCCAGAGTTATTCAGCACTCTTGAAACTGTGGCAGAAGAAACGCCTGCACGCTTAGCCAGTTCTTTAATATTCATTTAAAACGTCCTCTTTCGCTTCCATTTTAGGAAACCGATTACATATATGATATTAACATACAAACCATGAAATGTAAACGGTTTTTTGTAATTATGCACAATTTTTCTTTTTTTACTATGTCAGCCGATATTTTAACATCAAACTCAGAGAAAAGGAAGCCCTTTATTTCACAGAAATAAAGGGCTTCCTCTGTCCCACCATATCATTCCCTTCCGGCAATCATCCGATAAAACAGGGACGAAAAAAGGCACAGAAGCACGATGGATAACACGACACAGTCCAGCTGAAAAACCTGGCTGCCATAAATAATAAGATAACCAAGTCCTCTCCTTGCCGCCAGGAATTCTCCGATGATCACCCCCACCAGACACAGTCCCACATTGACCTTCATATTGCTCAAGATCAGAGGCACAGAGCCAGGCAATAATACCTTTGTGAGCACATCCTTCTTCGTTCCTCCAAGAGTATAGATCAACCGGATCTGATCCGGATCCATAGAGGAAAATCCGGACTGCAGCGTCAGGATTGAGCCGAACACAGCTACGGAAACCGCCGCCGCGATGATGGTATGCACATGACTTCCCATCCACACGATCAGCATAGGAGCCAGAGCGGACTTTGGAAGGCTGTTTAGCATCACCAGATACGGCTCCAGGATTTCCGATGCACTCCGGCTGGACCACAGCAGGACTGCTGCCGAAATTCCGATTATCGTAACAATCAGAAAGCTGACAATCGTTTCGAACAGTGTGATGCCGATATGGGAAAAGATGCTGCCATCCAGCACCATCTTCCGGAAACAAAAAAAGACTCTGGACGGCGAGCTGAATATAAAATCATCCACCATATCCAGTCTTGTACAGAGCTCCCACAGGGCGAGAAACAGCACCAGGATCATGACTCTTATGGTTCTGACTTTTCTCTCATGATATTTTTCCTGTTCTATATATGCTTTCTGAAACCGATCCACGGATTGAAGCTGCGGATTGTTGTCTGCCATCTTCCTTCCTCCAGTATTCTTCTTTTCTCTATTATATGCCAGAAAACCACCGTGGCTTCTTTCCGGAAACTACTGTGGTCTTCTCATTTTCATGCTGTATTTAATTACTTAAAAATCCCTTGCCGATGATCTCACTGGAGTTGGAGATCAGGATGAATGCGGTCGGCTCCACTTTCTTGATGTAGTTGCGCAGGTGCACGGCCTGACTGCGTTTCATGGTTGTCATAATAACGGTCTTGCTGTGATGGGAAAAAGCGCCCTGTGCCTTGTAAACAGTGGCACTGCGGTTTAACTCCCGGATGATGAAATCACAGATCGGATCCGGATCATCACAGATGATATGAAAGCATTTACAAAGGTTGATATTCTCGATGACACCGTCAATTACCAGGGACTTCGCCATCAGTCCCAGCGAGGAATACAGTCCGGTAGTCGGTCCGAATACAAAAAAGGACATAACCACAGAGGTAATATCCACCACCAGAAGTGCCGTTCCGATATTCATGCTGGAATGTGCCTTTAAGATCATGGCAATGATATCGGTACCACCGCTGGACGCTCCGATGTTAAATAAAACTGCGGATCCAACGGCCGGAAGGAAGATTGCAAAGATCAGTTCCAGCATCGGCTGGTCGGTAATGGTTCCTGCTAACGGAACAAAGCGGTCCAGGGCGCTTAAGCTGAAGGACATCAGCATGCTGGCGTATACCGTCTTAATGCCAACATCGGTTCCCAAAAATAAAAAGCCCATGACCAGAAGTCCTGTGTTCACTATGAACGTAAAGTCACTGGCATTCATGCCGGTCAGTCTGCTGACCACGGACGAAAAGCCCGTAACGCCGCCAAAAGAAAAGTTATTCGGAAACTTAAAAAAATAAATTCCAACGACCATGATCCAGATGCTCACGGTGATCAGTGCGTATTCCGCAATCTTACGTTTAACCGGATCTTCAATCTGCTGTGTAGCCATAATTCTCCCCCAAATTCTGCAAAAATCCGTAACTGTTCAATACCATCACAGTCACGGGTCATAATCTCTCCTGTCTGCCAGAGAGACTATAACTCGTTCCCATCTGAAAAACAAACACTATTCTGACTGGCTCAATTACAATATTATTATTGTATGATTTTCCGGTTTTTAACTGCCGGCACTGTTCCAGCTCTGTCTTGCCACACGACTGTCCTCTGCCATACTCTGCATCTCCTTAAACTTCTTTCCCTTCGGGTCCACGCGCTGCCACAAAGTGTAGGCCGAGGTCTGCTTTGCATCACTCCATGGCACTGCCTCACCCAGGCAGTAGGGGAAGTATAGATCTGCATACAGGGATGCCATCTTTTCCTTCAGATCATCCGGCACCAGAGTAATGGTCTGCTTCACCTGCTCCCGGATCACAGATTTTCCATACTGTAAAGACCAGTCCGCAAAATTAAGCAATTCCGGATTTTTCGATCCCTGTGTCTTTGCCCATGCTGCCACGTCCGCATGCCGGGTCTCAAACGTCATAGTATCGTCCAGGTCCCAGCTCAGCATACCGTACTGATTTCCGGGGAAGGAATACGGACTCAGCACGATTTCATGGATACCATTCTGCACATCTTCCAGCCCCGGACCTGTTACATGCTCCCGGATCCGCTGTACGTGCAGATGTCCGCTGATATAAAGCGGTACCTGATACGCCTCCAGCAGTGCCGTCACCTCCGGCCCGTTCTCCATTTCACACTGAGTTGTGAACAGGCGGCTTTCCTGGAGCAAATTGTGGTGAGCCAGCACGATCACCTGAATATCATGTTCCTTTGCCACCCGGAGATGGACTTCCATCCATTTGAGTGTTGCCTCGCTGATACGCCCTTCCACATGATTTCCGTCATCATAAATACAGGAATCCATCATCAGAAGCCAGTGCTTTGCATCCAGCGGATACACATAGCTCAGGGATGCCATATCCCGGTTCGGAGACTGGTCATACCCAAACCGGTGATAGATCTCATAAAAGTCATCTCCCGTTTCCAGATACTCTGCCTCTTCCCGTTTTTCACCAAAATAGGTGGCTGCGTTTTGATTCCGGATATCATGGTTGCCGGGAATCACCAGCACCGGAATGCCTGCATCCTGAACCTTCTGCAGCTTCTCAGCCAGCAGTTCATGGTTGATCCGCTCACCATTTAAGGTGATGTCCCCGGTCAGGGCCAGAGCCGTCGGATGATTCTCGATCGCCGTTTCTACCAGCGTATCAAGCATCTCGTCACTGTACTGGTCAAGCTTGCCGTCATCGTGCTCCACCATGCTCCGGAAAGCTTTTCCGTCATCGTGGGTGGTGCTGCTCATATAATGAAGATCAGAAGCCAGCATCAGAGTCGGCGGCTCATAAGGCTTCTCTTCTATCTCTGTTTCTTTTGTGTTATGCTCTGCCTCATACTCTTCTGATTCATCCAGGCCATTACCGGTCTCATCCAAACCGGCTCCATTCTCGGTTCCGGATGCTCCATTTTTATTCTGGGTTTCGCCTGCCTGAGAGGTGTCCTCCTGAACCGTAGATTCCCGGTTATTTCCGGTATTGCCCTGCCGGTTCAGCGCTCCAAGAAGCCACACGATTCCAATGCAGATCAAGAGCAAAGCCCCGTAGATCAGGAGCATCATCTTTTTGTAATGCTTCATAATTCTGTCTTAAACCTCTTTTCCGTCCAGAGTGATACCTCAATATAATAAAAAAAGAATGTGCCTTGGCACATTCTCGCGCCGAGGCGCGGTTGCTTCGGCAACCATCTGCCTTTGCGCCGAGTGCGCATCCTCGCGGAGCGTTTTTGTATGATAGGACGCAATTTCCTATCATACAAAAAACGGGCGGTATCACTACCGCCCGCCATCATATCACAGATTGACGAAAAAAGAAAGTTTTAGATAATGTCATTCACGCATACTGCGCCGTAGGGCCGGATGCTCATCCGGTACGCACTTCCTGCTCCCATGGCATGCTCGATATAGTCAATATACTCATCCACGATGTTATTTGGCAACATGGCCATGATCACGCCAGCAAATCCTCCTCCGTGAATACGGCATGCACCACGCTGTTTTTCCGCAATGAACAGCTCTGTAAGTGCCAGGGCAATGGAAATTCCCTGTTCCTGCACGCTGGCTGTGGTATAACAGTTCTGCAGCCATTTCCACGAAGAATTTCCGGATGCCGTGATATTGGCCAGAAAATCTTCGAATCGTCCCTCTTTTAAAGCTGCAACCTCTGCCTCGACCCGCTTGTTCTCCTCAAAGAAATGCAGGGCACGCATCACGGAACGGTCTCCCGCAAAGGCACGTACCTCCTGGATATTGTCGATGACCTGCTGCTCCGTTACCTCAGCGCAGACCTCCTTGCCGAAAAACTGTGCTACCTTCTTCATCTCATTCGGAACAGAAGAATAATCCGCACTTAAGTCTGCATGACCTTTTCCGGTCTGCACGATGATGAGGCTGTGATTCCGGGAAGCAAAGTCAAAGTCAATCTTCTCTACCTTTGGAGCAGCCGGTTCCAGGAAATCAATGGTAATAAGTCCGCCTACCGCGCAGGCCATCTGATCCAGAAGGCCGGAAGCCTTGTCCCAGTACATATTCTCTGCATATTTTCCGATATGGGCATAAGCAACGGTATCCATGCGTCCGTCATTGAAGAACCGGTTTAACATGGAACACAGCAGCATCTCAAAGGATGCAGAAGAACTTACACCGGCAGAGCTGATGACATTGCTGGTGATATAAGCATCGAAACCGCCAACTTCATAGCCGGATTCCTGAAATCCCTTCAGCAGTCCCTTCACCAGATCTACGGTTCCAGCCTTCTTGTCACTCGGCTGAAGATCGTTTAAATCAATAGTAAATTTCTGCTGGAAGGTCTCACTGATGATATTTACCCTGCTGGATTCATTCCTGGCGGCAATTCCCACACAATCCAGGTTAATGCTTCCTGCCAGTACCTTGCCATGATTATGATCGGTATGGTTTCCGCTGATCTCCGTTCTTCCCGGTGAGCTGAACATAAGAATATCGTTCTCTCCAAAGTTCTCCCGGAATTTCTTCACCAGTTCCCCATAACGGCGGATATTCTCCTCCGCTTTTTCTGCTCCGTATAACTCACACATGCGGGCATATGCTGCCTCTGATTGCAGCAATTCCAAAGTTTTTGCTGTGTTCATGATAACCTCCTCCATTATATCCATATTTTCAGTATATCACACCGCATGTTTTTCGGACAATACAATATTCTTTCGTGTGTCTGTGTTTTTTTACGGTTGCATGGTATACTGTATGGAAAAGAAACCGGAAATATCCGGATACGAAAGGACTCACACTCATGAACTGGAACGGCAGCCCCTATCACACCTTGAACTTTGAGATGAAATCCCGCTTCGGACAGAAGGTCTACAAGATTGCCCTAGATGGGCACATGACCTGTCCAAATCGTGACGGAACACTTGGAACACGCGGCTGTATCTTCTGCAGTGAGGGCGGTTCCGGAGATTTTGCGGTATCACTGAATCTAAAAACCGACTGTTCTGCTCAAAACGAGGCATCCCTGATTACCACCGCGGTCCATGAGCAGATTGAAGAAGCTATCTCCCGTGTCAAACGCAAAATGGGTTCCGCACCGGATGCCTACATTGCCTACTTCCAGTCCTATACCAACACCTACGCACCGCTCTCTTACCTGGAAGCACTGTTTACCGCCGCCATCCGTCACCCCAAGATTGTAGCACTGTCCATCGGCACAAGGCCGGACTGTCTGCCGGACGAGGTGCTGGATCTGTGTGCCCGCATAAACCGGGAAAAGCCGGTCTGGCTTGAGCTGGGACTGCAGACCATCCATGAGGATACCGCCGTCTTTATCCGCCGCGGCTATCCGCTCTCCACCTTCACCGACGCATTATCCCGGCTTCGTGCGCGAAGGCTGGACACCATTGTCCACGTGATCCTGGGACTCCCCGGCGAAAACCGTGAGAAGATGTTAGAGACCGTGCGCTATCTGGCAAAGCAGGATATCCAGGGCATCAAGCTGCAGCTGCTCCATGTCTTAAAAGGCACGGATCTGGCAACGGTTTATGAACAGCATCCTTTTCCTGTCATGACCATGGAGGAATATCTTGATCTGGTCATCGACTGTGTGTCCCTGCTTCCGCCGGAGCTGGTCATTCACCGCATCACCGGAGACGGGCCGAAAGCTCTGCTGATCGCGCCGCTCTGGAGCGCAAATAAGCGCCTGGTGCTCAACTCGCTCACCAGGCGCTTCAAAGAACGGGGCGTAACTCAGGGCTGCGGACTGACGATACCGTCTTCTCCCACAGAGACTCCAAAAGAAATCCCCTCCAAATACTGATAAAACTGTGTTTTTGATTCTGTATCAGTCAGCATGCGGGTATAACCGCCGGATGAAGTTCCCGGAATCAGCTGTAATGACAGACTTTCTCCGGTAAATGCAGCCTGTACCAGCATGGTCTTCGGAATCGAGCTTCCAAAGACAAAATTGCCCAGGCTGTAAAAGATCGGCTTTCCTTTATAATACTCGATGCCCTGCAGCACATGCGGATGGCTTCCGATGACCAGATCTGCTCCTGCATCGATATAACGTCTGGCCAGTGCCCTCTGATACTCCTGGGGCATCTCATCGCGCTCAATCCCCCAGTGGATCAGAACCACAACCTTATCTCCTGAGGCATGGCACTCCGCAATCTGTGCAAGCAGCGGCTCCACCGAAACCTCATAAGAAGAAAGCATTCCGGGATGGCCCTTTGTGGCCGCCCAGTCTGCCTTCGGGATCACACGGGTTGCCCCGATCAGCGCCACCCGCTGTCCGTTTTTCTCAAACAGGACCGGCTGTTTCGCCGTATCCAGATCTTTTCCGGCTCCGGTATGCAAAATACCTGCCTGGTCCAGGATTTCACAGGTATCCAACAGTGCATCCGTTCCATAATCCAGCGCATGGTTGTTCGCCAGCGTCACCGCATCAATCCCCATCTCTTTGAACAGGGAAACTTTTTCCGGTGCCAGCCGGAACGTATATTGCTTGTCCGGTGCCTGGGTGCCGCGGCTGCTGAACGGAAATTCCTCGTTGACTGCAAAATAATCAGCAGACTGGATTGCGCTCAAATACCCCTGATCCAGCACTCCTGAGATTCCGCCCGCCCGGCTGTACGCGTTTAAAATATGGTCAGACAGAAGTACATCGCCGGAAAACAGGATGGTCATGGAACCGTCTGCCGGCTCCACAGAATCAGAAGCTTCAGGGTTTTCTTCTAACCGGTCTGTTTCAGGTTCTGTTTCAGATCCTGTTTCAGATCCTGTTTTGAATTCTGTTTCAGATTCCGTCTCCAGCACAATATCTGACGCAGTTTCCGCGACCGTCTCCGCAGCTGTGATCTTCTCATACGAAGCATGACTGCAGCCGCCTGAGAGCAGCGCCGCAAGCAGCACCGCGGCAATTTTTACAGCATGATCTCTGTGATCAGTTCCCATATTATATCCTGCCTTTTCATTTCCTGTTCCAGCACTTTTCTCGTCTCTACCGGTGCCATAAAGCATAGTCCGCAGCCTGCGGAGATGGCACCTGGAAGTGGGATGATCCGGCCCGGAAGCCCGGCTTCCTTCATGGCCTTCTCCATACGGATGGCCATGACCGTATCCCGGAATGTGATGATCAGGCGAAGTTCTTTTTTCAGCATCTTATCCCTCCCAGGCCAGGATCCGCATAGCTTTTACAGCCTCCTGCACTTCTTCCATGGTATTAAAATGAGAAAAGCTGAAGCGCACAGCTCCCTGCGTTCCTGTTCCAAGTGCATGATGCATCAGCGGCGCGCAGTGGCCTCCTGAGCGGACCGCAATATCAAACCGCTGCATCAGCTCGTCACCGACGGCAGCGGAGTCATAATCCTTCAGATTCAGTGTCACCACAGGTGTCCGGACCGCCGCGTCAAAGTCACCATATAAGCGGACTCCCGGTAAATTCTTTACGCCTTCATAAAATGCGCTCGCATATGCGTCTGCCTGCCGCCAGATCGCATCGGTTCCTTTGTCCAGAATGTATTCCACCCCGGCCCGGAGTCCTGCGATTCCGGGCATATTTAAGGTTCCGGCCTCTAACAGGGTTGGCATCTCATCAGGCTGTTCTCGATCAAAGGTGCGGATTCCGGTTCCTCCAACACGAAATGGCTTTATCTTCACACCTTCACGCACGCAGATGCCGCCCATGCCCTGCGGTCCCAGAAGGCCTTTATGCCCGGAAAAACACAGCACATCGATGTGCATCTGTTCCATATCAATTGGCAGAAGACCTGCTGACTGCGCCGCATCTACCAGAAACAACGTGCCGTTTTCCCGGCACAAAGCCCCCAGTTTTTCCAGATCATTGACATTGCCGGTCAGATTTGACGCATGGGTACAGACCAGCGCTTTGGTATCCGGCCGGATACTGGCTGCCAGAACATCCAGACACATTCTCCCCTTTTCATCACAGGGGATGATGGTCAGGTCTATCCCTTCTTTTTCCTTCCGATACAAAGGACGCAGCACGGAATTATGCTCCATCTGGGTAGTGATCACATGGTCTCCCGGCTCAAGCAGTCCCTCAATTGCCATATTCAGGCTGTCGGTGGCATTCATGGAAAATGCCACCTGGTTCGGATGCGGATAGCCAAACAGTTCTCCCAGGCAGCTCCTGGTCTCTACAGCCAGACGCAATGCCTGCAGGGACGCCTCATTGCTTCCCCGTGCCGCGTTGCCTACGCTCCCGGAAACCAGAGTCTGATAAACGGCATCGGCAACTGTCTTAGGCTTATGCAGAGAGGTGGCCGCATTGTCCAGATAAATCATGGCCGCACAACCAGGTCTGCTTCAGCCATGGTCTGTGCGATCACATACATATTGGTAACACCGCCGACTTTTAATTTCTCAGTCAGTCCGTAGTAATTTAAGCAGGTACCGCAGGTCAGGATCTGCACACCGGCCTCTTCCAGCTTCTTTAAATCCTCGATGGAGTCAGAACCCTCACAGGTCAGCTTTGCGCCGCCATTGTAGAATAAAATGGTATCCGGCAGAGTTTCCAGCTGGGTCTGGGCAAATAAGAAGCCTTTGATCAGAACCTTGCCAAGCTCCTCGTTGCCATCTCCCATATGATCTGCTGTAACAGCAACCACCGTTTTTTTCTTTGCCGGAACCAGGCACTGGTCTGCAGGGATCTCCTCTGCTGATTTTTCCTGTCCGCTCACATGAAGAACCACCTTCCAGGTCTTTTCTTCCTCTTTGGAGGCCTCCACGCCGTAGCCCATCTGAACCGCCATCTTCTTCAGGTTCTGGACTGCGATCTCGTTATCAACGAAAACCTCTACAGTTCCGGCTCCGTTTAAGTTCTTGATTGCCTCTTTTGCCTTGATTAACGGAATCGGGCAGATTTCGCCCCTTGCATCTACTGTTATCATACCAGTTTCCTCTCTTTCCTGATCCATTTACATTTTTACAGCACAGTGATTTCCTTCTGAAATCCGGCATCCCCTTGTTTTATGAGCCGTCCCACGATCTGGGCCGGAAGTCCGGCCTCTTTTAATTCCTGCCGGAACGCTTTGCCTTCCTCCTGGGGCACTGCAAAAAGCAGCCCTCCCGAGGTCTGCGGATCAAATAAAATCTCCTCAAGTGAGAACGGAATACCCTTAAAATCAACAAATGTTCCAACGTGGTTGCGGTTGCGCTGTCCGGCCGCCGTGATCATAAAATTCTCCGCATGGGTATAGGCTTCCTTGATATATGGCATACTCAGGGTATCCACCACCGCCCAGAGGCGCTTATCCAGCATTTCATGCAGATGTCCCAGAAAGCTGAATCCGGTCACATCAGTACAGGCATGCACCGTATACTTTTTTGAGATAGCCGCCGCATACTTGTTCAACGTAGTCATGGATGTGATGGCTTCTGCCATTGCCTCTTTGGAAGCCGCTCCCACCCGGTTTGCAGTGTTCATGATGCCGACCCCGAGCTTTTTGGTCAGGATCAGCACATCTCCTGCCTGGCCGCCGTTATTTTTGTAGATCCGGTCCGGATGCACAACACCGTTTACGGAAAGTCCGTACTTCACATCCTTATCGTTGATGGAATGACCGCCGCAAAGTACAGCTCCGGCCTCCACCACCTTTTCCGAACCGCCCCGCATGATTTCACCGAGAACATTCAGATCTTCATCCTGCGGAAAACACACAATATTCAATGCACTGATGACCTCTCCTCCCATGGCATACACATCACTCAGCGCATTTGTTGCCGCAATCTGGCCAAACACATAGGGATCCTCCAGCATCGGCGGAAAGAAATCCAGCGTCTGCACCACAGCCACCTCATCACTGACACGATAGACTGCCGCATCGTCACTGCTGTCAAAGCCCACCAGCAGATTCGGGTCGGCCGCACCGCGCTCAATCCGGCTTAAGACCCGTTCCAGAATATCCGGGCCCAGCTTCGCCGTGCAGCCGCCGCTGCTGCAAAATAAACCTCCTGCCATAATTTCTCCTTTCCTGAAATCCAGCCTTTCTTATCATAGCACAGACAGATCTGTTCCGTCCAACTGTTAAATCCGTAAATTACATCCACAGCCATTCTTTTAGCAGGGTCTCATATACCTTCTGACATCGGCGGATATCTGCCTCATCCACGTACTCATCCGCTTTGTGGGCCATGGCCAGGGTACCCGGTCCATAAGAAAGACAGTTACAGTTTCCGGTAGTTCCGGCAATCACGGCCGTATCAGTGTAGCCCGGAAATGCGGAAACCACCGGTACTTTTCCAGTTTCCTGCTCAACAGCTGTCCTGATACGGGAGAGCATCTCAGCATCCTCGTGGTGTGCGATAGGCGGACGGTTTCCTGTGATCCGGATTTCTGCTTTCAGACCCGGAATTTCCTTTGCCGCGTCTTCTGCTGCAGCTTCCAGCAGTGTCTTCACATCTTCGATATGATATGGCGGTACCACGCGCATATCCACTGATACTTTGCACTCTGCCGGAACCTGGTACGGATGGACACCCCCCTGGATCTCACCAAAGACAATGGTAGACTTACCAAGAAACGCATCTTCCTTCAACTCTTTCACACGATTGCGGGCAGATGCCAGCATATAAGCCATGCCGGCAATGGCATCCATGCCCTGCTCCGGGCGGCTGGCGTGAGCTGCCTTTCCGTGCATAGTCACCTCAAACCAATAGCGTCCCTTATGGGCAGTCTGGATTTCTCCGTCGGTCGGCTCCGTATCCATCACCAGGCTGTCTTTTGTGACCCAGCCAAGCTCGATCACTCGTTCCGCGCCGGTCATATCTCCCTCTTCATCACAGGTCCCGATCCACTTTAAGGTACGTTTCGGAGTCTTGCCGGTTTCCTTCATCTGTGCCGCAGCTTCCAGAAACGCACACAGTGCGCAGGCCAGACCGGATTTCATGTCGCAGGAACCGCGGCCGAAAAATCGGCCGTTCTCCCCGTCCTCGCCCAGAGGATTCTTCGTCCAGCCTCCGGCAACCGGAACGGTATCCATATGACAGATCAATACCATTTCTTCCTTTGTCTCACCCGGAAGGACTGCCAGCAGGACCGGACGTCCCTCCCTGGTATAATCTTTTTTCAGTTCGCCGCGCTCCGGGAGCACTGCCCGGATTTCCTGCTCCAGAAATCCGGCAATCTCATACTCTTCTTTGCCCGGATTTGTGCTCTCGATGCCAACTAATTTCTTTGTCCATGCCACTGCATCCGTATTCTGCATGTTCTTTTGCTTCCTTTCTTTCATCCCCGGCCCGCTTTCTGTTCTGTCTGCCAGGCCATCTGCCGCTGCCGGAGTCTGACTCCAATTTCATATTACTCTGCCAAAGAGCTCTTTCCTCGTTTTAAATACTGGCCCTCGCCGCGTGTTCCCACAAAATTTCCATCCGTAACGATCTCTCTTCCACGCAGAAATACCTTCTCGATCGCGCCTGTCACCTTCGTGCCCTCGTAGCAGGTATAATCTGCGTTTCCGTGCATCTTATCTGTGGTGATAGTCCATTCCTTCTTCGGATCGATGAGTACCAGGTCTGCATCGGAACCGGTCTGGATTGTTCCCTTCTTCGGATACAGTCCGGCAATCTTTGCCGGGTTTGTGCACAGGTAATGTACCACCTGCGGAATGGTCAGATGCTCTCCCTTCACCGCCTCAGAGAACATAAGCGGCAGGCGCTCCTCCACGCCCGGCGCTCCGCTCGGGCACTGGGTAAAGTCTTTCGCGCCCTGCTGTTTCTGCTTTGCAAAGGTGAATGGACAATGATCGGTTGCGACTGCATCCAGCTCTCCGTTCTCCAGGGCCTGCCAGAGTGCTTCGTTATCATCCTTCTTTCGAAGCGGCGGTGCCATAATGGCCTTTAAGCCCTCCTGATCGTCTGCGTAACGGTCATCTGTCATAAACAGGTACTGCGGGCAGGTCTCCACGCCAAAATGCTTCTGACCACGGCGTTTCGCGCGGCGTACCTCCATCAGGCCCTGCTTACTGGATAAATGTACCACATAAACCGGTGCCTCTCCTGCGGACTCGGCCAGATACAGGAAACGGTTCACTGCCTCTGCCTCTGCCGCTGCCGGACGGCTGATCGGATGATACTTTGCCTGGGTATGTCCCTCTTTGACAAATTTTTCCCGCCAGTAATTGACGATGCCGTCGTTCTCGCAGTGGGACGCAATGAGGATGCCATCCTGCTTTGCCCGGGTCAGGATCTGCATCAGATCACTGTCTCCAAGGCCGTAGCCGTAGGTCATATATACCTTAAAGCTGGTGATCCCCTCTTCCTTTGCAATCTCTCCCATTTCTTCCAGGACCTGTGGGTTCACATGCTGGAATACACCGTGGAATCCATAGTCGACTACTGCATTTCCATCGGCCAGTCTGTGGTATTCCTTTACCTGGTGCCACAGACTGCAGTTCTGCGGACCGAAGGCCATATGATCTACAATGGATGTGGTTCCGCCACAGGCTGCCGCAATGGTTCCGGTATAGAAATCATCGATGACACGGGCAATTCCTACATCCAGATCCATGTGCGTGTGGATATCCACAGCGCCCGGAAGTACATACTTTCCTTTCGCGTCTACTACTTCGGCCCCGGAATCCTGAAGATCGGTTCCGATCTCACGGATCACGCCTTCTTCCAGCAGAAGATCGGCTTCATATACACCACTCTCGGTGCAGAGCATTCCGTTTTTAATTATTTTTTTCATCGTTTAAACTTCTCCTATATATGGCTTTAAGCGCAGGAAAACAGCCAAGCCGTTTTCCTGCGCTTATCTTATTTTCAATATTCGCTTACTGATGAATTCTGGTACCGGTTAATCCGTTGATACCATCTTTTGCTTTCTCAAGCAGGGTAATTAAGGACTCACGGCCCGGTGCGGACTCTGCGAAAGCAACTGCTGCCTGTACCTTCGGAAGCATGGATCCAGGTGCGAACTCGCCAGCCTCGATGTACTTCTGTGCCGTTTCCGGGGTAAGCTCAGACAGCCACTCCTGATCCGGTTTTCCGAAGTGAACTGCAACCTTCTCGACTGCGGTTAAAATGATCAGGCAGTCTGCGTTTAACTGTTCTGCCAGCTTCTCTGCTGCGAAATCTTTATCGATTACTGCTGCAGCCCCCTTTAAGTGATGGCCTCCGCTTACGAATACCGGGATACCGCCGCCGCCACATGCAACAACGACATAATCATTCTCGACCAGGCTGCGGATGGTGTCGATCTCGATGATGGACTTCGGCTTCGGAGAAGCAACAACACGGCGGTAACCACGTCCTGCGTCCTCAACAACCTTATATCCTTTCTCTTTGACCAGCTTGTCTGCCTCTTCCTTTGTCATAAATGCGCCGATCGGCTTTGTCGGATTTTCGAAAGCAGGATCATTCGCATCTACCTCTACCTGTGTCAGAATGGTGGTGCATCCGGTATTAATACCGCGATCCAGCATTTCCTCACGCAGCGCATTCTGCAGATCGTATCCGATGTAGCCCTGACTCATAGCCACGCATACAGACAGCGGACACGGAATGTATTTTTCCGGATTGGAACGGGTCAGCTCAGACATTGCGTTCTGGATCATGCCTACCTGCGGTCCATTTCCGTGTGCGATTACAACTTCGTTGCCTGCCTCGATCAGATCTACGATTGCGGAAGCAGTTTTCTTCACCGCGATCATCTGCTCCGGCAGATTATTTCCCAATGCATTACCGCCAAGGGCGATTACAATTCTTTTTCCCATAACAATATCTCCTATGTCCGCCTTTCGCTGCTGCTCGCACCTTGTGCAAACCGGATCTGCGATTTTCCCCCGCGGACTATTTTCATTTTTCTTTTTGAAGCAGTGATGGCAGTCCGTTTAAGGACTGCCACCGCTTTTGTTGAGCAGGTTGTTGTATAAAAAGGGATTTCCCAATTTACCAGATTATTCTGACAACAGGCAAATTATGCCATATGTCTCTCGGTTGCTTTCTCAGCCAGCTTAGCCAGAGTCTCCTGCGGGCACTGCTGTTTTGCAAGCAGGATCATAGCTGCGATGATGTACGGCTTGTAGCTAGCCTCTTTGTACAGAGGAGTACGATAACGATCGAATACGGAAGCCTCAACCTCGCCGTCCTTGCAGGATACATCGTTGATATCAGCCGGTAAGCAGTGCAGGTACAGAGCCTTGCCATCCTTGGTGGTGGACATTAACTCTTCGGTGCAGCACCAGTCTTTGTGCTCTGCGTTCTGAGCAAGCAGTTCTTTCTCCAGAGCCTTGATACCGTCGGTATCGCCCTCAGCGTACAGGTTGGTTCTCTTCTCCATAGCTGCGAACGGAGCCCAGCTCTTCGGATATACGATATCAGCATCCTTGAATGCCTCTGCCATGGAATTGGTCTTGGTGAAGCTGCCGCCGGTCTTCTCAGCGTTCTTACGTGCAACTTCCTCAACCTCCGGCATTACCTCGTATCCTTCCGGATGTGCCAGAACAACGTCCATACCGAATCTGGTCATCAGGCCGATAACGCCCTGCGGTACGGAAAGCGGTTTGCCGTAGCTCGGAGAGTAAGCCCAGGTCATAGCTACCTTCTTGCCCTTTAAGTTCTCAACGCCGCCGAAGGTGTTGATGATGTGAAGCATATCAGCCATACACTGGGTCGGATGGTCGATATCGCACTGTAAGTTAACCAGGGTAGGTTTCTGCTCCAGAACGCCGTCCTTATGTCCCTCGGTTACAGCGTCTACTACGTCATGCATGTATTTGTTGCCCTTGCCGATGTACATATCATCGCGGATACCGATAACGTCAGCCATGAAGGAAATCATGTTAGCGGTCTCACGAACGGTCTCACCATGAGCGATCTGGCTCTTGCCCTCGTCAAGATCCTGAACCTCAAGACCAAGCAGGTTACAAGCAGATGCAAAAGAGAAACGGGTACGGGTAGAGTTATCACGGAACAGGGAGATGCCCAGGCCGGACTCAAACACCTTGGTGGAGATGTTATGCTCTCTCATGTAACGCAGAGCGTCAGCAACGGTGAAAACAGCCTCGATCTCATCATCGGTCTTCTCCCAGGTCAGGAAGAAATCGCCCTCGTACATATCTTTGAAGTTCAGTTTGTTCAGTTTGTCAATGTAACCCTGTAATACTTTATCCATGTTGATCTCCTTCTTTCATATAAGAAATTATTATTTTTGATGCAGACCAGCGCTCACCGCACTGATCTGCCGGCTACTGAAATATTGTCTGATGATTATTTGATGTCGTTGTTGGTCTTGCCTGCACGGAACTGGGAAATATCATCGGTCTTCTTGGAACCATCGTACAGATTTGCTGCTGCTACATACATAGCTGCGCATCTTACAAGGTCATCTTTGTAGGTGATCTCGTTCGGAGCGTGAGCCTGGCTCTCAGCACCCGGGCCAAAGCCTACGCACGGAATACCGTAACGGCCCTGGATAGCAACACCGTTGGTGGAGAAGGTCCACTTATCGATCAGCGGACGGTTACGAAGCTCTTTGGTGGAGTCCGGTCCCATACGATGATCGCCGAACAGAGCTACGTGTGCATCGTACAGAGCCTGTACATGAGCTGCATTCTCTTTGTTGATCCATGTCGGGAAGTAGCACTCGGTCTCGTATACTTCACCGGTCCATGACGGACGGTCATACATATACATGGAAACCTTAACGTCATCGCCATACTTCTGAACGCTCGGCAGCTGACGGATCTCATCCAGACAGGAATCCCAGGTCTCACCTGCGGTCATACGACGGTCGATGGAGATTGCACAGCTGTCTGCTACTGCACAGCGGCTCGGAGAGGTGTAGAAAATCTGGGAAACGGTGCAGGTACCTCTTCCAAGGAACTGAGCGTCCTCGTAGTGCTCCGGATTGTATTTCGGGCTGAGCATCTTAACAAGGCCCTTGATATCGGTGTCTTCGTCACAGCCGTTGTTGTTCAGGGAACGAACGTCAGCAATGATATCAGCCATCTTGTAGATTGCGTTAGAACCACGCTCCGGTGCGGAACCATGGCAGGAAACGCCCTTCACGTCTACACGGATCTCCATACGTCCGCGATGTCCACGGTAGATACCGCCATCGGTCGGCTCGGTAGAGATTACGAACTCCGGAACGATTTTATCTTTGTTGTAGATGTACTGCCAGCACATACCGTCGCAGTCCTCTTCCTGTACGGAACCAACGATCATGATCTTGTAGCCCTCCGGAATGAGGTTTAAATCCTTCATGATCTTTGCGCCGTAAACAGCACTTGCCATACCGCCTTCCTGGTCGGAACCGCCGCGGCCGTAGATGATCTCATCGGTCTCATAGCCTTCGTACGGATCAGCTTCCCAGTTGTTGATGTTACCGATACCAACGGTATCGATGTGAGAGTCGATTGCGATGATCTTGTCGCCTTCGCCCATCCATCCGATCACGTTGCCAAGACCGTCAACCTCTACTTTATCGAAGTTTAACTTCTCCATCTCAGCTTTGATGCATGCTACTACCTCTTTCTCCTCGCAGCTCTCGCTCGGATGAGAGATCATTGCTCTTAAGAACGCAGTCATATCTGCGCGATAACCCTCTGCTGCCTGTTTGATCTTTTCAAAATCAAGTCCCATTGTTTTACCCTCCTGGATTATATATGTTCTTGTTTGTAGTTCGTAATGAAGTGATTTCTTTGGATTATACGGTCGGATACTCGCCGCCCCAGACAATCTTTTTGTACTTGTCCGGATCGGTATCACCCTCGGTGGAGAACATCAGAACCTTACTGTCGCGGTTCAGCTCTAAAGCGTCACGCAGCTCTTTGTATTCATCATCCTCCATGATGGTGGAAATCACGCCCATACCAACTGCTCCGGACTCACCGGAAATTACCTTCGGATCGCCCTTAACCGGAGCTGCCAGCATTCTCATACCCTTTGCTGCTACCCAGTCCGGGCAGGAAACGAATGCGGATACATGGTTTCTTAAGATATCCCAGCCAATGATGTTCGGCTCGCCGCATGCAAGTCCGGCCATGATAGTCTGAAGATCACCACCGACGATACGCGGATCACCGTCTCCCGCAACAGCGCCCTTATACAGGCAGGCCGCAGCGCCAGCTTCCATAACAACGAATTTCGGCGGATTCTCCGGGTACAGGTTGGTGAAATAACCAACTACTGCGCCTGCAAGGCTTCCCACACCAGCCTGAACGAATACGTGGGTCGGGCGGTTTACAGAAACCTCGCGCAGCTGCTCAGCAGCCTCACCAGCCATGCTTCCGTAGCCCTGCATGATCCATGCCGGAATTTCCTCGTAGCCTTCCCATGCAGTATCCTGAACAACAACGCCATGCGGGGTTGCCTCAGCCTCAGCTGCTGCCATACGTACGCAGTCATCGTAGTTTACTTCCTCGATGGTAACCTTTGCGCCCTCTTTTGCGATGTTGTCAAAACGAGTCTTGGTGCTGCCCTTCGGCATATGTACAACAGCCTTCTGGCCCAGCTTGTTTGCTGCCCATGCAACACCTCTGCCATGGTTACCGTCAGTAGCGGTGAAGAAAGTTGCCTGACCGAACTCCTCACGGAATTTCTCACTGGTCAGATAATCATATGTCATCTCGGACACGTCGCGTCCCATCTCACTTGCGATGTAGCGTGCCATTGCGAAAGAACCGCCAAGCACCTTAAATGCGTTGAGACCAAAACGATAGCTCTCGTCTTTTACAAACAGACCGCCAAGGCCAAGGCCCTCAGCCATACCGTCCAGCTTCGCAAGCGGGGTGATGGAATACTGCGGGAAGCTCTTGTGGAACTCGCGTGCCTGTTTGATATTTTCAAGGCTCATAACCGGCAGGCACTTGTCTTCGCTTTTTGGCATCTTGTTTAATGCCCAAAGAATTTTCTCCATTTTCTCTTCTCCTAACAAACTTTTTGTATTTCTCCAAACTTTTTGTTTGCTTCTATAGATATCATAACACATTCTGCCATTATGTCAAGTATGTACAAAACTTTTTTTAATTTTTTTCTCATTTTGTTTATCTGTCACGAAACCAGAATGTGTAAAAATCTGTTTTTTCCTATTATTAGGTTGCTTAACCCTTCTTCTTTCTGTAGAACGTATCTTCCAGTGGAAGGGAAGTACGGAACTTTCTGTCCATTGCATAGTAAGCACCCTGGATAGCCGGTGCAGTCGGGATGGTCGCGATCTCGCCGATTCCCTTCGCGCCGTATGCCACACCAAGAAGTTCATTCTTCTCAACATAGATGGCATGGATGTCCGGGATCTGTGTAGAACGCAAAAGCCCCAGGGTTCCGTATTTCGCCTGCGGAACGCAGTCTTTCAACGGCCAGTCCTCAGTCAGCGCATAGCCCATACCCATGAGCACACCACCCTCGATCTGTCCCTGAATGGAGATCGGATTCACAACCTTGCCGGAATCATGTGCTGCGTAAACCTCTTTGACTTTTCCATCGTTATCCAGAATAACAACATGGGTTGCATAGCCATATGCGATATGGCTCTTCGGGAACGGTACATCTGCACCAAGCTTATCGGTCGGCTCAAAGTACTCGTAGAAGAAGTCGCGGCCTTCCAGCTTGCTTAAGTCTCCGCCAGCCTCATCCATGGCCTCTTTCAACAGTGTGGAAGCACCACGGATCGCCTCGCCGGAAAGCAGGGTCTGACGGGAACCGGATGTCGTACCGGAGTCCGGTGCATTCTCGGTATTTGCCACTGCGTTGCGGATTTTGGAGAGCGGCAGCCCGGTAGTCTCAGAT
The DNA here is from genome assembly GCF_003480315.1 of Clostridium sp. AM33-3. GTDB lineage: Bacteria > Bacillota > Clostridia > Lachnospirales > Lachnospiraceae > Brotaphodocola. Next base: position 72,437 of record NZ_QUIV01000004.1, on the reverse strand, counting down.
ACAACCTGGCAGAATACCGTCAGACAGCCCTGTCCGATATCGGATGCCGCGCAGTAGATCACGCAGCAACCATCTTCAATGACAAGTTTCGCGCGTCCCTTGTCCGGAAGACCTACACCGACTCCGGCATTCTTCATGGCACAGGCAATTCCGGCATGATCCATATTCTGCTCATAAACTTCTTTGACTGCTTCCAGAGTTTCCTTGAGTGCCGTAGAGCAGTCTGCGATCTGGCCGTTCGGAAGCACCTTGCCCGGCTCAATGGCGTTGCGGTAACGGATCTCCCACGGAGTGATACCAACCTTCTCAGCCAGAACATTGATCAGAGATTCCAGTGCGAACTCACTCTGACATACACCAAAGCCGCGGAACGCACCGGCCGGCGGATTATTGGTGTAGTAGCCATAGCCACGGATGTCGGTATTCTGGTAGCAGTATGGTCCTACAGAATGGGTACATGCACGCTCCAGAACCGGTCCGCAGAGGGATGCGTATGCACCGGTATCAAAGTTGATCTCACAATCCAGACCGGTAAAGATACCATTCTCATCACAGCCCAGTGTAAAGGTTCCTTCCATTGCATGGCGTTTCGGATGGAAATATAAGGATTCCTGACGGCTGAATTTTGCCTTGACCGGAACCTGATACTTCCAGGCTGCCAATGCTGCGATATGCTGTACGGAAACATCCTCTTTTCCGCCAAAGCCACCGCCGATGAGCTGGTTTTCCACCACAACGCGCTCCGGATCCCAGCCAAACATGATTGCTGTCTCTTTTCTGGTATCATAAGCACCCTGGTCCGTACTTAAGATCTTAACGCCATCCTTGTACGGGAATGCTACCGCACATTCCGGTTCCAGGAATGCATGCTCCGTAAACGGAGTACGGAAAGAATTTGTAACAGTGTATTTGGACTCAGCCAGTGCCTTTGCCGCATCGCCTCGCACCACATGTCGGGTCTGGCAAAGATTTCCTTTGGAATGAACCTTCGGAGCATCTTCTCTCTTTGCCTCCGCAATGCCTCTTACCGGCTCCAGCTCCTCATAATCAATTTTGACCAGTTTCTTTGCTTTATTTAAAATATCCTCGGTCTCGGCAACAACCAGACAGATAGCATCACCGACACAACGGGTGATATCGCCCTCAGCGATCATCACATCCCAGTCCTGCTGAATGTGTCCAACTTTGTTGTTCGGTACATCTGCTGCAGTCAGAACACCCAAAACTCCAGGCAGAGCCTCGGCCTTGGACGCATCAATCTTCAGGACACGGGCTCTCGGATATTTGCTGCGCACTGCGGAAACGTAAGCCATACCATCCAGCTCGATATCATCCGGGTATTTGCCAAAGCCTAATACCTTCTTGCGGACATCCACACGGAATGCTTTCTGGCCAACCCCGTACAGATCTCCCTTCTCCAGATCCTCATCGACGGAAGCCTCGCCGCGCAGGATCTTCGCTGTCAGCAGGATTCCTTCAATAATTTTCTTGTATCCGGTACAACGGCAGATATTTCCGCGCAGCGCGTATTTCACATCTTCTTCCGTCGGATTTAAATTGTTCTGCAATAATGCCGTTCCGGCCATCACCATGCCCGGAATACAGAAACCACACTGAACGGCTCCGACTGCTCCGAATGCATACACAAACGCATCCTTCCACTCATCGCTTAACCCCTCCACTGTCAGAATGTTTCTTCCAACAGCTCTTTTTGTGGTCAGCACACAGGACTTGATCGCCTTGCCATCTACCACGATCGTACAGGTACCACAGGCACCCTCGCTGCAGCCATCTTTTACGGAATACAGCTTCAGATCATCACGCAGATAACGGAGCAGCGGCTTGTCCTCTTCGGTGCGCTGCACCTGGCCGTTTACTGTAAACTCAAAAACTTCTCCCATTATCCTTCTCCTTCTCCTTTGCTGTCTGCATCATTTTCCCAAAGCCACTGCTCTGTGCAGGCTGTCACAGACAACAATTCTTTCTGAATCCGCCGCAAGCCGCGAACTTGCACGTCCGCGGCGGATTAATGTTTTAGAAACCGGTTGTATAAATTCCGTCCGCATCACGGATGACACCACGCGGACATTTGGTTGCGCACATACCGCACGTCACACATTTTTCCCGGTCGATGACTGCATGAAAATCAATCACATGGATGGCATCGGACGGACAATATTTTTCACAGATCTTACAGCCGATACAGCTGGATGTGCAGGCCTTTCCTGCATCTGCGGCCTTCTGCTCATTGGAACATTTTGGCTGAATAGTTCCCTCCGGGGCTTCCAGACTGATCAGATGCTTCGGACATGCTTTTACACAGAGTCCGCATCCGACACATTGATCCCTGTCAACCTCAGCGACCCCCTTCTCGTTGATGGTGAGAGCGTGCAGCTTGCAGGCAGCCACGCAGCTTCCGCCGCCCAGACAGCCGTAGCTGCAGCTGTGGATCCCGTCCGGATACTGTTCCAGGATCTGGTTACAGTCCTTCGGTAATGCGGCAAAATCGATCCCCTCGTTTTGTTTTGCCCCACCGGAGCAATGAACGACCGCAATGTTTTTCTTTCTTTTCATGTGAAATCCCTAACTCCTTTTATGACCACGCGGCTGCTGCCATGCTGCACAGACAGCCGCGGGATGTTAACCCTTAATGGATCAGATATGCGTAATCCTTTAATACGGTGCGGATCACTGCAACGGCATCAGCAGACAGATCAGTCTCACCGGCAACGTCAATAGTCTCAACCTTGCCGTCCAGACGAACCTTAACCTGGGTGCCTTCTAACGGCAGGAAGCCCTCATTGGTGCTGTCGAGGAAGTCCTCCTCGCTCCAGTATAAGGTGAATTTATCTTTGTAAGGTCTTCCTCCCTTATACGGACAGAACACTTCACAGTTGCCGCACTCGTTACACATGCCGTCTACATGGATGATCTGTGCTTTGCACTTGCCCGGTACGTGGATTGCCACATTTGCGCGGTTCGGGCAGACATCGGTACATACCTCACATACAGTCGGACAGCCTAAGCAGCGGTCATCCGGAGTCTTGGAGGTATCTCTGCTCTGAACACCCTTCTTGGCAGTGTAGAGTTTCTCGTCTGCTGCAACGTTCTCTTCTGCGTACTTGTCGTAGCTGATGCCTGCGATTGCTGCTGCAGCCTTCGCGGAATCTGCGATTGCCTCAACGACGGTAGCCGGTCCTCTTCTGGAATCGCCCACTGCGTAAACACCGGCCTCGGTGGTCATCATGTTTGCGTCTACAACCGGACGGCCCTTTGCATCCATCTCAACGCCAAGCTCTGCGTACAGAGTGGTATCGATGGTCTCACCGATTGCTGCGATGATGGTGTCTGCCGGATATTCCTCGGTTCTGCCGGTGTCTACCGGAGATCTTCTGCCAGAAGCATCCGGAGCGCCAAGCTCCATAACAGAACATTTCAGTTTTCCGTTCTCTGCGCCAACCGGAGCCAGAAGCTCTAAGAATTCTACGCCATCCTCAATTGCCAGCTGTAACTCTTCCTCATCTGCCGGCATGTAGCGTTTGGTTCTGCGGTAGATCAGGCGGACATTCTCAACACCCGGGATACGTTTTGCTGCTCTTGCAACGTCCATGGCGGTGTTACCGCCGCCCAGAACTACAACATCCTTGCCGATGTTCATGGAAGCGCCGTTCTTCTTAGCCTCCATTAAGAACTCCAGAGCATCAGTTACTTCGCCGTATGCTAACGGGGATCTGCCCGGCTTCCATGCGCCGATGGAAACGATGACATCGGTGTAGCCTTCTGCCTTTAATGCTTTCACAGAGGTAACCTCTGTGCCAAGTCTGAATTCTGCGCCGTAAGCCTTGCACAGCTCTACATCCTTGTCGATGGAATCTGCGGAAATACGGAACTCCGGAATCACGTTGCGCACTACGCCGCCCAGCTGTTCCTTACGCTCAAATACCGTTACCGCTACGCCTGCGCGGGACAGGAAGGTAGCTGCTGCCAGACCTGCCGGGCCGCCGCCGATGACAGCAACCTTCTTACCAGCTACGGAACCCTCAGCCTTCAGAGCCGGAAGGATCTCGTTGTAAGCCTGGCTTGCTGCTGCCAGCTTGGTCTCACGGATGTGCAGAGTATCCTCATAGTAGTTTCTCATACACTTATCGCCACAGTGATGCGGGCAGATGGTACCGGTGATGAACGGAAGCGGGTTGCGCTCTAAGATGATCTCGAGTGCTTTCTTCGCATCGCCGTCAACCATAGCCTGTAAGTAAGCCGGAATATCCTGCTCGATTGGGCAGCCGTTACGGCAAGGTGCGTTGAAGCAGTCGAACAGCGGAAGCTTCTTATCTACGTGGCGCTCCGGAAGCGGTTTTACAGGCTTTCTGTACATAGCCTTTGCCTCTACGCCGTCATCGATGGCTGCCAGTGCTGCTACGTTCACGCCGGAGAAGCGCTCGCTGCCGCACTCCATGAGTTCGTCTGCGATCTGGCTCATTCTCTGATAGCCGCCCGGCTTTAAGATGTTGGTAGCCATGGTGATCGGCCAGATGCCTGCGTCGAACAGCTCTTTGATATTCTCGATGGTTGCGCCGCCAGAGTAGGAGATACGCAGCTTGCCCTGGAACTCATCGGTCAGAAGGCGTGCTACATGGATACTTAACGGGAACAGCGCGCGTCCTGCCATGTACATCTCGTTGCTCGGAAGCTCGTTTCTGGTTACGTCTACCGGGAAGGTGTTGGTGATCTTAACACCGAACTCCAGACCCTTCTCCTGGCAGAGGTCATACAGTCTGTGCAGCATCGGAACTGCGTCAGCCCACTGAAGATCCTCTACAAAGTGATGATCATCGAATGCGATGTAATCGAATCCAAGGCCATCCAGACGTTTTCTTGCGTACTCATAACCAAGCAGAGTCGGGTTGCACTTGATGAAGGTGTTTAAGTGCTTCTCGGTGATCAGGTAGGTTGCGATACGCTCGATCTCTGCAGGCGGGCAGCCGTGCAGGGTGGACTCGGTGATGGAGTTGGAAACGTTGGAGCTGATGTTGCGGATATACTCCTCATCTACGTTCTTGAACTCGTTCACATGCTCTAATGCCCAGTTGATGCACTCTTTGAAGACTTCGGTATCTTTTGCCTCGATCATGTCGTTGATGTACTTGTCAACCTTCGGGGACTTAATGCCTTCCAGATCATAACCAACGGACATGTTGAATACGAATGCGTCCGGATCGCCGAGGTTGTACTCTTTTGCGATCAGCTTACATGCCACCCATGCTTTCACGTACTCGGCAAATGCCTGCGGAACGTACAGCTCGGTAGACCACTCACAGTTGTAGCACTCATCGCCTGCAATGATACACGGACGGCTGATGCATGCCGCAAGGTCAGCGCCATCCATCACCTGAACGGTCTTTAACTCGAAGAAACGGGAGCCAGCCACATAGGCTGCTACGATATTCTGTGCCAGCTGGCTGTTCGGGCCTGCTGCCGGACCAAACGGAGACTCGATCTTCTCTTCGTAGATCGGAAGTGCCTGTCCATTTTCATGCTTTACAATCTTCTCAATACCAAAGATGCTCTTTTTCTGCTCGTATTCGGACATGATCCAGTGCATCAGATGGCCGATTGACATTGGTCTCATAATTTCGCTCATGTTATCCTCCTGTCGGAAGCCATTTGTTTAACCCTTGCTTCCCATTTTATATAGTTTTTATATGGTTTTTATTAGTATACTCTGTGATTTAACTTACCCCAGAGCTTCTTACTCTGCTCCATGGTCCATGCGTTGATCTTCTCCTCATCAAGGCCAACAAACTCTCTGTCTTTGTAGAGTACCTTACCGTTAATGATGGTGGTGCGGCAATTCTTGCCTTCCATACCGAAGATCATATGACCGTCAATATTCTCGTCAGAGAACGGAGTGAATGGTTTGTAATCCATGATGATGATGTCGGCTGCGGCTCCCTCTTTTAAGATACCAAGAGTTCTGCCGAAATATTTCTCTGCAATGATACGGTTGTTTTCAAACTGCATCTTCACATCCTCGCACCAGCCTACGTTCGGCAGCATTGCGTTGTGACGCTGGATAGTTAAGAATGCCTTCATGCTCTCTAACATATCGTGGGTATAAGCATCGGTACCCATACCAACGGTGATACCCTTTGCCATCATCTGCAGCACCGGGGAGCATCCGACTGCATTGCCCTGGTTGGACTGCGGGTTGTTGACCACCATGGTGCCGGTCTCTTTGATGATGTCCATCTCAGCCGGGCTGATATGAATGCAATGGCCAAGCAGGGTCTTCTCTCCCAGAATGCCGTTGTACAGCAGACGGTTTACCGGACGGCAGCCGTAGTTTCTCAGACTGTCGTAGACATCATTCATACCCTCAGCTACATGGATATGAAAACCGGTCATGCCATTGTTTGCCTCTACCATCTTCTCGAAGGTCTTGTCTGAGATCGTAAAGAGCGCGTGTCCGCCAAACATAGCCTTGATCATGCTGTCATCTGCATCTTTGGCCCACTTTGCGAAGTCTGCGTTCTCCTTGATGCTCTGTGCAGTCTTTTCTTCGCCGTCACGCTCGGAAACCTCGTAGCAGAGACAGGAACGGATTCCTGCTTCTTTCACGACATCGCGGATCGCAAACAGGGATCCCGGGATCTCACAGAAGCTTGCATGGTGATCGAAGATGGTGGTAACACCGTCACGGATGCAGTCTAAAACGGTAGCCCATGCGCAGGCTCTGGTTCCGTCCAGATCAAGCTGACGGTCAATTGCCCACCAGGTTCCTTCCAGAACTTCCAGGAAATTTGTCGGATTGTTTCCCACGATGGAAAGACCTCTTGCCAGTCCGGAATAGATATGGGTATGCGCGTTGATAAGACCCGGCATGATGACACCGCCGTGTGCGTCTACAAACTCAGCCTCCGGATATTTCTGCTTCATGGCATCCAGGGTTCCAACCTCTTTGATATTCTCACCATCGGTTACAACTGCGCCGTTCTCCAGGTATGGATTTGCGCTGTCTCTTGTGATTACTTTACCGTTTCCTATAAGCAGCATTAATATACCTCCTTGTATAAATTAGTTTTTTTAATTTTTTCTTGCATTCTGTATCTGTAGTTGTTATGATAAATACAGCATCAAACAAATTGTATGATGAACTGATTTGCTTTTTGAAAGGAGAAAACCATGGACAAAACAGCAATTGATTTTTATACACGCCTTGCCCGCGGTCTTGCAGCCCAGTTTGGCTCCAACTGCGAGATCGTCATTCACGATCTGGAGAGCAACGATGTAGAGCACTCCATTGTAGCCATTGAAAATGGCTACATCACCGGAAGAAAGCTCGGTGACGGACCATCCCATATTGTTCTGGAATCCCTGCAGAACGGTGCGAAGCACACGCATGACAAGCTTGCCTATTTAACAAAAACAAAGGACGGAAAGATTCTGAAGTCCAGTACCATCTACATCCGCAACAGTCAGGGTAAGATCATAGGAATTTTAAGCATCAACTATGACATCACGATTCTGCTGGCTGCGCAAAACCACATTCAGAGCTTCACTGCCACTGCAGCGGATGACACGGAAGCCTCCGGTCCTGAGACCGTATCCATGAATGTCAGCGACCTTCTGGATGAGCTGATTGAGCAGGCCTTCCAGCGTATCGGAAAACCGGCCGCCGTCATGACAAAGGATGACAAGATTGACTTCATACGGCTGCTAAATGACGCAGGCGCATTTCTCATTACCAAGTCCGGACAGCGTGTCTGTCAGGTCCTCTGCATTTCAAAATTTACGCTTTACAGTTACTTAAACGAGATCAAAGCCGAAGACGAGGAAACAAAAGCCGAACAGGATTAAAACTGTTCGGCTTTCTTTTTGCATTAAATCATCCGGCTGTCCTTACTCTTCCGGCGGAAGGGTGAGGTTCAGGATGATCGCCATGATCGTTGCCACTACCACGGACGAACTTCCAAATACGGTATTGATCCACGCCGGGATTCCAGGTCCCTGTAAGCATCCGGATACCTGGGTGATACCAACACCAAGTGCTACAGACATACCAACTACGGTTGTCTTTCTTGCTGTCATGCCATCCTTTGTGAACAGGCGTACACCGGTCATTGCGATCTGCGCGAATACGGAAAGAGTTGCGCCGCCGATGACACACTGAGGGATGGTTGTAAGTGCTGCGGACAGACCAGGAATCAGGCCTGCGATCAGAAGCACTGCTGCGGATACCGCGAAAATCACGCGGTTTACTACTTTGTTCATGGTTACGATACCTACGTTCTGGCTGTAGGAAGCCGTCGGAAGTGCTCCAAAGAACGCACCCACGATACTTGCAACACCCTGAACCAGGATACCGCCCTGAAGCTCATTGTCCGTCGGCACACGGTCCATGCCGCCGACAGTAGTAGATGTTAAGTCACCGATGGTCTGTACTGCGTTAACCGCATATACGATAGCCAGTGATGCGCATGCAGCCGGAGCAAATTCGATCTTGAAATGCATAAGCTGAGGGAACGCAATAATGGAAGTCGTGTTCATAACATTGGTGAAATCTACCATTCCCATGAAAAGGGATACTACATAACCAACGATAATACCGAAAAACAGAGAACCCAGTTTTAACACACCTTTAGTAAAGTTGTTCAGGAACAGTACCACTGCAAAAGTCAGCAGAGCAATGAACCAGTTCTTTAAGCCACCGAATTCCGGATGTCCGGAACCACCTGCCATATAACGGATCGCGGTCGGATACAGGGAAAGACCGATGGTAAAGATAACGGTACCGGTTACGATATCCGGGAACAGCTTACGAATCTGCTTTACGAAAATCGCAAATACAATAGCTACGATACCGCCGATGATCTGTGCGCCCATGATGGCACCGATACCGAATTCACCGCCGATCGCAGTCAGGGTCGGTACATATGCGAAGCTGGTACCCATGATAACCGGGAGTGCTGCGCCAATCTTGTGGAACAGCGGAAACAGCTGTAAAAACGTAGCCAGCGCAGTGAAGATCAGTGCCGCCTGGATCATCATGGTCTTTTCTGCGTCCGTCAGTCCGCAGACACCCGCAATGATCATGGATGGTGTAATGACACCGACGATAGCTGCCAGTACATGCTGCAGACTCAGCGGGACAAGCTGGGACATTTCCGGTCTCTTCCCGTAGAAGTCAAACAACACATTGCTGTTTCCTAATTCTTTTGTTTTCTCCTTCATGCTTTTTTGAGGTCCAGACAGCATTTCTTGCTGTTTTGTTCCAAAGCACAGAAAAACGCAACTGTTATTATTTTCACAGTCACAAGCGAAATCTGCAAAATCTATTTCATTTGCCTGCGGCAATGGGATTCTTGCCTTACAGTTTATGTTTTTTACGGTCAGCGGCCATCCCGCGGACCCACCGTGCAGGAACGAATAAACAAGTATTTAGCATCTAGAAAGACTCCCGGCCCCCACCAGAAATCTGTTTGTCTGGCCTCCCCTCCTTACTATTTTTTATTTTTGCTAAATATAATTTTGCTAACTCAATCATAACATATTATCAGGGAAATGCAAGTGTTTTGGATATTTTTTTCTCATTTTCCTTACCTTTTTTGTGCTCATTGTATACCATATTTCAAAAACCTGTATTTTTATCAATACACGTCTAACTATTTGTTTGTTTTTTGCATCATTACATTCCGCATTTTTTCCGGGGGCCTCCCTGAACGGACAGGGTTTAGGGAAAGCCGCAGATCTGCACTTTCCTCACACTGTAGAAATGTAACTGCAGCCATACGGAACAGTTACAGAAAAAAACAGGGTGAAGAGATTCGGATGCGTCCACGACCTCTTCGCCCTGTTTTCTTTTCGTTATCTATTATACACGAAATTTTTTAAATTGTGTGATATTTTTAACTTTTTTTCATTTTATACACAGTACTGAATTCTTTTTTAACCGACCGCCAGGACAATACCGCCGTCTCCCGCATACACCGTGGCAACACCGGCTGCGCCGGTGATCACGATCTCGCGGTAATTCCCGCGCTTTTCCAGTTCTGCCTTCACCTGGAGTGCACGCTCCGGACAATTCACATGCGCGATGACCGCGCGCTTTTCCTCCGGCTTACCCGCACGCCTGGTGGCAAGCTCGCACATACGGGCCAGTCCCTTGGTGATGCCTCTTGCCTGATCCAGCTTGATGATGACACCATGATCCGCTCCCATAACCGGCTTAATATTCAATGCCGTGGCAAAAAAGGCCTGCAGACCGGTGAGACGGCCATTCTTTCTGAGAGGTTCCAGGGTATCGATCACAAAATAGGTCTGCTGCTCATCTCTCATTTTCAGGATGCGCTCAGAAATCTCGCTGAAAACAAGTCCCTCCTCGTACATATCACGAATGGCCAGAGCCTCGTTTAATTCTCCGGCTGAAGCAGACTCGGAATCAATCACCAGAATGTTCTTTTTTCCCTTGCCATGTTCTTCCTCATACAGTTCTTTTCCAAGCACCGCGCTGTTATAGGTACCGCTCAGATGGCTGGACAAGGTAATAATATAAATATCGTCCGCATCACACTCACAGGCCTTCTTAAATGCCTCCGGGGAAGGACAGGCAGTTTTCGGACAGTTCGGGCTCGCCTTCACCATGGCCAGAAATGCCTTCTGGTCAAATGTTTCATCATCCATTATCATATGATCATCCACCTGAAGGGTAAGAGGGATCATCTCAAATCTCGGATCCTTCTTCAATTCCTCAGTCAAGTCCAGGCAGCTGTCACCAAAAATCTTATAGCTCATAATCTTCCTCCGACCCCGTGCTGTTTTCTGTATTCTCCGTTACCGCGCCCGTATGGTGAGCCTGCATCCGTGTTTCGCATCTGCAGCACGTTCTCTATCTGACATAGTTTTTATTACCACTTATTATAGCATAGTTTACCGATATTGCAAGCAATGGTTCCGGCACAGATGGACGGATTTTGTTTCTGGAAAATAATATCATTGTTAATTTTTCAGCAGTATGTTAAGATTTCATTAAGACCGCAGCTGTATCCAGCTTCCACGCAGTTGCAAATAGCACATAAGGAGGTTTTTTATGGAAGTTATCAAACTGATCGGTGTCCTGATCGTTATCGTCGGCTTTATCTTAAAGCTTGACACGCTCGCCGTTGTTGTTGTGGCCGGTCTGGCAACCGGACTTGTAGCCGGCATGAGCCCTATGAAGATTCTCGAAACCCTCGGCACCGCATTTATCACGAACCGTACCGCCACTCTTTTCATTCTCACATTGCCGGTCATTGGAATCTGTGAGCGGAACGGTCTGAAGGATAAGGCCGTAGACTTTATCACGTCCTTAAAGAATGCGACCACCGGCCGCCTGATCGCCATCTGGCAGATCATCCGTACCCTTGCATCCGCCTTCTCCCTGCGTATCGGCGGACATCCGCAGTTCATCCGCCCGCTGATCAATCCGATGGCCCAGGCTGCTGCCGTAGTTCAGTATGGCAAGCTGGACGAAAAGACGGAGGATGATATCAAAGGCATGTGTGCCGGAAGTGAAAACTACGGAAACTTCTTTGCGCAGAACTGTTTCATGGGCTCCTCCGGTACTTTGCTGATCGTCTCCACCCTGACCGAGCAGGGATATCCGGTAGATGCCCTGCAGATTGCCGGACAGTCCGTACCGATTGCCGTGTTCGCTGTTATTGTCGGCGTGATCTATGCCCTGATCTTTGACCAGATTTTAAAACGCCGGTTCTCAGACCGGAAGAAACAGGAGGAAATGTAATATGACCTGGACCGTAAGCACCATCGTCTCGGAGATTTTCTACTGCATCATCGGCCTTTTCTTTATTTCCAACGGCATGAAGGCATTAAAAGATCCGGACTGCTCAAAAAAACATACTACCGCGCTGTTCTGGTTTATCCTGGCATTCACCTTTATTGCCGGAGCCCATCTTCCGCGCTGGATCACCGGTGCCTGCGTGGTCCTGATGGCAGCACTCACCGCGCTGCGTCTTGTCGCTCCGTCAAAAAGTGATGTACCGCAAGCTGCAGAAACCCGGAAAGCTGCAGACAAGACCGGCTACGCCGTATTCATTCCGCCGCTCACTCTGGCAGTCACCGCGGTGCTAGTTGCAACCTTCTTAAAGGTACTCGGTGCCAATAATGCCATCGGTATTTCCGGAACCATTGCCCTCCTTGTGGCACTGCTTCTGTTTAAGACCAGACCGTCCTATGCGGTTACAGACGGAACCCGCCTCGTAGACAATGTCGGCGTGACCGGCATCCTGCCGCAGGTTTTAGCCGCTCTCGGTTCCCTCTTTACAGCTGCCGGTGTCGGTGATGTCATTGCCCACGGCGTCAGCGCCGTAATCCCGACCGGCAACCTGTTCGCGGCTACCGCCGTGTACTGCGTTTCCATGGCACTGTTCACTATGATCATGGGCAACGGCTTTGCGGCGTTCTCTGTTATCACAGTCGGAATCGGCATTCCGTTTTTGATCGCACAGGGCGCAAACCCGGTTGTTATCGGCGCGCTTGGTCTAACCGCAGGCTACTGCGGCACCCTGATGACCCCGATGGCCGCAAACTTCAATATCGTGCCGGTGGCACTGCTCGAGACAAAGAGCAAATATGCTGTCATCAAATCCCAGATCCCGGTGGCCCTCACCATGCTGGTCATTCATATTTTACTCATGTATTTCCTGGCATTTTAATCATATACTCTGAAGCTTATTGCAACTGTCCATATTTTTACATGAAAGCGAGGTTTTCCCATGAAACTTCTTTTAACCGCATTTGATCCCTTTGGCGGAGACAAAGTCAATCCGTCCCTGGAAGCCGTAAAGCTGGTCTCTGAAAAAGTCAGAAACGTAGAGGTGACAAAGGTCGAGGTTCCTACCGTATTCCGCAAATCCATCGCAACCGTAGCTGCTGCCATTGCAAAAGAAAAACCGGACGCAGTGCTCTGCATCGGCCAGGCCGGCGGACGCTACGACATCACCCCGGAACGCGTAGCCATCAATCTCGACGATGCCCGTATCAAAGACAACGAAGGCAACCAGCCGATTGATCTGCCGATTTATGATGACGGTGCTCCGGCCTATTTTTCCGATCTTCCGATCAAGGCTATGGTGCAGCACATCCGTGAGGCAGGCCTTCCCGCCAGTGTCTCCAACACAGCCGGAACCTTCGTCTGCAATCACTTAATGTACGGCGTACTCTACACCCTGGCCAAAGAATATCCGGGCGTACGCGGCGGCTTTATGCACGTTCCGTTCATTCCGGAGCAGGTAGTTGGAAGACCCGCCCCGGCACCGTCCATGAACCTAAAGGACATCGCCCGCGGCATCGAGGCAGCCATTGCAGCCATTGGAGAATACGAGGAAGATATCCGTACCGCAGAAGGACAGACCCACTGAAAAAATGTGCATTGGCACATTCTCGCGCTGAGGCGCGGCTGCACACCAGCAAACACCAAAACCCGGGAGCCGTACCATACGACACTCCCGGGTTTTTCATTTTTACATTTGCAGTTTTTCCGATTTAAAAACAAAGCTTCTGTATAACCGGACTTATCTTTTTCTTTACCACCGGAAGAAGTTTTCCAACCAGAAGCGCGCTTAAAATGGTGCCCTCGCGGATACCGAACAGACCGTGCATAAACAGAAAGGATAACACCACACCGACTGCCACAGATGAACAGTCTACAATGATCTTGATCTTGTGAAACTCGATATTCGGGAAGCAGTCGCTGATTGCAAGCGTCATGCCCTCCATCGGCATATTGACCAGCTTCACATCCATGTAGATTGCCACACCAATGGCTACCAGCACAATACTGATCGCCATCATAAGAAGCTGTCCAAAATAAGTCGGGATCACAAATCCATGCATGACACCTTTTGCGAAATCTGCAAAATAGCCAAAGATCGTGGAAAAGATCAGCTGGGTTAAGTTGATCCACTTATACTCCTTCCGCTTGATGATGACCTGCACAATCATGTAGGTTACAAACACACCAACGATGCAACGGCCAAGATCCACCTTCAGGATCAGCGAAATCACATACGGAAGCGAATTGACCGGGGATACGCCCAGGTTGGAATTCACGGAAAAAGCTACGCCGAACGCCAGAAACATAAGTCCGACACAGTACAACAGTATTCTCATTAACATCTTCATATTTTATATCTTCCCCTTTTTTGTAGTTGATAATATTATAACGTACCCTAAAAATTATGTAAATATAGATATGTCAAAACTGATATAGGGGATTTTAACAAAATTTAAACAGAGAATTTTTGCACTTTTCTTTTCCCGTTATGTTTTTAACGTTTTAAATCACTTTCTTATTTTTCAGCTCTTCCAGCTGTTTTTCTGTCAGCCCTAACATGCCGCCGTATACCTCTTCATTACTGCCTCCAAGCTCCGGACTGCACTCGTATTCTACCTTCACTGCGCTCATTCTCGGAGCGAATCCCGGAAGCTTCACCCTGCCGCGCTGCGGATGATCAATTTCAACCATCATGCCACGCTCATAATACTGCGGATCCTTTGTAATATCATCTACGGAAAGCAGTGCGCCTGCCGGGATATCTGCCTTACACAGGATATCCATAGCGGTAAACTTATCGTAATCCTTTAACCAGTCTTTGATCGCACCATCACAGATATCTCTGTGTTCATAACGACTGCGCGGAGTTGCCATCTCCGGGCATACATCCTGTTTTAAATCCGGACGTCCGATGACATCACAGAGATTATCCCACTGTTTGCTGCCCGGATGACGGCTGCAATAAATATGAACATAATCATTCTTTCCAAATGGCTTACATGGGTAGGTGTCAGACGGTGCTACGTCTTCAAGCGGCATGCCATTGCCAACCCGGCGGTTCGGAACCATGCCATTATTGTAATACGGCTCCCACTGGGAACGGGAAAGTCCGATCATGAAATCCTGCATTGCAACGTCTACACGCTGGCCAATGCCCTCGCGCTCACGCTGTAAGAGTGCTGCAATGATACTCATGGCAAGGGTAATACCGGTACCGGAGTCTGCTACGGAAATACCACACTTGATCGGCTGATCCGGAAGTCCGGTTGCAGAAACCATAACACCGGTGTGGGTTGCGATCGGGTCAAATGCCGGGTAATCTTTGTACGGACCATCCTGTGCAAAGCCCTTTAAGCTGGCATAAATGATCTTCGGATTGATTTCCTTACAAGCCTCATAGGTCAGACCCAGGTTGTTCATGGATCCCGGTCCCATATTCTCTACGATGACATCGCTCTTTGCAACGAGATCCTTTAACAGCTGCAGTCCTTCTGGAGATTTTGCGTTGCAGGTAATGGATTTCTTATTCATATTCATAACCAGGAATCCATAGGTATCAACACCCGGATTTGCCTGGGAATAACGTCCCAGCTCCCCCTTTACCGGGCGCTCAACTTTTAATACTTCTGCGCCCAGCCATGCCAGAGTCTCCGTACAAACAGTACCAGACTCAAACTGAGTCATATCCAGTACACGGTATCCAGAAAGCGGTCCTTTACATGCCATAATTACATTCCTCCAATTCTTGTTTTCGCCAAAGTTGATTTCTGTTTTTATTTTGTTTATCTGCCCGGCTTTCGCAGATCGTGCTATGCCGGACAGACAAAATTTTTTATTGCTTTATTTTTTTGCTTCTTTCGCCTCTTTGTTTGGAATGACGCGGTTCTCAATGAACTCATCGACCAGATTGGTCATGGTCTCCGCATTCCACTTGCGCGGGTTGACCGGATCTGCATGGAATGCAAGAACCGGGAATCCAGCCTCTTCCAGACGTTTCTTAATGAAATAGCTTCCCTCAACAGCCTGCATATCGTTCTCCGGGATCATGTAAACGACACCGTCGATATCGTTCTGCTTTGCCTGCTGTACGAACCACTCACTGTTCCACGGCGGCATATGGAGGAAATCTTCCATTCCGATGAAACGGGCTGCCAGTGCACGAAGCGGATCTTCTTCCACATGATTGCGGATATACGCGTCAGCACCCATAGCCAGGTACATGGACCACATGAAGACTGCGCCATACTTCTGCTCAAAACGCTGATAGAAACCGAAATCCTGCCACATACCGCGGCCAAGCCACATCAGGCGATATTTCTCATTCGGAACAGCAGCCTCACCTTTATCGATCAGCTCTTTGATCTCTTCATAGAGGCTCTTTGCGTGTGCAGCTGCCCACTCGGTACCGCGCTGCCACTGTGCCTGCATGACAGCATTGATGGTATCCACTACGGTAACCGGAACCGGATGGCTTGCAGCGATCATATCACGGATCTTTTTATAGTAGCCTTCCTGCTCATTGATCAGGTCCATGACATGCTGGAGCTTGTTCATATCCATCATCTTTCCGGTCTTCATCTCCAGATAGCTGATCAGGGCTTTCAGCTCTTCAACTGCCAGGTCAATACGGTCTTTATCGTACAGCTCTTCCCAGCGGTCTGCAGTCAGCTCATACCAGTTTAATGGGGTCTTTCTTGCAACCGTATTTTCCATGACGTACAGATCAGCACCATAGTTCTGTGCGATCAGCCCAAAGATCTTGCTCTGGCAGTCACCGGTCAGACGGGTAATGCTGATGGTCGGCTTCGGAAGTCCGCCCCACGGTCCAAGAGGCTTGCCCTCTTCGTCCAGCTTGTGGTCATCCGGGTCAAAGCTCTCTGCCAGTGCCTGCGCATCGTAGCTGTTTAAGTCATTGCGATAGCCATTGTCTGTCATCAGCTGGGCATACTTGCGGGTCATACGTTTTGCTCCGCAGATTGCAGCCCACCACTGGTTTACAACAAACGGAATGTCCATGGCACGGAAGATTTCCATCGGCACATCGGCATTCAGGATCGCGAAATCGCATCCTTCCCGCTCTACGCGGACTTTCATATCAAAGAACCACTGTTTCTGGTAAGCACCTGCTGCTGCGGTTGCTTTCAGTTTTTTCACAACGGAGGATTTTGATCCGGTTGCTTTCTTTTCTTCTGGCATCACTGATCCCCTCCTTTTCCTGCTTTCAGTTCTTCTGCAAATGCAGCAAGTTTTTCGTCCAGATCTTCATTTTTTGCTGCCGGCCAGAGCATTCTGCCAAAGGTGCAGGACTTGATGCCGCGGGCTGCAAGACTCTTTCTCTGGTTTGGCATATCCCAGGTAGCAACTTCGTCGTAAAGATTAGTATAGAAGATGACTGCCTCCGGCTTGGTCTCATCCACCTCACGTTCCAGTGCCTCCACACGCTGGGAAACAAATGCTTTCTTTGCAGAAAACTCTCTCAGCATATAGCGGTCTACCAGTGCACGGGTTACCGGGTACTCCAGATTGAAGTCACGGTTGTAATAACGGTCTCCCCAGTTGGTATCTTCTCCGACGACCACAAGACCCTGTGCCTCGATCTTCTCGTAGAGTGCGGTATCTTCATGCTCTGCTCCGGTGTAGAAGACACGCGGTCCTTCCAGTACCGGCCAGCTCTTTGCGTCTTCCGTAACCTGACGCACCAGCTCAGTGTGGGCTGTACGCTCCATGAAAAGTCCGGCTCCGATGATCACCATCGCTTCGCTTCCGGCAATGTGTACCTCATCGCCATGGCGGAGGGCTGCCATCTCACGCAGTGCCTGACGGTTTTCGTTACAGATCTTTCCGGCTTCACGGATTGCTTCATCCGTGATCTCATGTCCGGCCCACTCTTCTACCTGTTTGCGGAACAGGTCCATGACAAATTCATTCCGTTTCTGGTGCATCTGGTGTCTGGTAAACAGCCAGTCAATGAATGCAAACGGAGGAAGGTTCTTCTCCGGTTCTACACGGTGCAGTTCTCTTAAATACAGGAAAATACGGATTACCACGTCGGTACTGTTGGAGATTGCCAGCGCATCCAGCTGTTCTCCATAGGTGCCGTCGATCAGTTTTTCAAACTGCGCACGGACAACCGGCTCAAAAGCGTATTCCAGATATTTGTTTGTCTCCTCCAGGGAACGGTCCGGATCTGCATAGATCTGAACAGGCAGCATGTCTGCTGCGATCAAAAGTTCATCCGGAACATCAAATCCCAGTTTACCAACTACTTTTTTCCCCTGGGCGCGCCACTTTGCAGCTTCTGCGTCCCGGTGATTCCAGACTTCTTTCAAAGCAGTAAAGGCTTTGCTCTCCAAAGCACAATTACGAATGCTCATCGGTGTGTCACATCCTTTCTTATTCTTCTAGAACCTGTACCCAGCCATCTCTCCACACCAGACGGATGTGAAGCTTTTCCTCTTCGGAAATCTGACGTACATATTCTATAACCTCTTTGGCTTCCTCATAGGTCGTAAGAACTTCCGGTGCTCCTTTTTTGTTGATATAGCACGGAACAAATCCAAACTCCGAAACTCCCTCTTTTGTGATTTCCATACGGGCCAGCATGGTCTTTCTGCTTTCCGGATTGAATGCATAAAATGGCATGTCCGGATCCGGCGTAAAACCAAACAGTTTCTTGCGCTCTGCGATCCAGCGCAGCCGCTCCGGGCTGTTATTATCGCCAGTCGGTGTTAATGCATGGGTTACACAGACGAAGTTGCCAAGATTGTGGTAAATTGGTTTTCCACGGTATACTTCAATTCCGCGGAGAATATGGGCATGATGTCCGATCACGGCATCTGCCCCGGCATCGATTGCGGCATGCGCCAGTGGTTTTTCATACATCTGCAGTTCTGCATGGGTATGTACCATTCCTTTGTGAAGCGCCACAAACAACACATCGCACTCTTTTCGCGCTGCCCGGATCTCCTCCTGCATCTCTTCCACGGAATCCGGTTCCGGGAATGTGTAAACCCGCGCCGGAAGTCCCGGTGTCGCCCGCGGCGATGGCTCATGGTGCGTCAGGATCTGCACGTAAGAAACGCCTGCCTTATGGGAGGTTGCCCAGCATTCCCTCGGTCCAACCGCATTGTAACCGATCAGACCTACCCGGATTCCTTTCCGCTCTGCAATCGCAGGCGTTTTGGCCTCCTGGATATTTCTTCCGGTTCCGGTTACCGCAATTCCAAGACTTCTTAATTTATCCAGGGTATCTACAATTCCCGGTACCCCGTTATCGTGGGCGTGGTTGCCGCAGGTGGTGCAGAGATTAAATCCACAGTCTTTCAATGGATTTAAATTTTCCGGTGCCGCAGGCGGTGCCGGAATGTCCGTACTGTTTGCCTCTCCACGGTCCGTATGAGGAACCTCGATCTGTCCGATCACAAAATCGCCGGAAGACAACAGTTCCCGTGATGGCTCAAAAAAGGAATAAGGATCCGGCTCATCGACAATGATGTCGCCCGTGGCAAAAACCAGGGCACGCTGCGGATCTTTGTTCGATCCATCTGACATAGTTTCCCCCCTCTTTCTGAATACAAAGGTGAATCTGCTTATGCAGACTGATGTATTCTTCTATCTGTTCTTTATTGTACCTTACTTTCTACGGTTCTGACAGGTCTAATGCGCATACCTTTTTTCAGTTTTTATGTGCACCATGCCCATTTTTGCTTCTAATTTTATTTTTATATGTGAGATCCACACATTTTTCTTGACAGAACCCTCTTATTTTCCTACTATAATCCGTGGAATCACAATCTACATAATGAAAGGAACTTTCCATGAGTATGTACACCCGCGCCATGCTGAATGCATGGCTGAAAGATATTATCCTGGTAAACCACCCCGGAACCAAAGAACTTGCCTCCGACGGCGGTATCGTTCTGCTCACCAGCCCTGACGCAGCACTCTCCTCCGAGTATCTTTACATCGGAACTTCAGACATCGTCACGCAAATCCTGGAAAGTATGACACATTCTGCGGAATATGAGCAGAAACCGTCCGCAGCCACCAGTCAGGAAACAGCTCCGGCAGCCGGTATCTGCCTCATTTCTGCCGGTCCCTGCAGTGTTCTCGCAGACATCTGCATTCCTGAACATATCACATTAATAGAGACCTCCCTGCCGGTTTTGGAACTTTACAATCGTGTCCACGAATATCTCCACCGGTTCCGTGTCTGGGATACCGGACTGCAGCGAATCGTAGATACCAATGCCGGACTGCAGGCACTTCTGGAACAGGCTTACAAAGAACTTCCGGCTACCATTCTTCTGGTCAATGCCGGTTACAAAAAAATAGCAGCCGTTTACGACCCTCATATCCAGGACTCTACCGCAGATGAGCTTAGAGAAAACGGCTACCAGTCTTTCGACACCATCCAGTCCATCCATCACCAGCAGGTTGTGAAACACGGAGAAAACATGGAATATGCCGAGTATATTTCCGATCTCAGCCATAACTATACCATTGTCCGTCTGATCCACTATCGCGGAGAACTGGTAGCCCGCCTCTGCGTGATCTTAGACGGACCAGCGGCAGATCCCTGTATATCCGACTTCAATGAACTGCTTTCCCGCTATGTTGCAGATTATATGCTCAGCAACCATCGCACCGACTACAGCGGAAATGCCCAGTTCGGCGCGCTTGCCGCCGATCTGATCGAGTGCCGCATCGCCAACGAAGAAGAGCTGCAGCAGCGTCTCAAGCAGATCAAACTGGCCACGAGACGTTATTACCACGTTATGCTGATCAATTTCCCATCGGACACCGAACGCAACAAAAACATTCCATGGAACTACATCATCAATCAGCTGGAATACCTGTTTCCGTTCAGCAACATTACCACTTATAAAGGCGAAATTCTGCTTCTGATCCGGAAAATGAAGCGCCGCAGCCGCCTCTCCTTTAACCAGGAAACGCTGTTGAAACTCCTGGAAAGCTACAACGGGTTTGCCTGTGTCGGAAATGCTTCAGAATTTTTAATGTCTCTTCCGCCGGTCTACCACCAGACCCATGAAGCACTGCGCATCGGACAGAAAATGCACCCTGCAAAACGGATCTATTATTATGAAGATTACAGCATCTACCACATCATCGAAATGGCAGCAGAATCTTCCATGCAGAAACTTGGCAGCCGCAATCTGGTACACCTGTGCAACAATGAACTGGTAGGACTTCTCTTATATGATAAAAAGCACAACACCAACCTGGTGCAGATCCTCCAGGCTTACTTAGAGCACGAACGTAATACTACGGAAGCAGCGAAATCCCTGTTCATCCACCGCAACACCATGTTAAATAAAGTACATAAAATTGAGGAAATCATCGACAGCAGCCTGGATGAGCCGATGCTGCGGGAGCGTCTTTTATTCAGCTGCCGTGTCATCGAATACATGTCCAGATACTGTCATGAAGATATCCTGGTATTGAAAAGAAATATGGAAAAAGAGAATGAAAAAAGAGCAGACACCTGAACGCGCCTGCTCTTTTTCTCTACATGAAATATGTTTTTTAGAACGGGATCACACCGATCACACCTGCGATCACAGATACGAGTAAACTCATGCCAAATACCCACGGGAAGCAGTATTTTAAGTTAGACGGCATATCGACATCTGCAAGACCTAATGCCAGGTACGGAGTCGGACCAACCAGGCAGAGGTTTGCGGACAGACATGCACCGATCAGGAATGCTGCATTCAGCTGAAGCATGGTGGAACCGTATGCGGTAACAACGTTTGCCATGATCGGGGCAACTGCCATGTACACGGTATCGGAACCAAGGAACATGGACAACGGAACGCTGAGTGCACTGATGATCCAGGTGATGTGGCTGCCAAGGCTCTCCGGAATGATTGCAAGGATCAGGGCTACCATGCCATCCATCATGCCACTGTCTTTTAATACACCAACCAGAACACCGATGGAGAAGATGATCATAATCATGTTCAGGGCTGTACCACCGAACTCTTTGACTTTCTTTGTCTGATCCTTCGGATTCGGGAAGTTTACGACCAGGGCAACTGCAAGAGCTACCATGAAACCAAGGTTGGATTTTACAACACCGGATAACATTGCAATCAGGATTGCAACCGTAAGGATGATATCAAAGTAAATAACCTTCATGGAGACTTTGGTCTCTACCGGCTGGTTTAAGGTTGCCTTTAATGCCTTGAACTCTTCTTCGGTCATGCCTGCGCCATTCTTACGCTCCAGTTTTGCTAACGGGATTACGATCAGGTAGCTTAAGATGAGGCAGATAACCTGTAACGGCAGGACATAACGCCATAATTCCATTGCATCGCCGCCAGTTGCGGAAGTAAGACGCAATACGGAAGAACACCACGGAGTCATGTTCATGGAACCGGAACAGATAGCTGCTAATAAAAGCAGTGCCTGCGGGCGGATCTTCATTTTCTTGTAGATCGGAAGCATCATCGGAATGGTTACCAGCATGGTGGTTGCACCGGAACCATCCAGATGGGAAATGGTTGCTACCAGGCAGGTGATCCACATAACCACTTCAACTTTGTTACCAAGATAACGCATCAGTTTGCTTACAATGACATCGAACATTCCGACATCATTCAGGATACTGAAATACAGTACCGCAAACGTGAAGAGTGCTACCGTGTTCAGTACGCTCTTCAGACCAGTTCCGATAAAATCATTGATCTGAGCCAGACCAAATCCACAGATGAGGCAGGCTACTACCGGAACTACAACAAAGATCGGTGGTAAAGAAACCTTGCCGGTCAACAACAGTACCACGATGATCAACAACATGAGAAAACCTACAGCAGTCAACATACAATTCATCCCCCTTTATGTTTTATCGTCTTCGTTGTAAGTTGTGCTAATTTTATCGCAATCCATGTAGAAAAAACAGAGAGAAAGCGCCCACATTTCATTGTTTCAAAATGTGCACTGTGCATATTTATTTCCGTTTTTCTGTTCATCATGACGCTTCATTCATCATTTTTGCTGAATCACGGGCAATCTGCAGGATCTGCCGCTGACATCCATCCAAGTGCTGCAAGGCATGAAAAAAGGCCGGAAAGCGTTTTGCTTTCCAGCCTCTTTTTCAAGATCATGCTGCCTTTATTTTAAGTACTCTTTCAGTCCGCCCCAGTGCTCTTCAAAGATACCAGGATCCATCTCTTTTAAGTCCGGAGAGATAACCGGAGTAAATCCGAGGTGATCCAGAACGTCTTTCTGCAGGTCAATGCCAGGTGCGATCTCGATCAGGGTCATCTTGTGGTCGATCAGCTGGAATACTGCACGCTCGGTCACGTACAGAACTTCCTGATTGTCCGGTGCGTACTGTCCGGAGAAGGTGATCTGTCCGACTTTCTCTACGAATTTCTGAATGGTTCCCTCTTCTACGATCTCCAACTTTCCACCGCCGACTTTCACTTTTGCCTTGCCCATAAGGGTACCTGCGAAGATAACCTTCGGGGTTGCTGCAGTGATATCGATGAATCCGCCAGGTCCGGTCAGTCTCTTGCCCATACGGCTTACGTTGTTGTTTCCGTCTCCGTCAACTTCACCGATGCCAAGGCAGGTCATGTTCAGACCGCCGCCGCTGATCAAGTCAAACATCTCGTGAGGAGAGAGGATTGCTTCCGGGTTATAAGCGCTTCCGAAGCTCGGCCGTGCAGACGGAACACCGCCTACCATACCGCTCTCGGTACTCATGGTCACATCTTCAATGAGACCTTCCTCAGCAACAACTTTTGCAATGTCAGCCGGCATGCCGACGCCCAGGTTGATGAGGTCACCCTTTCTTAACTCCATAGCGCAGCGTCTGCAGACAACCTTTCTCTCATCGAATGGAAGAGGCTGGATGCTGTCTAACGGAATCTTGATCTGTCCGGAATAAGACGGCTCCCAGTAAGTTCCCTCAGCCTGCCAGCAGGACTTCGGATCCTTTGCCTGTACCACATAGTCGACTAATTTTCCTGGAATCTTAACATCCTTCGGATTTAAGGTATCTTTCTTTGCCAGGTACTCAACCTGTACGATAACAATACCGCCATTGTTCTTGACTGCAGTTGCTACCTCAAAGCCCTCGTTCACAACGCTCTCATGTGCGAAGGAGATATTTCCGTTCTCATCTGCGATGGTTCCACGAAGCAATGCAACATCGCACTTGAATGCTGGGTAGAAAAGGTATTCTTCTCCGTTAAATTCTACCAGTTTTACCACTTCCTCAGAGTTTGCACAGTCGTTCATGCGTCCGCCTTCTACACGCGGATCTACGAAAGTGCCAAGACCGGTCTTGGTAATCAGACCCGGACGGCCTGCTGCACACTCTCTCCAAAGGTTGATGATGACACCCTGCGGTAGGCAGTGGGTCTCAATCTTGCCCTGACGCGCCTGGTCGCAAAGGGTAAATGCACTTCCGATGTGGGCACTGGTCCATTTTGTAATCAGTCCCGGTCCTGCTTCACCGAAACGGGTAACACCACGGTTTCCATGTTCGGTATCTGCCTCCGGGAGCGGGTTTCTGTCCCAACCGTTAAACTTGTTTCCGTACCCCCAGTCACCCAGTGCGCTTGCCTGCTTTAAGTTTAAGTCACAAGGATGTCCGGTTTCCGCAAAGTTATCACGGATCGCACATGCAACCTCCTCCGGCCAGCCGGAAAGTCCCATACCGGCAACACCAACTGTTGCATGATCCGGAATCAGCTGTGCTGCTTCTTTTGCAGTAATAAACTTAGCCATAATAAAATACCTCCTCTTTTATATAAAAAACATGTTTTTACGTTATATTCTTAACGCATTATAACATGTACAAAAAAACATGTAAATATATACATGTAATTTAATGCCTTTTTCAGCGTATTCCACTATATCAAATTCCTGTTTTTGTGAAAAATACATGACAAATCATTTTGTTGTTTTTCATTTGGCATTTTTATGTTAAAATTTACATATCAATCATTACAGGTTGTGAATCACAGACCGGTCAGCGCTTAGAAAAGCTGCCGTTATATATATCAGGAGGACACTCATATGCGAACATTAAAATATGCCATCCTGGGCCTGATCAACCGGGAGCCCATGACTGGTTATGATATTACCCGGGAATTTAACAGCAACAATCTGGCAAACTTCTGGTATGCCAAGCACAGCCAGGTTTATCCGGAGCTTAGCCGCCTCATGGAAGAAAAACTTGTTACCTGCGAAGTGGTCATCCAGGGAGAAAAGCTGGAGAAGAAGCTTTACTCCATCACGGAAGCCGGAAAACAGCAACTTCAAGAGTGGCTCATGAAGGATGAACCTCTGGAAGCAACTCCGAAGGACGTATTCCGCCTTCGCATGTACTTCTCTGATTTCATGACACCGGAACAGTTAAAAACCCATCTCACAAATCAGCTTCAGAAACATATTCTGAAAGAACAGTATCTCTCTGATATCATGCGGGATCACCACCACAATACAGCTCCTGCCATCGGCACCCGGGAATTTGGTGACTTCATGGTTCTTGAGGGTGCCATCATGCGGGAAAAATCTTACATTGACTGGATCAATGACTGTCTCAGACGCTGCTCCACTTCCTCTGCGGAATGATATCCATAGCAGTGTGCTGGTAGATACTTTCTTTGTCCGCATATTTATAACAGCACGAAAATGAAGTCGTTAAGGAAAACTGAGGGAGGCTTTCACTGATATTGTCCTGACTACGTTATTTATTATCGTAGAAAAGCCAATAATATAGAAATTTTGGAGCATTTACGAATAATACGCAATCGGATAGCTTCACAGTACTGAAGAGATTGGGTAATGCCAAAGGCGGAAAGAGAGCTACATAATAATGATCTTTCTGAGGACACGTCAACCGTGTGCTCAGGGACAGAGGAACTGATGGATGTAAATGTCAATATAAAAGAAATTCTGATAGAAAATCCAAGACACAAAGGTATGGCTATATGCAAACAAAAATCAACCACTAAAGAAGATAATAGGTATACTTAACCAGAAACTGACAGAACACTATAGGTACTATAGAATAAGTTATAATAACAGAATGATTTCAAACAACAGGTACGAAAACTTCTGCTTAAAGTATTAAATAGACGAAACGACAAGAAACGTTATACGAGGAAAGGATTCAAAGAAATAATGAAATTCTATCCCTTAGCAATGCCTACATCTATGTCAACTTGTTTTGAAACTGCAAATATTATTATGGAGAGCCGTATGCAGGAAAGCCGCACGTACGGCTCTGTGAGTGGCTTACGTTGTGAGGCATAAGTCTATTCGACTTCTTCATGAACGAATATAGCGGCACCCCAAACTCATACGCCTTGTCTGAGCACGCAAGGCGTATGAGTTTGGGGTGCAGGAGAAACAATCAGCTATAGAGCACACAAAGTACAAAATTCTGCTTAAAGTCTGCGGTTCTGTATGCGGAGCCCAAAACTTCGGACTTTATTTAGATATTGTGACTTATATTTATTTAACGCAGCTTCTCTAAAAACATCAGTAGGAAACTGATCAAAAGTAGCACACTAGAAACCCAGATTGTAGTGATACCTAGTTTCAGAGACATTACGCCGCCTACACCGGCTCCAATGGCAAAGAAGAAAATAATGCCAAAATAATAGAGAAACTGCCGCAGCTGCTCCGGCTTGTGATCCTCAAAATACATGGTCAGCGCTGTGGTTCCGCTTCTTAAGTTTCCGATACACATGGTACTGGCGTAGGAATAGCCGCCCACCTTGCGGAAGGACTGCACCTGCATCGCGCAGGCAAAGGAAACCAGCACAGTAGCCAGCATATTCCGCTCCTCCGGCAGAAACCCTACCAGCGTCAGTATGATAATCTCCAGCAGAAGAATGCTCTGCCTCCAGTGCAGCTTCCTTGCGTCTTTAAAATGCAGATGAATCTCTTCTGAAATATAAACCCCCAGCACAAACGAAAGCAGCGGTACCAGATACCTCAGTGCGCTTCTCATGTTGCCACTGATGATATGCTGGCTCATGAGGACCACATTTCCAGTCTGCGCATTGGAAAATACATGATCGCGCACATTATAGGTATAGGCATCCTGAAGTCCGCCGGACAATGCCAGAAACATATTATTCAGAAACGCCTCAGACATCTGTTTTTCTGTCAGCAGCTTCGCCGCACATTTTTTCAAATAATCTGTATTCATGATAACTTCTATCCATTTCCCATTTTATCATCATTTGTTTGCCAGCCGCTCCCCGGATCCCGGGTTGCCGGCTCTGGTTCATTGTACTTGACTTTCCGGCAAATGTCCACCCCTATTCCAAACAAAAAGGCCTGTTATCCCACAACGATTATCTGCGAAATAACAGGCTCCTCCTTTCATTCCCGGATCAGGAGAACAGATTGCGCTTAATGCGGTTGATCAGTCCGCCGCAGTTCATGATATCATTAATGAAAGCCGGAAACGGTGTAATCTCATAAGTCTTGTTCCGGGTCACGTTCATGAGGATTCCCTTGTCAAAATCGATGGCAAGCTCATCCAGCTCCTGGCAGTCGTCTACTGCTTCGGTACAGATTACGATTGGAAGACCGATATTGATCGCATTGCGGTAGAAGATACGGGAAAATCCTTTCGCCACCACGCAGGAAAATCCTGCTGCCTTGACGGATTTCGGTGCATGCTCTCTGGAGGATCCGCAGCCAAAGCCGACTCCGGCTACCAGAACATCTCCCGGATCCATGCGTTTGATCAGATCCGGATCATAATCCTCCATGCAGTGTTTTGCCATTTCACTGTCTTCTACAATACTGGTATAACGTGTCGGATACATCTGGTCTGTATTGACATTATCACCGACGCGTCTTGCTTTTCCCTGAATAAACATTATTCCATCACCTCCTGCGGATGTGTGATCCGTCCGGTAAGCGCACTGGCCGCCGCAACAGCCGGGCTGGACAGATAAATTTCTGATTCCAGATGGCCCATACGTCCGGTAAAGTTCCGGTTCGTTGTCGCAAGGGCCCGCTCGCCTGCTGCCAGAATCCCCATGCTTCCGCCGATACACGGACCGCAGCACGGAGTCATGATGGCACAGCCTGCGTTCATGAAATCCATCAGAAGGCCCTCTTCCATGGCCTCGCGGTAAATCTTCGGAGTCGCAGGAATGACAATGACGCGTAGTCCCGGCGCAACCTTCTTTCCGCGCAGGATATCTGCTGCTTCCTTTAAGTCAGACAGTCTACCGTTGGTGCAGGATCCGATAACGATCTGATCCAGCTTTACCTCGCCAAACTCAGAGAAGCATCTGCCGTTATCCGGTTTGCCCGGGAAAGCTACAATCGGCTCAACCTCATCCAGATCCAGTACCAGGGTCTTCTCATATGCGTCAGCCGGAGCCTCCCCGCATACGATACCGCCCTCAGCGCCCACTTTCTTTAAGTAAGCTCTGGTTACATCATCTACCGGGAATACTGCATTCTTTGCGCCGGCCTCTACCGCCATGTTGCAGATGGTCATACGGTCATCCATAGTCAGATCCGCAATGTCACCCACAAACTCCAGGGACGCATAGTCCGCGCCATTTACGCTGATCTGGCGAAGCAGCCAGAGAATGATATCCTTTCCGGATACCCATTTTTTCTTTTTGCCGCGGAGCTCCACGCGGATTCCGCGCGGAACCTGGAACCACAGCTCTCCGGTCAGCATGGCTGCCGCCATGTCCGTGCTTCCGATACCGGTGGAAAACGCGCCGAATGCACCATAGGTACAGGTGTGGGAATCCGCACCCACGATCAGGTCGCCGGTATGTACATAGCCCTTTTCCGGAAGCAGTACATGCTCTATTCCACCATTTCCTACATCATAAATATCAGAAATCCCCTGTGCTTTCGCAAACTCTCTGCAGGCCTTGCACTG
Organism: Clostridium sp. AM33-3; assembly: GCF_003480315.1. GTDB lineage: Bacteria > Bacillota > Clostridia > Lachnospirales > Lachnospiraceae > Brotaphodocola. The sequence goes on along the minus strand of NZ_QUIV01000004.1, from coordinate 43,695 downwards.
GGTTGCTGTCTGAATATCCTTGTTCGGGGTAAAATGATCCATTACAATTACTACCTTTTCCGGATTTTTCACCTTTGCACCCTCGATTTTCGCGAACTCACGGATCGCTACCGGGGTAGTCAGGTCATTTCCGAGAATCAGATCCAGGGATACCTCAATCAGATCTCCCGCCTTTACAGACTCCATGGCGCAGTGGCGGGCCAGAATCTGCTGTGTCATCGTCATACTCATCGGTTTTTCTCACTCCTTTTTGTCTATATCCATTCTTTTTACTGGTCCATAACAGCTCCGTCAGTAGTCAGCCTGGTTACCACTTTACGGCGCTCAAACGGGAATTTTTCTTCCACACCGTCTATCAGCTCAATTCCAAGTCCCGGTGCGTCCGGCACGATCAGGAAGCCGTCCCGGCACTCCGGCATACGATCCACGATATCGCAGACATGGAACTCGGATTTTCCGGTCTTCTCGAACACGAAACGCGCATGGGCTGCCGGTCCGTTCGGATCCGGATATTCCTGAATGGTAAAGCACGGAACCGCTGCGTCTAACTGGATGCAGGCTGCAGTTGCTACCGGGCTTAACGGATTGTGCGGGATGATTCCAAGATGGTTGGCCTCCGCAATCGCTGCAATTTTCTTCGCTCCGGTGAAACCGCCGCAGACACAGATGCTCACACGCAGATAATCCAGCGCCTGACGTTTTACCAGCATCTGGTATTCCTGCGGTGTATGGATACGTTCACCGGTTGCCAGCGGAATGCGGATCTTCTGAGCCACCCATGCCATGGAATCAAAGTTGTCCGGAATCAGCGGATCTTCGTAGAACATCGGAAACAATGGCTCTAACTGGGAAGCCAGCGCAATGGCCTCCGCAGGGTTTAAACGCCGATGATTCTCGATACATAAGTCTACATCCAGGCCAACTGCCTCACGGATCCGGCTTAAGCGCTCTACACCATTGCTCATCTTTCTTGCATAGGTCTCAAAATAGCGGGTAGATCTCGGCTCATCCAGGAACGGGGATAAATGACCGATAGCCGTAAAGCCTTTCTCCTTCTCTGCCAGGCAACTCTCCATCAGCTCCTCAAAGGAACCCCCGGATACATGTGAGTATACCCGGACTTTATCTCTTACTTTGCCGCCCAGCAGCTGGTATACCGGCACACCATAATACTTTCCGGCAATGTCATACAGCGCGATATCGATGGCACTCAGCGCACCCATGACAGCCGCTCCGCGGAAATGGAAGCAGCGGTACATATACTGCCAGTGATGCTCAATCCGCAGCGGATCCTGACCGATCAGATACTCGCGGAAGGATTTGATCACCTCTCCGGAGGACTCCAGAAAGCCCCAGTCGCCGGATTCGCCGATACCGGTGATTCCCTCATCGGTATATACTTTTACAAATAAGAATTTATTGACCGGAATTAATTTGATATCTGTAATCTTCATACTTCTGCCTCCACTCTGTCTACTGCCTGTTTGATGATAGCCGGTGCCCGCAGGCATTTCTCGGTGGTGACTGCACACGGTGAGAAGCGGAGCCCTTTCTTCTGAGGCACCACATATACATGCTCCTCCTCCAGATATGCAGCGACCTTAGCCGGATTTTTGCACGGAATTGCGATGAAATAGCCATGCTTGTACGGACAGCACTTTAAGCCCACACGCCGGGCTTCCCCGTAGAAGCTTTGGCCGCGCTTTGTAATCAGATCCGAGAATACCAGACGCTCTTTGTCTACCTCGGCTTTCACTTCCGGATTCAGATTAATGTCCACCAGAATCCTCTGGGCGATCCGGACAACATTGGACCATACGGATCTGGAGGAATAGGACATGGCGGCCTTGAACAGGTCTGCAGCCTCCTTCGTTTCCGCCAGGCAGACAATGGCACCACAGCGCATTCCGCACATGGTATAGCTCTTGGACATACTGAATACCACCAGGGTCATCATGTTTTCCGGCATATCATGGATGCTGTCAAAAATAGATCTGGTTTCCTCAAAGCTTCCGTCAAAATCAATATAGGACACATCCAGACAGAAGGTCAGGCGGCGGTCCGGATACTCAGCTGCCAGCTTTTTCAGAACAGCTGCTACCTTGTCCATCTCTTCCTTTGTCATGGAGTAACCGGTCGGGTTGTTGGCCGGAGTATTGAGCAGCAGCAGTACCTGTTTCTGTTTTTCCAGAAGCTCTCTTAAGCCTGCTTCCATGCCCTCTACGTTAAAAGTATCCTGATCGTTGAACATCGGAAAGTCTTTTAAGAAACGTCCGTGCTCCTCACAAATGTTGCGGTACGGTCCCCAGATCCAGTCGGTGGTCAGAAGGCTGTCTCCGTTATCCAGAAAGTTCCAGATGGCATGACGCAGTGCGCCGCAGCCGCCCGGAGTCGGAACAGACTCTACATGGAAGCGCTCACTGACATGACCGAACAGGGAAATCTGAACCGCCTCATTGAAGCCTGGTATACCACCGATCGGCGCATAGCTGCACATCTCCTCTATCGGCATGGAACGAAGCATCTTCTCCACCGTTGGAAGTACCATCAGCCTTCCGTCATCGTCCTGACACTCGCCCAGAGTGGAATTGATCACAGCATCTCCACCCAGCTCTGCAATGGCCGCTTTGGCCTTCTGGCTTGCGGCAAAAATTTTATCCGGTGCATACTCACGCATTGCATGATCTGCAAGTGTTACATATTTCATAGGTTTTCTCCCTTCCGTTTTCTGCAATATACGCTGTCCTTATTATAATAGAAAGAGCTCCTCAGCGTAAAATACACTTTTTCTATGTCTTCATAACCTCTTTTTATGGCTTACCGTTTCAGCTCCTGCTTGATAAAGGAGATCAGCGTGCGGGCATCGTTGTAGATCACCTTGCCACGCCGGGTGATGAGGCCGATCTCCGCCCGCATGGGATTTTCCAGCGAGAGCGCACAGATCTGGTCATCCATACGAACCGCATCACGGAGCAGGAATGCTCCGCAGCCGTCCCGTATCACCAGATTTTTGATGGTATGCAGCTGGCCGGTCTCCATCCAGATATCCGGTACTACCCGATTCTCCTTCATAAGCTGCTGTACCCGCTCATTGATGTAAAACCCTTCCTGAAATACCACCAGTGGACAGCTGCAGGCTTCCCGGAAGCTGACGGATTCTTTCTTCGCCAGCTCATGATCCTTTGAGACACAGAAACAAAACTCTGAATTGTACAGATGCGTCCACTCCACATCCCAGATGCGAGAGGAGTCCACCGACAAAATGGCCAGATCCAGCTGGTCATCCAGAAGTTTTTTGACAATATCAATGGCACCGCTCTCTTCAATCTCCAGACTGATATCCGGATATTCCTGCCGGAATTTGCCAAACAGAAGCGGCAGCAGAAAACTTCCGATCTGCAGCGGAACCCCAAGGCGGATATGATTTTTCTGCCCCACGAAATCATTTAAATCCCGATTCAGGGTGTCCATGCTTTTCAGGATTCCGTCAATGCGTTCCTGCACAAACCATCCTTCCTCCGTCAACTGAATCTTGTTGTTTCGCCGCAGGAACAGGTTTACCCCCAGCTCTTTCTCCAGTTCATGAACCGCGGCTGTCACAGAAGGCTGGGAAATATGCAGTTCCTTTGCAGCCTTCGTAATGCTCCCGCACCGACAAACGCAGGAAAAATATTCCATCTGGCTGATCTTCATATATTCTCTCCTTCCGTTTTTATTCATGGTGTCCGCGCCTTTGCTCTATACAGGCACGACACGGAACGAAAAAAACACCACAGACGGAACTGACACAGCATAAATGCTGTCCCCCGGTTCCATCTGCAGTGTTTTCCTTGTTTTAAGCAGCCTTTGCTGCTTTATTTGCCTTGATACGTTTTACCAGCGGCATACCGATAAAGATGATGGACAGAATCAGTAATGCACAGCTTAACGGTCTGGTAACGAATACAGACAGAGAGCCGTCAGCAAACTTCATGCTCTGAGTCCAGTTGTTCTCCATCATGCTTCCCAGGATAGAAGCAAGGATCAACGGAGACTGCGGAATCTTGTACTTATTGAAGGCATATCCAATAAATCCGAAGAATACCATGACATAAATGTTGAATACGTTGTTGCTTACTGCAAATGCACCGGTTACACACAGGGTCAGAACGATGCCGCTTAAGATCATACGGTTCAGACGAAGTACTGCGGTTGCAAGGAAGTTACAGTAGTAAACGGAAAGCGGAAGCATGATGATGTTGGCTACGATGAAGCCAAGGATAATCATGTATGCCATTTCCGGGGTATCACGGAACAGGGTCGGGCCGGTTCTCAGTCCCTGAATCGTCAGTGCGCCAAGGAACAGAGAAGAGGTAGAGTTTCCAGGAACACCAAGAGACAGAAGCGGAACCATGGAACTTGCTACCACTGCATTGTTTGCTGCCTCAGGAGCCGCAATACCCTCCGGAACACCAGTACCGAATTCGAGGTTCGGACGACGTCTGGAAGCCTGGTCGTATGCCATGAAGATTGCCATGATCATGCCGGCACCTGGAATAATTCCGATCACGTTACCAATAACACTGGACTGCACCCAGATCGGAAGCAGGCGTTTCGCCATTTCCTTGTCCGGAAGAACCACCTTTACTTTTTTGTAGTTCTCTTTTACATCTTCCTTGAAGTTTTCTACCTTCTGTTTTACTTCTTTCACCTTCGGGGTCTTCTGAATACCCTCGATCATCTCAAGAATTGAAGTAATACCGAACAGGCCAATTAACATCGGGATCAGGGAAATACCATCCATCAGGCTGACCTGGCCGAAGGTAAATCTTGCAAGACCGGTCTGCGGGCTCATGCCGATACAGCTGAAGATCAGGCCGACAGCCATCGCAAGAATGTTCTTTGCAATGTTGTTGCCTGCCATGCCGATTACGGTACTCATACCAAGTACAGCCAGCATAAAGTATTCCGGCGGGCCAAACTTCAGTGCCTGTTTTGCCAGGAACGGAGAAAGGAATAACAGAACGATCGCACTGGTCAGTCCTCCAAAGGTGGAACTGGATATGGCCAATCCAAGCGCCTGTCCACTCTTGCCCTTCTGGCTCATCGGATAACCGTCATACGCGGTAACTGTAGCAGATGCAGTGCCCGGAATCTTTAACAGAATAGACGGAACAGAACCGCCGCAGGCAGATGCACAGTAAATACCAACCAGAAGACAAATCGCAACCTGTGGTTCCATACCGAATGTGATCGGGATCAGAACCGCCATGGTAATACTGTCGTTTAGTCCCGGAAGGGAACCAACAATCAGGCCGATCACAACACCGCCTAGCAGTGCAAGTAACGCAGTGGGCTGTACCAGCTGCCCTAAACCTAATAAAATGCCGCTCATAAACCCACCTCCTTAGAAATCAAGCAGTATCATCGGCAGCGGAACTGACAATAATACTTTAAAGATAAAGAATACGCATGCAACTGCAAGCGCAGAACACAACAGGGTAACACCGGTCTTTTTGTAACCCAGAGAACGGATCACAAAAAAGCACAAAATAAACGTATCAATAATATAACCGATTTTCTTTAACAGAAATACATAAATAACCAGAGCCAGAAGTGTAATTCCAACCATCTTCAGGTTCACACCCTCCAGCTTTACAACCTGCTGATGTTTGATCAGAATCTCAACAAATAAGTATACCGCACAGAGCAGCAGCACACCGGCTGACATGATCGGGAATACACCCTCACTCTCCATGGGAATGGCCGTCACAATGATATAAACCGCCATCAGCATAAACACGATCGGCATAGCCAGTTCGATCATTAATTGCTTTTTATTCACAGCAATTCCTCCTTTTTTATCGTTTTCTTCACACTGTAAGAAAAAATGCGCCGCGCCTGGCTGCTTTATAGCCCGCAAGGCGCGGCGCATCATGGCAGTTAATGCTTACGAATGCTTACAATGTTTACTCGGATTAGTTGCCCTTTAATTCCGGAACCAGAGCCTCCAGATCCTTAGAGCACTGATTAGCATATGCCTGGAAATCTGCTGCGTTCTTGTATGCATACGGAATGGAAGCTTCCTTCATAGCATCAATGAACTTGTCAGAAGTGATGATCTTGTCGAACTCAGATACCAGATAATTGTATACATCATCCGGAACACCGGCCGGGCAAGCGTAACCACGGAATGCACCAGCTACCAAATCTTCACCCTTTTCTGTGAAGGTCGGAACATCCGGGATGTCTGCATTTCTCTCTTCACCGCCCATTGCAAGGCCGATGATCGTACCATCTTTGATCTGGCTTACAGTCTCACCAGTACCCATGAATGCTGCATCGCAGTGACCGCCCATCAGCTGCTGCATCTGTACGGATGCACTGTCGTTGTGCAGATACTCAAAGTTTAAGCCAAGGTCTTTTGCAAACTGGATTGCTGCAATGTGATGTGCAGTAGAATGACCCGGAGTTGCAACCTTTACGGTATGAGTCTTAGCATACTCAATGAACTCCTCATAGGTCTTGTACTCTGCAGTCGGCGGAACTACCAGGATCTCAGGATCGAAGCATACCATGCCGAGCGTCTTGAAGCTGTCCAGAGTGTAGGTTACATCTTTTAACAGCGGGTTGTTTACAACTGCACTGGTGTAAGCCAGTAATGTGTAGCCATCCGGATCTGCGTTAGCCACAGCGGTATGACCGATAACAGCACCGCCGCCTGCCATGTTCTCAACGATCAGGGACTTACCGTCAAAATAATCTTTTCCTGCCGCTTCTGCCAGGATACGAGTGGTGATATCTACACCGCCGCCTGCATCATAAGGAACGATGATCTTAATGTTCTTTTTCGGGAAATTGTCCGGTTTTGCAGCCTCTTTCACGGTCTCAGCTGCCTTCTCTTCTGCTGCAGTCTCCTCTGCCTTTGTCTCAGCTGCTGCCTCGGTAGCTGCTTCGGTAGCTGCTGCAGTGGTCTCTGCAGGTTTGCTGGAGCATCCTGCTAAAGATGCTGCCATGATTCCTGCGAATAATAATGCTGCCATTCTTTTTTTCATACTGTCTCTCTCCTTTTTCTTTTATCTATCGTTCATTTCCAAGCCTGGTTTATGCCAGCGCTTTCACGATCCGATCAAGTGCCTGTTCTACCGTGGATTTCGGACAGGCGATGTTCATCCGGAGGAATCCCTCTCCATCCGGGCCAAAGGTCTTTCCGCTGTTAAATCCAAGCTTCACAGTCTCAACAAAGAATTTGTTTAGCTCGTCCTGACTCATATTCAGTCCGCGGCAGTCCAGCCATACGAAATAAGTACCATCTGCATGGATTGCCTTGATTCCCTTTACATCTTTCAGGGTTTCCTCGACAAGGGCACGGTTCTTTTCAATATAAACTGCAAGCTGGTCTGCATAGTAATCGCACGCTTCATATGCAGTACAGAATGCAATGGTTCCGCAGATATTCTCACCAATCTGCTTATTATTGACTACGATATCATGAACTGCATTCTTGAGTACCGGGTTTGCAGCGATGAAGGCCGCGGTACGGAATCCCGGAACATTGAAGGTCTTGCTTGGGTTCATAAAGGAAACGCTGTTCTGCTCGAATTCCTCACAGATACTTGCAAACGGAATGTGCTTGTGTCCGCTGCTTACGAGATCCTGATGAATCTCATCTGCAAGAACAATTACATGGTATTTCATGCAGATATTTCCAAGCTTTGTAAGTTCCTCTTTCGTAAACACATGACCAGTCGGGTTCTGCGGGTTACAGAGGATAAATAATTTTGTTCTCGGATCTTTACATTTCTCTTCGAAGTCTTCAAAGTCAATCTCGTAATGATCTCCGGTTAAAACCAGCTTGTTTCTTAATAAATGGCGTCCATTATGATCGGAAAGATCTGAGAACGGCGGATAACACGGAGACTGGATCACAATGTTGTCTCCTGGCTGGCTCAATGCACGTACCGCACAAATCAGTCCGGTAATAACGCCCGGAACAAATTCAACCCATTCCGGATCCACGTCCCACCCGAAACGTTTTTTCTGCCATCCTGCTCCTGCTTTCTTTAAGCGCTCGCTAATCGGAGTGTAGCCGTATACGCCCTGCTGCATTCTTGCTACCAGCGCATCTACAACCGGCTGCGGAGCCTTAAAATCACTGTCTGCAATCCACATTGGGATGACATCTTCCGGATATACGGAATATTTTTTGGAATCAGTTCCTCTCCGGTTGACAACCTCGTCAAAATCATGTACCAAACTCATCTTCAGCATTCCCCTTTCTTCATCAGCACCGATACCCTCTCCCTATGCCTGTCTCCAGTATAGGCTCCGATCCGGTATTTGTAAAATACTGCTTTTTGATTGTCCCATAGGTTTTTCCTATCAGGTTTTTTTGGTATACCATATGTTTAACATGTTTAGAGTCTAAACCTTTTTTTCCTGTTTGTCAATATACCATTGTATAGTTTGTTGTATTCCAATAAAGTTATTGATTTTTTTTGTGCAATTTATCACACAAAGAAAAGTGTAGTGCTTATTTTAATCCGTTTTTTTGCCTTTTCGCTTTATTTTTTTTAATTATGTCTTGTTTTCTGAAGTATAAGGCTTTTCTTTATGCTCTGCCTCCAGTTATGATTTCATCTCCGAAGCGTTATTCCCACTTATCTGGTATGTTAATATGTTATACTGGTTGTTTTTCATTTTGTCAATCTGTTTTCTTTCGTTTTTTCCAGAAATACAAATTCCTTCCACAAATAGCAAAAGCAGGACCGTCCTTCCGGCAGTCCTGCTCATACAATCCATATTCTGTTTTATACAATGTGTCTGCTTTATGTGCATCTGTTTTTATGCTTTTCCTGCCTTCCATTGCTTCCAGAGCGGAAGTCCGATGAAAATACCGCTCATACATTCCCCTCCTCGCGTTAAAAATCAAGTATGATCATTGGAAGCGGCACAGACAGTATCACCTTGAAAATCACGAACACAACTGCTACAGCAGCCACGGAACAGACCGCAATCATGCCATATTTCCGGTATCCAAGTGAGCGGATGATGAACGCGCAGAGAAGATTTATAGAAATAATAAAGTTAATATGATGTTAACTTTTGCCGTGAAACCATATGTATTTTTTTATTTTTCTGTGCATTTTTAATAATTTTATTTTCTAACAAAAAAAGAACCGGGCTTGTCACTGCAAAACCCAGTTCTTTTTCCTTATGCTTTTCTACTTTTTTTCTGCCGGCAATGCCCGCATAATCCAGGCATCTGGACGGCCCTTGCGAATGAGTGCCTCTTCCATCCGAAACCCGCATGCTTCATAGCACCGGATGGCCCTGGTATTATTCTGATAAACAACCAGGCTCACGCGCTCCACCTGCAATATGCAAAAAGCCTGCTTCAATATACTTTTTATAGTGAATGTTCCAAGCCCCCGGCCCCGCATTTCAGGCTCCAACACCACCCGGGCCAGAACTGCGTCCGATCGGTTCTCCTGAATCTGATCCAGTTCAGCAAAACCTATGATTCTTTCCTGAAAGATTACCCGATAAAGAAGCATTCGTTTTCTTGAGGCATAGCTTTGTTTCATCTGGGCCAGATTCGGAGGATAATCATACACAAAATCTGCTCCCCACAAACAAAATTCCTCATAAGACTGCTTTTTGCACAGCTGATACAAAAGCTCTATATCTTTGCCTTCTGCTGTTTCCACATACAGCATACTCTTGTCTAGTTCCATTCGCTCCATTCCAGGCCGACAAAAGCAATGCGGTCTCCCGTACTTACAACCGGATTCTCTCTGGTGCCAATTACAAAGCAGTCTGTTTCAGCCGGCATTTCAGAAACCTCTGAACCATAATAATGCAGCTTCAAAAGAGCTTCGCCTGCCTTTACCGTATCGCCTGATTTCACGCACATCTGAATCAAACCGCCCTTATCGCTTCGCAGGAATTTCCGCTTCGTGATCAGAATCTGCTTCTGCGGCTGTACCACAGTTCCATCCAGCATTCCAAGATAGATCATGACATTCCGGATTCCCTGTCTGCCTGCTTCCACAAACCGGTCCTCGATTTTTCCGCCCTGTCCCATTTCACCCATGAAAGCCGGGATTCCATCCTTCATACAGGTGATATCAAGGGCTCCGCTTGTAACTCCCGGCAGCTCATTGGTTGCGCCGCCCAGATCAACCAGACAGTTGACAGACACGCCAAAGGCACGCTGCATTCCCTCTGAAACTTTATTGATCTCCGCGGAAACCCCAGGAACAATTTTTCGTACCGAATACGGATTGGCCAGATATGGTGTTGCCATCGTATGGAAACTAATCAGTGCCTTCGCATGCTTGCGGATCTCTTCATATATTACATACGCAATCCGCTGGGTCAGCATTCCCTTTGGATCACCCGGAAATGCTGTATCCATATCCATACTGTCAATTGCAGATATTTTGTTTCTTGCTTCAAATGCAATTGGGTTGCAGATTGGCGTTACAATAAACGTGCCAGACATTTTTTCAGGATCAAGTTCACGAGACAGCTCCCATGCGGCATAAGAACCATTCAGCTCATCACCATGTACGGTTCCATTCACCCATAAAACAGTTCCTTCTTTTTTTCCGGCAACCACAATCACCGGAATCTCAATCACGGCCTGATGAGAAAGCTGCCCTACCGGCACGGTAAAATACGCTTTTTCTCCTGGATTCACCTGATGTCCAAATACCTCAATCATACATGTGCCTCTCTTCCTTATATGCTAGTTCATGATGCCAATTTCTTTATAATATTTTGCTGCACCCGGATGAATATCAATCAAAGCTCCATCAACTGCGTTTTCCTTGTTGAACATCTTCGCCTGCGGATGGATATCCGGCAGTTCATCCTGATGCTCGATGATCGTCTTTACTACATTGTAAACAACATCTTCATCTACACTTCTTGCACACACCAGGTTATTACGTGTACCAATTACAACCGTATCATTGTCTATTCCCGTATAAGTACCGCCCGGAATGGTGGTTTCAAAGAAGAACGGGTTTTCCGCAACGATCTTATCAATGTGTTCCTGATCCAGAGAAATGAGCTTGATTCCCTTGGTCGCTGCCAGGTCAGCAATCGGAGAACTGGTATATGGTGTGATATGTACTCCGAAATCTGCATTTCCATCATTAACTGCATCACAGATATCCTGCAGTGCTGTCTCTGTGATCTGTACATCGTCCGTTGTCAGTCCATAAGCTTCCAGTAAAATCGGCATATAATACTGCGCCATTGCACCCTTACTTACTGCTAACTTTTTTCCTTTCAGGTCTGCGATCGAGTTAATATCAGAATCTTTCGGTACAAACATATGCAGCATCGTGGTATATCCACCCATGACATGACAAATATCCACCGGGCTTCCCTCAAATTCACGGTTTCCCTTTGCAGCTGCCTCTTCTACATCCGTCATGGCCACACCAAACTGTGCAGTTCCATTCTGGATCATACGAATGTTTTCCTGGGATCCGGTAGAAATTTCCGTATTTACCAGATAATTTGGATTATCCTTCATGATCAGATTTCCAATGCCGGCAAAGGTTGTATAGTTTGCACTGGAACTTGGGCCACCGCCAATGCGGATTGTCACCTTTCCACCTGAGGAAGCCGGCGCTGCAGCACTTTCTCCGCCGGAAGCCGCAGCCGATGAAGGTGCGGAGCTGACCGGTTTATTCGAGCATCCGGTAGAAGCAAGCAGCATTGTGCCTGCCAGAAAAGCTGCTGTCAGCATTTTGAATGTGTGTTTTTTCATAGTACGTCTCTCCTTTTTTATATTTTTTAATTGCATGATACTTTTTTCTTATTCTCAATTAGCTTTAAAGCAAAGATTACAGCCAGAACCACAAATCCAACCATATCTGTCAGCGTTCCAGGCACAACCAAAAGGATTGCAGATACAAACAAAGCCACCCGCTCCACCTGACTGATTTCCCACTTGAACGCAAATTTTTCCAGCGCACATGACAAACTGTAAATGCCAAGGAGTGCCGTGATCAGGGACTGTATAATCTCAAGTGCACTTCCCTGCATCAGAAGAACCGGATTGTAAACAAAGATAAATGGAAGAATGAATCCGGACAAGGATAACTTAAAGGCAAAAAATCCAGTCTTCGTCGGATTGCATCTTGCCACTCCTGCAGCCGCATAGGCTGCGAGGGCAACCGGAGGTGTAACATTTGAAATAATACCAAAATAGAAAATAAATAAATGTGCCGCCAACGGAAGTACATTCATCTGCTTTAAAGCCGGAACTACAAGCAGAGCCAGCATCAGATAAGCTGCTGTTGTCGGAACACCCATTCCCATAATCAGGGATACGACCATGGTTAAAATGAGCAGGATTGCAAGGTTGCCATTGGAAACCTGAATCAGGACCGATGACATCCTGAATCCCAGACCGGAACCCATAACGATGCCGATGATGATTCCAACCACGCCACAGGCAATGGCCACAGGCTTTGCCCCGTTGATAGAGCCCTTAATGATCTTTACAATTTTTTCTTTGTTCAGTCTGTTCTTTGCAGAAAACATGGTGCATACAATCGCCATAAGGATTGATGAAATACCGGATTTCGTAACTGACATCTTCAATACGCTCATGGAAATAATCAGGTATACCAGCGGAAGAATCAGATATACGGTTTTTCCCAGTTCTTTCCAGGTGGGAAGCTCATCCTCCGGAACACCGGAAATGTGATGTTTTCGCGCATATAAATCCACAGTCATCAAAATTGCCACGTAAAACAGTACAGCCGGGATCAGAGCTGCCTTTACCAGGTCAAAATACGGGATGCCCAGATACTCCGCAATCAAAAATGCCGTAGCTCCCATAACCGGCGGCATGATCTGTCCACCCGTTGATGCAGATGCTTCTACCGCTGCGGCATATTCGTCCTCAAATCCACATTTCTTCATCATCGGAATGGTGAAGGTTCCGGTTCCGATGACATTTGCTATTGCACTGCCACTGATTGAGCCAAACAGTCCGCTTGCCACTACCGCAATCTTGGCCGGTCCGCCGACAAAGCGTCCAAATGCCCTGGAAGCCAGTTTGGTAAAATAGTCGCCAACACCCGTCTCATTAAATACCGCTCCAAGGATAACAAACAAAACAATGTAGCTTGCCGAAGCATAAATTGCTGTGCCGTAAATTCCATCGGTTCCCAGATACACAATGCTGATAAATCTTGGAAGATCCATTCCTACATGGGCCAGAAAGCCCGGCATATACTGCCCGAAGAAACCATACAGAATAAAGCAGCCTGTAACAATTGCAAGTGAGGTGCCCACAGATCTGCGTGTTGCCTCAATCAAGGCCAAAACAAGAAGAACACCAAAAACGATATCGTAGGTATATACCACTCCGCTTCTCAAGTCGATGGTACTGTCAATTGACATGATATAGATCAGGCTTCCTGCCGATGCAATAATAAAAAACAGGTCTGTGATCTTCAAATACCATTTTCGATCCTCTTTCGCCAGATAATCCAAAAAGAAAATAATTAATACAAGTCCCAGATGAATTGCTTTCTGTCCAATTCCTGCTGCCGCTCCAAACATTGCGGTCCAGCAATGGAACAGGCAGAATACAAAAGCCAATAGAAACGATAGTTTTTTTAACATGTTCATCCCCCTTTATGTTGGAAGTCAGTGCCGTGTGTGAAGTTTCTTCTCAGGTATGTAATGCAAAAATTGTTTTCTTTTCGTGCTTTTTATTTGAATATTCTGACTTTTTCCTCCATTTCTTTTTTATTTTTATCTTTTTTGTGCACAATTTGTTGTTGTTTTGATTCTAAACTATTTTTTTTTTTTTTTCAATACCTTTTTTCTATTTTTGACATCTTTTTCATTTCTTCGTTTTTGTCACTGTTTATTTTGCACAAAAAAAGATTAAAGAATGATTTGTAAAGCTTTCATTCTTTAATCTTTTCTGTTCACAGGATAATTTTGTTTTATCTTGTTCTTTTTTCGTTCTTCTTCGACCTGGCGTCTGACCTCCAGCCAGGTTTCCAGTACCTGAAAGGCGGTATTCATTTCCTCCGGCGTGTAAAGCCTCCGTACTTCATTCATGGATTCACCGGCATGGACCATATCATAATTTCGGTGGGCCAGATCCAGTTCCTTTCCCTTTTCTGTCAAAAACAGCGGTAATTTGTTATCTCCATTGGACGCTTCCCTGCAAACCAGACCCTTTTTCTCGATTTTTTTAAGAATCTGGGAAATAGCGCCCTTCGTCTTACCATTATGCCGCGCAAGTTCTGTTACTGTAATGCCAGGATTATCCGCAATGTGCTTGAGCGTATGAACCTCAACAGAGGTATACTCTTCTCCCGTTCCGTAATCCTGCGGCACCTTTGTGGAAATGTACAAATTGGCTACCTGGTGGATAATATCCACAGCCTCTGCATTGCTGTATTCTTTGCTGCTCCGCTTTGCCGCCATTTGCTTCCCTCCTATTCCTTCATTTTGTCATGATCGGCCATGACCCGCTTTAACGCCCTGCTCAGATGGAATTTCATATATTTGCTGGCATCATCCGCATTTCCGCTCTCGATTTTGTAGAGAATGGCTTCATGATCCATGAGGGTAGAATCGCTGACACTCTCCGGACGCATGGTGTATTGTTTGGAAATCTCCAGAAGATCATAGAGACTGCGGTACAGGTTTTCCAGTACCGGGTTCTTGGCCGCCGCGATCACCCGCAGATGGAAAGCATGGGATGAACGTGTAAAGGCTTCGCTGTCTGCGTCCGGATCGTCGATCGCTGCGGACATGGCTGTAATGGCATTACGGATCTGTTCAATATCCTCATCCGTATGCCGCAGTGCTGCATAGTATGCCGCAGCGGACTCCAGAAAGATCCGCACTTCAAACAGATTTTCGATGGTTTCCTGGGTGATCTCCGTTGCAAAATTAGCTCCCGGTGTAAACAGCTGTACATCTACCCGCTGAATGATCATTCCATCCGCTCCGTTGCTGATAATTCCAATATACTCCAGAATTCTTAAGGCCTCCCTCACCGGAACCCGGCTTACACCAAACTGAGCAGCCAGCTCCCGTTCTGAAGGAATCGTGTCTCCCTCCTTCATCTGACCGGACAGGATCTGCTGGCGGAACCAGTCCAGGATCACTTCGTAATATTTATTTCCAGTTTTTGATACTTTCTTTTCTTCCATGAATTTCCCCTCAGTTCTTCTAAATGTAAAAAACATTCCGGCAAATAGCATTCGTGCTCTTTTTCTGTGTTTCACATTTTTTGTTATTTAAAAGATACAATAAAACTTCTGTCATTGTCAATAGTCCCCAAAAAAGCCTCGTCAAATTCTATAATTTTTTTCTCATTTTCTCTTCCATTTTTTCATTATGTGTGGTATTCTGTAATCACAGCTGGTATACCACCAGAGAAAATAACAATTTCCAGACACTTTAACGAAAATATCTAAATCTGTGAGGAGGCTTTATATGAGTACTGCCAATCAGGAAACCCGGAAACTGGCCGCCTATATCAAAGATATGGGCTATGACCATTTTGATGCCCACACCATCGACATCACCAAAATGTGCATTCTTGATTTCATAGGTGTAGCCATTGCCGGTTCCGCAAAGAAAGAATCATCCATCTGGAAGGAATATTATGCCGAGAAGGTAACTGCTCCCCAGGCCAGCCTGTTCCAGCCTGGTTTTCCAAATATGACCACTGAACAGGCCGCTGCATTAAATGCAGTATTTGGCCATGTCATGGATATGGACGATGTGCACAACGCATCCATCACCCATCTGGCTGTCATCACCGTTCCGACCGCTTTTGCCCTTGCGCAGAAGCTTCACCTGAGCGGCAGACAGGTAATCGAAGCAGTGGCTGCAGGCTATGAGGCAGGTGCCCGCATCGGAGAGACCATCAACCCTTCCTCCTATAAATACTGGCATACTACCGCGGTAGTCGGTGCCTTTTCCTCCGGTGCCACCGCCTCTAAGCTGCTTGGTCTCACGGAAGAACAGATGGTAAACTGCTTTGGCTCCGCTGGAACCCAGGCTGCGGGCCTGTGGGAATTCCTGGCAAGCGGATCCATGAGCAAGGTTCTTCACACCGCAAATGCGAACCTCTGCGGTATGCGGGCTGCTGAGCTTGCAAAACTTGGCTTTACCGGTGCCCCTGCCATTCTGGAGGGAGAGCGCGCTTTTGTAAATGCACTTGCCCCGGAGCATGACATGAACAACCTGATAAAGGGCTTCGGCGAAGGCTACCGCATCACCGAAAATTCCTTCAAGCCGTATGCTTGCTGCCGCCATACCCATTCCGCGGACTACTGTGTTGAGAAGATCCTTGCGGCACATGACATCAATCCGGACGATATCGTATCCATCACGGATGATACCTACAGCACCGCGGTACAGACTACCAACAATCCATATCCGGAAAATCCGTACGCAGCGAAATTCAGCGTTCAGTTCTGCATTGCCGCTGCCATCATTTTACGGGATTTAAGCGACCGGGTATTTACCATCGAAAACATTAACAATCCAAAGATCAAAGACCTGATGTCCAAGATCAAGGTCAATGTCAGCCCGAAGCTGGACGATGAGTTCCATCAGGATCCGAACCAGTGGTCCCACAAGCTCACCATCACCATGAAGAGCGGCGAGATTATCACGGATCAGGTAGACTACCCGATCGGTGACTTCAAGAATCCATTCGACTGGGCTATGGCTGACCGCAAATTCCGCCTGCTGACGGAGGATATGCTTGGTGCCGACGTAGTTACCCGCCTGTTAGACAACCTGCATAACCTGGAAACATTCGATGATATCAACAAAGTATTTCAATTATCATAAACCCAATACCATTTAAGGAGGTTTTTATTATGGAAAAAGAATTGATGAAAGAAGCCATGCATGATGCCTGCATCAGAGCCGTAACCGAAATTTCAGCTGATGTAAAGGCACTGGTTCAGGCTGCTCTGGATCGCGAAACCAATGAAACCGCGAAGAGTATGCTTTCTTCCATGCTGGAGAATCTGGATATCGCAAAAGCACAGGACAAGGCAGTCTGCCAGTCCCCTGGATATCCGACCACCTGGATTTCCTACGGCGATGACAACTTCCCGTCTTTCGCAAAAGACACGATTGCTGAGGCGCTCGGTGAAGCCACCAAAAAGGGCTACCTTCGTCCGAGTATCGTTGATCCGTTAACCCGTCATAATCCTGGCAACAACACCGGTAAGGGTGTTCCGAACATTGAATACCAGTACAATCCGGGACAGGATTATGTCGATTTCATCATCAGCTTCAAGGGCTGCGGCGCTGAGCTTGGCAATGCCATGAAGATTTTCACTACCGCTACCTTAAAGCTGGACAAAGATTTTGAAGGTTTAAAACGTTTCGTTCTGGAAACCGCGATCAACGCAGGCGGAAAGCCATGCCCGCCATTCGGCATCGGCATCGGCATCGGCGGACAGATGGATATCGCATCCAAGTTAAGCCGTGAAGCAATCAGCACCCGTAACTGGTCCGACACCAACCCGGATCCGCTTCTTGCAAGACTGGAGGATGAGCTCCGCGACAACATCAACAAGCTTGGCCTTGGTGCTGCAGGAACCGGCGGTGACACCGTATGTCTGGCCGTTAAGATCGGAACCGCTGCAACCCATACCGCCATTGCTCCGGTAGCAATCAATTTCCACTGCTGGGTAGCAAGACGTGCCGGCATCCGTATGTATAACGACGGACGCATTGAAAAGCTTCTGTAATCAGTATCGGATCAGAAAGGAGATCACAACCTTATGGAAAAGAAAGTTCTTACTATGCCTATTAAAGAAGAGGATGTCCGTGAGTTAAAGCTCGGCGATGTCGTATATCTGACCGGCCATATCTTTACATCCAGAGATATGGGACATTTAAGAATCCGTCAGTTACTGGAGAAGGGCGAGCCGCTGCCGAAGGATTTCAACGGCGCTGCCATCTTCCATGCCGGCCCGGTATGCTTAAAGAATGAGGATGGTTCCTGGCGCTTAAACGTAATCGGACCGACCACCAGTATCCGTATGGAGCCATACGCTGACATGGTTGGAAAGCTTGGTGTCAAAGCGGTCGTCGGAAAGGGCGGCATGGAAAAGGATACTCTGGCAGCCTGTGAAAAATATGGCTATGTTTACCTTCAGGCAGCTCCTGGCTGTGCTGCAAAGCTGGCACAGGGTATCAAGGGTATTCAAGATGTTACCTGGTTTGAGATGGGTATGCCGGAGGCACTCTGGGATCTGGAGGCCGTTGAGTTTGGTCCTCTGGTAGTCGGCATGGATACTCACGGAAACAGCATCTATAAGAATCTGAAGGAAGCTGCTTTCAAGAAACTGGATGAGATTTATCCGGCCTAACTTGCAATTTCATACAAAATCCAGTATGATGAAGCCAGTGCATACGCTTTTTTGCGGCACTGAGGTACAACACGATCATAACAGCGCTGGGCGGCAGGCCCGGGGGTGGCCCCGTCCTGCTCCCCCAGGGCTGTTTTTGTTTTAAAATTAACGATTTAAGGAGGGTTTTACAACATGGAGTACAGAACAGAACATGATTCAATGGGTGAGGTTCAGGTTCCAGCAGACCGCTACTGGGGTGCACAGACTCAAAGAAGCTACCAAAACTTCCGGATCGGCATCGAGAAAATCCCGAACGAAGTCATCCGCGCTTTTGCAATCTTAAAAAAGGCAGCCGCTATGGCCAACAACCGTCTTGGCAAAATGGATGACAAACGCGCTGGACTGATTGCCCAGGCCTGCGATGAGATTCTGGAGGGCAGGCTGGAGGGCAACTTCCCGTTAGCTGTATGGCAGACCGGAAGCGGCACCCAGTCCAATATGAACGTAAATGAGGTCATTGCCAACCGGGCCAATGAGATTGCCGGTGAGAAGCTGATCCATCCAAATGACCATTCGAATATGTCCCAGAGTTCCAATGACACGTTCCCGACGGCCATGCACATTGCGGCAGCTACCGAGATTGAAGACAAGCTCTTCCCGGCCATCGACCGCCTGACAGCAACCTTTGACCGCCTGATGAAGGAAAATGAAGGCATCATCAAGACCGGACGCACCCATCTGCAGGATGCAACCCCGATCACCTTCTCCCAGGAGATCAGCGGCTGGAAAAATATGCTGGAGAAATCCAAAGCCATGCTGGAGCTGGCGCTTCCGGGACTTCGTGAGCTGGCTCTGGGCGGAACCGCAGTCGGAACCGGCTTAAACGCACCGAAGGGCTTTGACACTGAGGTAGCAAAGGCCGTTTCCGAGCTGACCGGCAAACCGTTTGTAACTGCATCCAACAAGTTCCACTCTCTCACCAGCAAGGACGAGCTGGTATTCGCTCACGGCGCATTAAAAGGCCTTGCGGCGGATATGATGAAAATCGCCAACGATGTACGCTGGCTGGCCAGCGGCCCGCGCTGCGGCTTAGGCGAAATCTTTATTCCGGAGAACGAGCCGGGAAGCTCTATCATGCCGGGTAAGGTAAATCCGACCCAGTGTGAGTCCGTTACCATGGTAGCAGTCCAGGTGATCGCCAACGATACCGCAGTCGGTATGGCAGCATCCCAGGGCAACTTTGAGCTGAACGTATTTATGCCGGTGCTGATCTACAACTTCCTGCAGTCCGTCCGCCTGTTAACCGACTCCCTGACCTCCTTCAACGACAACTGCGCATGCGGCATCCGCGCCAACAAGGAAAAGATGGATGACAACCTGCACCGGTCCCTGATGCTGGTTACCTGCCTGAATCCATACATCGGATACGAGAACGCAGCCAAGACCGCCAAAAAGGCTTACAAGGAAAATATTTCCCTGAAGGATGCCTGCGTAGCCCTGGGATTCCTGACCGCAGAGCGTTTTGACGAGGTATTTAAACCGGAACAGATGGTATAATTTCATTTTTTATAACAAGATCATAGCAAAGGAGAACAAGAACATGGATATCAACGAAGCTTCTTTAAAAATGCACTATGAGTTAGGCGGCAAGATCGAGGTTGTTTCCCGCAAGAAAATCGAGACCAGAGAGGATCTGTCCCTGGCTTACACTCCAGGCGTTGCAGAGCCGTGCCGCGTCATCGCCAAGGACTACGAGCAGTCCTTTAAGCTGACCCGCCGTGGGAATCTGGTTGCTGTCATCACCGACGGCACTGCTGTTCTGGGGCTTGGCGACATCGGACCGGCCGCAGGCATGCCTGTTATGGAAGGCAAATGTGCCCTCTTCAAGGAGTTCGCCGACGTAGACGCATTCCCGATCTGCATCGATTCCAAGGATACCGACACCATCGTCCAGACCATCTACCTGATCTCCAAGAGCTTCGGCGGCATCAACCTGGAGGATATTGCTGCTCCGCGCTGCTTCGAAATTGAGCGCCGCTTAAAGGAGATCTGCGACATCCCGGTATTCCACGATGACCAGCATGGTACCGCCATCGTCGTTGCTGCAGCCCTGATCAATGCCATGAAGGTAACCAAAAAAGAGATGGGCAAGATGCGCATCGTCATCAACGGCGCAGGCGCAGCCGGCATCGCAATTGGTAAGCACCTCATCAACATGGGCTTCGGTAATGTAATCATGTGCGACATCAACGGCATCATCTGCGAGGGTGATGAGGGCTTAAATGCCGGACAGGAAGAGATTTCCCATGTCAGCAACTTAGCGCACGAGCACGGCAAGCTGGCTGACGCATTAAAGGGTGCTGACGCATTCATCGGCGTATCCCGTCCTGGACTGGTAACCAAAGAGATGGTTTCCACCATGAACAATGGTATCGTCTTCGCCATGGCTAACCCGACCCCGGAGATCATGCCGGATGAGGCTCTGGCTGGCGGCGCTGCTGTTGTTGGTACCGGACGTTCCGACTTCCCGAACCAGATCAACAACGTCCTGGTATTCCCGGGTGTCTTCAAGGGTGCACTCTCCGTCCGTGCGAAAGAGATCACTGAGCTGATGAAGGAGCGTGCTTCCTACGCTATCGCCAGCCTGATCCCGGATGATCAGCTGACCGCAGAGAACATCATTGCTTCCCCGCTTGATAAGACCGTGGCTGACGTAGTTGCTAAGGCTGTAGCTGACACCGCTGTAGAACAGGGCATCGCAAGAGTTTAATGACAACAATAAAAAATATGGGGCTGCCGCTATTGCGACAGCCCCTTTCGCATCTTATAAGCTTCTCTCTCTGCGCGCATACGGCGGAAGAAGAAGCGGAGATACACGGTCGGTGTGAATGCCGGCAGCTTCCAGCTCCTCGGCAAACTTCTCCACATGATCCAGATTCGGTGTGCCAAGCTCTACTTCATGGGTAAGCTCTGCGGCATGCTTTCCTGCATCACGGCCAAATACAATGATATCTAACAGGGAGTTGCCCATCAGACGGTTGCGTCCGTGGATTCCTCCGACAGCCTCGCCTGCTACCAGCAGATTCGGGATGTTGATGGTCGCACAATCTGCACCGATCTCCAGACCGCCGTTCTGATAATGCAGGGTCGGGTAGATCAGGATCGGCACCTTGCGCATATCAATGCCATAGTTCATGTACATACGCAGCATAGCCGGGATACGCTTCTCAATGGTTCCCTCGCCATGGATCATCTCGATCATCGGGGTATCCAGCCATACACCATAGCCGCCGCCCGGAGTCGGAACACCATTTCCGCGTGCCGTGCACTCACGGATAATAGACGCTGCGGATACATCACGGGTCTCCAGCGGATGCATGAAGGCTTCGCCTTCACGGTTTACCAGCTGGGCACCTACGGAACGTACCTTCTCGG
Source organism: Clostridium sp. AM33-3 (assembly GCF_003480315.1). Taxonomy (GTDB): domain Bacteria; phylum Bacillota; class Clostridia; order Lachnospirales; family Lachnospiraceae; genus Brotaphodocola. The sequence goes on along the minus strand of NZ_QUIV01000004.1, from coordinate 21,892 downwards.
TTACCAGGGCACCAAACAGCTGAGCCGGGTAAGCAACACCGGTCGGGTGATACTGAATGGTATCCTGGTACAGTAGATTTGCTCCTGCACGGTATCCCAGAACCAGTCCATCTGCAGTTGCGCCGTAGTGATTGGAGGTCGGGAAACCCTGGTAATGCAGGCGTCCTGCGCCGCCGGTTGCAATAATAACAACCTTTGCTCTTGCGATCAGGTACTCATCGGTCTCCATATTCTGGAGAACCGCGCCGGCAATCTGGCCCTTGTCATCCTTGATCAGCTCAATGGCTGAGGTAAAATCTACAACCGGAATGCCGCGGTTGATGACCTCATCACGCAGCACACGCATGATCTCGGCACCGGAGTAATCGGCACAGGCATGCATTCTCTTTCTGGAGGTACCGCCTCCATGGGTGGTTACCATAGTGCCATCCGGGTTCTTATCAAACATAACACCCAGATCATTCAGCCACTGGATAGCCTCCGGAGCCTCCATAACCAGCTTGGATAACAGCTCCGGCTTTGCAGCGAAATGACCGCCGCCGAACGCATCCAGATAATGTCTCTGCGGAGAGTCATTCTCCTTATCTGCTGCCTGAATGCCGCCCTCTGCCATCATGGTGTTTGCATCACCAATTCTTAACTTGGTCACGATCATGACGTTCGCTCCGCCGTTGTGAGCCTCTATGGCTGCGGAAGCGCCTGCTCCGCCGCCGCCGATAACCAGCACATCAACATCGTAATCCGGATGGGTAAGGTCAATATCCTTGCCCAGTACACGGCTGTTAGCCTGCAGCAGCTCGGCCAGCTCGGCCGGTGCCTTCTCGCCCTTGTTCGGTCCCATCTCTAAGGTTGCGAATCCGCTCTCCTTGTAGTCAGGATGAAACTCTTTCAGCAGATTGTCTTTCTCGTCCGCATCCATACGGCGTAATTCTTTTCCGATTCTGGATGCTCTGGATGCTTCTACCTTCTTAATGGATTCCAGCATTTCCTCTGTATACATGACTTCATCCCTCCCTTATTTCTCGATATCGCGGTTGTTGTACAGTTCCTTCATCTGGTCGATCGGGGTCTCCATGATCTGCTCGATCAACTGATCGTACTCGCCATGGCGGATCTCATCCACACGCTTCTCCAGATGCTCGCTCTCCGGCGCAATGTACTTGCCGGTCAGTCTTCTGGCCAGCAGGCCTACCATCGGATGGGAGATTCCGGCCGGGCATCGGGTGGAGCAGATTCCGCAGCTTACGCAGTCAAAGGATTCCTTCGCGCATTTCTCGAAATCGCCTCTCTGCGCATAGGCAATATACTGCATAACATTTAACTTCTGCGGGCATGCCTTGGTACAGGCATTACAGCCGATACAGCTGTAAATCTCCGGGTACAGCTCCATCATGATCTGCTCATTCGGACGGAGATCCTCAATGTCGTAGGTGCGCTTGTCCGTCGGGAAGAACGGGATGCTTGCCACATACATTCCCTCCTGCACCTGAGTCTGGCAGGCCAGACAGGTCTTTAATTCATTCTGTCCCTTGATCCGGTAGATGGTTGCACAGGCACCACAGAATCCGTGACGGCAGCCGCAGCCTCTTACCAGTTTGTATCCGGCATATTCCATAGCGGTCATGATGGTCAGATCTGCCGGTACCGTATATTTTTTACCATAGAAATAAACATTTACCATTTCCTGCATTTTTTTATCCTTCCTGATTATCCTCGTAATCCAGCCTTAGTACTCATCCGGCAGCTCGTCTACCTCGTCGCACCGGAATACCGGTCCATCCTTGCAGACATACTTGGAACCGATGTTGCAGCGTCCGCATTTACCGATGCCGCATTTCATGCGGAGCTCCAGTGTGGTATACACCTGGGTCTTCTCAAAGCCCATCTCCTGCAGAGCCGCCAGTACAAACTTGATCATGATCGGCGGTCCGCAGACCAGAACGGTTTTATCTACTGAAAATTCCAGTTCTTTTAAATAGGAAGGAACAAAGCCTACATGGCCGTCCCATTCCGGCTGCTCCCGGTCGATGGTCAGATATACATTCACGCCCTTGTCCTTCGTCCACTCGTTCTGAATCTCATCCAGGCCAACCAGATCTTCCTTAGAGCGGGAACCGTAAAGGATATCTACAGTACCGTAATTTTCACGGTTGTCCATCACATAGTTGATGACGGAACGAAGCGGTGCCAGGCCGATGCCTCCCGCTACAAACAGAAGATTCTGTCCCTTTAATACCGTTTCTACCGGAAATGCATTGCCGTAAGGTCCTCTCACGGTCAGCTCATCTCCGACCTCCATCGTATGCAGATAATCGGTCAGGGTTCCGCAGCGCTTGATGCTGAACTCCTGATATTTTTTATTGGTTGGGGAAGAGGTAATGGAAAACATAGCCTCACCCACTCCCGGCACGCTGATCATGGCGCACTGTCCCGGCATATGCTCAAAGAGCTTTCCGCCCTCCGGACGTTCTACCCGAAAAGTCTTGACATCCGGGGTCTGATCCTTGATATCCGTGATCACGCCGACCATCGGCACTAATTCATCGTGTTTATGGCTTCCGCCGCATCCACAGCTACACATCTTCTGTCACCCCCAGACTTTTGATCACCTTCAGGATATTCAATCCGGAAGGACATTTGTTCACACAGCGTCCGCATCCTACACAGGAAAACAGGCCGCCGTTGTTTTCCGGATAATATACCAGCTTGTGCATGAATCTCTGACGGAAACGCTCCTTCTGGCTCTTACGGTTGTTGCCGTGGGCCATCAGGGTGAAGTCAGAGTACATACAGGAATCCCAGCAACGGAATCTGCGGATTCCCTTTCCGGTGTCATAATCCCGGATATCGTAGCACTGGCAGGTCGGACACACAAAGGTGCAGGTACCACAGGCCAGGCACGGCTTATAAAGTTCATCCCATTTCGGAGAATCAAAGATTTCCTGCATCGGGGTGTTTTTGAAGTAGTCCAGGGAAAGGCTGCTGTAAGGAAGCTTTCCGGTAATGGCACGGATCTGCTCTTTTTCTGCTTCCACAGCCTCCTCACCGGTTTTGTCTGCCTCTGTGAGCAGTTCCTTCACGGTTTCTGTGAGCGCAGCTCCTTTTTCGGTTGCCGGCTTCCAGTACAGATCCTCTCCCACGCTCCAGGTTACGATATCGCCAACCGGCTCTGCGGCATCGATATCGAATGCCTTGCAGAAACAGGTTACATCCGGCTCATGGCAGGCTCTTGAGATCAGCACACCATGCTCTCTGCGTGCCTGATAGTAGGAATCCACCGGATCGGCCAGGAATACCCGGTCCAGAACCTCAATGCCCTTTACATCACAGGCCCGGATGCCAAACACGGCAAAGGACTCGCCGCAAAGCTGCTGGGGATCGATGGAAATCTTCTTTCCCTCTTTATAACAGGTATACAGTGTCTCACTCTGCGGAAAGAAAAGATCCTTTGGAGATTTCACTGCATTCAGCGCATCCAGCGCCGGCTCTTCCTCGTTTGTCCAGATTCCGTAGTTTACCTGACCATGTTTGTGAAGCGGCATATAAAGATCCATGTTTTCTGCGATGGCGGCAAAGAGTAACGGAAGTTTTTCATTTGAAATTTTGTACATATCCTAACCCCTTTCCCCGGCAGCTCCCGGCTCTACATCATCCAGACGGAAATCGGTAAGCGGTGCTCTTGACTCCGTATCATCACCAGCCTGATATTCTCCGTAGAACTGGTCGATATCCTTGATCATCTTGCGGTTCAGCAAATGAAGTGGAATGCCCTGCGGACACACGCGGCTGCACTCGCCGCAGTCAGTACAACGTCCTGCCACATGGAAGGCACGGATTAAGTGGAACATCTGTTCCTCAAAGGTATCTGCGTTGGCTTTCTGCGCGGTATCAAAACGGTCACTGTCAAATACACACTTGTTGCAGCTGCAGGCCGGACAGACATTGCGGCAGGCATTGCAGCGGATACACTTGGAAAGCTCACCCTGCCAGAAAGCGAAACGCTCCTCCGGACTCAGACTCTCTAACTCCCGCACTTTCGCGAAGCGGTCCTCAGCCGGTACGGCCAGCTCCAGCTCCTCGTGAATCAGCTCATCGTATACCTTATGCTCATTTCCCTTGCAGCACAGGCAGCGCTCCAGGATGCCGTCTGCAAAGGAACAGGTCTTTTCTCCATAGATGGTCTGAATATGAAGGGTGTCGCCATCCTCCTCCACAGACTCAATGCCCTTTATGCCTGTATTTTTGATCTTTTCAATATCCAGCTTGCCCTTGCAGCCCACGCCGATAATGTAGCTCTTTTCGCGGTCAATCCGGCGCTCTTTTAATAACTGGTTGAAACTGTAGGTATCACACGGTTTTAAGAAAACCAGGGTCTTCCCTTCCAGCTTGCTGGCCTGGATCATATATTTGCTTAAGTTTGCCCCGCAGAAGCTGTCATAAACCAGCTCCTCCAGCTGTTCTCCGTTTTCAAAAAAGGCCGGCTGCGGATTATAAGGCAGGTCTTCGCCGCGTTTCCATCCAAGGACACGCTGTACCTGACCGGAGGCAAGCAGCTCTTTGGCTCTCTCTTTTATTTCCTGCATCTTAAATCCTCCAATCTCACATTTTTGCCGAGGCTCCGGATCTTTTCGATAAATTCGTTCATGGTTGTTGCAAATTTTACACCCTCTGCAGCAGATACCCATTCAACCCGGGCTCTTCCCTTTTCTACTCCGATGTAGTCTAACAGAGAGAAGAGCATGGTCATTCTTCTTCTTGCATAATAGTTTCCGGTACTATAGTGGCAGTCACCCGGATGGCATCCGCAGAGGATCACGCCGTCCGCTCCCTTCTGGAATGCTCTCAGGATAAACAGCGGATTGACACGGCAGGAACAGGGAACGCGGATGATCTTGACCTCTGCCGGATATGCAAGTCGGCTGGTTCCCGCCAGATCTGCTCCCGCGTAGCTGCACCAGTTACAGCAGAACGCCACAATCACAGGCTTAAATTCTGCATTTACTTCTGTATTCTCATGTTCTACCTGCATATTGCATCTACCTCCGCAATTAATTGTCTGTTGGAAAAGCCCTGCAGATCCATCGCGCCAGACGGACAAGCTACCGTGCAGGCACCGCAGCCCTGACACAGTGCGCTGTTGACGCAGGCTACGATGCGCTCTTCCTTCACGCCGTGGTCTACAATCAGCTTCGTCTCATAGGAAATTGCGCCGTACGGACATACCTTCTCACAGGAACGGCATCCGTTGCAGTAGCGCTCATCCGGTTTGGCGGTACACGGGTTTGTTACCAGCTTATCCTTTGCCAACAGGCCAATGACCTTGGCTGCTGCCGCACCGGCCTGGGATACGGTCTCCGGAATATCCTTCGGTCCCTGACATACACCAGACAGGAAGATTCCTGCGGTCGGGCTTTCTACCGGACGCAGCTTCGGATGTGCTTCTGTCAGGAAATTGTTCGTATCAATGCTGGCCGTCAGCATGGTAGCAAGCTTTCTCACAGATGGATCCGGCTCAATGGCTGCTGCCAGAACCACCATATCCGTATCCAGCAGAATCCGGCGATTATCAATTAAGTCCATTGCCTGGACACGAAGATGTCCGTCTACCTCTGCTACCTTTCCGACCTGGCCCTTGATGTAGTTCACACCGTACTCCTCTACGGCTCTGCGGTAGAACTCATCGAAGTTCTTGCCCGGGGTACGCACATCAATGTAGAACACATTGACCTGAACATCCGGATATTTATCACGGATCAGCATTGCATGCTTTGCGGTATACATACAGCAGATCTTAGAGCAGTAGCTCTTTCCGCGGCAGGTGGTATCACGGGATCCCACACACTGGATAAAGGTTACGGACTTCGGTGCCTTATGATCAGACAGGCGCTCTAAATGTCCCTTCGTTGGTCCAGCTGCATTGGTCAGACGCTCAAACTCCAGGGAAGTGATGACATCCGGGCAGGTATCATAGGAATACTCACCGAACTTGTCCAGCTTGATCATATCAAAGCCGGTAGCCACAACAATCGCACCGTACTCTCTGGTAATGATCTCATCCTCCTGGGTATAGTCAATGGCTCCGGCCGCACAGACCTTAGCGCAGAGACCACATTTGCCAGTCTGGAATTTGATGCAGTGCTCACGATCGATAACCGGAACATTCGGAATAGCCTGCGCAAACGGAGTGTAAATGGCGCTTCTGGTTCCCAGTCCCCGGTTGAACTCGCTCGGAGTCTTCTTGGACGGGCACTTCTGAGAGCAGACACCACAACCGGTACACTTGCTCATGTCAACGCTTCTTGCCTTCTTGCGGATATCCACCTTAAAGTCTCCGACGAAGCCGGATACCTTTTCTACCTCACTGTATGTATACAGATTGATCCGCTCGTGGGCAGAAGCCTCTACCATCTTCGGGGTCAGGATACATGCGGAGCAGTCCAGGGTCGGGAAGGTCTTGTCCAGCTGGGACATCTTGCCGCCGATACTCGGAGTCTTCTCCACGATATCTACCTCGTAGCCTGCATCTGCAATATCCAGTGCAGTCTGAATTCCGGCGATTCCGCCGCCGATAACCAGCGCACGCTTTACAACCCGGCTCTCCCCCGGCTGCAGCGGCGCGTTTAAATGCACCTTCGCTACAGCGGCTCTGGCCAGGATAATGGCCTTCTCAGTTGCTTCTTCCCGATTCTTATGAATCCAGGAACAATGCTCACGAATGTTTGCGATTTCCAGCATATACGGGTTTAATCCCGCTTTCTCCACCGCCTTGCGGAATGTGTTCTCATGCATACGCGGGGAACAGGAACAAACAACAACACCAGTCAGATGCTTCTCTCTGATAGCGTCCTGGATTTTTGATTGTCCAGCTTCCGAACACATATACTGATAATCTTCCGCATGAACCACGCCAGGCTCGTTTTTGACCGCTTCTACCACTTTTTCAACGTCTACAGTCGCCGCAATGTTTGTACCGCAGTGGCAGACAAATACTCCTATTCTTTGCAATGATTTCACCTCGGATCTTTCTTCTACTTACTATATTTACGAAAAGCGCTTACTAAAAGCTGCTGCGGAAGCTCCGGATCAAGCAGCTCCGGAATCTCATCCGGTGACAGATAATTGCCGCCCTGGCTTCGAATCACCATCAGACGGACTGCCTCAATCAGCTTGGCCGGTTTTACATCACGCGGGCAGCGCTCCACACAAGCAAAACAGGAGAGGCATTTCCAAATGGATTTGGATTTTAACAGCGGTTCAATCTCTCCACGGTCTACGTAGGAAACGAACTGATGCGGACGGATATCCATACTGTCACAGGCCGGGCAGGATGCGGAACACTTGCCGCATTTCATACACTTTTTTGTATCGACATTGCTGATTCTGCAGATCAGCTCTGCTTTGTCTTTGTCTGTATGGATCATACCTCGCCATCCTCCTTTCCTTCCCGGATGTCTACTCCAAGAGCTTCTGCAAGAATCTCTGTGAAATACGTTACCTTCGGTGTATGTGCATGGCCGCTGTTATGATTTAAGTTGTACTGGCACAGTGGACAGGCCGTTACCAGTTCGTCTGCTCCGTTGTATTCTGCGGAATCCAGAATGGTGTCCACCATCTGTCCGGCCATTTCTTTTTCCTTTAAAGAAATATATCCGCCACAGCACTCATTGCGATACGGGTATACCACCGGCTCTGCTCCAAGGGCACGGATGAAATCCTCCAGAATCTTTGGATTTTCCGGATCGTCAAACTGTAAAATACCGCTTGGGCGAAGAAGCATACAGCCATAGTACGCACCGATTTTTCTGCCGGTCAGCGGTTTTACCACCTTCTCCTTTAATTTGTCAAAACCAATCTGATCTCTCAAAAGCTCCAGAAAGTGGTATACATGGGTTTCGCCCGCATAGGGCTCCTTTAACCCAAGATAATTGTTTGCACGATCCCGGATATCAGCAACATTCGCCATATCATCATTCACGCGCTTAATCACATGATGACATGCAGAGCAAATCGTTACCAGATCCTGGCCCTTTTCTTTTGCTGCATTCAGCGCACGTACCGAAGATAATTTCGTAGCAATCTCATCGGAAGCCAACGGATATACGCCTCCGCAGCACTGCCAGTCCTCAATTTCTTCCAGGACAATGCCCAATGCCTCCGCTGATTTGCGTGCGCAGATATCCAGTTCCTTCGCCTTGTTCTTCAAGGTACAGCCCGGAAAATAACTGTAAACCATCAGCATCACGCCCAATTTCCTAACACTTTGTCTTTATGTGTCAAATTATTCACGCTAAGCAGACATTGTTATCTTTTTACTGATAATTTTTGTGCAGAAACTGGGCTTTCCTCCTTTCTTTTGTATACCACTTTCGTTTTTATTCATGAGCGGTATTCCACTTTTTCTTAATAATACCATAATTATAAACAATATGGTAGTACTTTTTGAGAAATTTTTCACATTTTTTCACATCAAACAGCCTACTGGTATACCAGTAGGCTGTTATCTTTTTATCATATCATTCTTTGCTTTTTTGTCCGTGAAATATCCCGCATTACTGAAGCACATTCAGGTCTCCAATAATGGCATTTTCCGAAAACAATGCCGTTGCTCCGCCAGTGTGAAGATAAATAACCGTGCTGCCTTTTTCGACTTTTCCGCTGCGGATATAATCCATCATGCCATGAAAGCTTTTTCCGCTATAAACAGGATCTGTAAAGATTCCCTCTGTTCTGGCCAGATAACGAATATCATCGTTGGCTTCCTTATATGGCATTTCATAGCCAGGTCCATAATAAGCGGCATCAATCTCAAAGATATCTTCCGATACCTGTTCCCCGGATTGCAGGAGTCCCAGGGTGCAGTTTCCAAGATCCACAATCTGTCTTGAATAAGAAACCGGATCCTTTGGCCCAACCTGAATTGCCACCAGACGGGTCTGATCACCAAGCAGTGCTTTTCCGACACTTAGTCCAGCCAGCGTTCCGCCGCTTCCAGTCGCCGTAAAGACCACATCAGGGTGAATCTCCATGGAGCGGGTCTGCTGCATCAGTTCTATGTATGCATCCGCAAATCCGCACACGCCATGTGGTGTAGAGCCACCTACCGGAATATCATAAACCTTATGTCCTTCCTGCTGCAGACGGGCAATATGTTCTGCAATATCCGCAGTCGAAGCCTGAATGGTATCTTTGGTGCTGCGCCCATTTGCAGGCAGGATATGAATCTCTGCTCCAAGAATCGTATCCAGAAGCAGATTCGCCCGAATGTCGGCGGCGTCCGGATTCACATGCGCAACCAGATACAGAACCGGTGTCATTCCACATTTTCGCACGGCTGTGGCGGTTTCCATTGCATGGTTGGACTGGGTTGCACCGTAGGTAAACACTGTATCACAGCCTTTATTTTTTGCATCATTCAAAAGGTATTCCAGCTTGCGGATCTTGTTTCCTCCAAAGAGCGTCATGCCGGAAAAATCTTCCCGCTTCGCATAAAGATTGATTTCATATTCATTCGAAATGCGGTCCAGACGCTGAAGGGGCGTGGGATAAAATCCCAGATTGATTTTACCAACTCTTTGCAAAAGCATTTTTGCATTTTCTATACGATCCATACACGGATCCTCCTTATTTTTTATTCATGGTTGTTAAATAACCGGTCCCAACGTATGAATCTCAATTGCACTGTAGTAATGAAGGCTCTCGTTTTTGCTCACTTCGCCGTTTAAGGTATCTACCAACTTTGCGAATACTTCTTCGCCTACCTGCTCGATACTTTTCCTGCCCTCCAGGATCAGTCCCGCATTGATGTCCATGTCCTGTTCCATATGCTGATAGGTCACCGGATTTCCGCATACCTTCACAACCGGCATAATCGGGTATCCCTGCGGTGCTCCTCTTCCTGTGGAAAACATCATGATCTGTGCTCCGCTGCAGGCCATTCCAGTCAGAATCTCCGGTTCACGGCCCGGCGTGTCCTTGATCCAGAGTCCCTTCTTAATTTCCTCGCTGGTACGAACACGCTCTGGATATTCCATGACGCCCTGAATCGGGCTGGTGCCGGATTTTAAAATTGCGCCCAGAGACTTCTCCTCAATGGAAGAAAGTCCTCCCTCGATATTTCCCGGGGTCGGCTGTCCTTTTCGCATATCACACCCCAGCGATTTCGCACGTGTCTCCATCCGGTTCACAATAAAGCCGATCCGGTCTGCCACCTCCTGGTTCACAGCCCGCCGCATCAGGATATGTTCTGCACCGATAAACTCCGTCGTCTCTCCAAAAATAACTGTTCCTCCAAGACTTACCAGCTTGTCAGCCGCGTAGCCCAGCGCACAGTTGGATGCCATGCCGGACGTTGCATCGGACGCACCACACTTGATGGAAAGCACAACCTCAGACAGGTCTGCCTCCTCCCGCTGCTGACCAGAGATTTTCCGTACCAGGCCTGCAGCCGCGTCAATACCGGCCGCAATAGCTTTGCTAACACCGCCAAGCTTCTGGATTCCAATAATCTCCACCAGCTTGCCTGCCGCCTGAATTTCCTGGTACATTCTCGCATGATCTGTTCCCTCGCAGCCAAGGCTGACAATCAAAACCGCTCCGACATTGGGATTTAACGCCAGTCCAATCAGCGTATCCGTCACTCTTTTTAAATCCGGCGGAAGCTGGCTGCAGCCCTGGTGATGGAATAAGCCGACTGCCCCCTGCACGTTCTGCACAATGGCCTGCGCTACATCAGCTGCACAGACTACGCTTGGAATCACTGCTACCAGGTTCCGGCATCCTACACTGCCGTCTGCTCTTCTGTAACCGTAAAATTTCATTTGGTCTTCGCCTCCCCGCCGTCCTTATTCCAGTCACCTCTCGCTCTCATACTCTCCAGATTATGGACATGTACATGTTCTCCCTTTCGAATGTCAGCGGAAGCCATTCCTATCTCTTCTCCGTATTTTACAATAATCTGCCCCTTCGCAATATCCTGCAGCGCAATCTTGTGTCCGTAAGGAACCGCCTCCAGTGCCTTCACCTCTATTGTCTCTCCCTTTTTATCCCGGACCTGAATCGCATCGCCACCCTGTACCTGCTCAGCAAAGATTGTTGCCACATTGTCTTTGTCATTTACCTTCAGTGCAAGAACCATGTTCTCTCCTCCTTCTTAAGATACTTTCAGTTTACTCCTATAAAAATCTCCTGTCCAGTAGTAAGAATTTATTCATCTTTTTACAAAAAAAAGAGCCCCCAATCAGCAAAATTTCTTTTCTAATATGGTGGCCCTTACAATTTTCTTTTGTTTTTACAAGATTCTTTTTTAGCCCATATTCTGGACAACTTCTTTTATAAAAGTTTTTATTTCATTACGCAATATTCTGGCTGTTTTCCTCGCAGATTTCTTTTACGGAACGATCATCATGGGAAAGACCGTCTGCATACTTGCGGATAATATCCGCCGCATAGCGGATCAGCTCCGGATTCTCATTTTTCCCGATCGGCAGATTGCCGTTTGCCTGCTCCAAAAGCTTCTGAAGTGCATTCGCAATCCACAGTAATTTCGGAAGACATACCGGATGCTCTGCCTCATGACACACCTGCATGCTGTTGTCCTGCGCTTCTTTATTTCCGATCATAACGGTATGATACTCACCGTCCTCACTGACCCAGATTTCATCGTGAACGCCTGTATTCAGGAGACTTCCCAAATAAATTTCCTGCTCATCCTGACCGGTGAGAAATTTTTCTTCGGATTCTAAAATCAATTCTGCTAATTTTTTTATGCCTTTGTACATCTGTCCTACCTCTGTTAAACTCGAATTCTAATCTGCGCAAAACGCATTTCCTTTTATTATAAGGATATGAGCATGATTGACAAGTAGGATTGCTGTTCTTTTTTTAAGACATAACTCATTTTGTGCGGATCGGAATATGGTCAGCCACAGAGAGCTTCTAGAACTTTCCTCCGCCCCCGCCATGCGTTCTTCCGGAGGATGAGGTGTGAGTGCTGCTTCCGCCGGAGCTTTTTGGTTTTGGTTTTTCGGTTCTGTGAATGGTGCGGTAGAGAAAATAATCGCCGCCGGATGTTACCTGCAGGCTTCCCGGCCGGATGTAATCCCGCGCCTCCCGCTGCATGCCAACTGATTTGAGCTGGCTCTTCATGCTTCCCACTGCCAGCAGAGCTGCACCAAGGCCTGCCGCAAACGAGAGCCCCAGCCAGATCGCAGACAGCGGCTTTTTCGGCATATGGTCTGTATCGTAGGCTTCTCCGCTGTTGGCCTGATCAATAAAATCATCACACAGTTCTATATAGTTTTCAAATGCCCCCAGGTAATCTCCGTCTGCCAGCTGCGGCCGGATCTGTTCTCCGATATACCGGATACCGGCGTCCGTAAACACAGTAATTCCGTAGCCGCAGGTAGAGATATACCAGTCGTGATCCTCCAGACTGACCAGCAGCAGCACGCCGTCACGCTCATCTCCATATCCGAAATCACAATCATCGTAAAGGTTATCCGCATATGCTTCCACACTCTCGCCACTCAGGCTGTCCACCAGTGCTGCCGTCACATCAAAATTCTGATTGTGGCTGATCTCATCCAGCTGCTCATTCAGCTGTTCGGCCTCATCCCCGGAAAGAATCTCATCCGGGTTCTGAAAACGGTAATACTCCTCGGAAAATCCATCTGTATCTGCCATTGCCGGAGCACAGCCCAAAATAGAAAGAAGACCTGCTGCCAGAAGGGCCGCTGCATAAGCTTTTCTTGTTTTCATCGTCCTGTCCCTCCTGTTAAACTCCGAACATCCATAAAATCAGACGCAATATGTAAAATATCATAGTAAAGATCACAGTCAGCTTAATGGTCATCCTTCGTGCCGCGTTCTTATCTGCCGGGAGATCTCCAACAAATTTACCGGTCTGTCCGTTCATGGCAAACAGATACTTCTTCCCCTCCCATGTGGTATTTAAGATCCACACCGGAAGCAGGGCATACCGGACACTTCCGCCGTGAAGCTGCACACTGCTGTTCTCGGCGGCCACCGTGGTATAACCGGTCACTGTCTCCTCAAAAGCACGTTCTACCGACTTTTTCACACGCTCATTCGCGCGCGGCGCGCTCTCCTCTGAGTCTGCATCGTAGCGGTCTGCCAGATACCCGGCCAGGTAAGCAGGCTGGAACGCAACCGCCTCACTGATTTCAAACGGTTCTATGGATTCCATCAGATCATCCGGAATTTTAGAGTCTCCATCCACCGGGACCTTCTCAAATCCGATGCTGCCGCCCCGGTTGATCAGATAGAAGCTGGTTTCTGTATAGTCATACCGGCTGTCGCTCCAGAACCGGGTTCTGGTTCCGCGATAACGGATGTTTGCATCTGCCTCAGTGTCAAACAACCAGAACGGCACATAAATTCCGCGGATTTCATCAATATGATTCTGGTCTTTGAAAATCTTCGGCAGAAGCTTTTTCCCTTCCAGATGCTTCATCAGTCCGGATTTTGCGGCCTGTTTATCCAGTTTAAACGGAATGATGAGATCCGGGCGCAGCGCACCGGAAAGCTTTCCGGTCATTACGACAGGATTTCCGCAAAACGGACAGACTGACGCCGCTGTATTCTCATCCGCCACGATCTCACCACCGCAGGATTCGCAGTGATAGGTACTCAGCCCCTGCTCCTCCCCTTCCTGCCAGATGCTGCCCTCCGCCTTATCCCATCGCATATCATCCTGTTTTTCTTCCTTCAGAGTTGTATCATACTGCTGCAAAGTCTCAATTTCAAACTCGGTATCGCAGTAGGGGCATTTCAATTTCTGTGCCTTGCTGTCAAAGCGGATGCCACCTCCGCAGCAGGGACATTTGTATTCCTGTAGTTCTCCCATCTCATTTCTCCGATCTTTTCCCTTACGTAACTGTCCCGTGCCTTCACACGCACTATCTTACGATATCCCCCTCATCAAAGGGATCGTTACCGTCCACGCATGCGTGTCCAGCAACAGGATTTTGCCGATGCTTCGCATTCCAAATCGGCAAAATCTGCTGCCACCACTGCAACATACGGAATTTTCAGTTCAGAAAATCCCTACCCAGAAATAATTACAACGAATTTCCACATTCCGGACAGAATTTCGGCGGATGTGCCGGATCCTCCGGCTCCCAGCCGCACTTGTCGCACTTATAAAGAAGTGCCCCGGCTGGTTTCTTTGCTCCGCAGTTGGTACAGAATTTTCCCTTGTTCACGGCACCGCAGGAGCAGATCCACCCGTCTGCAGGTTTCGGAGAACCACACTCCGGACAGAACTTTCCGTTTGCCCTGGTTCCGCACTTTGTGCAGATCCAGCTGCCTTCCGGCTGCATTTTCGGAATCGGATTTTGCGCCTGCTGCCCGGCTGGCTGCATGGGCTGTGCCTGCTGCTGTCCCATAGCAAACAGATTCTGCGCATTTGCGCCTCCTGCTGCGTTCATGGCCATGCCCATTCCCATAAATCCGGTCATGGCACCGCCGCCATTGGCTGCCGCTGCCTTCATGGCATCAATCTGGCCGCCTACCAGGCGTGCTGCTGCCGTGTTCGGATTCGTAGTCATTGCATTTTCTTCCCACTCCGTCAGTTTCTTTCTCTGATCATCCGGAATGCTTAAGGAATTAATGTTGACAGAAAATACCTCAATGCCTCGTTTCTGACGCCAGGAAGAAGACAGCACCTCATTTAATGCGTCCGAAATCTCCAGCGTGTGGGCCGGAATCTCATAATACTGGATTTTCTGTGCGGAGAGCTTTGCCAGCGCCGGCTGCAGGGCAGTCATCATCTCACCCTTTAAGCGGGCCGCGATTTCTTCGCTCTCATAAGTATCCGCAACATTTCCGCATACATTGGTATAGAACAGAAGCGGATCGCAGATCTTGTAAGTAAATAAGCCGTTGCAGCGGATATCCACAGACAGCTTGTAGCCAAGGGACTCATCCACCACAACGCGGAACGGGATCGGCGTTGCTGTTCCAAACAGGATTTCCCCCAGCTCCTTGGTGTTGATATAATAAACCCGCTGGTCTTTTGCCGTGTCACCTCCATAGGTAAAACGCTTACCCACGATCTTGAAGGTTTCCTTGATGCTGTCTCCCAGATTGCCGGTAAAAATGCTCGGCTCAGTGGAGCTGTCATAGGTAAATTCGCCTGGCTCCGCGCAGACCTCCACAACCTTGCCCTGCTCCACGATCAGCATGCACTGACCGTCCGCCACCGCAATACCGCTTCCGTTGGAAATGACATTATCATTACCCTTTGTATTGGCAGAACGGAACGATGTCCGCTTTCTTCCTCTCTTCACCAGTATATCTTTATCCATTGCATCACAGTAGAAAAATTCTTTCCACTGATCTGCCAGGGTTCCCCCAAGTGCTCCTGCTGCTGCTCTGATCAGTCCCATATACTTACTCTCCCTTCCATATTTATGTCTCCGGCCTCTGAAAAGCAGATACCGGAACATTTTTTCATTTTACCACAAATATCAGGAAAAAAGAAGAAAGCTGTCAGACAAATCTTGATTTCTGTTTGTCTGACAGCTTTCGCTTCAAAAGGCTTTATGCCCTGTATTCTGTTTTACCTGTGCGGCCGGTCATTATTTCTCAGCCAGCATCATCATGATCTCATTGGTACGTGCCACAAATCCGGTCATGCGCTCCGGACTTAAGCTGCCGTGCGCCAACAGAGCCAGATCGTAAAGCTGCTCGCAGATCTTATTGGTATTCTCACCCTCACCGTGATTCAGTACATACTGGACCAGCTTATTGTTGGCATTTAATACCAGGGTCTCGCCTGCACCTCCGAACATGGACGGATCCATACCGTACATATTGTACATCTTCATCATATCCTGCATACGGCGGGTCTCCTCGGAGACGGTCAGCATGGAAGAAATGCTCTCATCTTTCAGTTTTTCTACCTTGATCTCCAGCTTGTCATTGCCGAGAGCCTTCTTGAAGGTTTCGGTCAAAGCCTCAGATGTCTTCTTGAACTCCTCATCATCGTCCTTGACCTCTTCCTTGAAGGTGCTGTTTAAATCTGCATCGATACGTAAAAACTTCAGGCCCTCATTTTTCTGCTCCAGATGACCGATGAACGGGCTGTCGATGCTGTGCGGCAGGATAACCGCATCCAGACCTTCTTTCTTGAACATGTTGATGTACTGGCTCTGCTCTTTCTCATCTGTTACATAGAAGACGGTGTTCTCATGCTTCTCTTTGTTCTCCTCCAGGCAGTCCTTTAAGGTCAGGTACTTGCCGTCCAGATTCTTAAAGAGGATGTAGTCATTCATCTTCTCTGCAAACTTTTCATCCTTAATGCAGCCAAATTTGATGAACGGTGCGATATCATCCCAGTATTTCTCATAGTTTTCACGGTCGGTCTTGCACATGCCGCTTAACTTGTCTGCTACCTTCTTGGTAATATAATCAGAAATCTTCTTAACAAATCCATCGTTCTGCAGTGCACTTCTGGATACGTTCAGCGGCAGATCCGGACAGTCGATGGCACCCTTTAACAGCATCAGGAATTCCTGGATCACCTCTTTGATATTATCAGCAATAAACACCTGATTGTTATACAGCTTGATGGTTCCCTCGATGGAATCGTACTCGGTGTTGATCTTCGGGAAGTACAGGATACCCTTTAAATTAAACGGATAGTCCATATTTAAGTGGATCCAGAACAGCGGCTCCTTGTAGTCGTGGAACACCTTGCGGTAAAAGTCACGGTATTCCTCATCGGTGCACTCGTTCGGATGCTTGCTCCACAGCGGAGTGGTATCATTTAAAGCCACCGGGCGTTTCAGAATCTTATATTTCTCTTTGGCCGGCTCGGTCTCTACCGTTTCTTTCTCGCCGTTCTCGTTTTCCTTCTCTTCCGTCTTGGCCGGCTCTACAATAGTCTCAATGATGGTATCCTTCTCAGTGAGCTCATCCTTCTCAATTGTTTCATACTGCGGCTCAGCTTTTTCGTTATTTAAAAAGATCGGAACCGGCATAAAGGAACAGTATTTTTCCAGAACCTCTCTTGCACGGTACTCATTGGAGAACTCGTAGCTGTCTTCATTTAAATACAGAGTGATGGTGGTTCCCTGCTCTGCCTTCTCGCCGTCCTTCATCTCGAAGGTCAGGCCTCCCTCAGACTCCCAGTGAACCGGCTTGCTGCCCTCTTTGTAGGAAAGGGTGTCGATGGTTACTTTGTCCGCTACCATGAATGCGGAGTAGAAGCCTAAACCGAAATGACCGATGATCTGGTCTTCATTGGCTTTGTCTTTATACTTTTCCAGGAAATCCTGAGCACCGGAGAACGCGATCTGATTGATGTACTCCTCCACCTCAGACTCGCTCATGCCCAGGCCGTTATCGGTGATGGCAATGGTCTTCTCATCCGGGTTTACGGTAACCTGTACCTTATATTCCATGCCTTCCGGCTTGTTATACTCCCCCATCAGCTCCAGCTTTTTCAGCTTGGTGATGGCATCGCAGCCGTTGGAAACCAGCTCACGATAGAAAATATCGTGGTCGGAATACAGCCATTTCTTAATGATCGGGAATATATTTTCACTGTTTATGGATAAATTACCTGTTCTGCTCATAATACATTGCTCCTTTTCGATTCAGAATGGAAAGACAGCCCTTCAAACCGCCTTTCAAATTACCATAACGGTATTTTAATACCACAAAATCGAAAAGTCAATAAAAAATCAGCACTCATTTGTGTTGAGTGCTAATAATTTAGAAAATTTTAATTTTTATCAGGTTTCTGTTTTCAGACTTCTACGCAAGGTATCTGCAGCTTCCTGAAATATCTCCGGACTGTCTCATCCCATTCCTGCTCGATTTGCTTGTCCAGCATAAAAATTTTCAGGGATGTTCCGGTCACACAGGCCGCCGCGTGATTTTCATAACGGATGTTTAAATACAGGGCCGCTATCTGGTCTGCCGGAAGATCTGGCTTTACCCGGCGTATGAATTTCTCATTTTCCTCCGGTGAGAGCTGCAGAGTGATCTGAAAGCTCTCCGGCAGCTTCTTGCCTCTGATCAGAGAGTAACAAAACGGGCGCAGCGTCTTCCAGGAAGAAAACTCCTCAATCCGGTTCGTTTCCAGCTCCTCATCTGAATAATAGCCCTGGCGGATCCGCCCATCTATGGTAAAGCTGTTAAACGTCACAATGTTGGCCTCCCGCACCAGCCAGTAGTCAAAGGTCTCCCCCATAAAAAGCTGTGCGGTAAAGGTTTTTAAATCTTCTATTTTTAATGCGATCATCCGTAAATCCCCCTTTTTCGCTGCCTGCTCCTGCGTCAACTCTGCAAAACACCATTCCCTGCTCACGCAGCTACTCCCTCATCATCTCATGATACCGCTCAAAGAAATCGGACGTAGTACAGTCGGCCCCATCACTTAAGGACACCTTGTTCCAGATTGCTCCGTCAATTTCCACCCTGTGCTCTGCTTCGTAAGAATCGTAGATACTGCGGAACGCCTGATTTTTTCGCTGCAATGCCAGGTTGTTCTTGCGTTCCAGTGTTGCGTCCTCATCAAAATCACTGACACATTTTACCACATACCATTTTCCCTGCCATACAAACGGCTCACTGATTTCTCCTGCTTCCAGCGCAAAGACCGGTTCCTCATAGACGGTATCACGCTCGCCCCGCCCCACGGATACCTCAATGTCCGGATTCTCGGACTCTTTTCTGGCTGTAGCTGCAAAATCTGCCCCCTCATTTGCCACCTTCGCATAAAGTTCCTGTGCTTTTGCTTCGTTGCTGACTGCAATCTCCTGCACCTGAATTACCCTTGCCTCACTGTCACTGATTTCCAGGTTCACGTCCTTTGTCAGCTCGTCTACCAGCTTATTGGCCCGGTGATAAGCCTCATACATCGTGTATACATCATCCCGTGTTGCTTTGGTATAAGCCTTATCCGCATCCGTCAGGGAATTGTAGTAATCATCTGCCAGCTGCTTTAACTGCTCCCGTTCCTGACTGGTCAGCGTCAGTCCCTGCTCGTCTGCCAGAAGATTCATGGATTTGACCTCACCTAAAAAGGTGCGTATCTGCTCTAACAGATACGTCTGGAACGGTGTCTTGTCCTCACTGACCTCCACATTCCAGATCTGGTCGGTATAGACCTGGCGGTAGCGGTTGCGTTCCGTGGCAATGATGAGCATGGTCTGGGCATCCGTGTAACCCTCTGTGTCAGCACTGTCTGACACCATAGGAATGTTGACGCTGCAGGCGGTAAGGAACATGATCTGGGATGCAGCGAGAAAAGCCAGCATGGCCATTCTAAGTCTCCAGATAAGTCTCTTTGTTTCTGTTCTCTGATTTTTCATTCTTTCAATCCTGATTTTCCATTTTTTACTCTGCATCCTGTCCAGATCCTGCCTGATCCGGATTCTTTGACAGAAGTTCCGCTGCCCGTGCCTCCGCAAACTTCTCCTGCATGGTAGGATTCTTCCAGGTCAGCTTCTTGATGGTCAGGTCATCCAGCTTATTGTTTGCCAGACGCAGATTGTTCTCCGATGCAAGCAGATGGTCTTTCACCTTCTGCAGATGGTCGATAGTCTTGTCAATCTCGTCAATGGCTTTCTGGAACCGGTCGCTGGCCAGGGTATAATTTCGCCCAAACTTGTCCTTGAAATCCAGAAGCTTCTCCTCAAACCGGGTGATATCCAGGTTCTGGTTCCGCATTGTCTCCAGTTCCCGCTTGTACTGTAGGGAATTCATGGCGGCATTGCGCAGAATCGTGATGATCTGGATGAAGAACTGCGGGCGGATCACATACATCTTCGGATACTTATGGGACATATCCACAATACCCGTATTATAGTAGTCGCTGTCCGCCTCCAGAAGCGTTACCAGTACTGCGTACTCGCAGCCCTTCTCCCGGCGGTCCTTGTCCAGCTCTTTGAGGAAATCCGCGTTCTTATGCTTGGTGGCGGTAGTCTCGTTTTCATTCTTCATCTCAAACATGATGGAGATGTACTCCAGACCGTTCTCATCGTAATCCCGGAAAATGTAATCGCCCTTGCTTCCGCTTTTAGATACCTCATTATCCTTCTCAAAATAGGCATTCTGGAAGCCAATGGCCCGCACCTGGTTGAAGGAGACCTCGCAGTGCTGCTCCAGCGTTTCCCCCACCATTTTGGTAGACTGCTTCGCCTTTAAGTCGCGGTAGTATTCGATCATCTCGTCCTTATCTTTGAGCTGAATCTCATAATGCTCCTTGACGGCCTTCTCTTCCAGACGGCGCTCTGCCTCATAGCGCTCCTTCATAGACTGCTCCTGCTGCCTCAGCTGCGCTTCATACCGCTCCTTCAGTTCCGTCATGGATGCCTGCTGCTGCTTTAACTGCATGCCATAACTTTCCTGTTGCTGTTTCATCTGCATATCGTAGCTTTCCCGCTGCTGCTTCAGCTGTGCATCCAGACTTTCCCGCAGAGTTTTCTCCTGCAAAGCTGCCTGTTTTTCTGCCAGCTCTGCCTGCTTTCTTGTAAGCTCCGCCTGCGCTTTCAGCTCTGAGAGTTCAGCCTGCTGACATCGGATCTGCCCCTGCAGCTGTTCCTTCAAATTTGCTTCCGCTCTCGCCACCGCAAGCTCCTGTTGTTTCCCGGCCTGTTCTCCCTGAGCCTTCAGCTTCAGGATCTCTGTCTCTTTCGCCGCAAGCTGCTTCTCGTAGCTTTCTGCAGTCTGGGACTTCGCCAGTTCCAGGGCAGTCTTCTTCTCAGCCTCCAGCGATGCCTGCTGACGGGTCAGTTCCTCTTTAAACTCTCTGTCCCGCACCTGCTTTGCAATGGCAGCGTAGCCTTTTTCATCAATCTCAAATGGTTCCCCACAATTGGGGCATACCAGTTTCTTTTCCATATATTAAAACCTTTCCTTATACCAGCAGTTTCAGGATCTTCAGCACGCCGTCCCGCACATTGGTATCTGCCTGAAATCTGGCTGCTTCCTTAACTTCCGGTCTTGCGTTGCCGATCGCAAAGCTGTAGTAAGCCCGGCCAAGCATCTCTATATCATTTAACTGGTCACCAAACGCAATGGTCTCCTCCGGCAGAATCTCCAGACTCTCCTGCAGCAGCTTCACAGCTTCTCCCTTATTAACGCCGGTTGCCATACAGTCCAGCCACATATCACCGGAAATGGTCATCTTTAAACGGTCACCGTACTTTTCGCGCAGCTCCTTGGTGTGTGCTTCAATATCTGTCTTCCGGTATGCGGATACCTTGATGAACTGGTCATCTACTGCCAGTACATCCTTTACGCTCTTTGCCTGAAATTTATAACCGTTGACGATCCAGTCCTCAAACTCCGGATCCGGATTTTCCAGGTAAGCCACATCCGGGCCACCAACCATGACAGTCAGTCCTGCTTTGCGGATATCCTTTACCAGTTCTTCCACCAGAGAACGATCAATGGGATTTACAAACAGCTGACGGCCATGACAGCCTACATAAGCACCATTATCTGACAGATAAAAAATTTTCTCCTTGATCGGATCAAACACCTGCTCAATACTTGCCCACTGTCTTCCGCTCGCGGCTGCAAACTGCATTCCCTTCTCGCGAAGCTTCAAAATCACCTCAAACAGCTCCGGATTCAGCTCATGGCCTCCATCCTCCAGCAAAGTTCCGTCTATATCTGATACCACCAGCTTAATCATGGAATTCTCCTCTTCTCTTTTATCAATTCACAGTCATTCATACCTTATTAACTTACTATATAACCCTCCAACCGTCAAGAGAACCATTCTTCTCACTGCACATGAAAATCGCAATTATCTTCCTTCAGGTATTTCTGCATAAGGGCACTTCCTGAAAATACTTGCAACGCCCATGCAAACATGATATGTTATAGACAAAGCAGAAATATTCTTTTAAAC
>NZ_QUIV01000039.1:16284-19919 GCF_003480315.1 Clostridium sp. AM33-3 | reverse complement strand
TCTTGCGTTTCAGACGCTTTCATCTCGGCAATTGAATAACCGAGGATTCTCGCTTATTATCCTAAAAGAGGAAGCATTGCAGCAACTACAAACTTCCTCTTCCATAACACATTTTGTAAAAAACTATAACTCTATTGTATCCATAATTGCCTTTAAAGAATCTGCTGAATTCTTAAGCTTTACTGCTTCTTCACCATTCAGATTAATAGGTATATCCGATTCCACACCGTCTGCACCAACAATGACCGGCATGCTTAACGAAACACCTTCAATGCCATAAATACCGTGAATCATATGTGATACTGGAAGAATTGATTTCTCATCTCTCATGATCACTTCACAGATTCTTTTTACAGACATCGCGATTCCATAATAGGTCGCATGCTTTCTGTTTATGATTTCATAAGCACTGTTTTTTACTGCTTCCGCAATTTCTTTTGTGTTTTCCTTATGATTATAATGCCCGCGCATTTCACATATTTCGCTCAATGGTACGCCTGATACATTGGCTGATGACCACGCCACAACCTCACTGTCTCCGTGTTCTCCCACAATAAATGCATGGACACTCCGGCTGTCTACTGCCAGATGTTCACCGAGCTTATATCGCAATCTTGCACTGTCCAAAACAGTTCCGGATCCAATCACTCTGTTTTCCGGAAGTCCCGATAACTTGGCTGCTACCTGCGTAAGAATATCTACCGGATTCGCAACTACCAACATAATTCCGGAAAAATTTCTCTTTGCCACCTCTGGAATGATTGATTTAAAGATTGCCACATTTTTATTAACAAGATCCAGTCTTGTCTCTCCAGGTTTCTGGCCTGCACCGGCTGATATAATTACAATTGCTGCGTCAGCCACATCATCATAATCTCCGGCGTAAATTTTCATCGGTCTGGCAAACGGAATTCCATGGCTAATATCCATAGCTTCTCCCTCTGCCTTCCCCTTATCTGCATCAATCAGAACAATTTCCGTAAATAATCCACTTTGCATTAAGGCAAACACCGATGCAGAACCAACAAACCCACAGCCTATCATGACTGCTTTTTTAGAATTAATAGCCTGCATATTTGAAATAATTCTCCTTAATAATTTTCTTCGCGAACTTCAAAATAACTCTGCGGGTGATTACATACCGGGCACACTGCCGGGGCCTTGGTTCCTACTACGATATGTCCGCAGTTACGGCATTCCCATACTTTTACCTCACTTTTTTCAAACACCTGCGCAGTTTCAATATTTTTAAGAAGTGCACGATACCTCTCTTCGTGATGTTTCTCGATTTCTCCTACCGTTCTGAATTTCGCTGCAAGTTCCGGGAAACCTTCTTCCTCCGCTGTTTTTGCAAAACCCTCATACATATCTGTCCATTCGTAATTCTCGCCCTCTGCAGCTGCAGCCAGATTTTCTTTCGTATCACCGATTCCGGCCAGCTCTTTGAACCACATTTTTGCATGTTCCTTTTCATTGTCGGCTGTTTTTAAGAACAACGCAGCCATCTGCTCATAGCCTTCCTTCTTCGCAACCGATGCAAAATAGGTATATTTATTTCTTGCCTGTGACTCACCAGAAAAAGCTTCCAGTAAATTTTTTTCAGTCTGTGTTCCTGCGTATTTATTTCCTGCCATTTCTTTTTTCGCCTCGCTCTCTACAATTTTCTCAAAATCCGATGCTGGATGCTTACACAAAGGACATACAAAGTCCTCCGGTAATTCATCTCCAATATATTCATAACCGCATATCCTGCATCTCCATATGTTCTGTCCTGCTTCTGTTTTTCCTACTGCCTGCGGTTTCGGCTTGATATGATTCTGATAGTACTCATATGTTACGGAAGGAATATCACTCAAAACTTCCATATCTGTGATCTCACCAATAAACATGGTATGGGAACCCAGGTCTTCCGTTTTTTTCACTGTTACCGAAATATATGCGTTTGTTCCTTCTGTAATATAGTAAATACCATTTAAACCCCGCGCACACTTTTCAAATGCCTCAAACTTATTCACATTCCGGCCTGACTGAAAACCAAACTGCTCAAATAATCCAAACTGAGCCTCCTGGCTTAAAACCGACACTGTAAATTTTCCGGTTTTTTGAATCATGTCGTGTGTATAATTGGCTTTGTTAACGCATATGCTTAATTGATTTGGTTCCGACGCTGCCTGAACTGCCGTATTGATAATGCACCCATTGTCTTTCTCTGCGTCTTTCGCCGTCAGAACAAATAATCCATAACTCAGCTTATACATAGCCTTTTTATTCATATGGTACCTCCATTTAGAAAATCAGTTTTCATTGCCTGAACAATACCCACTTAACAACGCTCTGGATTTTCTCTCATAAAGATAAACTCCGCTACGGAGCGGTCAAAAGTTTTTATGTGACCAAACAACCAATCAACCACATTCCTATGTACAAGTTCGCTGAACTGATCCGTTGGCCCCTCAGAATCATGAAGATATTCATACAATTCCTGAATTGTTTTCTTGAACTCTTCATGTTTCTCATGATGTTTGCCACGATCCGGATATTCGGCCTTTTCTTGTAATATTTCCTCTTCTTTGAAATGGAAATCAGTATACTCGTCCAGATAATCCAGCATTTTTATCGCATTTACCTTACTTTTTCCGTCCTGACAGGCAAATACAAAGTTCCGGATTCGCTCAATCAGTTCTTTGTGTTGCTCATCAATCATCTTATTCCCGGTTAATAAGTTATCTTCGAAAGTGATATCATAATCGTAAGTCATAGTCTGTCCTCCATTTCTTTTATTTTGGGTTATTTCATTGTTTCTAGCCTTCCACTGGTACAAAAACATCTTTACCAAGTCCGCAAATCGGGCATACCCAATCGTCCGGAATATCCTCAAATGCCGTTCCAGGAGCAATACCGCTGTCCGGATCACCTACTACAGGATCATAAATGTATCCACATGGTTCGCATTCAAATTTTTTCATAGCCACTCTTCTCCTTTTCGATATAATTCTCTCTCTATTGTCAACGAGTTTCCACTAGATTTTCCAGCATTTCATTTCTTCCAAATTTTCTCTTTTTTGTATGTCTGTATTATAACCAAATTTTCTCATTATGTCAATAATAGTAATCGTTATTATTTTATGTATTCTGTATACTTTTCTTCTCGGACATACAAAAACCCAGGCATCATCATACAACTGATTTCCGCCTGGGTTCATATTTATTATACAATCAGTCTGGCCATGGTTTGGATAAACAGATTTCTTTCATTTTTCGGAGGGACCAAAATCAAGCCAGGACATTTTTCTTTTGCGGAAACAACAGTCTCTCCAGTCTGTATGTGATATTTCTTCGCTGGAATAGATTTAGCCAGAATGATACCGTGCCTTTTCTCCCGATCGCCGCCTACAGCACTCACCAGCTTTCGCAAATCCTGTTTTCCTCCCAGATGATGAATCCGGTAACAGGCCTCCCACGACAAAAAAGCCGACTTTACATCTACATGAAAAATAATTCGCTTCATATCTGCTCCCTAAAACGAACATTTGTTCTATTTATTCTAAACTTTTCACATGCAGATGTCAAAGCGGGATTTTTTAGTGAAAAAGAATGTGCCTTGGCACATTCTCGCGCCGAGGCGCGGGTGGTTC
>NZ_QUIV01000039.1:15339-16245 GCF_003480315.1 Clostridium sp. AM33-3 | reverse complement strand
CGCCGAGGCGCGGTTGCTTCGGCAACCATCTACCTTTGCGCCGAGTGCGCATCCTCGCGGAGCGTTTTTGTATGATAGGATGCAATTTCCTATCATACAAAAAAAACAGCTGACCAATTTGATCAGCTGCTCTTGAATGCTGTTTTAAGAATTTTTCGTTGCACACTCATGATTTTAGCTATTGATTCGGAAGCACTTCCGTTATTGCTCTACACCGTTTTTTGCAGAAAGTAATGCCGTACAAACGAATATCTTTCCGATCATCGTTTATGAGGAATTCCTGGTAACGGCGATCCTGGATCTGATCAAGAGCTTTCTGGCAGGCAGTTTCCATTTCATCAAAGCTCTTTGTATACTTTAGTTCAATGACAATACCAGCGTCCGGGTCGTCCGTCTCCACAATAATATCTGCGAATCCCTCCCACGCTTCAACATTTGATTTTACAAGCCAGTCAGCATTTCCTGTCAGGATGCCAACAAGAAGATTATGATAGGAACTTTCTTTTTCTTCCTTTCTTGCTTTTGTGTCAAATACACTGATGGAATTACTCAGTACACGGTTTAAATACTGCTCGATTCCTTCTGTATCCCCTGCTTCAACAGCTTTCCAGAATGCATTCAGGCGCTCCGTATTACTGAAAATTGATTTCTTAAACCATTCGTTTATTTGAAGCTGAAAAACCTCCCGCACTTCCCGATTCGGAATAACCAGGCGGTAAGCTCCCTCTTCTGTCCTGCCTACCTGCGTAAGATATCCGGTTGTAAAGAGCACACTCCAGAGATTTCTGCATTTTTTGTCATCATAAAAAACACCGCCCTTCTGACATCATTATATCAGAAAAGCGGTTCTAACAATAGCAAAACCCAGCAAAAGCGGGGCTTTGTCTACAGTCTGGGGGGGACAAA
>NZ_QUIV01000039.1:0-15297 GCF_003480315.1 Clostridium sp. AM33-3 | reverse complement strand
GGGGCGAACAATCCATCATGGATTGTTCGCCCCTGCTACATCTCGTACAGGCTTATTATCGTCTGATATTGAATGCTTTCACACCCGGGAACTGTGCTGCCACTCCCAGCTCTTCCTCAATGCGGAGCAGCTGGTTATACTTCGCAACACGCTCACTTCTGCTCGGTGCGCCAGTCTTGATCTGGCAGGTATTCAAAGCCACTGCCAGGTCTGCGATGGTTGTATCCTCGGTCTCACCGGAACGGTGGGATGCGATTGCGGTATAGCCGGCCTTATGGGCCATCTTGATTGCTTCCAGAGTCTCAGATACGGTGCCGATCTGGTTTAACTTGATCAGGATAGAGTTGCCGCAGCCAAGCTCGATACCCTTTGCAAGACGCTCAGTATTGGTTACGAATAAGTCATCACCAACCAGCTGAACCTTATCGCCCAGCTCTTTTGTCATCATCTGCCAGCCTTCCCAGTCTTCCTCATCCAGACCATCCTCGATGGAGTAGATCGGGTACTTCTCGCACAGGCTCTTCCAGTGCTCAACCAGCTCTTTGGAGGTAAACTTCTTGCCACTCTTCGGAAGCAGATACTCGCCCTTCCTGTCGCTCTTCCACTCACTGGAAGCTGCGTCCATAGCCAGAACGAAATCAGTGCCCGGCTTGTAACCAGCCTTCTCCACTGCTTCCAGAATGACCTGGATTGCTTCCTCATCACTGCCAAGATCCGGTGCAAAGCCTCCCTCATCACCTACGGAGGTAGCCAGTCCTCTGGACTTTAACAGAGCTGCCAGAGCATGGAACACCTCGGTACACCAGCGCAGGCCTTCTTTGAAGCTCGGAGCGCCGGCCGGCATGATCATAAACTCCTGTACATCTACGGTGTTCGCTGCATGAGCGCCGCCATTTAAGATGTTCATCATCGGCAGCGGCAGACGGTTTCCGTTTGCTCCGCCCAGAAAGCGGTAGAGAGGCATCTCCATTGCGTTGGCTGCTGCTCTTGCGCTTGCGATGGATACAGCCAGGATTGCGTTGGCGCCCAGGTTGGATTTATCTTTTGTGCCGTCCGCCTGGATCATAGCCTGGTCGATAGCGTAAACATTGGACGGATCCATTCCGCACAGAACATCGGAAATGACGGTATTGATGTTCTCCACTGCCTTGGAAACGCCCTTTCCGCCAAAGCGGCTCTTGTCCTGATCTCTCAGTTCCAGCGCCTCAAACTCACCGGTGGATGCACCGCTCGGTGCGGCACCTCTTCCAACTGTGCCATCGGTCAGATAAACCTCAGCTTCTACGGTTGGATTTCCGCGGGAATCGATAATCTCTCTTCCAATTACTTTCTCAATTTCCAGATACATCATAGTCAAATCCTCCTGCCTGTGCCAATTCGGCACACATTTTCCGGTTATGTGTTAGCATTAGCTAACCGTTTACAGTCTATCATAAGGCCTTTGTTCTGTAAATCAGCCTTATCGATCAGTATTTCTCATTATCCCTGATCTGATTGTTTTTATACAATATTGCAGACCGCTTACATCATGAAAACGTTTGGCAGGTTTTTAAACAGCTGATGAATCGCTGATCCGGGTCTCTCTTATTTTCTTTTGAGCGTCTTCAGATATTCCTTCTGCTCCGGTGTGATCCGGTAGCTTTCCCTTGCTTTCTGGATTGTCTTGTTGTGCGTCCACACATCCAGACGATTCTGTTCCAGATACGGAATTGCCGCGTCCCACTGCTTAGCCAGCGCTGTAGCGAAAAACCAGGCTGTCATCATATTCACATAATACTTTTCTGAACGGACTGCGGCAGGCATCTCCAGATATTCCGGCCGGAAGTCCTCATCCAGAAACCAGCGCATCAGCATGCCCATACCAAACCGGCAGGTGTATGTATGCCCAGACAGAATCCAGAGTCTGATCTTTTGCAGAAGCTCCGTTTTGTGTTTTCCAAATACCTCCGGAGAAAGGCTATCGCACACCGCCCAGTTATCGATATAGGGCAGAAATGCCTCCAGCGCTTCCATGCAGGCATCGTAATCCTTCATTCCGGCAATGAGAAACGCATGAAGGATATTTTCATCGTAATAGGTGTGGGGAAGCTGCTTTAAAAACGCTGCCGCTTCCTCTTCCTTTGAAAATTCCTTTGCCAGCTTTCTTATGGCTGGCATACGAATTCCTATGATCTTCTCTTTTGAAAGTCCCGGAATCAGACTGCGTTGAAACTCCCTGTACTTCTCATCCCGCAGCGCAAACAATCGTTCCTGAATCATATATGCTCCTGTCAGCATTCCGTTTTTTCCGTTTGTCTCCAAACCTAAAACCCCAGATTATCGTTCACCAGAATCACATGGATTCTTCCTGTATGTCTGGAATATCTTGTGATCAAAAACTGACAGCAGATGGTATCCGGAGACTTGCAGTCAAAGCATTTTCCCTTCTCTTTGCATGGAGTTTTTATGTCAAATCGCTGGGCATTG
Organism: Clostridium sp. AM33-3; assembly: GCF_003480315.1. Taxonomy (GTDB): domain Bacteria; phylum Bacillota; class Clostridia; order Lachnospirales; family Lachnospiraceae; genus Brotaphodocola. The sequence continues at coordinate 12,831 of NZ_QUIV01000039.1, read as the reverse complement.
GCCGGCGCTGCCACATTTCTTGCCCGCTTCATGGCTGCATCCAGATCACTGCACACCTTATTCATTCCTGCAATAATAATGACCTTTTTCGGCCCCTGGGCAATGCAGGATACCCGGTTGGAATTTCCATCAATGTTCACCATGATTCCATCATCCGTAATGGCATTGGCACTGCTCAAAAATACATCTGCATCGTAAGCCGCCATCAACCCGGCTCTTGGCTCCAGTTTCGCACGATCTATATAATTGTAATTCCCCTCTTCCAGCGCTTTGATCAGTCCAATCTCATGGGCGCTCATGCAGCCTCCCATGGCAATGCTGCTGCCCTCCGGTATCAGCTCTAACGCCTGCTTCAGCGCCTCCTCCTTGTTTGCCGCATAATAACCGGACATGTTGCGGGACTGTAACCCTTTGATCACTGTCTGCGCCAGGCATTCGTTTCTTTTTACAAGATTCTCATTCATGTGATATTCCTCCATTCTGACCGTAAATATTCAACTCCATGCGGCCAGCCACGCTCCTGTTTTCCAACAAACCGCATTCGTAATTCTATTATAGCGTTGCTTTTTTGAAATCTCAATCAAAAACACAGCAAACTGCCTGCTTCCGATATAACAATAAAAAAAGCCCGGAAATCCTTTGATTTTACAAAGAATTTCTGAGCAGAGACCGAACTGCAGGTTCGATTCACATCACCCTCTCAACCGGAATTTAGATACAAAAATAAGCGGGTGATGGGAATCGAACCCACGTATCCAGCTTGGAAGGCTGGTGTTCTACCATTGAACTACACCCGCGTCTTACGACGAGAATTATAATACCATAGAATTACCAAAAATGCAAACACATTTTTATAGCAATTTTGAAATATAACCGCGTAAAGGTCCGGAAAGCAGTCTTTTTCACTTCCGGACCTTTATTCCGTTTGATTACTGATATTTGATTATTTCACATTCAGATACCGCTTCACATACTTACCCGTATATGACACCGGGTTCTCTGCCACTTCTTCCGGCGTGCCCTTCGCGATCACGGTACCTCCGCGCTCACCGCCTTCCGGTCCGATATCAATGAGGTAATCGGCAGTCTTGATGACATCCAGATTGTGCTCAATGACAATGACCGTGTTGCCTCCATCAGACAGTCTCCGCAGAATCTCCACCAGCTTGTGAACATCCGCGAAATGCAGACCCGTGGTCGGCTCGTCCAGGATGTAGACCGTCTTTCCGGTTCCACGGCGGCTCAGCTCCGTAGCCAGCTTGATTCGCTGTGCCTCTCCGCCGGAGAGCTGGGTAGAAGGCTGTCCCAGGCGGATGTAGGAAAGTCCCACATCGTTCAGGGTTGCAATCTTCCGGTAGATGGACGGAATATTCTCAAAGAACTTCATGGCCTCTTCCACAGTCATGTTCAACACGTCGTAAATGCTCTTTCCCTTGTATTTGACATCCAGCGTTTCGCGGTTGTAACGCTTGCCGCCGCAGACCTCACACGGCACATAGACATCCGGTAAAAAGTGCATCTCAATTTTGATAATACCGTCACCGCTGCAGGCCTCACAGCGTCCGCCCTTTACGTTAAAGCTGAAACGCCCCTTGTTATAGCCCTTCGCTTTTGCATCCGGCGTGGACGCAAAAAGGTCTCGGATCATATCAAATACTCCGGTATAGGTAGCCGGGTTGGAACGCGGAGTTCGTCCGATCGGTGACTGGTCAATGCTGATGACCTTGTCTAATTGCTCCAGGCCCTCTATCTTCTTAAACTTACCCGGAACCGTGCGGGCACGGTTTAATTTTCTTGCCAGCTCCTTATACAGGATCTCGTTCACCAGGGAGCTCTTTCCGGAACCGGACACACCTGTCACGCAGGTCATAATGCCAAGAGGGAAAGAAACATCTATATTCTTTAAGTTGTTCTCTGCTGCCCCGCGCACTGTGATCCAGCCGGTCGGCTGTCTGCGCTCCTTCGGCACCGGGATCTGGATACGGCCGCTAAGGTACGCGCCAGTGACGGACTTCTCATTCTGCATGATCTCTTCCGCAGTACCGATGGCTACCACTTCTCCACCGTGTTCGCCTGCTCCCGGTCCGATATCCACAATGCAGTCCGCCGCTCGCATGGTATCCTCATCGTGCTCTACCACCAGAACTGTATTGCCCAGGTCACGAAGGTGGGTCAGGGTTGCCAGCAGCTTGTCATTGTCGCGCTGATGCAGACCAATGCTCGGCTCATCCAGAATATATGCCACGCCCACCAGGCCGGAGCCGATCTGGGTTGCCAGGCGGATTCTCTGTGCCTCTCCGCCGGACAAAGTACCAGTAGCCCGGGACAGAGACAGGTATTCCAGGCCTACATTTAACAGAAAGTCCAGTCGCGCCTTGATCTCCTTTAAGATCTGATGACCGATGGATTCCTGCATTGGAGTGAGCTTCAGCTCCTCCAAAAATGCGCGGAAGCGAGTAATGGAGAGCTCCGTTGCCTCATAAATATTGATGCCGCCTACAGTAACTGCCAGGGAACTGGATTTCAGGCGCTGGCCCTTGCAGGCTTTGCACGGCGTAATGCGCATAAAAGTCTCATACTCTGCCTTGGAGGCTTCCGAGAAGGTCTCCTTGTAGCGGCGCTCCACATTGCGGATCAGTCCCTCAAATGCCACCGGATATATGCCTTCCCCGCGCTGGCCTTTATAGTACACCTTCACTTCTTTTCCGTTGGTTCCGTACAGGATCACGTCCTGAATCTCTTTCGGATAGTCCTCAAACGGTGTGTCCAGATCAAAATGATATTCCTTACACAGGGCATCCAGGATCGCGTGGGTAAAGCTGTTTTTGTCCGTGCAGGACTGCCAGCCCATTACCACAATGGCACCCCTGGAAATACTTAAGGAACGGTCTGGAATCATAAGGTTTTCATCAAACTCCATCTTGTAGCCCAGACCAAAGCACTCCGGACAGGCTCCAAACGGATTATTGAAGGAAAAGCTTCGCGGCTCCACCTCTTCAATACTGACGCCGCAATCCGGGCAGGCAAAGCTCATGCTGAAATTCATGGGTTCCCCGTCGATCACATCCACGATCATAAGACCGTCAGAAAGCCCCATGACCGTCTCGATCGAATCCGTCAGGCGCTTTTCAATGCCCTCTTTTACCACCAGGCGGTCTACCACAATTTCAATATTATGCTTGATATTCTTCTCCAGCTTGATCTCTTCGGAAAGCTCATAGAGATTTCCATCAATACGGGCACGGACATAACCGCTCTTGCGCGCCTGCTCCAACAGCTTGACATGCTCACCCTTGCGCCCGCGTACTACCGGCGCCAGCAGCTGGATCCTGGTGCGCTCCGGAAGCTGCAGAATCTGATCCACCATCTGGTCAATGGTCTGCTTTTTGATCTCACGGCCGCATTTCGGACAATGCGGAATGCCAATGCGGGCATAGAGAAGACGCATGTAATCGTAGATTTCCGTAACCGTACCCACAGTCGAACGCGGATTGCGGTTGGTAGATTTCTGGTCAATGGAGATGGCCGGGGAAAGTCCCTCAATGCTCTCCACATCCGGCTTTTCCATCTGGCCAAGGAACTGCCTTGCGTAAGAGGACAGCGACTCCATATAACGCCGCTGCCCTTCTGCATAAATCGTATCAAAGGCCAGGGAGGACTTCCCCGAGCCGCTCAAGCCCGTCAGCACCACCAGCTCGTTTCTGGGAATGTCCAGGGATATATGTTTCAGGTTGTGCTCATTCGCACCACGAATCTTGATATACTGCTTTGCCATGGCTGTAAACCTTTCTTCTGATTCCTCTCTAGTATGTCTCAGATAACCCTGATTATACCACAAAGGCGGAACGGATGCAAACATTTGTTCGCATCTGTCCCGCCGTCCCGCATGTTTTTAAACTTCATCCGATGTCTGTCCGACTTCTGCTTCTGGCTTCTGCGTCTCACTTCCATCTTCCGCTTTTTCCTTCCCGGCCTTCAGAATCTCCATAAATTCCTCGCCGGTAATGGTCTCGCGCTCCAACAGATAAGCAGCAATTTCATTCAGCTTCGCCGCATTATCCTTCAGGATCTGCATAGCCTTGTCGTACTGCTGTCTGACAATGGCAACCACTTCCTCATCCACCAGCCTTGCAGTCTCAGGAGAGCATACCATGGAGGTATCGCCGCCCAGATACTGGTTGTTCACGGTCTCCAGCGCTACCATACCGAACTGGCTGCTCATGCCGTAGCGGGTTACCATGGCCCGCGCCATTTTGGTGGCCTGTTCAATATCATTGGCTGCACCGGTCGTAATGGAATGAAAGATGAATTCCTCTGCGGCACGTCCGCCGGTCAGAGTCGCAATCTTGTTTAAGGCCTCTTCCTTGCTCATCAGGAAGCGCTCGCCCTCTTCCACCTGCATGGTGTAGCCCAGGGCACCGGAGGTACGCGGGATAATGGTGATCTTATGCACCGGGGCACTGTTGCTCTGACATGCTGCCACCAGTGCGTGTCCTACCTCATGATAAGAGACGATGCGCTTCTCGTTGATGGAAACGGCAGCATCCTTTCGCTGATATCCGGCAATGACAACCTCCACACTCTCTTCCAGATCTGCCTGAGTCACAAATGCGCGGCCCTGACGGACTGCACGCAGTGCGCCTTCATTGATAATATTGGCGAGCTCTGCACCACTGGCACCGGAGGTTGCGCGTCCGATGGCGTCAAAGTCAATGTCACTTCCAAGCTTTACATTCTTTGCATGAACCTTCAGGATTGCCACACGCCCCTTCAGATCCGGAAGCTCTACCGGGATCCGCCGGTCAAAACGGCCCGGTCGAAGGAGCGCCTTGTCCAGAGACTCCGGACGGTTGGTCGCTGCCAGAATAACAACGCCCTTGCGGCCATCAAAGCCGTCCATCTCGGTCAGCAGCTGGTTTAAGGTCTGTTCCCGCTCGTCATTTCCAGAAAAGCCGGAACCGTCACGCTTCTTACCAATGGTGTCGATCTCATCGATGAATACGATACACGGTGCCTTCTCATTCGCCTGCTTGAACAGGTCACGCACCTTGGCCGCACCCATACCGACGAACATCTCTACAAATTCCGAACCGGAGATGGAGAAGAACGGGACATGTGCCTCACCGGCTACTGCTTTCGCCAGCAGAGTCTTACCGGTTCCGGGAGGGCCTACAAGCAGTGCGCCCTTTGGCAGAACTGCACCGATATCTGCATATTTCTGCGGATTATGAAGGAAATCCACGATTTCCTTTAAAGCTTCCTTTGCCTCTTCCTGACCGGCTACATCTGCAAAGGTCTTGCCGGTCTCAGTCTCCGCATAGATCTTGGCATTGGACTTTCCGAAGGTCATGGCATTTCCCATGCCGCCCATCCGTTTCGCCATGCTCTTGCTGAGGATCTGGCCGATGATCACAAACATCAGGATTGGCAGCACCCAATTAAAAATAAAATTCTGCAGCGGCGATGCCTGGGTTGGGATAGATTCTGAGAACGTGATCCCGGCATTCCGCAGTCGGGCTGTCAGATCTTCATCCGGCCATAAGCCGGTCTTATAAAGCTTGATATCTGCCGTCTTCCAGGATTTTAACGGAAGCTGGCCATTCAGTGCCTGCTGCACATCCTCCGTCCAGAACGTCAGCTGATTGTCCCCTCTTGTAACACCTGCAATCTGCTTGTTGTCCAGCATATCCAGGAACTGATCGTAGGTTACTTCTGTCACAGACCGTTCTGCCAGAGCCGGCATAACCAGCGCATTCAGCAGAATCGTGATCAGAAGGATGATTCCATAGTAGTAAAGCAGCTTTTTATTAGGCCGCTTCGGTCCGTCTTCTTTCATACCCATACTATATTCTCCTTATGTCTTTTGTTTTGTAACTGTCTGCAATATTCTCCCAGTTACGATGATTTCCAGAATATTTTTATTTCTGTTCTATTTAGTATACAACAAGAGCAGAGGTTTTTAAACCCCCGCTCCTGTTAAAACTTTCTAAACTCTTTGTGTTTCTTCTGTGAACTCAATCTGGAATGGTTGGAACCGCATCCGCCGGAACCGGGCTCACAAATCCTGCTGCCGTGCGCTTTTCAAACTCTTCCCGTGCCTCTTTTAATATCTCCGGCTGGTTAAACAGGTCAATGGCTGCAGCTGCCAGCACCTTTCCTGCATGGACTGCTGCCTTATGACCGATCTCGGTACGGTCACAGGAAACATTCTGCCAGCTGTGACCCGGGCAGCCGTTCGGCCATGCTGCCACATGGATCTGTGCCGTCGGAGTCAGCCAGCTCACATCGCCTACATCGGTCGAACCTGCCTGAAACGCATTTTTCTGGTACAGCGGCGCCAGGAACGCGTTCATGGAATGGCCGCAGGCCTTCTGCATAGCGGCAACCTGCTCCCGCGCAGTTTCATCATGTTCTGCTGCAACACCCGGAATCCGGTCATTTCCCATATAGGTTTTGCACAGCGTATCTGCAAAGGCATTCTCCTCATCGGTATAAGAAGGCACGCCCAGCTCTTCATAGTTACGGTAAAGCACACGCTCTAACGCGAAATTGCTTATGGTATCTGCCACACCGTCAATGAATTTCTTCTCAAACGTGGTCTCCGTCATCAGCGCTGCGCCCTGGGCGATCTTGTCCACCCGCTTCTGCAGCTCCACGGCCTCTGCCACGTGATTGGAGCGCACCATATAAAGGACACTGGCTTTCGCCTGCACTACATTCGGGCTGCAGCCGCCGGCATCCGTAATGGCATAATGGATGCGCGCCTTATCACTCATATGCTCCCGCAGATACTGGACGCCGGTATTCATCAATTCCACCGCATCCAGCGCGCTGCGTCCCAGCTCAGGTGCCCCTGCTGCATGAGAAGCAGTGCCGTGGAACTTGTACTGAGTCTGGATGCAGGCATTGGAGGAACCGGTCGCTACTTCATTTACATCATCCGGATGCCAGGTTAACGCCGCATCCAGATTCTTCCAGACACCATCTCTTGCCATAAAGGCCTTGGCCGCACCGCCCTCTTCTCCCGGGCAGCCATACAGGATCACCGTGCCTGCTGTCTGATTTTGTTCCAGATAAGCCTTCACACCAAAGGCTGCTGCCATGGCACCTGCCCCAAGGATATTATGACCACAACCGTGGCCGCTTCCGCCTTCCTTAAGCGGCTTCTCCTCGGTGCAGCCGGCAATCTGGGATAAGCCGGAAAGCGCATCATACTCTGCCAGAAGGCCAATCACAGGACGGCCGCTTCCATAGCTTGCGGAAAATGCCGTTTCTATGCCGCTGATACCTTTTTTCACGCGGAATCCTTCTTTCTCCAGTACCTCACAGTAAAGAGCTGCCGACTTAAATTCCTGAAGGGATAACTCCGCATACTCCCAGATATGGTCTGCCACATTACAAATCAGTTCTTTTCTGGCTTCAATGGCCGCCAGGGCCTCTTTTTTTTCTTCTGTCACTTGTTTTCTCCTGTCCGTCTCCAAAATAATTTCACTCTCATTACATCTTATCGCAAAAAGGCGCCGGAAAAATCCCGGCACCTCTCATCGTATTCCTTATAAAACTTTCGCAAGAAATTCTTTCAGACGCTCATGCTTCGGATGGTCAAAGATTTCCTCCGGCGTTCCCTCTTCCAGCAGCTTTCCGTCTGCCATGAAGAGCACGCGGTTTCCAACCTCTTTTGCAAATCCCATCTCATGGGTTACAACTACCATAGTCATGCCCTCGTGAGCCAGTTCCTTCATAACATCCAGAACCTCGCCTACCATCTCCGGATCCAGCGCGGAAGTCGGCTCATCAAAGAGCATCACCTCCGGCTCCATTGCCAATGCACGCACAATGGCCACTCGCTGCTTCTGTCCTCCGGAAAGCTGGATCGGATACGCGTCCGCGCGGTCTTTTAAACCCACACGGTCTAATAGCTCCAAAGCTTTCTTCTCCGCATCTGCGCGGCTGACACCTTTTACCTTCATCGGTGCAAGCACCATGTTCTCCAGAATCGTCATGTGCGGGAACAGATTAAAATGCTGGAACACCATGCCCATGCGCTGACGCAGGGCATCGATGTCCAGTTTTACGGTCTTTCCATTTTCATCCCGATATTTCTTCTTGGTGATATCCACACCGCTAAAAATGATGGCACCACCGGTCGGCTCCTCCAGCAGGTTCAGACTGCGCAGGAAAGTAGACTTTCCGGAACCGGATGGTCCGATGACAGCCATCACATCCCCTTTGTTGATGTTGACCGTCACGCCATCCAGGGCTCTGATGGTGCCCATCTTATAATGCTTCTTTAAATCTTTTACCTGAATCATACTATCGTTTGTCGCCACGGCTCATTCTCCTCTCAAAATATGCAATGATCTTGGAAGTCGGGAAGCAGAGGCAGAAATAAATTGCCGTTGCCACCAGCAGAGGCTCCACGATAATAAAGGTTGCACCCTTGACTGCATTTACAGCAGACATGATATCCTGTACACCAATGGTGTACGTGATTGCAGACTCCTTGATGATAACAACAAACTCATTGGCAATCGCCGGGAGAATGTTCTTGAGTGCCTGCGGAAAAATGATATAACGCAGGTTCTGAGTCTGGGACAGGCCCAGGGAACGGGCCGCCTCGGTCTGTCCGCCGTCAATGGACTGGATCCCCGCACGGATGATCTCACACAGATAAGCGCCGGAGTTCATGCCCAGGGCCACAACACCCGGGAAGAAACGACTGAACTTGATAAATCCGAAAATCTGGAAAGACGGAAGCTGGACAATGCCAAACACACCGTAGTAGATGATAAACACCTGCACGATGACCGGCGTGGAACGCAGAATCTCGACATACGCTGTAGCCAGGAAAGACAGCGGATTAAAGCGGCTGATCCAGACTAGCGGACCGCCTTCGCGCATGTGACCGTCTTTATCAAGGCCCAGTGCCCGGAATGGACGGACATTGGACATTCTCATCAGTGCCAGTATCAGCGCGATGCAAAAGCCGATTGCTACCGTAAATACGGATAACAGGACCGTTACAACAATGCCCTGCCTGAACAGCTCAGCATACGGCGCAATTTTGGAGAAATTGCTCCATTGAACAAATTGACTCATCAGGTGCTCCTTTCAGTATTAGTTCTGAACGTTTCCTTCTGCGTCCAGAAGACCCTCGTATTTCTCGCCTGCTGCAAGCTCGCCGGCGTCAGCGATGAACTTCTCAAGGCTGCCATCCTCTTTTGCGGCTGCGATTGCTTCGTTTACGCCTGCTAACAGTGCCTCATTACCCTTGCAAACGCCGATTGCTGAACCCTCAGCATCGTACGGTACGTCCATAACCAGGGTCAGCTCCGGATAGTTTTTCTGATAGCTCTTTGCTACATCAGTCTCAATGTAAGCAGCATCCATCTTGCCGGTCAGCAGTTCAGAAATGATATCGGTAACCTTCGGCAGTCCTACAATGTCGGCTTCCGGGCTGTTCTCGTTTGCCAGATCCATCTGAATGGAACCAACCTGCGCACCTACGGATACATCCGGCTTGTTGATTGCTTCAAAGCTGTTGTATTTCTCTGCGTTATCTTTCACGGTTACTAAAGACTGTCCTCCCATGTAGTACAGATCAGAGAAATCCATAATGCCCATACGTTTCTCGTCCGGGGAAAGTCCGGCCATGCCCAGATCAACCGATTTGGTCTGCAGCTCACTGATGACACCATCGAAATCTACGGTTACAACCTCTAACTCAAGGCCAAGATAATCAGCAATGTACTGGGCCAGATCCATGTCAAAGCCTGCCAGCTTCGGAGTGCCGTCCTCACCGATCGCATAGAACTCGTACGGAGCAAAGTCCGGGCTGGTTGCTACGGTCAGCTTTCCAGGAGTCACTGTCTCGATATCAGCTGCTGCCTTTGTCTCCTCTGCGCTGCTCTCTTCTGCTGCTGACTCAGCTGCAGTGGTCTCTGCCTCAGTTGCTGCTGCAGTAGTCTCTGCCGGTTTGCTGCCGCCGCAGGCGGTTACAGAAGCTGCCATACATGCTGCCATAGATAATGCCGCGATTTTCTTCTTCATAATATTCCTCCTCTTTCACATTTATTCATCTTTCAATGAATAATATGCATAAATATAAATATATACTTAAACATTATAACGAATTTCCGAAATTAATCAAGTGCCAGAGCTTGAAAAAAGGAGGAAATCCGCAGATTCCTCCTTTTTTGTGCATTTTTTGTTGCTGTTCACGCGTTGCGCAAGCAAACAGCAACGGATTTTGCCGATGAACAACAATATTTTTCCTCTTCCACTTAAGAAAATGAAGCAAGAATATGATTTGTTACCATCTTCGGGTCATCAATGACAAAGTCCGGATGAAATGCTTCCAGCTCGGCCCGGTCACGGAATCCCCAGGTCACGCCTACGGTGTGGGCCTTTGCATTCAGGCCAGTCTGCATATCCGTATTCGTATCACCAAAGTACAGGCACTCCTCCGGCTTGCATCCAAACTCCTCCAGAATCCGGTTCACACCTGCCGGATCCGGCTTCTTCGGGACATCGTCCTTCTGCCCGGCCACAATATCAAAATATCCTTTTCCAAAGACTGCCTCAATATTCTCTACAGTCCGGGCATGGGGCTTGTTGGAAAGAACTGCAATGCGGATTCCCCGGGCCTTTAATTCCTGAAGCAGCTCAGGAATTCCCTCATAAGGCCGCACATGGTAAAGACAATGCTCCGCAAACAGTCTGGTGTAGGCAGAAAGTGCCTCTTCATAATGAAGGAGTTCCTTATCTCCACTGTACATCAGTGCACGCTTCACCTGCATCCGGTATCCATCTCCCACAAATTGTTTGATGTGTTCCGGATCCACCGGACCATATCCAAACTCCTTCAAAGTCAGATTGGTCGTGTAGGTCAGTGCATCCAGTGTGTTCAATAAAGTCCCATCCAGATCAAAAATACAGCAACGGATCATATGCGTTCCTCCCTTGGTTTTCTAAAGTGCTCTCAGAATCTTTTATCTCTGCTTTGCGAGATGATTTTAGTCAGTTTTGTAAAAAACTTGAAATATTATTTTCAATCAGGCGAAAAATTTCACCCAGATTCCCTGAATGAACAGCCCCATAATCATGATCGGCAATATGTATTTTACATAACCGCGAATCCATGCCGGAACCTTTAATCCGACACCCTCATTCGCCTCAGCGCGGTATTTGTCAAAGCCCCATCCGAAATCCCAGGTTGTAAATAACAAATAAACCAGAGACCCCAGCGGAAGCAGAATATTGCTCACCAGGAAATCCTCCAGATCCAGCACAGAACTGCCGGCGCCCAGCGGCTCAAAACCACCGAGTACATTATAGCCCAGTGCGCATGGAAGTGACAATAAAATAATCAGGACCACATTAATCCTTGCGGATTTTTTACGATCGATCTCAAACAGCTCCATGTCGCAGGCAATGATGTTCTCGAATACTGCGATAACGGTAGAAAGCGCCGCGCAGGACATAAACAGAAAGAACAGGCTTCCCCAGATACGTCCGCCGATCATGGAAATGAATACGTTCGGCAATGTAATGAAGATCAGGCTTGGTCCGCTGTCCGGATTCACACCAAACGCAAAACACGCCGGAAAAATGATCAGACCTGCAGTAATTGCCACAAACGTATCCAGAATTGCTACGTTTACAGACTCCCCTAACAGAGTGTTATCTTTCTCAAGATAACTTCCGAAAATAGCCATAGCACCGATACCCAGGCTTAAGGTGAAGAAGGACTGGTTCATCGCAGACACAATAACCTGACCGATGCCTACGGACTTCATCTTCTCCAGATCCGGAAGCAGGTAAAATTTCAGGCCTTCCATGCCGCCCTCGAGGAATACACCATGAACTGCCAAAATGAGCATCAGAGATAACAGACCGATCATCATGACCTTAGTGATCCGTTCTACACCTGCCTGCAGGCCCAGAGAGCAAATCAGAATACCAACAATGACAACCACTGCCATCCAGAATACATTAAGGCCCGGGCTGGCCAGCATCTCCCCAAACATTCCCTGGACATCTTCCGTATGCAATCCGGAAAATGCACCAGTAGCAAAGCTATAGAAATAGTACAGCATCCATCCTGCTACCGTAGTGTAAAACATCATTAATACATAGTTGCCCAGCAGCGCCACGTAGCCATGCAGATGCCACTTGCTGCCCGGCTTTTCCAGCTCCTGGTACGCTTTTACCGGACTCTTACGGCTGGCACGCCCAACCGCAAATTCCATAGAAAGAACCGGTACTCCCATGATAGCCAGAAACAGCAGATAGATTAAAACAAAAATACCACCGCCGTTTGCTCCTACCACATAGGGAAAGCGCCACACATTCCCGATACCAATGGCGCATCCTGCAGACAAGAGCAGGAATCCCATCCTTGATTGAAAGGTTTCTCGTTGTTTCATATTCTTCTTATTTAACCTCCTTGTATTCCCCCATTTTGCCCAATTTAATGATTAAACTTCATCGTGGCAAAACGCTTCCCTGCGTTGCCGCAGTATTCGCTATTATACACTATCCTTTGTCTGCCGTCAAATGAGATGCAGCCTCAGAATATGGTGGCTTTTGTTCCGCTAAGAAAAAAAGCGAAAGCCTTCATAACTAAAGGCTTTCGCTTCATTGAGAGCGCGAGACGGGACTCGAACCCGCGACCCCGACCTTGGCAAGGTCGTACTCCACCAACTGAGCCACTCGCGCATTATATAATACATGTACCCTCAAAACCACATATTGAATTTCATCCGTTTTCTACCTAAACCGTCTTGGTTAAGCCCTCGACCTATTAGTGACAGTCAGCTGCACATGTTA
>NZ_QUIV01000038.1 GCF_003480315.1 Clostridium sp. AM33-3 | reverse complement strand
GCAGAGGTGGAAGCATGGTAACATGTGCAGCTGACTGTCACTAATAGGTCGAGGGCTTATCCAATATGGTTTAGGGAGCGGTTCGGACAAGACAGAGAAGGCCGTTGGAAGTTTACTTCCATAAGGACTTGGATGGATTGGACGAAACATTGGCGAAGCTAATGTTATGAAATAGGTCGAAGACCTATGAATAACCGCGAAAACGAAGAAAAACGGATGAAATTCAATATGTGGTTTTGAGGGTACATGCCCATAAAATTTAATAAGGCCTCGTGGTCAAGCGGTTAAGACGACGCCCTCTCACGGCGTAAACCCGGGTTCGATTCCCGGCGAGGTCATATTGATCCAGACAGCAATGTCTGGATTTTTTGTATATAAATATGCCAAGATAAATTATTTTTCATTTTTCTTATAAGGAGATATGCCATGGAAAATCTGCGTAAATACAGGATTGCGGTAGTACAGATGGATTCCCGCAACGACAAAGGTGCGAATGTAAAGTATGCCTGTCAGTGTATCGATGAAGCGGCAGCAAATGGCGCGAAGCTCATCAGTTTTCCGGAGCTTTACCGTATCATGACACTGGAGGGGGCACAGGTGATCTTTACACCGGCCAGCTTTACCATGGCAACAGGCAAGGAGCATTGGGAGTGCATCCTCAGGACCCGTGCCATTGAAAATGCCTGCTACATTGTGGCAGCAGATCAGATTGGTCAGAAGCATGAATTCCTCGCATACGGACACAGCATGGTCATTGACCCGTGGGGAACCATAATTGCAAAGGCAAGAGACGAGGCTGGTATGTTCTATACAGACATTGACCTGGATTATGAGGATAAGATCCGTCAGAAAGTACCGGTACTGAAGAACCGCAGAGCAGATATCTACGAAGTGAAAAGGAGATAGGAAAAAATGTATTTCGTGGTTTGGCGGTGAAATTAATTTGACAAAAGCCTACACGTTTGGTATTCTATTCATTGATGGTTAGCAATGGCTAATCAACACTCGAAGGCGAGGAGAGAATCATTTGACATATTTATGGATCAACCCGGTATCAGAACGTATGGTATCGGAACAGAATTTAAAAAGGATTTTAACAGAACACCAGCTTACCCAGGTGCGCTGTCAGGAAGACTGGAGCGGCATTGTGCTGAAGCAGTATGCGGAGCTGATGGAACATGCAGATGGAACGGTGGCAGATGCCAGGTGTCCGGAGGCTGTGAATCTGATAGAACGATACAATGAGGAAAGAAATCTTTTCATTCAGGTGGCGGATATCGAGCCAATCCTGATCCACTGTGCCAGAGAACTCAGCGCACGGGCGGACCTGGCAGATGGAGAGAAGATCATCACTACACCCTGCCGGATCCTGGCAGAACAGGGAAATGCGCTGGAATTGCCGCATACCCGTTTTGTGAGCTGGAAGGATTTTTTTTCAGAACTCGGAGAATCGTTGGAGCCGGCACCGGAGGCCAGTCCGATCCCGCCGGGATTTTTTACGGGACTTTCTGTGCCGGTGGTGAGTTTGAGCGGTCGGGAAGACATTGAGGATTATCTGGAGGAGCGAAGCAGGACATCGGAAGGTGAATCGGAAGACAGGATGATGTCTGGAACAGCAGGAAGTCAGAATATAGGAGCAGTGATAGCAGATGCGGGGCGCAAGCCGTTGCTTCTGGAACTTCTTTACTGCCCGAAGGGCTGTCACATGGGAGATGGAGTACGATGAACAAAAAAATCAGCAAAAACACTGCAGGTGCCTCCTCAGCATACAAAGCAATTAAATCCTGGTCGCAGCCCTTGGCCGGTGTGGTTATTGTATTTGTCATCTGGTATCTGGTCTGCAAGACTGAAATTTTAAGTGCCTATGTTCTTCCGCCGCCGGAAAAGGTTTTCCGCAGCTTTTTGAAAATGCTGCAGAGTGGGGAACTGGCACGGGATATCGGCATCAGCTTCCTGCGTGTTCTGAAGGGCTTTGCTATTGCCTTTGTGCTGGCCTTTGTGCTTGGCATGTTCCGGGCACTGTTTCCGGGAATCTCCGGTTACTATGAACATGCAGTCCAGTTTTTCCGCAACGTGCCGCCTCTCAGCATGATTCCGCTTCTGATTTTGTGGTGCGGTATTGGGGAGACTACCAAGACAGTCATTATTGTACTGGCTTCGTTCTTTCCGATGTATTTAAATATTGTAAAGGGCTTTACCAGCTGTGACAAGAAGCTTCTGGAGGTCGGTACTGTGTTTGAATATTCCGAGCGACAAAAGTTTTTTCGTATTGTGCTTCCCTACGCCATGGCAGATATTCTGGTGGGCATGCGCATTGGACTTGGTTACAGCTGGCGCGCCATTATCGGTGCGGAGATGGTGGCAGCATCCACAGGACTGGGTCATATGATCCTCTTCGCACAGCAGATGTCCCGCACGGATAAGGTTATTGTGGGCATTCTGGTGATTGGGGTTGTGGGTTATGTGACGGACCGGATCTTCGGTGCGCTCATCAGTATCTTTTTGAAAGGATCCGGAGAAAATGGCTGGAATTAAACTGAAAAATATACGGAAATCCTATCAGGTGGAAGACCGGAATGTACCGGTTTTAAATGGCATTGATCTGGATATTCCGCAGGGGCAGATCACGGTAATTCTGGGGCAGAGCGGCTGCGGCAAGACTACGCTTCTGCGGCTGACTGGCGGCCTGGAGGCGGCTGACTCCGGAGAAGTTCTGTGGGAAGGAAATCACAAGACGGCCTTTGTGTTTCAAGAGCCTCGGCTGATGCCATGGCTGACGGTCTGGGACAATGTGGTGTTTGGCCTGAAAAAAGCGGAGCAGGATAAAGAAAAGATTCAGGCTCTGATCGGGACCGTGGGACTTTCCGGCTTTGAGAAAGCCTATCCGTCCCAGCTTTCCGGCGGTATGAAGCAGCGGACGGCCATTGCCAGGGCACTGGCCTACGAGCCGGACTTTATCATGATGGATGAGCCATTTGCGGCTCTTGATTATTTCACCAGGGAACAGATGCAGAAAGAGCTTCTTCGGGTGCAGAAGGTAAAACACAGCAACATCCTGTTTGTAACCCACAGCATTGATGAGGCATTGATTCTGGGAGACCGGATCGTAGTCATTGAAAAAGGACTGGTGAAGAAAGTTTACCCGGTGGAGACACCGGCAGAGGAGCGAAATCTCCTGAATGACGGTTTTATTTCCCTGAAACGGGATATTATAAACAACTTAAATTTTATGAACTAGAGGAGGAACACAATTATGAGAAAATGGATCGCACTGGGTCTTGCGGCATGCATGACCGTATCATCCCTGACCGGATGCGGCAGCTCCCAAAAAGAGACTGAGGCAGAGAGCACTGCCGCTGAGAGCGTGGCAGAGGAGACCACTGTAGAAGAAACTACCGCAGAGGAGAGTGAGACAGCAAAATCGGATCTGAACAAGCTGGTATTTACCTACGTTACCTCCCCGTTGAATGTACCGACCATCATCGAGAAGAATCAGGGTATCTTTGCAAAGGACTTCGGAGAGATGGGCATTACCACAGATTACGCGGAGCTGACTTCCGGAGCAGACCAGACTCAGGCGCTGGCATCTGGCGATGTGCAGGTTCTGTACGCAGTTGGCGCAACCTCCGTGATCCTGTCTGCAGCAAACGGCGCGGATATCAAGGTATTAAATATGTACAGCCGTTCTCCGAAGGCATTCTGCATGTATTCTAAGGATGATACCTTAAACAGCCCGGAAAGCTTAAAGGGCAAGACCATTGCAGGTCCGACCGGAACCAACCTGCATGAGCTGTTAGTATCTTACCTGGCACAGGCGGATATGACCCTGGATGATGTCAATTACGTGAATATGAGCATTCCGGACGCAAAAGCCGGTCTGGACGGCGGCAGCGTAGATGTAGCTTTACTGGCAGGCGCAGCTGCTTACAACGCAGAGAAGCAGGGCTGCCACAAGGTGAGCGATGGGGAGGGCCTTATCAATGCCATCATTGCAGTAGCAACCACACAGAAATTCTATGATGAGCATCCGGAAGTTATCGCGCAGCTGGAGAAATCCCAGCAGGAGATTGCAGACTTCATGAAAGAGAATCCGGATGAGACCATAAGTATCGTGGCCAAGGAACTGGATCTGGATGAGGAAGCTGTCAAAGAGATGTACGGCTACTACGATTTCTCCCTGGACATCAGCGACGATGACAAGGAAGGCTTCCAGAAAACCGCAGATTTTATGCTGGAGTCCGGCATGATTGATGAGCCCCTGGATGTCAATACATTATTTATCCAGTAAATCATTGAAGTGCTAAAATGAAAAGAAAGGCAGGCTGCCATAGGGGAGAGACTATGGTAAGCCTGCCCTTTCTTGATTGTGAAACTTTCTTGCGGTTTTGGACAGAATGGGTTAATATTAATAAATATAGATTAAAGTTCTTTATGAGAGGCGGATCCGGGGGGGATAACGATATGGTAAAAGTATTTCTGGTAGAAGATGAGGCAATCATCCGGCGTGGGATTCGGGATCATATAGACTGGAATGCCAATGGTTTTGAATTTGTCGGTGAAGCAGGGGATGGGGAATATGCATACCCGCTGATCATGAAAACAAAGCCGGATATTTTGGTAACGGATATTAAAATGCCGTTTATGGATGGGCTGCAGCTGAGCAGGCTGGTGAAAAAAGCACTTCCTGCGACAAAGATCATTATCCTCAGCGGCTACAATGAATTTGAATATGCGAAAGAAGCAATCAAGATTGGGATCAATGATTATCTGTTAAAGCCGGTTACTTCCGCCGGTCTGATCGAGGCCCTCCGTAAGGCCGCCGACGCAATTTTGGAGGAGCAGGAAAAGTCCAGACTTCTGGAACGCTATTTTGTCAGTTATGAAAAGTACACAGAGTTTTTGGATCAGACAGACTATAAGGGCGTAGACAGAAAGCTTGTCAGTGATTTTCTCAAGCTTGGTTCTGTCGATGAATGTGATGCATTTGTGGAGGAGTATTTCGCAGCGATCGGAGAACATAATTACCAGTCCCTGCTTTTGCGGCAGTATATGACTATGGATATTTTCTATTGTATACAGGAATTCTTAAAAAGAATTAAGGCAGAGCTGTCCGATATTCCGGAGCAGGCTGTCAACATTCAGATGGTTCCGAAGGTAATAGGAAATGTCGAAATGACAAAGGAGTATCTCAAGGAAGAATTCCGGATTGCACTGCAGGCGAGAGACAGTGTTTCACAGGATCGTTACGGAAGTGTGATCCGGGATGCAAAGAATTTTATACGTGAGCATTTTAACCAGAGCGACCTTTCTCTGAACCAGATCGCTGCACATATCGGAGTCAGTCCAAGCTATTTCAGCTCGATCTTTAAGCAGGAAACCGGGCAGAATTTTGTGGAATATCTGACCCAGGTGCGCATGGAGCGTGCATGTGAGCTCCTTAAGTGTACATCTTACCGTACATCGGAGATCGGAGAGCAGGTCGGCTACAATGATGCTCATTATTTCAGTGCCGCCTTTAAAAAAGCTATGGGCCAGTCACCAAAGGATTATAAGGCCAGTCAGCTTCGTCAGGAATAAAACTGAGGGGAATATGGATAAAAAAGAATATACAGAACAAAATGAGATCCGAACGCTCAGACCGGAACAGATCAATCGAAAACATGCGGTCCTGTCTTTACGCGCACGGCTGATTTTTCTCCTGTTTGTCATTGCGATCCCGCTTACCGGCATGGTACTGGGAATACAGAATATGTTCGAATCGTATTCCGGTGCTTATGATGGGATTATGGAAAATCTGAAGATCGCGAATAATTATAATCTGTCTTTTAAAGAGGATATGGAATATTCGATGTATCGGGTTATGATCGGTCTGATCGATGCCGGGCAGTTTGAAAACGGAGATATTGTGGAGGGAACGACCAAGTATGCGACTGTTGTCAAAAATCCACATAGCCTGATTGCGTCGGCAAGACAGGCCTTTGAAAAAACGATCGACCGGGAAGCAGGGTCAGACTGTGATATTAAGATCCGCGGCATCCTGTCGTGTCTGGATTCGCTGGAGCGGGCTGTGGATAAAATGATCGCGAATTCCGCTGAAGGCGGAAAATACGATGAAAATGTCAGTATCTGGGAGAATGATATCCAGGGACTTTGTTCCATGATCCAGGAATACATTACGCAGTATATCTATTATGAGACCATCAATATGGAGCATCTGCAGAATGAACTGAAGCTGAAAATGGCGGACCGGATGCAGGGATATCTGGCCCTTCTGGCAATGGTACTGATCGTCGGAAGCTGCTGTTCCGCGGCAATCACAAGATCGATCACAGATCCATTACGGGAACTGAGACAGACTGCTGAACAGCTCGGCAGCGGAAATCTGGATGCGCGGGCCCGGACAGGAGGTCTGGAGGAGATCAGTGTTCTGGCGCAGGCCTTCAATCAGATGAGTGACCGTATCCGTCGTCTTCTGGATAAGACAAGACAGGAGCAGAAAAATCTGCGTGAGCTGGAGCTGCGGCTCCTTCAGGAGCAGATCAGTCCGCATTTTCTCTATAACACGCTGGATTCCATTGTCTGGATGGCGGAAGGCGGAAACAATCGTCAGGTGGTCGAGATGACAACCGATCTGAGCGATTTCTTCCGGACGGTTCTTTCAGGAGGACGGGAATTTGTTACGATAGAGGAAGAAGAGTCTCATATCCGAAGCTATTTAAAAATCCAGAAAATCCGTTATGAGGATATCCTCGATTATTCGATCGAAATTGAACCTTCGATCCGGCAGAGGATTGTCTTGAAGATGCTCTTGCAGCCGCTCGTGGAAAATGCTCTTTATCATGGCATTAAAAATAAGCGGGGCGGCGGCTGTATCCTGATTCGCGGCTACGAGGACCGCAACGGGCTGGTTTTTGAGATTGAGGATAACGGGATCGGCATGGATGAGACCGAGCTTGCGGCAGTAAGAAAAAAACTCAGACTGGAACCGGGAGAGGAACTGCAGCCGATCGGAAATGGCGGATTCGGACTGCACAATGTTGCGCAGCGAGTGCGGATCTACTATGGAGATCAGGCAGAAATATTAGTGGAATCAGAAAAAAATATCGGTACCTGCTTTAAGATTTACCTTGGAAATCGAAAGAATTCATAACATTATCATAAAAAAATGTATTTTGTGCCGCAGTGGTTTTGACAGCTACAAAAAAGAATCTGAAATGGTAAAAAATAACATACCTTTTTCCAAAGATGCTCCGTATGAAAATGACGGAGCATTTAGTATAATGGGCTTACAAAATAAATCGATTGGTTCTTAAAGGAGGAAACAGTATGAGAAAAAAATTAATGTCCGCAGCTTTAGCAACCGCAATGGCTTTGTCTGTAACTGCATGTACAAGCAATCCGGCTGACAAAACGACAGCAGCTCCGGCAGAGACCAAGGCAGAGGCAGCAGAAACTACTGCAGCTGCTGCAGAAGAGAAAAAAGAGGCAGCAGACGGCGAACTGATCACGGTTGGTTATGCACAGGTTGGTGCTGAGTCTGACTGGAGAACCGCGAACACCGAATCCTTCAAATCCACCTTTACCGAAGAAAATGGCTATAAGCTGATCTTTGATGATGCGCAGCAGAAACAGGAGAATCAGATCAAGGCTATCCGTTCCTTCATCCAGCAGGGTGTTGACTACATCGTAGTTGCTCCGGTAGTTGAAACAGGCTGGGAGACTGTTCTGGAAGAGGCAAAAGAGGCTGGTATCCCGGTTATTCTTTCTGACCGTCAGATGCAGCTTTCCGATGACAGCCTGTATGAGGCATGGGTTGGCGGAAACTTTGTAAAAGAAGGTGAAACCTGTGGTGACTGGCTGGCTGATTATTTAGAGAAGCAGGGACGCAGCGACGAAGAAATCAATATGGTTACCATTCAGGGTACCATCGGTGCATCTGCGCAGGTTGGCCGTACTGAGGGCATGGACAACAAGCTGAAAGAGCATTCCAACTGGAAGATGCTTGACAGACAGTCCGGTGAGTTTACTCAGGCAAAAGGACAGGAAGTTATGGAGTCCTTCTTAAAGAGCTATGATGATATCGATGTAGTAATCTGTGAGAATGATAACGAAGCATTTGGTGCGATCGATGCGATCAAGGCAGCAGGCAAGACCTGTGGTCCGGAGGGCGACATCATCGTTGTAAGCTTTGACTCTGTAAAGGCAGCATTTGAATCCATGATTGCAGGTGATTTAAACGCAACCTTCGAGTGCAACCCGCTTCATGGTCCGCGTGTAGCTGAGATCATCCAGAAGCTGGAGAAGGGCGAAGAAGTTGAGAAGATCCAGTACGTAGATGAAGCATACTTCGATACCAGCATGGATCTGGAAGAAATCTTAAAGACAAGAGCGTACTAATTGCAAATAATCGAAAATAATCGGACAGGCAATCGCTTTTAGGAGGCGCGGGGCCGGAGGCTTAGGTTTCCTTCCCCGCGCCTCTTTTTTCAGATAAGGAGGCAAAGCTTTTATGGAAAAGGATTCCGTTCTTGAGATGAGGCATATTTATAAGACATTCCCGGGTGTAAAAGCTCTGCAGAATGTGGATTTTACCTTAAAAAAAGGCGAGATCCATGCCCTGATGGGGGAAAACGGAGCTGGAAAATCTACCCTGATCAAGGTGTTGACGGGGGTAGAGGAATTTGAGACAGGAGAGATCCTGATCGATGGCTGCGACCATGCAATTGTGAACCGCAGTCCGCAGGAAGCACAGAACCGGGGCATCAGTACAGTGTATCAGGAGGTCAATCTTTGTCCGAATCTGACTGTGGCAGAGAATCTGTTTATCGGACGTGAACCGCGAAAAGGCGGATTGATTGACTGGAAAACGATGAATAAAAAGGCCGGCAAACTGCTGCAGGACCTTGACATACATGCAGATGTAACACAGACGATCGATAATTATTCGATCGCGATCCAGCAGATGGTAGCGATCGCACGTGCAGTGGATATGTCTGCGAAGGTATTGATTCTGGATGAGCCGACTTCTTCTCTGGATGACGGAGAAGTAGAAAAGCTGTTTACTCTGATGCGTCGCCTGAAAGCAGAAGGTGTCGGCATCATTTTTGTTACGCATTTCCTGGAACAGGTTTATGCAGTCTGTGACAAGATCACGGTACTGAGAAACGGACAGCTGGTTGGCCAGTTTACAACGGCAGAGCTTCCGAGAGTCCAGCTGGTGGCAAAGATGATGGGAAAAGATTTTGATGATCTGGCTGCGATCAAGAATTCCAGGTCAGAAGAAAAGCATGGTGATGACGATGTCGTTATCAAGGCAGTCGGACTTGGAAAGAAGGGTTACATCAAACCCTTTGATCTTGTTATTCATAAGGGAGAGGTCGTTGGCTTTACCGGTCTTCTCGGATCCGGCCGTTCCGAAACCGTACGTGTCCTGTATGGAGCGGAAAAACCGGATGAAGGCGAGCTGAAAGTAAACGGAAAAACGCTTACAGCCCGTCATCCGCTCATGTCGATGAATGCAGGCATGGCATATCTGCCGGAGGATCGTAAAAATGAGGGCATTATCGCAGATTTGTCTGTTCGTGAAAACCTGATCATGGCACTTCAGGCAAAACGCGGTATCTTTCACCTTTTAAGCCGGAAACAGCAGGAAGAATTTACGGATAAGTACATCGAGATGCTCCAGATCAAGACAGCCTCCCGCGAGACACCGATCAAATCGCTGTCCGGCGGTAATCAGCAGAAGGTAATCATCGGACGATGGCTTCTGACAAATCCGGATTTCCTGATCCTCGACGAGCCGACCCGTGGTATTGACGTCGGCACGAAGACGGAGATCCAGAAGCTGGTGGTCAAGCTGGCGGAACAGGGCATGGCGGTTGTATTTATTTCTTCGGAAATTGAGGAGATGCTCCGCACCTGCGATCGCATGGTTGTCATGCGTGACGGAACAAAGGTCGGAGAGCTTTCCAATGACGAGATGAATCAGTCCACCATCATGTCAACCATTGCAGGAGGACAGTAACTATGAAAAATATGACGTTTAAGAAAATTACCTCGCAGCGGCTCTTTCTTCCGATTTTCTGCCTTGCGCTGGTATTGCTGGTAAATATCATCACGACACCGAACTTTTTTGCGATTGAAATCCGAAATGGTGTTCTTTACGGATATCTGATCGATATCATCAACCGTGCATCAGAGCTGGTGATCCTGGCAGTTGGCATGACGCTGGTCGTATCTTCCTCAGCAGGAACCGATATTTCTGTCGGAGCGATCATGGCGGTCAGTGCAGCAGTCTGCTGCAATATCTTAACCGGCGGGGAGCGTGCGGCAACGGCTTATGCAAATCCTCTGCTCCTCGGCTTTCTGGCGGCTCTGTTAGTCGGTGCGGCAATCGGCTGCTTTAATGGTTTTCTGGTGGCAAAATTAAATATCCAGCCCATGGTAGCAACGCTGATCATGTTTACAGCCGGACGCGGTATCGCGCAGCTGATTACAGATGGACAGATCACCTACGTGCGTGTAGACAGCTATCGTACGCTCGGCGCTTCCCTTCCGGGATTCCCGGTACCGACGCCGTTTATTGTGGCGGTCATCGTGGTGGCGCTGACCTCCCTCCTGCTGAAAAAGACAGCACTGGGCATGTATATCCAGTCGGTTGGTATCAATAAGCGGGCATCTCAGCTGGTCGGTATCAAATCGGTGATGATCATTTTCCTGACCTATGCGTATTTAGGCCTTTGTTCCGGTCTTTCCGGACTGATCGCTTCAAGCCGTATCTATTCCGCAGATGCAAACAATATCGGTCTGAATATGGAGCTGGATGCGATTCTGGCGGTAGCGATCGGCGGAAACTCTCTCGGCGGCGGAAAATTCTCTCTGGCCGGTTCAGTCATCGGTGCATTTACGATCCAGGCACTGACGACCACCCTCTACGCGATGCATGTCTCATCGGATCAGGTTCCGGTATATAAGGCAATTGTTGTAGTCATCATCGTAGCACTGCAGTCTCCGGGCTTTGCAAGATGGAGAAAAGCATTTGTTCAGAAAAAAGAACAGAGCACGGCTGGAAAGGAGGCGGCATAAATCATGAAAGAAAAGAAGAAATTAAATCAGAATTCATTTCTGCTTCTGGTCACGATCGTGCTGTTCTTTGTCATGTACGCAATCGGCTGTGTTGTTTTTAATGCACAGGGCTTTGCCAAGACGCAGAACTTTTTAAATCTGTTTATTTCCAATGCCGGCCTGATCGTGATCGGTATCGGCATGACGATCGTTATGATCACCGGCGGTATTGATATCAGTGTTGGTTCGTTTGTGGCAATGGGCTGTATGATGTTGGCATGGATGATGGAAAAAGGCGGCATCGGTGCAGTTCCGGCAGTTCTGATCGTTCTGGTGACCGGAATTGTGTTTGGCCTGGTACAGGGCTTTCTGGTTGCTTATATGGATATCCAGCCGTTTATCGTAACGCTGGCCGGTATGTTCTTTGCCAGAGGTATGACGGCAATCATCTCCAAGGACATGATCAGCATCACCAATGAGACCTTCATGGCATGGGCGAAGCTGAAGCTCTATTTTCCGTTTGGCGGATATCTGAATAAAAAGGGTGTCATGATTTATCCGTATATCTATCCGACGGTTGTGATCGCGCTGATCCTTCTTGTTTTAGCCTTTATCATGCTGAAATTTACAAAGTTCGGCCGTAGCATCTACGCTATCGGCGGTAATGAGCAGTCTGCGCTTATGATGGGACTGAATGTACGCCGTGTGAAACTGAAAGCATACGTGCTGGATGGCTTCCTCTGCGGAATCGGAAGCATTCTGTTCTGTTTAAATACGCTGGGAGGATTCGTAGAACAGGCGAAAGGCTTTGAGATGGATGCAATTGCCTCTTCTGTCATCGGTGGAACACTGCTGACCGGAGGTGTCGGCAATGTCTTCGGAACGCTGTTTGGTGTTCTGATCAAAGCAACGATCGAGGCATTTATTACATTCCAGGGAACTCTGTCATCCTGGTGGACCAGAATCACGATCGCAGCATTGCTTTGCTTCTTTATCGTACTCCAGTCTGTACTGGCTATGATGAAAAAGAAAAAATAACTCCCAAAACTTGTACTTGGATTTCGGAAATATGACTGAGATAATCGGCGGGATTCCAGGTTAAAATTAGCAAAAACAGACAAAATCCTGTCAGAAAAAGATGACAGGATTTTGCTTATTACGGAAATAAAATACAACATTGTGAGAGGAATACAAAAAACAGAGGAAAAATACGAGACAGTTTTGTGATAATGTAGTAAACTGAACATAGAATAACAGAATTGCAAGGAGGATCATACGCATGAGTGCAAACAAAGAAACCATCGCACAGTGGATCCGGGAAAAGAAGACTGCCCTCGGTATCGAGTTCGGCTCCACCCGTATCAAAGCTGTTTTAGTGGGAGAGGACCATACACCGATCGCATCCGGTGACCATGACTGGGAAAACCGCCTGACGGATGGCATATGGACTTATACATTGGAAGATATCTGGACTGGTATCCAGGACGCATATGCAAAGCTGGCAGCGGATGTGAAAAACCAGTACGGTGAGACCTTACATGCAGTTGGCGGTATTGGCATCAGTGCCATGATGCACGGTTACATGGTATTTGACAAGGCAGGAGAACTTCTGGTTCCGTTCCGCACCTGGAGAAATACCATCACCGCAGAGGCATCCGAAAAACTGACGGAGCTGTTTGCGTACCCGATCCCGCAGCGCTGGAGCATTGCGCATCTGTATCAGGCAATTTTAAATGGGGAAGCTCATGTACCGGATATTGATTACATGATCACTCTGGAGGGTTATGTACACTGGAAACTCACCGGCCAGAAGGTGCTTGGCATTGGTGATGTGGCAGGTATGTTCCCGGTAGACATCCATGCTCATGACTTCGATCAGAAGATGGTAGAGAAGTTCGATGCGCTGGTTGCAGACAAGGGTTACTCCTGGAAGCTGCGTGACATCCTGCCGAAGGCTCTGGTAGCAGGAGAGGACGCAGGCAGATTAACAGCAGAGGGCGCAAAACTCCTGGATGTGAGCGGCAACCTGGAAGCAGGCATCCCGATGTGTCCGCCGGAGGGCGACGCAGGAACCGGCATGACTGCCACCAACAGTGTAAAGGTCCGCACCGGCAACGTATCCGCAGGTACCAGCGTATTTGCCATGGTAGTTCTGGAGAAAGAGTTAAAGAAGGTACATCCGGAGATCGATCTGGTGACTACCCCGGCCGGAGATCTGGTGGGCATGGTACACTGCAACAACTGTACCTCCGACTTAAACGCATGGGTCGGTCTGTTCAGAGAGTTTATGGAGAGCATGGGCATGGAGGTTGACATGAACCGCCTGTTCGGTGTCCTTTACAATAAGGCATTGGAGGGAGACAAGGACTGTGGCGGCCTGCTGGCATACAATTACTTCTCCGGCGAACACATCACCGGTTTTGAAGAGGGACGCCCGCTGTTCGTACGCCGTCCGGACGACAAATTCAACCTGGCTAACTTTATGAGAACCCATTTGTATACCTCCCTTGGCGCGTTAAAGACTGGTCTGGATATCCTGTTCCGTGATGAACAGGTAAAGCTGGATGTCCTGCTTGGTCATGGCGGTCTGTTTAAGACCAAAGGCGTAGGCCAGAAGATCATGGCAGCCGCAGCCGGAGTTCCGGTGGAGGTTATGGAGACCGCAGGCGAGGGCGGTGCATGGGGCGCAGCACTTCTTGCCGCTTACCGTGTATGGAAGGCGGAAGGTGAGAGCCTGGATGCTTACCTGGAGAAGAAGGTATTCGGCGGTCAGCACGGAACAGTTATGGAGCCGGATGCAGAGGATGTGAAGGGCTTTGACGAGTTTATGGTACGCTATCACGCAGGTCTTCCGATTGAGCGGTCAGCAGTGGAGACCATGCCGGAAAAATAAAATCAGATCAGGGAGGAAACAGTTATGCTGGAAGCATTAAAACAGCAGGTATATGAAGCAAATATGGAGCTGCCGAAGCGCGGTCTTATTACCTACACCTGGGGAAATGTCAGCGGAATCGACAGGGAGAGCGGTTTATTCGTGATCAAACCGAGCGGTGTAGATTATGATCTGCTGAAACCGGAAGATATGGTTGTTATGGATTTAAACGGAAACCGGGTAGAGGGAACCATGAACCCGTCCTCCGATACTCCGACTCATGTAGAGCTTTATAAAGCATTCCCGGAGATTGGCGGTATCGTTCATACCCATTCCCCACATGCAACCGCATGGGCACAGGCAGGAAGAGGGCTTCCATGCTACGGGACTACACATGCTGACTATTTCTACGGCGAGATTCCATGCGCAAGAAACTTAACCGCAGAGGAGATCGAGGAAGGCTATGAGAAGAACACCGGTCTTGTCATCGTAGAGACTTTTAAGGACAGAAATCCGATGTATGTTCCTGCTGTTCTCTGCAAGAACCATGGTCCGTTCACCTGGGGCAAGAGCGCTGCAGAAGCCGTTCACAATGCAGTGGTTCTGGAAGAGATCGCCAAGATGAATTTCATGACCGAGCTCATTAATCCGAATGCGGACAACCGCACACCGCAGTGCATGCAGGACAAGCATTTCTTAAGAAAGCATGGTCCGAACGCGTATTACGGACAGAAGAAGTAACAAAATCCGTTGCAGTACGTATGAACTGTGACAAAATTGATCGAAAAAGTGAAATCTGTTTGCAAAATATGTGGACAGGGCTTACAATTTCCATAGAATAATTAATCCAAGGGGGAATTTTAAATCATGAAATTTTTCGTAGATACCGCAAATGTTGATGAGATCCGCAAAGCAAACGATATGGGCATTATTTGTGGCGTTACCACCAACCCGTCCCTGATCGCAAAAGAGGGCCGTGACTTTAATCAGGTTATCGCAGAGATTGCTTCCATCGTAGACGGACCGATCAGCGGTGAGGTAAAGGCTACCACCACCGATGCAGAGGGCATGATCAAAGAGGGCCGTGAGATTGCAGCCATCCATCCGAATATGGTTGTAAAGATCCCGATGACCGTAGAGGGCTTAAAGGCTGTTAAGGTTCTCCACGCAGAAGGCATCAAGACCAACGTAACCCTGATCTTCTCCGCAGCACAGGCTCTGCTGGCTGCAAGAGCAGGCGCAACCTACGTGTCCCCGTTCCTGGGAAGACTGGATGACATCTCCATGCCGGGTATCGACCTGATCAACGAGATCACCGAGATCTTCATGATGCACGATATTGAGACCGAGATCATCGCAGCAAGCATCCGCAACCCGATCCATGTCATCGACTGCGCAAAGGCTGGCGCTGACATCGCAACCGTACCGTACAAGGTATTAGAGCAGATGACCAAGCACCCGCTGACCGATCAGGGTATTGCAAAATTCCAGGCAGACTACAAGGCTGTATTTGGAGAGTAAAGTTTACCGGTGTGTATTCCGATATTCCTTCGGCGTCATGCCGTAATGCTTTTTCCATGTCCGGCAAAAATAACCGGAATCAGAAAAACCTGTTTCTTCCGCAATGGAGGAAATGGGTTTTTCTGTTTCTGAGAGCAGAAAAGCCGCGCGCTGCAGCCGGTAGGAGATCAGATAGGCAATGGGAGAAAACTGAATATGGTCCTGAAAAATCTGAAGTGCTCTGCTTTTGCTTACGGAAGCTGACGCGGCTATCTCGTCCAGGGAGAGGGGATCACGAAAGCGATCCTGTATGTACTGCATCATAAGCTGCAGTTTTGTCTGGGCCATGTCTGTGCGTCTGACAGAAGTTCCGGATATATCCTGTAAATGTTCAAACAGAGTATTCCATAAATGAAAAAGAAGGCTAATGGTCAGAAGCCTGGATGAAGACGGCTGTTTCTGAAGTTCAAAAACAGAATCCAGATTGTCCAGTATATTCTTTTGCCATGAAACTTCCGGAGAAAATATCTGAAAAGGAATTGCGGCATTTACAAGAGGGTGAATGAAATCCTGATAAATCCCAGTCTGCTCGGCGGCGAGAAAAACAGGAGAAAACACAATGTTGGGGATAATGGCATGATTGTCTGCTTCAAACCGGTGAAGAATACTGCGATTGATAAACAGGCCATATCCCTGTTCAAGATCAAATTGTCGGATTCCGACTGAACAGTGAACGGTGCCTTCCTGAACCACAAGAAACTCAAGTTCCTGATGCCAGTGCCAGTCCATCCGGTGAAAGTCAAAATCCCAAATATCTTCGAGATAGAAGGCAAAAGGATACCTTGGATTTCCGTGCAGGCTGGTTTCACGGAAGGATTCGTCTGTCTGGATTACTGTTTTACATGAAGATATCATAAATGGCTCCTTCCATAGGGCATTGATTATGGATGCGTTCATTAACTTACTGGCTTACATACATTTGTTATGTGATATTATACAATAAATATATGATTTTATCCAATGAATATTTTTAATATTACGATATAATCCAATATAGAACAGGAAAAGGAGAAACGGAATATGAAATATTCTTATGACAGCACCATGCGGGCCTGCTTTACCGGCTATATTGTCCAGGCCATTGTAAATAACTTTGCGCCGCTTTTATTTCTGACCTTTCAGCGTACGTATCACATTCCGCTGCAGCAGATTACTCTGCTGGTGACGTTTAATTTTGGAATTCAGCTTCTGACAGATCTGCTTTCTGTTGCTTTTGTAGACCGGATGGGGTATCGGGCCTCCATGGTCCTGGCCCATATTTTGTCAGCCCTGGGCCTGATCTGCCTGACGGTATTGCCAGACCGGATGGGACACCCATTTGCCGGAATCCTAATTTCGGTCATTGTTTACGCTGTGGGAGGCGGACTTCTGGAGGTGCTGGTAAGCCCTGTTGTGGAGGCCTGTCCCTCCACACACAAAGAAAAGGCCATGAGTATGCTGCATTCCTTTTATTGCTGGGGACATGTTGGTGTGGTACTTTTCTCAAGCATTTTTTTCAAACTTGCAGGGATTGAAAACTGGAAACTTCTGGCGGTTTTATGGGCTGTGATCCCCATTCTGAACGCCCTGATCTTTACCAGAGTTCCCATTGCGCCGGTACTTCCGGAAGGAGAAGAGGGAATGACCATAGTAACGCTTTTTCAAAACCGTACCTTCTGGCTTTTATTTGTGATGATGATCTGCGCGGGTGCCAGTGAGCAGTCTGTCAGCCAGTGGGATTCTCTGTTTGCGGAAAAAGGACTTGGAATATCCAAAACAGCAGGAGACCTGGCGGGCCCCATGGCATTTGCTTTCCTGATGGGAGCTTCCCGCGCTTTTTATGGAAACTATGGAGAAAAAATAAATCTGGATCGTTTCATGGCTGTTAGCAGCGTTCTGTGTATCTTATCCTATCTGTGCCTGGTATTTATGCCGGTTCCGGTTTTAAGTCTGGCTGGATGCGCTCTGTGCGGTCTGTCTGTTGGAATCTTGTGGCCCGGAACCTTTTCCAGAGCATCAAAGGCGCTGCCGGCAGGAGGAACTGCTTTGTTTGCGCTTCTGGCTTTAGGCGGAGATATCGGCTGCTCGGGAGGCCCGACTCTGGTTGGAATGGTATCTGGAATGTGCAAGGGAAATTTAAAGGCAGGAATTCTGGCAGCTTTGATTTTTCCGGTTTTGCTTTTGACCGGAGCAAAGTTTGAAACAAAAAAAGATAAAATTAGCAGTTGACAGATTTTTTGCTCTGTGCTAATTTAAAATCAGTCAAATAAACATTCGAAAGTCGATGATCAAAGAGAGTACATCTGAGGTGACATCACAGAGAGCTGCCGGTTGGTGGAAGGTAGTATGAAGCTTCTTTTGGAATGGGTTTGTGAGACGCCAGGCGAACGCTTTGCAAGTAGCTGAGGCCGTGTTCCAGCGTTAATGGATACGGGTATCGAAAACAGGAGTTACCGTTTTCCGTACCTGGATATGAGACAGATTGGTGGCAGATATTCCGATGTGGAGTATCTGCTTTTTGTTTAACCGACAGATTTCGGAGAGCAAAGAGCAGACACGAGGGAAGATGGCACTGGCTGTAAAAATCGGGTGGCACCACGATCACATTCGTCCCGGCATGGCGTGAAAACGTTATGCCGGGATTTTTCATTTTCTTTCGAGAAAATTCAACTATGAGGAGGAAACACGATGAGCAAAGGCAGATTTGGAATTCATGGCGGTCAGTACATTCCGGAAACTCTGATGAATGCAGTAATCGAACTGGAAGAAGCATACAACCGTTATAAGGACGATCCGGAATTTAACCGGGAACTGACGATGATGCTCAATGAATATGCAGGCAGACCGTCCCGCCTTTACTATGCGGAGCGCATGACAAAGGATCTGGGTGGAGCAAAAATCTACTTAAAGCGTGAGGATCTGAACCACACCGGTGTCCACAAGATCAACAATGTCATCGGCCAGATGCTTCTGGCAAAGAAAATGGGGAAGACCAGAGTGATTGCCGAGACCGGAGCCGGACAGCATGGTGTGCCCGGTATGTAGTAGCCATTACCGATGAAGAGGCTGTGGAGGCCTTTGAAAAAGGAAAAGCATTTATCCCGTTCATCACCTGTGGAGATCCGTCCTTAGAGGTAACGGAAAAGATTGTATATGCCATGGAAGAGGCTGGTGCAGACTTAATTGAGCTTGGCATTCCGTTTTCTGATCCGACTGCGGAAGGACCGGTGATCCAGGAGGCAAACATCCGTGCATTATCCGGCGGTGTCACCACCGATAAAATATTTGATATGGTTGTGAAAATCCGGAAAAATACACAGATTCCGATGGTGTTCATGACTTACGCAAATGTAGTTTACTCCTATGGAACGGAGCGTTTTGTGAAAAAGGCAGCGGAGACAGGTATGGATGGTCTGATCCTGCCGGATGTGCTGTTCGAGGAAAAAAAGGAGTATGAGGCGGATGCGCCGGAGCAGATCAAGGCTTATGTGAAGGATATGTGCGAGGCGGTTCATCGGGGATAAGCGTTATGCGTAATGTGTGAGCGGCAATACAATTTTCAGTTCAGAAAATTCCTACCTGTGAGCAGTTACAATTTGTCAGCTTGTGACGGAATATGATGGATTATCGAGTTGTTATTTTCCATACAAAATGCTATCATAGATATATTATGAAACGCAGATTAGGAAAATAACGGAAACAGATCCGGCAAACAGGAAAGCGAAGCATATATGGCAGCAGACGAAAAGATGACGGTCAGACAGGCCGAAAAAGAAATAGAAAATTTCAAAAAGGTGTTTCATGCAGTACGGCTGTTCCCGGCTGAAGATTCAGACCATATCCGGGAGTCCTGCAGAGAATATCTGGATACGTGCGGGGGCTGCAATTTCCCGGAGATGGAACAGCAGTGTCAGAACTGCGTAGTTGCAAATGCAGCCATCAGCAGAACGGAACGCGGAAAGCTGGAGGTCTTTGACAGCAGCCTTTACCAGCTGATTGCCCGTTATGTTAAGATTGGCGGAAAAGAATATGTGATGGAGCTTATCCGCCGTCTGGACCATGAATGGTCGTTTGGTCAGATGAACCATGAAAAGCTTGTGGATCTGTTTGTTCATTATGATGATAAACTTTATAAGGATGTCATTACGGACGCCTATAACCGCCGCTATTATGAGGATGAGATGAAAGCGCTTGAGTGGACTGCCGGAATTGCCCTGATCGATCTGGACGACTTTAAGCTCTATAATGATACATGCGGGCATAACGCAGGCGATATGGCTCTGCATACGGTTGCAGATGTGATCCGGAAGAATACGCGCAGATCAGACTGTCTGGTCCGGTTTGGCGGTGATGAATTTCTGCTTGTGATGCCGGATGTCACGGAGGAAGTTTTTCATAAAAAGCTTCAGACGATTAAGCGGCGAGTACATGAGGCCAATATCCCGGGGTACACGAAGCTGCAGATTTCCATCAGCGTAGGCGGCACCATTTGCCAGAATGAAAAAATTGAAGCTGCAGTTGCCAGAGCGGATCATTTCATGTATCAGGCAAAGAACAACAAGAATATGGTTGTGGTGGGACCGGGAGAGAACGGGCTGAATCAGAACGGCGGAGATGTCCGTAAACAGAAAATTCTTGTAGTAGATGATTCTGAGATGAACCGGGAAATCCTGATCACCATGCTGGAGGATGATTTTGACATCATTGTAGCTGAGAACGGAAGGGTGTGTCTGGAGCTTTTAATGCAATACGGAAAAGCAATTTCAGCGGTTCTTCTTGATATTGTCATGCCGGTCATGGATGGCTTCGAGGTACTGACGTACATGAACCGGAACCGGTGGATTGAAGATATTCCGGTTATCATGATTTCCAGTGAGGAATCTGACGCCTGTATCCGTCGGGCGTTCCAGCTTGGAGTAGCGGACTATATCAGCAGACCATTTGATAATCATGTGGTCCGCCAGCGGGTATTTAACACCATAAAGCTGTACGCAAAGCAGCGCCGTCTGACTGCACTGGTGTCTGACCAGATCCATGAAAAGGAAAAGAATAACCAGATGATGGTAGAAATCTTAAGCCAGATTGTGGAATTCAGAAACGGTGAGAGCGGTCTGCATGTGCTTCATATCAAAGTGCTGACGGAGATGCTTCTGGAGGAAATCCTGAAAAAGACGGACAGGTACCGCCTGACGCCGGAGCTGTGTCAGAGAATCTCCATTGCATCATCGTTTCATGATATCGGAAAGATTGGGATTGACGAAAAAATCCTGAACAAGCCGGGAAGACTGACCGTAGAAGAATTTAATGAGATGAAAAAACATACGCTGATCGGTGCCTCCATGCTGAGCAAGATGGAGCGCTATAAAGAGGAACCGCTGATCGACGTTGCCTATCAGATCTGCCGCTGGCATCATGAGCGCTACGATGGCAGCGGGTACCCGGACGGACTGGTGGGAGATGAGATCCCGATTTCCGCCCAGATTGTATCCCTTGCCGATGTTTATGATGCTCTCATCAGTGAGCGATCCTATAAAAAAGGTTATACGCATGAACGCGCGATAGAGATGATACTCAGCGGTGAATGCGGAATCTTTAACCCGATCCTCATCGAATGCTTTATGGAGATAGAGCCGAAGATCAAACAGAAAATGCTGGAGATTCAGTAAGTTTTATTATTTTAGGGTAATAAGCGAGAATCCTCGGTTATTCAATTGCCGAGATGAAAGCGTCTGAAACGCAAGA
>NZ_QUIV01000037.1 GCF_003480315.1 Clostridium sp. AM33-3 | reverse complement strand
GGAAGGCGGTCTCTTTCACTTCCGGACCTTTATTCAGCTTTGTAACTCAAATTTTTATTGTGCGGTATCCCTCTCCGTGAGATCTTTCTGTATCGTCTCCAGATAATGCACCAGGATATCCCGGCTGGCGCGGATCTGATAGGTTTTGTCGATTTCGTCGTAGGTGAAGCTTTTGCGTCCGCCTGCTTCCATGCGTTTCCAGAACTTTTCCAGATTCCGGAAAGGCATGTAGTACATCTCATCCAGCGCGGTGAAATGCAGGATGATAAAGGCAATGCCGCCCTGCTCCTCGAATTCCTTCATAAACCGGATCTGGTGTTCGTGGACGTTCTGAAGCGGAAATGTCTTTACTGCACATTCCTTTGCGTCAAAGCAGACCGGGATACCCTGTACGGCACCGATATAGTCCACTGTACTTTTCTGATCAAAGTAGGCCAGGGTGATATGGCGGGTGGATTTTTCTATAGTGATGGGAGTGATGGGGGTCGGGATTTTCTGGATCAGGGCCAGCTTTTTCTCCCGGTAAATCTCGTTGGTGTGGTTGATCATGTCCTCCAGCGTGGAACCGCGCAGTCCCCGGCTTTTCCAGGTACCCATATCAGCGCACTCCCTCCGGCAGACTGCCGAGAACTCTGGTAAACTCCCCCGGCAGCGGAGCTTTAAAGCTCTTTCCGCTCAAATACGCCAGCGGCTCTTCCATCTGCGGGAATACCAGCTTCCAGGAATGGAGCATCTGGGAATGAATATGGTACTGGCGTTTTGCCTCCTCATTTACCTTCGGATTGCCGTACTTCATATCTCCCACGATCGGATGACCGATGGATGCCAGATGGGCGCGGATCTGATGGGTACGCCCGGTGATCAGCGTTACTTTGAGAAGCGTATAGGAACCCGTCTCGATCAGCGGCTCATATTCCGTGCAGATGGGCGCACTGTCCGGAAGTTCTCTCTGGCTGATGGTTACCTGGTTTGTCTTTTCATCTTTCTTTAAGAATCCCTCGATTCGCTTCTTCTCCCGCACAGAACCGGAAACCACACAGAGATAATACTTATGCAGGGAGCGGTCTTTGAACATGGCGGAGAGCTTCTGCAGGCCCGCCAGGGAGCATCCCGCTGCCACCAGGCCGCTGGTGTTGCGGTCCAGGCGGTTACATACGGAGGGACGGAAGCTTCGCAGATCTTCCTTTGTCAGCTTTCCGGAATCCAGCAGATGGTCGATCAGGTATTCCACCAGAGACTCATCCTGTTCTTTTGCCTTCTGGGACAGCATGCCGGACGGCTTATTGATCAGGACTACATGCTCATCCTCATAAATAATATGAAGCTTTGTCTTTTTTACCTTCTGAACCTTTACTTCCGAGAATTTCTCTATGGTTTCATCTGCCAGAAACAGCTTGATTTCGTCGCCCTCGGCAAGCTTTTCGGAACCATCACATTTCTTACCGTTCAGCACAATGTTTTTCTTGCGCATCATCTTGTAAAGAAATCCCTTCCCGGCCAGATTCAGATATTTCGCCAGCAGCTTATCCAGGCGCTGTCCGGCTTCATTTTTATTTACCATTATGGATCTCATGGAAAAGGCCCTCCTTTGTATTTACTTACATGGACAGATTTTTCATCAGCGCTGCTGCATAAGCCACCACACCGTCATCCTCGTATTCGGAAGCTGGTTTTAAGCTGTCGAGTCTGCGGAAGAATGCATGGGGATCCCGGATCAGTTTCACATTGGGATCCAGCTTGTTTGCTTGAAACAGCGCGTTAACCGCTTTCTCTGCTTTGGAAAGATCCGTTTTTTCATTGCTGCAGAAAGCAAAGACCCCGTTCGGGTGCACAGCCACAGCGTCTAACGGAAGGATCTGTTCCTTTGTGGTGACAATGAGATCATACAGCATGGTGCATTTTCCCTCGTAGGCACGCGCTTTCTCGTAGAAGGCACGCTCAGATGTGCGGTACTTCCAGGATGCAAGAAGCGGGGATGCCAGGTTCGCCATGGGTAGCACAGTTAAAATAGCCATTACGGTCAGGATATTTTTTGCAGCCTGTTCGGATGCCAGCTGTCTCGCAATCAGCTGCGCAATAATGGCAACCGCAAACAGGCCGGTCAGAAGTGCCCGGGATTTTTTATGCTGATCCCGGTATCCGTACTGTCCTTTTCTGATTTTCATATTTGTTTATCTCCTAATTTGTTGCTGTAAAATTCCTGATCTATTCCGAAAACAGCAGGGAAAGAATCACATCATGCGGTAATATCTTTGCCAGCACGAAGAAGGCTTTCATGAAAAACCCATATACAGACACGGTTTTTCCCATCATGCTGTCGCGCAGTGCCTTTTTCACTACCTTTTTGGGATCTGCCATGACCAGACGCTTGTAAAGCGGAATCTCACCTGTAGTCTCGGCAATGTCAAAAAATTCCGTTTTGACAGGACCCGGACAGACTGCCGTTACACAGATCTGTCGTGGTTTCAGCTCCATAGCCAGGGCACGGCTATAGCTCAGCACAAAAGCCTTTGTGGCTGCATATACGGCAAACCGCGGCTGCGGCAGAAAGGCAGCCGCGGAGGCAAACTGCAGGATGCGGCTGTTTTTTGACATATAAGGAAGCACCAGACGCGTGACTGCAGTCAGCGCCCGGCAGTTTACATCGATCATGCCCGTTTCTTCATCCAGCTGCAGATCCTCCGTACAGCCGATTTTTCCGAATCCGGCTCCATTTACCAGGATCTTTACCTCCGGATCTTCCCATTCCAGCTTTTCCTCCAGTTCTGCGAAAGCCAGCTCCTCCTGAAGATCCAGTTCCAGTACTCTTAACGGAACCGGCACTTTCCCTGCCAGCTTATCCAGCCGTCGGCCTCTTCTTGCAATCACCCAGATTTCCTCAAGCCCGGCAAAACGATCGGCAAGCTGGATCACGCATTCCCGGCCCATACCGGATGATGCGCCTGTTACTATGGCAATTTTTTTCTTCCCTGTTCTCATCATGCACTCTCCTGAGATTCAAGTCTGTTTTACGTTTATTTTTTCTTATGAACATTCCGGATCGTTTTTTTCTTTGTTGGTCTTGAAGCTTCTGATTTTCCTGTTCCGACTGGCTTTCTTGCATTGCGGAATGCTGCTGCACCGTTTCCGGCCGCTTTTTTTCCTACAGGAGAAGCACCGTCTGACTTCTGTCCCTGGCGGGATCCGTTTGGTGCCCAGGACATCTCCCTCGGACGGATCAGGCATTTTTTATCGAACCCGATCAGATCCGTGCGTCCGGCCTTGATCAGGGCTTCTTTGACCAGATCATAGTTTTTCGGATTCCGGTACTGGATCAGGGCGCGCTGCATCGCCTTTTCATGGGGATTATGCGGCGTATAAACCTCTTCCATGGTACGAGGGTCCAGTCCGGTGTAATACATACAGGTAGACAGCGTGGACGGAGTCGGATAGAAATCCTGTACCTGCTCCGGCATATAACCAAGATCACGCAGGTATTCCGCCAGTTCTACGGCTTCCTTTAAGGTAGAGCCCGGATGGGAGGACATCAGATACGGAACGATGTACTGCTCTTTTCCGATCTTTTTGTTCATCTCCTTATATTCTCTGACAAACTGCATATAGACCGAATTCTGTGGCTTTCCCATACGCTTTAATACCGCATCGGCCACATGCTCCGGTGCAACCTTCAGCTGACCGCTGACATGGTACTCACAGAGCTCCCTTAAGAATGCACGGTTTTTATCAGCCAGCACATAGTCAAAACGGATACCGGAACGGATAAATACCTTCTTTACCTTCGGGATAGACCGCAGCTTGCGCAGCAGGGAAATGTAATCACTGTGATCTGCGCGGATATTTTTACATGGCTCCGGGAACAGGCACTGACGGTTCGGGCAGGCGCCCTTGGTCAACTGCTTTTCGCAGGCCGGAAAACGGAAATTGGCAGTCGGGCCGCCTACATCGTGGATATAACCCTTAAAGTCTGGCTCCTCCGTCAAAAGCTTCGCCTCTTCCACCAGAGACTCATGGCTTCTTGCCTGAATAATGCGGCCCTGATGGAAGGTCAGGGCACAGAAGCTGCAGGCTCCAAAGCAGCCACGGTTGCTGATCAGGCTGAATTTGATTTCCCGAATAGCCGGAATACCGCCATCTGCTTCGTAACACGGATGGTAATTTCTCATGTAAGGAAGCGCATAGACCTCATCCATCTCTTCCTGGGTCAGCGGCTTGGCCGGCGGATTCTGAACCACGAATTCCTTGCCGTAATACGGCTCCACCAGTCGTTTTCCAAGAACCGGATCGGTATTGCTGTACTGGACAAAGAAGCTCTTTGCGTAAACCCTTTTATCGTCTTTCAGCTCCTGGTAGTCCGGAAGCATCTTATAATCATATACAATATCCAGATTTCTTGTTTTAAACACGGTTCCGTCAATAAATGTGATATCTTTGATATCAATTCCGCTGTTTAAGGCATCGGCGATCTCAACGATGGAATGCTCTCCCATTCCATAGGAAATCAGGTCTGCCTGGGAATCCAGAAGGATGGAACGTTTCAGCTTGTTTGACCAGTAATCATAATGTGCCAGACGGCGCAGGCTGGCTTCAATGCCTCCGATGATGATGGCGGCATCCTTGTACACAGAACGGATCAGATTGCAGTAGACAACCGTTGCGTAATCCGGACGTTTGCCCATCACGCCGCCAGGTGTATAGGAATCCTGCTGTCTGCGCTTCTTGGAAACAGAATAATGGTTTACCATGGAATCCATGTTTCCGGCCGATACCAGAAATCCTAGACGCGGTTTTCCTAAGATTTGGATGCTTTCCGGATCTTTCCAGTCCGGCTGGGCAATGATGCCCACTTTGTAGCCGCGGGCTTCCAGAAGACGGCTGATGATGGCCGGGCCAAAGGACGGATGATCGACATAGGCATCACCCGACACGTAGACAAAATCACACGCATCCCAGCCGCGCCGATCCATATCTTCCCGGCAGACTGGCAAATAATCATGTATCATAATCTTCGATTCTCCTTATTCTGTATCAAACAGTTCGTTGTAATCATCAATGTAAAAATCGGCAAGTTCTATCTTTTCTTCACGCATTCCGGTGGAAAATGCGTCCTCCACGCCACAGACTCTCATACCGGCCCGCTTGCCTGCCAGGATCCCGGCGGGGACATCCTCGAATACCATGCAGCGGGACGGTTCTGCCTGGAGACGCCTTGCGACTTCCAGATAAATATCCGGCGCCGGTTTTCCGGCTGCCACCTCACACGCGGTTGCGATGATCTGAAAAAAGGGACGGATCTGCAAGGATTCCAGCACAACGTCTACCATATCACGGCCGTTGCTGGTGGCAATGCCTGCTTTTTTGCCGGTTTGCTCCAGATACTGCAAAAGGCGCAAGGCCCCAGGCTTTAAGGGAACTTCATTCCGATATTTTTCAATGCTCATCCGGATCCAGTCTGCTTTGATCGCATCGATGGAATCCGGGATCTGAAAACGGTGCTTGAAATACTCTGCCGTTTCCGAAAAGCTCATACCCTCAATGATCTTCTGAAGATCCGGCGGACAGCTGAGGCCAAAACGGCCCAGATATTCGATATCGATTTCCTTCCACATCCACATGGAGTCTACCAGTGTTCCATCTAAGTCAAACAATACGGCGTCTGAAGCCTGCAAAGCCGCTCTGGCAGCCTTTCCTGAGCTGTAGTTTTTGTTCTGTGTTATATTCTGATTCATAAACGGGTTCCTTTGTTTTCTATCATTCATTGCGGCAAAGCAGCAAATGCTATTTTCCAAGCAGATCCAGCTCCTCCTGCGTCAGCATACGGTACTCACCAGGCCTTAGCTTCGGATCCAGCTTCAGACTTCCCATGGACAGTCGCTTTAAAAATACCACTTGGCAGCCAAGTGCCTCAAACATGCGTTTTACCTGGTGAAACTTTCCTTCCTGAATAGTCAGCAGGATTTCTGCACCGGCAGGTCTGTCTGCTGCTGTGGCATCCTGGAAAGTTTCTGATGCCTTTGTGCACGTTTCATCATTCCATTGCTTTAAAATCTCCAGTTTTCCAGGCATAACCGGGGTACCATCCGTTAATGTCAGTCCGGTTGCCATCTGCTCCACTGCCGTTTCCGGCAATGCGCCTTCGATCCGGGCAAAATAAACTTTATCGACATGTTTGCCCGGCGCCAGAAGCCGGTGGGTCAGATCTCCGTCATTCGTCAGGAGTAACAGTCCTTCGGTATCAATATCCAGACGTCCGACCGGAAACAGATCGCTGCGGTTTTCGCCGCTTAAAAGATCAATAACTGTCTTATGGCGTTTATCCTCTGTAGCGGAAATGACTCCCTGGGGTTTGTAAAGCATGATATATTCCATAGCCCGGTAGCTGACCGGCTGACTGTCAAAGGTCACCTCGTCGGTTTCCGGGTCAATCTTTCGCTCTGTTTTCTTCTCCGGCACACCATTTACCTGAATACGGCCTTTTTTCGCCGCGTCCTTGATCTGGGTTCGGCTGCCTTTGTTCATCTCGACCAGATACTTGTCGAGTCTTATTAATTTTGCCATTACTGCCACCGCCATCCTGGATAATATTTATTTTTAAAATTGCTTCCGGTATATTTGGCCCAGCCAAGCGGATAATCATCCACCCCGATCAGCACCCAGCCTTTTTTGAGACCGGAGGACTCCTCCGGTGTCGGAAACACAGTTTCGCCTTTCAGATAGCGGATCGTCCGGTCATCCTCTGCAGACAAGGATACGGTCTGGGAAAACTCCTTCATCGGAAGTGCCATGGCAGCCGCCTGAGATGGTTCAAACCGGTTCTTCTTCCACTCACCAAGGAGCAGCCCGGTTCGCAGATAGCGCAGATTCCAGCTTCGGTCAAAACACTTTGGCAGGTAATAGACCATGCCATCCCGCACCATGATGCGGCTGTGATCGAGAGCCTGTGTCAGCATAGCTTCCCACTGGCCGAAATCACTCTCCTGTTCCAGACGACGCACCTGTGCAGAATCCTTTCCGGATGCAGCACCCGATCTGTTGTCAGAGCCGATACTGCCTGAAAATTTGCCTCCGTCCGGAGCCTGTGTGTCTTTTTTCCGAAGAAGCGCAAGAAAATGCCCCTCTCCCTCGATCTTATGCGGAAACAGGCGGATAACCGGCATGCCGTCAAAACCGCCGCAGGCACCTTCCCAGGGCTCGATCGGAACCAGTTCCAGATCCGGCTCTTCTTCCAGGATCCACTGAATGGTGTCTTCATCTTCCAGCTTCGCAAAGGTGCAGGTAGAATAAAGCAGCATGCCGCCTGGCTTTAACATCGCTGCAGCAGATTTTAAGATCTGGCGCTGAATCGGTGCGTAATATTCCGGCCCGCGCTCCAGCCAGCTCTTGATGAGATCCGGGTCTTTCCGGAACATGCCTTCCCCGGAACAGGGGGCATCCACCAGGATTTTATCGAAATACGGGCCAAATACGGAGGCCAGCTTTTCCGGTGTCTCACTGGTAACGCAGATATTCGGAATTCCAAACA
Organism: Clostridium sp. AM33-3; assembly: GCF_003480315.1. Classification (GTDB taxonomy): domain Bacteria; phylum Bacillota; class Clostridia; order Lachnospirales; family Lachnospiraceae; genus Brotaphodocola. Next base: position 14,355 of record NZ_QUIV01000037.1, on the reverse strand, counting down.
GCTCCAGATTTTTCAGCAGCGCCTTGGCCCGGGAGTTGCTGATATCATTGGAAACCAGCAGTCCCTCTCCCTGAAGCCTTGCTCCAAGCTCTGTGCTTTTGCCTCCCGGTGCAGCGCAAAGATCCAGAACTTTATCACCCGGACAGACCGGTAAAACAGCCGCAGGTGCCATGGCACTTGGTTCCTGAAGATAATAAAGACCTGCATAATAATAAGGATGGCGGGATGCCTTTGCATCCTCTCCGATATAATAACCGTTTTTTGTCCACGCCACCCGTCGCAGAGGAAACGGTGACAGCGTGCCTTCCCATTCCTCAGTGTATGTTTTTGCCGTATTGTAGCGAAGTCCGGCAAGCGGCTTTTTATCATAGCTTTCCAGCCATGCATCGTAATCTGTTCCTAACAGCAGCTTCATCTGCTCCAGGAATGTCTCTGGTAACTGCATAAATATCCTTCCTCTGTATTCTGGCATAATTAAGTTCAGTATAGCATAATTTAGTGCAAGTGAAAACCGGTTTCTAAGGAGGCTGCTTTGTCTGCGATTTCTCCCGGTGCTCCGGCCTTTATCCTCTTATTTTTTTTGCTGCTGGCATTCCCCGGCCAGGCGATCCAGGGAGCCTCCGATGGGCTTTTGCTCTGGTTTCACACCGTATTGCCGACCCTCGCTCCTGCCATGATCTGTACCCGCCTGATCCTGCTTAGCGGTGGAGATCACCTTCTGATGAAGCCGGTCCGTCCACTCTTTCAAAAGCTCTTTTCCTTGAGTGAAACCGGTTCTTTTATCCTTCTGTCCGGAATGCTATGTGGATATCCGCTGGGAGTGGCCCTGTGTTCCCAGGCAAGGAGGGATGGACGGATAAGCACCCGGGAGGCGGCGTACCTGCTTGCTTTCTGCAGCTTTCCGAGCCCCATGTTCCTGGCCGGTTACATTCCCGGACAATTTCCAGGCAGGTTTCCACTCCCGCTTCTTTTTCTTTCAGTCTATGCTCCGGTGCTGATACTGTCCCGGCTTGCAAGGCATAATAGCCATCCAGACATTTCCCGGGAGTCCGGGCAGCCGAAAGCAGTACAGACCATACAAGCTTTCCAAATACAAGAGCATGCCAGATCTGCGCCTGAGGACAGTCTGAATGGAATTCTCTATGAGGTATGCGACGTTATGGTATTGATCGGCAGTTATCTGATGCTTTTTTCTGTTCTCGCGCGGTTCTTAAGCAGCGCCGCATGGATTCCGCAGCCCGTCACGGCACTCCTTTGCGCAGTTTTTGAAATGACGACCGGCATCCGTCAGATCTGCCTGACCTTTCCTCCTGCATTTTGCCTGCCGGCCTGTGCGGCCTGTGCTGCATTCGGGGGAATTTCCGGGATATTTCAGACCCACAGTGTCATCGCATACGATTCCCTGTTCTCGCAGGGCAGAAAAAATGCCGGATTTGACATCCGGCATTATGTAGGTTGGAAACTCCTGCATGCAGGACTTTCCGCATTGATTCTTACTGTTCTTCAGCTGTTGCTTCCTCTGGGGTCTCCTCTACGGTTGTAACACTGCCTGCCAGCTCTCCACGGTTGGAGGAGACAATGTCATAGCTGGACTGCATGGAAGAAATGAACGCATCGAAGCGGCTCTGGGCACCTTCCATAGAATGGGTGATAATGGTCTGCAGGCTGTTTAACATGTCATCTGTATAGTTGATGGATGCCTGGCGGATGCCATTAGCCTCATTCACAGCCTGATCGATGATCGCCTGGGCCTGGGTCTGTGCATCTTCTACCACACGGTTTGCTTCTGCGTAGGCTTTCTGCATGATCTCATGTTCATTGACCAGTTCATTGGTCTGGGCAGTAGCCTCAGCCACCATGGCATCTGCCTGGGCCCGTGCCTCATTCAGGATCGCATCCTGATTACTGATAATCTTCTGATATTTTTTGATCTCATCCGGAATACGGAGCCGAAGCTCTACCAGCAATTCCTCAAGCTCTTCCTTATTTACCAGGATTTTGGTATTGGAAAGCGGCTGGAACTTACAGCTGTCAATGTATTCTTCAATCTCACCAATTAACTGTTCGATTCTGCTCATGGTTTCTTCTCCTTAACGTTAACGCATTTGGTTATTTATTTGCAAGCTTTTCCCGCACTTTTTCTGCAACAGCAGGATGCAGGAACTCGCTGATGTCTCCCTGATAACCTGCAATCTCTTTTACGATACTGGAGCTTAAATACGAATATTTCAGGTTCGTCGTCAGAAAGATGGTGTCAATATCCGGGGCAATGACCCGGTTTGTCTGAGCCATCTGAAGCTCATATTCAAAATCTGTGATTGCCCGAAGACCTCGCACGATCACATCTGCCTGACACTGATGTACAAAATCAACCAGAAGTCCTCCAAAGGCACGGACCTCTACATTGGGCAGATATGAGGTGACATCTTCTAACATCTTAACACGTTCTTCAACAGAAAACAACGGAGTTTTTGAATTATTCTGCAAAACTCCGACAATCAGATGGTCCATCATGTGGGCGGACCGCTCTATGATATCTAAATGCCCCAGGGTTACCGGGTCAAAGCTGCCAGGATAAACTGCGATTGCCATATTATTCTCCTCGATAGACAAATACATGCTTATTTGTCTTGTACTCTTTTATTTTCTCTGTAATGTAGCCCATAGAAGACAGGTAGGAAAAATCTGTCTGCAGGGATGCTTCTATTATAATGGTGCTCTGCTTGTCGATCATGGAGGAAGTTTTCAGAAAATCCAGCATCTGCTTTTCCAGTTCATGGTCATATGGGGGATCCATGAAGATAAAGTCAAACCGGTACTTTCCCTCCAGACGTTTCAGGGCTGTCAGGGCGTCACAATGCATCACTACTGCATTGTTTTCCAGCTTTGTAGCTTTTAAATTCTCCCTCACGATCTGTATTGCGGATTCGTTCTGTTCTACAAACACAGCCTGACCTGCTCCGCGGCTTAACGCCTCGATGCCGATACCTCCGCTTCCCGCAAACAGATCCAGAAAGGTGCAGTCTGCCAGATCATACTGAAGCATGTTGAACAAGGTTTCCTTAATGCGGTCCTGCGTAGGACGGGTATTCATTCCCTCCAGGGTTTTCAGCTGTGTTCTTCTTGCGCTTCCTGCTATTACTCGCATAGTATCCTCCCAGACAATTATAATCATCGCAATTATAGCGTGATTTTTTCGGATATACAAGCAGTTTATCGTGGAGTTTCGTATCTTTTTTGATACATATGTAAGAAAAAAGGTAAGATTTCCGAAGAATTTTTCACCAAAAAAGAAAGCCCGCGGCAGATTCACCGCGGACCCTCTTTTTTGTTCTGTTTCTTATGCCGCAATTACTTGCCGGCCATCTGTCTTTCCTGAGCCTCGATCATTTTCTTGACCATATAGCCGCCGACAGAACCATTCTGAGCAGAGGTTAAGTTTCCGTTATAGCCATCGGATAACGGGACACCAAGCTCTCCTGCAACCTCCATTTTGAATCGGTCCAGTGCTTCCTTTGCCTCGGGTACTTCTGCTCGATTAGAAGATCTGCTTGCCATAATTGGCCTCCTTCCTTAAGCGCCTGCCGTGAAGCAGGCGTTTTCTCCTGCGTCATGGCCGGTCTGTGTTTTGTTACATCCCTAGTATGTGCTTAAGAATGGATCTTACCCTGGCATCTTCTGCGTAAACTGTCAGATATTAGGCTTCAGTTTTAAATTTATAAATAGTGGTGGTTTTATAGATATCTCCACCCTTTAAGATCGGGGAGGCAAACTGCGGTTTATTGACTGCGTCCGGGAAATACTGTGACTCAAAACAGTAAGCATCGCGTCTGTCATAAACAGCGTGGTTCTTTCCTTCCATATGGGTTAAAAAGTTTGCGGTGTAGAACTGAATACCGGGAAGGTCGGTGTAAACCTCCAGCACGCGTCCGCTGGCCTCATCCATTGCCTTCGCGGAGAGGGACAACTCACCGGTCTTATGGTTTAATACCCAGTTGTGGTCATAGCCGCCAGCCAGCTTCAGCTGTTCATAATCTGCCTCAATATCCCGGCCAATGGTCTTAAACTGTGTGAAATCCATAGGCGTGTCCTTCACCAAAGCCAGCTCACCCGTGGTCACGCAGTACTGATCGGAAAGCGTAAACTGATCTGCGTCAATCCAGACTTTCTGATCCAGTGCGGATCCGGATCCCTGACCGGCCAGGTTAAAATAAGCATGGTTGGTGAAGTTTGCGATCGTGTCCTCATCGCAGGTCATGTGATAATCGATCCGGACTGCGTCATCCTCTGTCAGAGTATAGCTGACACGGATATCCGCGTTGCCCGGATAGTTCTGATCTCCGTCCGGGCTGAACAGGGAAAAGGTGATTTTTGTTCCGGCTTCGGTCTCTGAAATTTCTGCGTCCCAGATCCGGTCTCTTAAGAAATCAGGGCCACTGTGAAGATTATTGATCCCGTTATCGTTGATCACAAGCGCATAGGTAATGCCGTCGATCGTGCAGGTGGCGTTGCTGATGCGGTTCGCATTTCTTCCGACGATCTCGCCAAAATGAGCGTCCTGGTGCAGATACTCTTCTGGTTCGTCATATCCAAGGACCACATCTGCCAGTGTGCCGTGTTTGTCCGGAACCCACATTTCCAGCCAGATGCCGCCAAGATCGGTAAATGAAGCCTTTAACCCGTGTCTGTTGGTAAGGGTGTATTTTGTGATTACCGCACCATTCTCCAGGGTGCCGAATGTTTCTTTGCTGAAAGCCATAACAAATCCCTCCGCCTGATTCTATATTTTGGCCCCGTGGTAAAGACACGAAAACCATTACGGCTATTGTAACACAAAAACGGGATGGTTTCCAGTCCAAACCGGCTCCATCCCGTTTCCAGAATTTTCAATATTTATTTTGCCTGGATATAACCCTGTGCAGTCAGAAGCTCTGCGCAAAGAACTGCGCCGCCTGCTGCGCCGCGGACGGTATTGTGGGAAAGTCCTACGAACTTGTAATCGTAGATGCTGTCCTCACGGATACGTCCTACGGAAATGCCCATGCCGTTCTCATAATCCACATCTAAGGAAACCTGCGGACGGTTGTCTTCCTCTAAGTACTGAATGAACTGTTTCGGTGCGCTCGGGAGCTTTAACTCCTGCGGAAGACCGGAGAATTTTACCAGACGGTCGATCAGCTCTTCCTTGGTCGGTTTTTTGCGGAATTTTACGAATACTGCTGCGGTGTGTCCGTTTAATACCGGGACACGGATGCACTGGCAGGTAATCTTCGGTTCAGATGCCTTTACGATCACACCGTCCTTGATCTCGCCCCAGATACGAAGCGGCTCCTGCTCGCTCTTTTCTTCCTCACCGCCAATGTACGGGATGATGTTGCCTTCCATTTCCGGCCAGTCTTTGAAGGTCTTTCCTGCACCGGAGATTGCCTGGTAGGTGGTTGCTACTACCTCATATGGCTCAAACTCTTTCCATGCGGTAAGTACCGGAGCGTAGCTCTGGATGGAGCAATTCGGCTTTACAGCAACGAAGCCTTTCTTGGTACCCAGACGTTTTTTCTGGAACTCGATTACTTTAAAGTGCTCCGGATTGATCTCCGGAACTACCATCGGAACATCCGGGGTCCAACGGTGTGCGCTGTTGTTGGAAACAACCGGAGTTTCGGTCTTTGCGTAGGCTTCCTCGATGGCCTTAATCTCTTCTTTCGTCATATCTACTGCACTGAATACGAAATCTACACTGGAAGCAACCTTTTCCACTTCATTTACGTTCATGACTACCAGTTTCTTGACTGCTTCCGGCATCGGAGTGGTCATTTTCCAGCGTCCGCCTACAGCCTCTTCATAGGTTTTTCCTGCTGAACGCGGGCTTGCAGCCACGGTAACTACCTCGTACCACGGATGATTCTCCAGAAGGGAGATGAATCTCTGTCCTACCATACCGGTCGCGCCAAGCACGCCTACACGCAATTTCTTTTCCATAATCGTAAGCTCCTTATTCTCCTCATGGCATTATTCTTTTGTCTGCCATTTTTTTGCTCTCGCTTATCCTATCTCATATTTTTCAAAAAATCAAGAGGTATTCGTCAGAAAAATACATTTGTACGCTACACAAGGACGTTTTCCATAATATAAACACAACTGCACGCGACAGGCGGATTTTACAGGCGGACCTTGCTGCCCTTGCCGTCACGCTTTGCCAGCTTCAGCCGGTTTAAATGTACTTCCTTTTCTTTATAGACGATCTGCGGCTGCTGTGTCACAAAATAAATCTCCTCCAGTTCATCTCCGGTGCCAAGCTTCATGCCGCGCACACCGCGGGAATTCTTTTTCAGTTCCGGAATTTCATCCATGGAGAAGCGCAGGAACATGCCCGAAGCGCTCTGCAGGACCAGATCCGTCTCGGTTCCTGCAATACGCACAGTAAGCAGGCTGTCGCCATCCTGCAGCTTCGTTGCTGCCACTGTGCGGTTATTGGTGACAAATTCTTCTGCCGGAACCTGTTTTACCATGGCCATTTTCGTGGCAAACAGCAGGATCTGTCCGGTTAAGCGGCCAAAATTAGTGAGGAAAACAATCTCTTCTTTGCTGCCATCATATTTGCTCAGATTGTCGATCGGTGTACCCTTATCACGCAGCTTGCCGGATGGAATATCCATCATCTTCACCTGATGCAGATTTCCGGTATCCGTAAATATGCAGAGCTTGTCGGTATTTAAGCATGGGATCACATACTTATATTCGGTATCCACCGTCTCCCGGTTCCGTTCATAGGCAGTGCGGTCCAAAAGCTTGCAGTAACCGAAGCGGTCCATGACAAATACGACCTCTGCCACAGCCACCGCAGACTCTTCATATACCGCTTCCCTGCCGTTTTCGATCAGCGTTTTTCTCGGCACGGCAAACTCTTCCTTGATGTGGTCTAAGTCTTCTTTGATGACCTTATTCATACCATCGCGGCTTTTTAAAATCTTTTCATACTCGGCAATACGCTTTAAGCACTCCTTATACTCCTTCTGCAGCGCCAGGATCTCCAGGCCGATCAGCTTATACAGGCGCATCTCCAGAATGGCGCTGGCCTGCTTCTCCGTAAAGTTTAACTGCTTTGCATCCTCCTCAAAGCCCGGATGCTTAAACTGGATCTTGGAAATGTCGCCGTTCATCAGGCAGGCCTTGGCATCCTTTAAATTCCTGGAGCCGCGGAGAATGGCAATGATCAGGTCGATGACATCGCAGGCGCGGATGAGACCTTCGCGTATCTCCTTTTTCTCCAATTCCTTTTCCAGGAGTGCCTGATATTTGTGTGTGGTATTCTCATACTGGAACTCCAGATAGTTTTTCAGAATACCGCGCAGATTCAGCGTTTCCGGGCGTCCATGGGCAATTGCCAGCATGTTCACGCCGAAGGTATCCTCCAGCTTTGTCTTTTTATACAGAATGTTGCGGATTTTTTCGATGTCCGCATCCTTTTTCAGTTCCAGAACGATGCGGATTCCTTCCTTGCTGGACTGGTTGGAAATATCCACCACATCGGATAATGTCTTGTTCTCTACCAGTTCCGCAATGTCTACCAGAAATTTATTGATACCGGCACCAATCATGGTATACGGGATCTCACTGATGACCAGCTTGTCCCGGTCTGCTTTTCTGCGGCCCAGTTCTACCTCGATCTTGCCGCGCAGCTTAATCTTGCCGACACCGGTCTCATAGATGGCTGGCAGATCCTTTTTATTGGCAATAATGCCTCCGGTCGGAAAATCCGGTCCCGGCATCAGCTCCATCATCTCCTCCAGGGACATATCCGGTCTGTCGATATAGGCCTTCACCAGATCCACGACCTCGCCGAGATTGTGGGTTGGAATGCTGGTACTCATGCCGACCGCAATACCCTCGGCGCCATTGATCAGAAGATTCGGAACGCGGACCGGAAGCACCTCCGGCTCTTTTTCGGATTCATCGTAGTTGGAAACGTAATTGACGGTTTTGTCCAGATCTTTTAGATAAACCTCTTCGGCAAATTTCTTCAGGCGTGCCTCTGTGTAACGCATGGCCGCCGCACCATCCCCCTCAATGGAACCGAAGTTTCCGTGGCCGTCCACCAGTGCCATACCCTTTTTAAACTCCTGGGACATGACAACCAGAGTTTCGTAAATGGAGCTGTCACCATGCGGGTGATATTTACCCATGGTATCTCCCACGATACGGGCGGATTTTCTGTGAGGCTTGTCGTGTCCAAGGCGCAGCTCGCTCATATCGTAAAGCACGCGGCGCTGTACCGGCTTTAAACCGTCTCTTGCGTCCGGGATGGCTCTGGCAGTGATGACACTCATGGAGTAATTTAAGTAACTGCGCTGCATCTCCTCGGAATATTCTGTTGTTAATATCTTCTCAGCCATGTTTCCTCTCCTTATGCGTCAATCTCTGCTTCGTTTGCATGATCGTAGATGAACTGCTTGCGCGGCGGAACCTCGCTGCCCATCAGCATCTCTGTCACCTCGGAAGCCATGCGGGCATCCTCGATCTCTACGCGTTTTAATACGCGTCGTTCCGGATCCAGGGTGGTCTCCCACAGCTGTTCCGGATCCATCTCTCCAAGACCCTTGTAGCGCTGCAGACGGAAATCTCCGGTATGGGACCTGCGGTAACGCTCCAGCTCCTTGTCATCGTACAGGTACATTTCCTGTCCTCTGGACGGGATCACTTTGTAAAGCGGCGGCATGGCAATGTAGACATGGCCGTTATAGATCAGTTCCGGCATGAAACGGTACAGGAAGGTTAACAGCAGCGTGTCAATGTGGCTGCCGTCTACATCTGCATCTGTCATGAGGATGATCTTGTTGTATTTTAGTTTGGTTATATCGAAATCATTGCCGTAGCCCTCGGAAAAGCCGCAGCCAAAGGTATTGATCATGGTCTTGATCTCAGCGTTGGCAAGCACTTTATCCATGGAGGCCTTTTCCACGTTTAAAATCTTTCCGCGGATTGGCAGGATAGCCTGATACTTCCGGTTTCTTGCCGTTTTGGCAGAACCGCCCGCAGAATCTCCCTCGACAATGAAAATCTCGCAAAGCTCCGCATCCCGGCTCTCGCAGTTTGCCAGTTTTCCATTGCTGTCAAAGGAAAATTTAGATTTTGTGAGCATGTTGGTCTTAGCCTTTTCCTCGGCCTTGCGGATCTTGGCAGATTTTTCTGCGCAGCCGATGATGGCCTTTAAGGTCTCAAGATTCCGGTCAAAATAATGCTGCAGCAAATCTCCGGATATGGTAAATACTGCTTTTGTGGCATCTGCGCTGGCAAGCTTTGTCTTGGTCTGGCCTTCAAAAATCGGATCCGGGTGCTTGACAGCCACAATAGCCGTCATGCCGTTTCTGGTATCCGCTCCGGTAAAATTCGGGTCCTTCTCCTTTAAAATACCAAGCTCTCTTGCATAGGAATTGATAAGCTGGGTAAAACGGGTCTTAAAGCCAACCAGATGGGTGCCGCCTTCCTGAGTAAAGATGTTGTTGCAGAAGCCCAGGATATTTTCCTCAAAGGCATCCACAAACTGGAAAGCAACCTCTACCTCGATCTTATCTATTTCCTTTTTGAAATAAACCGGCTCATGAATGACGGTCTTTCCGCGATTTAATTCTTTGACATAGGCTATAATGCCCTCCGGCTCGTGGTAGGTAATCTCCTCTTTTTCATTAGCCCGTGCATTTTTATAATAAATCGTCAGACCAGGATTTAAGTAAGCAGTCTCATGCAGACGGCTTTTTAACCATTCTGCCTTAAACCGTGTTTTCTCAAAAATTTCGTCATCCGGCAGGAAATTGATCTCCGTGCCGGTCTGTCTGGTCTTGCCGAGAACCGGAAGCAGGCCGTTCTCCAGTTCCACTGTCGGGATGCCGCGCTCGTAGGCATCGTGATGAATGAAACCGTTTTTGTAAATCTTTACGTCCATATGGGCAGACAATGCGTTGACGACGGAAGAACCAACGCCATGCAGACCGCCACTGGTCTTGTAAGCCTCATTGTCAAACTTACCGCCTGCGTGAAGGGTGGAAAGAACCACACGCTCCGCAGATACGCCCTTTTTATGCATTTCAACTGGAATGCCGCGGCCGCTGTCCTTAACCGTACAAGAACCGTCTGCCTCCAGGGTTACCCAGATGGTACTGCAGAACCCGGCCAGGTGCTCATCTACCGCATTGTCTACAATCTCATAAATCAGATGGTTTAATCCCTTTGTGCCTACGCCTCCAATGTACATGCCAGGACGCTTTCGCACCGCCTCCAGTCCCTCCAGGACTGTGATACTGTCTGCGTTGTACTGTGTATTCGCCATGATCCCCTCCGTTAATAAAACAAATGTTCGATTACCTATTATATATGAAAAAATGTATAAAAATCAAGTAAAAAATCTTGACCCGGTTCCGTGGCCTCTTACCGGTCAAGCATAACAGCTACCAGTAAAAGTATGATTGCCATACCCACATTCCAGATCGTAAACCGTAGTATATAGCTTTGCTTACTCCCGGCCTCCGGGAAACGCGCCTGACTCTCTGCAAAAAATTTGTACGAGATCAGACTGGCCAGAGAAGCGATCAGCGTGCCAAGTCCACCGATGTTGACGCCTCTGAGAAGCGCCGCATACTGATCTGTAAATCCGGAAAGCAGAATGGCAGCCGGAACATTGCTGATTATCTGGCTGCAGCCAAAGGAAAGCAGAAGTTCCCGGCCATGCAATGTCTGATTCAGGAATTCCCGTATCAAGTCAATCCGCTTCATATTGCCGATAAATACAAAAAAAGCAATGAAAGTCAGAAGAAGGCTGTAGTCTACCTTTTTTGGAAGAAAGCTGCTGTGAAAAACTCCGGCCAGCAGCAGGCATCCGGTCAGAACAACCACGACAAGCACCGGCCAGCTGATCACACGAAATACCGAAAGAAGGCTGAACAGGAACAATGTCGCCAGAAGCAGATTTTGCAGATTCCGGAGGCGTTTAGGAACTGCATTCCCGGAGGCCGCTTCCGCTGTTTTGCTGCTTTTTCCGGCAGATTCTCCGGAAGGCTCCATATGTTTCAAGAGTTCCGGGTCCAGCGCAAAATTCTTATGAAATATACAGGCACCGAGGATCAGCAGAAAGGACAGTGCCGATAACGGTCCCATAATAGAAAAAAATTCACCTATTCCCATACCGGAAACCGAGTACAGATATAAGTTCTGCGGATTTCCCACCGGTGTCATCATGCTGCCCAGATTGGCTGCAATGGTCTGCATCACAATGACGGGAATCATCTCTTTCTGAAGACCGGAAAGCTCAAGCACCAGAATTGTAAAAGGCACAAATGTTAACAGTGCTACATCATTGGTGATCCACATGGAGCAAAAGAAGCACAGCATAACCAGAACCAGATACAGCTGGCGGAACGTATGAACCCGCCCAAGCAAAGCTCTGGCCACATCAGCAAAAAAACCCGTCTGCTTAAAGCCCTCCATAATCGTCATCAGTGAAAACAACAGCGCCAGGGTTCGGTAATCCATATATCCGGAATATTTGCTGTCCGGATGGATCAAAAGCATGGAAAATGCCGCAAGAAGCACGGCAATGCAAAGTACGGTCTCTTTTTTCAAATATGCAATCAGTATTTTCAAATTTCATTTCCTCATTTTCTCATTGTACTATCTTCTGGAGCTTATTCATACCGCAAACAGCGGTTCAAAATCACAAACATTTATTATACGAAAATTTGAAGAAATAAGCAAGAGGCGCTTCAAATCAGAAAAAGCCCAGAAAAAAGCCCCTCCGGGATAATTCCCGTCAGGGCTTTTGATATCGTATGTCTTATTAAGTATGAATGGATCAGAAATCAACTTCGGTGTCGTAGTAGCAGCACTTGAGCAGTTTCTCCATCTCTTCCTGGCTAGGCTGACGCGGGTTAGAACCGGTACATGCATCTGCGATGGCGTTCTTGGCAATTTCCGGAAGTCTCTCTAAGAATACCTCCTCCGGTACGAAGCCCTGCTCAGTCGGATAGCTGTCTGCGCCATAGTTCTTGATGCAGTGCGGAATCTTTAAGTCATCATTCATCTTTCTTAAGTAAGCAATCAGCAGAGCAACCTTCTCGTCCAGGGTTTCACCGCCCAGCTTCATGAAATCTGCGATCTCACCGTAACGCTCTTTTGCAGTCTCATCCTTTGCGTTGAAAGCAATAACCTTCGGCAGGTACATTGCGTTCGCTGCACCGTGAATGATATGTGCGCCATAGTCTGCAAATGCGGCACCGGTCTTATGAGCCATGGAATGAACAATACCTAACAGTGCATTGGAGAATGCCATACCGGCCAGGCACTGTGCATTATGCATGGAATCACGTTTTGCCATGTCACCGTTGTAAGAATCTACCAGATCCTTCTGGATCATCTTAATTGCATGCAGGGCCAGCGGATCGGTAAAGTCACAGTTCGCGGTGGAAACATAAGCCTCAATTGCGTGGGTCATAGCATCCATACCAGTGTGGGCTACCAGTTTCTGCGGCATGGTCTCTGCCAGATCCGGATCGACGATGGCTACATCCGGGGTGATTTCGAAATCAGCGATCGGATATTTAATTCCCTTCTGATAGTCTGTAATGATAGAGAATGCAGTAACCTCTGTAGCAGTTCCGGAAGTAGAAGAAATTGCACAGAAATGAGCTTTTCTTCTCAGTTTCGGGATACCAAATACCTTACACATATCTTCAAAGGTAATGTCCGGATACTCATATTTGATCCACATTGCTTTTGCTGCGTCGATCGGAGAACCACCACCCATAGCAACGATCCAGTCAGGCTGGAATGCTTCCATAGCTGCAGCGCCCTTCATTACGGTTTCTACGGAAGGATCCGGCTCAATGCCTTCGTAAAGCTGAACTTCCATTCCTGCTTCTTCGAGGTACTGTTTTGCCTTGTCAAGGAATCCGAAGCGTTTCATGGAACCGCCGCCAACACAGATGATTGCTTTCTTACCTTCAAATGTTTTTAATGCCTCTAATGCACCTTTTCCGTGATATAAATCTCTTGGTAATGTGAATCTAGCCATAATAGCTCCTCCATTCTGTCGCCGTCTGGCGGCACCGTTTTTATTATGATGCGTTTGCTTACTCGTTAATTAATTAACATTAACTCTGCTATTACTATAACACTTTTTGTGTATTTTGCAAGTGTTTTTTGATATTATTTTTCATAATATTTTCAGTTTGCACAGATGGCTTGTTATCACATTATCAAAAGAAGATGTAAAAAACATTGGTCAGTCATCACGGTTTACAGATATAGCCGATTCCCAGTCCTCCCGGTCCGATATGACAGGTTACACCAAAAGAGAGCTCATCACAGAGAATGGTCTGACCCGGAAATGCTGTCTCGATTTCCTTTACCCAGACCTCAGTCTCTTCTTTTCCGGCGCTGGAAGCCGCTACAATATGCATATCCCCTGCATCATATTCCCGCTGATAGGATTTGGCGATAACCGCCTTTACCTCCTCGATCATGGTCTGCTTCGCACGTTTCAAACCGCGGCAGTTTTTATACAGTTCCAGCATGCCAATATCAAAATGAAGTACCGGTTTTACATTCAGAAGCCCTCCGACAAGCGCCACACCGGCAGAGATACGGCCGCCGTGCTTTAAATATTTTAAGTTATCTACCGAAATGTAAATGCCTGCCTTGGTCTTTGCCTGCTCCATGCGTTCCTTCACTTCTGCTGCGCTGCAGCCAGACTCCAGCAGATCCAGGGCATCCAGGATACTACGGTGAAGCGGCGCCGAGACACTTCCATTATCTACTACATAGACCCTTCCCTCATATTTTTCTTCCCGGGCCAGCATCATGGCTGTCTGGCATGAGCCGCTCAGGCCGCTGCTGATCGGAATATAAAGTATGTTCTTATACTGGGAAAGCGCCTTGTCCCACAGTTCCATGACCGCCTCCGGTGACGGTTGAGAGGTGCTGATATCTTCCAGTCTGCAAAGACGATCCAGAAACTCTTCTCTGGTAATATTGATTCCCTCATAATAACAGGTCCCATTCATATAAAATGGCATAGGAAGCACAAAAATCCCAAGTTTCTCTGCCTCACTTTGTGAAATGCTGCTGTGACTGTCTGTTACAATTCCAGTTGTTCTCATCCATACTTCTCCTTTACACATTCAGGAGCACTACGCCCCTTACTACATATAAAAAATTATAGTTCATCTTTCATGTAAAAACAAGCATAGGGAATGCTGCTATATTGCAATATAGAGAATAACCAATAAGGTCCGAAGGTTCGGTCAGGCCATACAGAATAAGCAGATGCTGTGAAATTTTGTACTTCATTCGCTCCGCCGCCTATTG
>NZ_QUIV01000036.1:17204-22286 GCF_003480315.1 Clostridium sp. AM33-3 | reverse complement strand
GGAACCGCATGTCCGGTGGTGTGAGAGGTCGGCGGCGATAGCCGCCTCCTACTCGATCTGAAGAGAATGAAAGGAAGGACAGGACGATGAGCGAAGAGAGATATGCCATTATTTTCAGCAGTCGGACGGGCAACACGAGGAAGCTCGCGGATACGATTCGAGGGGCACTGCCGGACGCGCGGTGTGCGTACTTCGGGGAGGCGAAATCCGCAGATCCGGATGCAGAGATGATCTATGTGGGTTTCTGGACGGACAAGGGCACGGCGGATCAGGCATGCCTGGAGCTGCTGGGCAGGCTTCGGAACAAAAAGATTTTCCTGTTTGGCACCGCGGGCTTCGGCGGCAGTGAAGCATACTATCAGAAGATTCTAGCGAATGTCCGCACGGCCATTGACGCAAGTAACACGGTGGTTGGAGAGTACATGTGCCAGGGCAGGATGCCGCAGGCGGTGCGGGACCGCTATGTGAAGATGAAGGAGATGCCGGATGCGAAGCCGAATCTGGATGCGCTGATCGAGAACTTCGATCAGGCGCTTTCCCACCCGGATCAGGAGGATCTGGAAAGACTGCGGAGGATGATTACAGGGTGAAGGCCTCGTTCACCTGCCTGAACGGTAACTACCCGTGTATACAGAACGGAACATGACTCATGAGTTGGATATTTGCGTATTAGAGGAATTTATGATATAATATTCCCCATCTTAGCGTTTGCGTTGTGACACCAAACGTACTACACGAAGGGAGATTTGATCCATGAAAAATCCAGAGATTACCATTACTATGGAAGACGGCGGCGTGATCCGCGCAGAATTATATCCGGAGGTTGCTCCGAACACCGTAAAAAACTTTATCAGCCTGGCAGGAAAGGGCTACTATGATGGCCTTATTTTCCACAGAGTCATCAAAGGCTTCATGATCCAGGGCGGATGTCCGAACGGCAACGGCATGGGCGGCCCAGGTTACTCCATCAAGGGTGAGTTCAGTCAGAACGGTTTCCAGAATGACTTAAAGCATACTGCAGGCGTTCTCTCCATGGCACGTTCCATGATGCCGAATTCTGCAGGCTCCCAGTTCTTCATCATGCACAAGGACGCTCCGCACTTAGACGGTGCTTATGCAGCATTCGGTATGGTCATTGACGGCATGGATGTGGTAAACAAGATTGCCGAGACCCGCACCGATTATAGCGATAGACCGCTTAAAGAGCAGAAGATCAAGAGCATGACCGTAGATACCTTCGGCGAAGCGTATGACGAGCCGGAAAAGTGCTGATTCAGAGGAAAAGAATATATGGTTCAGAACTATACAGTTTGGGTAGAAAAGAAAGCATATCCGGTTGTGGTTTCTGACGAACGAAAAGCTCTCCTTGCCGCGAAAGCAGCAGGGAGAGCTTTTGTTGGCCTGATTCATCTGGAGGAATATGGCGGAGGAAGTCAGAAGGAAGAACGGACGGAGAAAAGTCAGACATCAGAGCTTCTGCGAACAGAAAACCAGCCGGTCGAAAAGGCAGCAGAGGGAAAGACGGCGAATGACATCTGGGATGCAGAGTATCTGGCAACGCCGGACGCCATCTGCCCGGAGTATTTAGAACGCATTGTGCGCCGCCACATCGGTCTGCCCTGGATTATCACAGAAACAGACCGCTTGCTCATCCGGGAATTTACCATGGAAGATATTGCCGGGATGCCAGAGGAGCCGGATGTCTGGTTCACACAGGAAGAACGGGAAGCCGACCAGGTCTTTTACGATGCAGAAAAATTGAAGGCCTATATCAAAGGCCAGTACCGCTTTTGTGAGTATGGAATCTGGGCATTGGTGCGAAAAACAGATGGCAGGATCATCGGAAAAGCCGGGTTATCCAATGCGAAGGAGCGGGAGACTGTAAGAGCAAATGGGTCGGACGAAGAGTTGGAACTCGGATACCACGTCTTTCACCCCTACCGCCGCCAGGGCTATGCCGAAGAAGCATGCCGTGCGATTCTTGATTATGCAAAGAACGAACTGGATTGTCCGGTGTGTGCCTGCGTGGCAGGAGAAAATACGGCATCGGTCCGGCTGCTTCGGAAACTAAAGGTAAAGTATGTTACTGTTTGTAATATGTGAACGGCAATAAAAGAATTCCCAGTTTGGAAAATAAGCTGCTATGATCTGTGGAGGTATGAAAAAGTGAAGAGCTCATTGAGTACATTATGCTATATTGAAAAAGACGGGCAGTATCTGATGCTGCATCGCACCGTGAAGAAAAATGATGTAAATAAGGACAAATGGATCGGAGTCGGCGGCCATTTTGAGGCAGATGAAAGTCCGGAGGAATGCTTGCTCAGAGAAGTCTGGGAGGAGACCGGTTATACGCTGACTTCCTGGAAATACCGTGCCATTGTGACCTTTGTCTCCGGGAATGGCGTGACAGAATATATGTCACTCTTTACGGCAGATGCCTTTACCGGCGAACCGATCGCATGTAATGAGGGCGAACTGGTATGGGTCAATAAGGAAGACGTAGTAACGTTAAACATCTGGGAGGGAGATAAGATCTTCTTCCGACTTCTGAATGAACGCACGGATTTCTTCTCACTCAAGCTTGTCTATGATGGTCACGATAAGCTGGTATCGGCTTCTCTGGATGGCAGGGAAATGGAGCTTTAGGTGAAATCCTTTACAATTTTAATGTATTCCTGCGCATGGTACGGCAGGTAACTGCCGCGCCGGTAGGCTGCCACAAAATCAACGGTGGTGCAGGTTTCCGGGCCGACGGAAAAGCAGGCAATATCAGGCGGCGGCTGGATGTGCTTTAAATGGGTTTCAGTGACAAAACCACAACCGTAGCCTTTTGCCACCAGCTGGACTTTTGCGGCGATGTTGCTGGTCTGCAGCTTTATGATCGGGGTGATCCCGGTCGCTTTAAAAAGCTGGTCTACCGTCTGCTGGGTCCGCTGTCCCGGAGTCTGGAACAGGAATGGCTCGTCTTTTAAGTATTTGAGATCCATCCACGGGTATTTGCAGTCCGGCTTTTGCACGCCCATTTCCGCAAGTGGGTGATGATGTGGCAAGATCAGGAGCAGCTCCTCGTGGCTGATGATCTCGTAGTCAACATCCGGGCTTTTAACAGGCAGATTGAAAAATGCGAGATCAGCCTCGGCGTTCAGCAGCATATCTTCCAGTAAATAGGAATGCGACTCCAGGATTTCCAGGCGCACGTTGGGATATAAGGAATTGAAAATCGGCAGGGTACAGGGAAGCATGTAGGTGCCGCGCATGGTCGGAAAGGCAATCTTTAAAGAGCCGTAATTGTTCTTTACAATGTCGTTCATCTCCTGGTCCAGCTCTTTTTTTAGGTTCAAGATCTCCGATGCTTTTTCCACATAACGTTCCCCGGCATAAGTGAGGACAAAACGGTGACCCAGCTTCCGGAATAGCTTTTGACCAAGCTCGGACTCCAGATTCTGAAGAAATTTTGTAAGTGTCGGCTGCGTTACATATAAAGAATTCGCAGCCTTGGTAATATTCTGATATCTGGCGATCGCCAGGACATAAGATAAGTCTTTAAAATCCATAAAAATCTCCCAAAAAATTTTCCTGACATGATTTTGAGATCGTGCTTTCGTTTTTGCAGTTCATGCAAGATTTCCTTATAATCTGTTAAGTTTATCATAGCATAAACTATAGATATATAGAATAGTTTGAATGAAAATTATGAATTTGTATTACAGTTGGCGTCATGCTATGATAAAACCATAAAAACGGTACCGGTTAAGAAACCGGCGGCATGGCCAGCCGCCTTCACACACAGGTGATGGAGGAAACGAAATGCGGAATCAAAATGAGCAGGTGTACAAACTTCCGGTGACGATCATGCGGGGAGGAACCAGTAAGGGAATTTATATATTGCAATCTGATCTTCCGGAGAACAGGGAAGAATGGGATGCCATCTTGCTTCGTCTGATGGGAAGCCCGGACAGCAAACAGATTGACGGACTTGGCGGATCCCAGTCCGTAACCAGCAAGGTGGCAATCGTGGGAAAGTCACAGAGAGTAGATGCCGATGTGGATTATACGTTTGCACAGGTATCTGTAGACAAGCCGATCGTCAGCTATAAGGGAAATTGCGGAAATATTTCTTCGGGTGTTGGCCCGTTTGCGCTGGAAAAAGGTCTGGTCACACCGAACGAGAACGAGACAACCGTGCGGATCTACAATACCAACACGGGAAAAATCATTGCAGCCGATGTGAAAACTTCCGGGAATCACGTGAATTATACAGGAGATTTCCAGATTGCCGGAGTTCCGGGAACGGCGTCACCGATCCGTCTGAAATTTTTAAATCCGGCAGGAACCTTGGGAAAGGGTCTGCTTCCAACCGGAAATGCAGTGGATGTGCTGATGGTGCCGGACTTTGGTGAGGTGAAGGTTTCCATTGTTGATGCGGCAAATCCGCTTGTTTTTGTAAACGCAAAGGACCTGGGGCTGACCGGAAAAGAAAATCCGAACGGGTTAAATGCGGATGCAGCGAAGCTGGAGCTTCTGGAAACGGTGCGGGGACTTGCCGCGGTGAAGCTTGGCCTGATCGATGATTACAAAAAATCAGCATGGGAAACACCTGGTATTCCGAAGATGACATTTGTGGCGGAGCCGGATGCTTACGAGACCGCGGATGGAACGACAATCCGGAAAGAAGAAATAGATCTGCTTTCGCGGATGATGTCGATGCAGAAATCGCATCCGAGTTATGCGATGACCGGAGCCATGTGCACGGCGGCAGCAGCAGTTGTGCCGGGAAGCGTAGTAGCGCAGGTGTTAAATCCGGACACGGATACCAAGTTTATCCGTATCGGACATCCGGGCGGAGTATTGGAATGTGGCGTGGATTACCGGCCAGAGAAAAAGGAGCCGGTCATTGAAGATACCTTTGGATTCCGCACGGCCAACCTGTTGATGGAAGGCATTGCATCAGTCAGAAGGTAATCATAAAAAATAAAACGCAGCCAGAACGTTACTATAAAAAGCCGGATTACAGGCTTTCATCAGCAACATTCTGGCTGCGTTTATTATTGTAGAATAGCCAGTACAGCAGAAGTTCCGGGT
>NZ_QUIV01000036.1:0-17194 GCF_003480315.1 Clostridium sp. AM33-3 | reverse complement strand
TATTATTGTAGAATAGCCAGTACAGCAGAAGTTCCGGGTACACCATACAGAATAAGCGGCACATTGGAATTTTCCTCGTGCGCGAGCATAGCGCCAGACCGGAGAGCATTGTCTGAGCGTGCAGAGCACGCGAGTTTTGCTCGCAGGTCTGGCAATAAGCGGCGGAGCGCAAGAGGTACAAAATTCCACTCAGTGCCGCGTTTCTTGTATGGTGTGCCCGGAACTTCGGACCTTTGATAGTTATTACTTATATTTTTATTTATCAATCCGGAATCCATAATAAGCATTCATTCCATGCTCATGGATATCCAGTCCATCCAACTGCTCCTGATCCGTGACGCGGAGACCGAAAATTTTATCAATGACCTTGAACACGATAAACATGGTCACGCCGGTCCAGAGGAGAACGGAGCCGACACCGGTGAGCTGTAACAGCAGCTGATGTGTGCCGCCGCCGTAGAAGAGACCGTTGATCTCGCAGGACGGTGCAGAGGTGGTGGCGAAGAGGCCGACTGCGATGGTGCCCCAGAGTCCGTTGCAGAAGTGAACGGCTACAGCACCGACCGGGTCATCGACGCGGATAACGTAATCACAGAACCATACACCGAAGCATACCAGAAGTCCGGATACAACACCTACGAAGAAAGCACCCATGGCATCCATGGTGTCACAGCCGGCGGTGATGCCGACCAGACCGGCCAGGGAAGCATTCAGGCACATGGAGACATCCGGTTTGCCGTATTTGATCCAGGTGAAGATCATACAGGTAACGGTTGCGATAGCCGGTGCAATGGTGGTGGTAGCAAAGATAGAAGCCAGCTGCGGGCCATTGGTTGCGGCAGCACCGTTGAATCCGTACCAGCCAAACCAGAGAATGAAGCATCCAAGAGCACCGATGACAACGTTATGTCCCGGGATTGCGTTCGGGGTGCCGTCCTTGTTGTACTTGCCAAGACGCGGGCCTTCCATCCAGGCACCGATCAGTGCGCTGAAGCCGCCTACCATATGGATGGCGCAGGAGCCTGCAAAATCATGGAAGCCCATTTGTGCCAGCCAGCCGCCGCCCCAGATCCAGTGTGCTTCAATCGGATAAACAACGGCAGAAATAATGCCGGAATAAATACAGTAAGATAAGAAGTTGGTACGTTCTGCCATGGCACCGGAAACGATGGTAGCGGTGGTGGCACAGAATACCAGGTTAAATACAAAGTTAGACCAGTCAAAATTTGCGTAATCGGTGATGATGCCGAGGGTCGGGATTCCGATGAAGCCGCCCAGCGCATCCTCACCGAGTAAAATTCCAAAGCCAAGGAACATAAATACAACAGTTCCGATACAGAAATCCATGAGATTTTTCATGATGATGTTACCGGCATTTTTTGCCCGGGTAAAACCGGTCTCTACCATGGCGAAACCGGCCTGCATGAAGAATACGAATGCCGCGCCGATCAGAAACCAGATGCCAAATACTTCACTTAAGATATTTTCCATAATCGTGACCTCCTTGTGTGTTACAGATCCAGCTTTTTTTGTGACTGCCTGAGAGGCAGAAGAATCCTTTATATATAATAGAAGAAGGAGATAATGGCATCTGCCGTTATCTCCTTCGATAATCACTGGTCTGTATGAAATTTGAAGCGGTGTTCTGCCGGAAGTGGGGGAGTGGCAGAACACAGAAATATCAGAGTGCTTCGTCGCCGCGCTCGCCGGTACGGATTCGTACGGCATCTTCTACATCGTAAACAAAGATTTTACCATCACCGTAATTGCCGGTGGTGATCTGCTCGGTGACCTTACTGATGATTGCCTCTACAATCTCTTCAGCAACAACGGTTTCTACCTTTACTTTAGGGAGAAGATTGACCGTATATTTGGTACCGCGGTACATTTGTGTGTAGCCCTTCTGCGTGCCGTAACCCATAATGTTACTGATCATAAGACCATGTGCGCCGCAGCTGTCCAGAATTCCTTTTAAGTCTTCCAGCTTTTCGGGTTTGATGATGATTTCCAGCTTTTTCATACAACCAGCCTCCTTAACTGTATTTGGGATTTCCATTTATTTCCTATACCGCAGATGCGTGGGGGAGAACAAAGTTATGATTAGAGAAATATATTGATACGTAAAAAAAAGGGCGCTCCGGCTGGTAACCGGAACGCCTTTGTTCTTGCATCTGCGATATAGGAAATAAATATGTGCCTTATTATAGGCAAAGTTTTTTTGATTGTCAAATATATTTTTTTGCGCCATCTTAGCATACTTTTGTCGAAATGTCACAAAAGCAAAAAGAATGCCAAAATATCTTGCAGATTTTAAGAACCCGCACTATAATATACTGTATACAAAGTAATGCAGAAATACAATCGGAGAAAAATAATGATAAAGCATTTGAGCCTTAAGGCATATGGCAAGATCAATCTGGGACTGGATGTGCTGCGCAGACGCGAAGATGGCTATCATGATGTGCGCATGATCATGCAGACGGTCGGCATTTTTGATCGGGTGGATCTGATTTGGAAAGAGGAGCCGGGAATTCAGGTAGAAACAAACCTGTATTATCTTCCTACCAATGAAAACAACCTGGTTTACAAAGCGGCAAAGCTTCTGATGGATGAATTTCAGGTCCAGGAGGGACTGCTGATCCGCCTGCGCAAATTCATTCCGGTGGCGGCCGGTATGGCGGGCGGCAGCAGTGACGCGGCAGCGGTCCTGTTTGGCGTAAATAAGATGTTCCGTCTTGGTCTGACTACGGAAGAACTGATGCAACGTGGCGTAAAGATCGGAGCGGATGTTCCTTATTGTATCTTAAGAGGAACGGCCCTTTCGGAAGGCATCGGCGAGGTCCTGACCAGCCTGCCGCCGGTACCGCAGTGTCAGGTACTGGTGGCTAAGCCGGGGATCAATGTTTCTACGAAGTTTGTATATGAAAATCTCCATGCAAATGATCTGAGGCCGGAACAGCACCCGGATATTGACGGCATGATCCGGGCCATCAAAGCTCAGGATCTGCAGGGAATTGCCGACAAACTGGGCAATGTGCTGGAAACCGTTACCGTAAAGGAATATCCGGTCATTCAGGAGATCAAGGATAAAATGGTGGAATTTGGTGCCATCGGTTCTCTGATGAGCGGCAGCGGTCCAACAGTATTTGGACTTTTCACGAATCCCAAGGCGGCTCAGCAGGCATATGAAGAGCTGCGCTACGGCGAGTCATCAGGACTGGCCAAACAGGTTTACCTGACAAATTTTTACAATCAGAAAGAGGAAAACAATCATGGAAAACAAGCTTAAGGTAAATATGAATGAATATCTTCCGCTGCGCGATGTCGTGTTTAACACCCTGCGTCAGGCAATTTTAAAGGGCGAGCTGGAGCCAGGCGAGCGTTTGATGGAAATTCAGCTTGCAGATCGTCTGGGTGTCAGCCGTACCCCGATCCGTGAGGCCATCCGCAAACTGGAACTGGAAGGCCTGGTCCTCATGATTCCGCGCAAGGGCGCTGAGGTTGCCAAGATTTCCGAGAAGAGCCTGCGTGATGTACTGGAGGTACGCCGCTCCCTGGAAGAGCTTGCTATTGAGCTTGCTTGCCAGCGAATGACCGAGAGTGACATCAAAGAGCTGGAGGAAGCACAGGAAGCATTCCGCGAAGCCATCCATAGTGCTGATGCCATGACCATTGCAGAGACCGATGAGCATTACCATGATATCATTTACAATGGAACCGGCAATAACCGCCTGGTACAGATCTTAAACAATCTGCGAGAGCAGATGTACCGCTACCGTTTGGAATACATCAAGGATGCAGACAAGCGTCAGATCCTGGTGGTGGAGCATGACTACATTCTGAAAGCAATCCGCTCCAGACATGTGGCAGAGGCAAAAAAAGCCATCCGCGAGCACATCGATAATCAGGAGATTACTGTATCAAAGAATATCAAAGAGCAGCAGTAAAAATATGCCGCCCGCCGTACACGGCGTGGCGGCATATTTTGAAAGAGAGGAAAACGCGTGGGAAAAATAGCACTTCTGGTGTCCAGGGAGGAGATGATCCACCAGGCCCATAACATTTTGCAGGAGAAAAAATTTGAGATCCAGGAAATGCGGGTGATCCACACCGGGGATACGGTTATGGAGGCACGCCGATCCATTGCGGACGGGGCAACCATCATCATTGCCCGTGGCCTGCAGGCATCCATCATCAAGCAGTACACTGACACACCGGTAGTTGAGATTGTTCTGACGGCGCAGGAGATGGCGCTTCTTATCATGCGTGCGAAGCAGATTGCCGGAAAGGAAAAGCCGGTGGTTGCAGTGGTTGGTTTCCGCAATATGTTTTGCGATATGTCTTATTTCGATGAACTTTATAACATCGAGCTGAAAACCTACTTCGCGGATCAGGGGGCTGAGCTTCCTGTGGTTGTGCGCCGGGCTATTTCCGAGGGCGCGGATGTGGTGATCGGCGGCGATACGGCAGTTTCGATTGCGACGGAGGCGGGTGTCCCTTCCCTCTTCCTTTCCATGACAGAGGATTCCATGCGCCAGGCTTTCTCCATGGCAGAAAACATGGAATATGCCATGAATGTGGAGAAAAAGACCGCGGCACAGCTGGAAACCCTTTTGGATTACTCTTACAGTGGTGTGATCCGTCTGGACGGAAATGGCGAGATCACGGCGGTCAATCCGCTGATGGAGGATATGGTTGGCAAAACAGAAGCGGAACTGAAGGGGGAAAACATCCGTAAGGCAGCTCCGATGATCGGAGAAGAGGCATGGAAGCGGGTCTTTGAAAAGGGAGAGGATTATTCCCTGTTTTTTGAGTGGAATGGGACTCCTATTTTTGCGGTATTGGCTCCGGTCCTTTATGAGGCCAGGGTTGATGGCGCGATCATCACCTGCCATAAAATGAAGAAAAAAACAGTAACGCCGGAAAGATCCAGGGGTGGCCAGAATCGGGAAAACAACCGGGTACTGCCGCCGCTGGTACAGTTTGAGGATATTTTGCAGAAATCTACGGCCATGCAGGAATGTATTCGCAAGGCGAATCTGTACGCATTGTCCGAGCATCCGGTGGTGCTGATCGGAGAGCCGGGAACGGAGAAACGGATGCTGGCAGAAAGCATCCACAACAGCAGTATCCGCGCCCATGGCCCCTTTCTGGATGTCCCTTGTGAGGGCTTATCCGGGGAAGAACAGAAAAATATGATCTTCGGAAACCGGGGGGCAGTGCTGCAGGTGCAGGGGGGAACGCTTTTACTTCGTGATGTGGAGGAATTGACGGCAGCTAATCAGTACCGGCTGTATCAGCTGATCCGGTTTTGCGTCTGCCATGGTGCGGATATCGCAAGCCTGCGGAAGGTGGATGTGCGGGTCATGGTAACCATTGGCTGTCCGCTTTCCGAACTGATGGCAAGGCAGAAAATCAGTCCGGATCTTTATTACCTGCTTTCCGGACTGGAATTGTTTGTACCACCTTTGAGAGAGCGGCGGGAAGATCTTCTGGAGAAGATTGAGAATACGATCCATGACTGCTGTGAACATTACTCCCGCTATCATGTGCTGACGAAAGGGGCTATGGAAGTGATGCTGGATTATCCCTGGAAGGGCAATCTGTTCCAGATCGAAAGCTTCTGTGAGCGTCTGATCCTGATGGCAGGCAAGCGTTCCATTGATGAGGTGGCAGTCCGCAGACTTTTGGCGGAACTGTATCCGGAGCGGATCCTGGGAAACGGGCAGGGAACTGAAAACTGTGATGCGGCAAGACCGTTTGCTATGAACGAAAACGGCAGCGATACTTTGCCGGATGAGGCAGTAACAATTCGGGAGCTGCTGCACAAGTTCAGCGGCAGCCGCGAGAAAACTGCCCAGGCCATGGGTATCAGCAAGGCAACGCTGTGGCGGCATATGAAAAAATATGGGATTGAAAAAGACAGATGAAAAAAGAAATCAAAAAAGCATAAAAAAACGCTGATTTTCTCTGCCAATGAAATAAAAAGAAATATATATGAATTAAAATGAAAATGATATGAAATAAAATTGCAAAAATATCACATTTGCATTATTTTAAACCTCGAATTTGGACATTCTGCCCATTGTTTGATACACCGCGTTTGATTATAATGCAGACATAAGCTGATAGCGAGGGAGCCGCAAGGCAAAACTCCTGTCAGGGAAACCAAAAGAAGTTTTACTTTTTTAAAGAAAGAGAGGAATTCAAAATGAAAATTGGATTTATCGGATTAGGTATCATGGGAAGACCGATGGCAAAGAACCTGGTTAAAGCAGGTCACGAGCTGGTTGTTTTCGATTTCAATAAAGATGCAGTAGCAGACCTGGTATCCTGCGGTGCAACCGCAGCAGAGAGCAACAAGGACCTGGCAGCTCAGGTTGACGTTGTTATCACCATGGTTCCGAACTCCCCGCACGTAAGAGCAGCAGTTCTGGGCGAGAACGGTGTTGTTGAGGGTGCAAAAGAGGGTCTTGTTGTAATCGACATGAGCTCTATCGACCCAACCGAGAGCAAGGCAATCGGCGCTGAGCTGGCTAAGCACGGCATCGACATGCTGGACTGCCCGGTATCCGGTGGTGAGCCGAAAGCAATCGACGGTACCCTTTCCGTTATGTGCGGCGGTAAGAAAGAGCTGTTCGACAAGTACTATGACATGCTGATGGTTATGGCTGGTTCTGTAGTTTACGTTGGTGACCTTGGTTCCGGTAACGTAGCTAAGCTGGCTAACCAGATGGTAGTAGCTATCAACATCGCAGCTGTAGCTGAGGCTCTGACCTTCGCTAAGAAAGCTGGCACCGATCCTGAGTTAGTATACCAGGCAATCCGCGGTGGTCTGGCTGGATCTACCGTTATGGATGCTAAGGCTCCGATGATGTTAGCTGGCAACTACAAGCCGGGCTTCCGTATCGAGCTTCACATCAAAGACCTGAACAACGCTCTGAACGCAGCTCATGCAATCAGCTCTCCGGCTCCGTTAACCGCTGAGATGATGGAGATCATGCAGTTCTTAAGATCTGAGGGATGCGACAAAGACGATCACTCCAGCATCGTTAAGTACTACGAGAAGATTTCTGGTACCAGCATCGTTAAATAAGTTTAACGCATCAATCATATAAAATAAGTTATTATACACTGCTGCTTACGGGTCCGTGGGCAGCAGTGTGTCAGATAAGGCGTCATGTGCGCTGGAAGGAGATAGTATGAATACAGATTTTATTAAGGGCGTAGTTGTCCCGATGATCACCCCGATCGACAAAGATGAGCTGATCGACGAGGCTGCGATCCGCAGTCAGGTTGATTATGTAATCGATGGCGGCGTAAGCGGCATCCTGTTATTCGGCAGCAACGGTGAGTTCTATGTAGTAGAAGAGGACGAGATGGAGAGAGGCTTAAAGATCGTTGTAGATCAGGCCGCTGGACGTGTTCCGGTATACTTCGGTATCGGTGCGATCAGCACCAAGAAGTGCATCCGTCTTGCAAAGATGGCAGTAGCAAACGGCGCAGCAAGCGTATCTGTTCTGCAGCCGATGTTCTTAAAGCCAACTGAGACCGAGCTGTTCACTCACTTCAAAGCAATCGCAGACGCAATTCCGGAGACTCCGGTACTGCTTTACAACAATCCGGGACGTGTAGGCTACACTCTTTCCGCTAATCTGGTTGACAGACTGGCTCATGAGGTTCCGAACATCGTAGGTATGAAGGATACCAGCGGTGATATCACCCAGACCTCTGAGTTCATCCGCAGAAACAGAGACGTGAACTTCAAGGTATTCGGCGGCAAGGATACTCTGCTGTATGCTTCCATGTGCCACGGCGCAGTAGGTGGTGTATGTACCGCAGCAAACTTCATGCCGGAGCTGATCACTGACGTATACAACAAGTATGTTGCCGGTGATCTTCAGGGTTCCCTTGAGGCTCAGTTCAAATTAAATCCGGTACGTCTGTCCATGGACGGCGCAAGCTTCCCGGTAGCAGCAAAGGATATGGCTAACTTACGCGGCCGCAACATCGGTGTTCCGTATACCCCGAACCTGGCTACTCCGGAGGGACCGGTATTAGACAAGATCAAAGCTGAGATGACCAAGGCTGGCCTGCTCTAATTTCTGATTTTAACTGAATAATAAACGAAAATACCATTACGGCATTAATGATGGACCGGCGATTCTTCTGGAATGCCGGTCCATTTTCTGTTATAATGAATAAGATTGCAAAGTATAGATTCCACTATATAAAAGGAGGACTTTATGAAATTACTGTTTGCTTCCGATTCTTTTAAGGGAACTTTATCTTCTGACCAGATCATCAAGCTGTTAAATGAGTCTGCACAGCGTATTTTCCCGGGCTGTGAGACGGTTGGTGTTCCGGTTGCAGACGGCGGTGAGGGAACCGTTGACGCTGTTATCGCTGTTACCAAGGGTGATTACCGCAAGGTGAAAGTTCATGGACCGCTCATGGAGGAGACTGAGGCTTCCTACGGTGTGTTCCATGGCGACTCTGCTATCATCGAGATGGCAGCAGCTTCCGGACTTCCGATGGTTCCGACTGAGAAGAGAAATCCGTTAAATACCACAAGCTATGGCACCGGCGAGCTGATCAAAGATGCTCTGGACAACGGTTACCGCAAGCTTTCCATCGCAATTGGCGGCAGTGCTACCAACGATGGCGGTATGGGTGCTATGAGCGCACTGGGCGTTCGTTTCCTGGATGCACAGGGCAATGTGCTGACCGGTGTTGGCTCTGATCTGGAAAAGGTTGCTGATATCGATATGAGCGGCCTGCATCCGGCAGTGACTGAGGCTGAGATTACCGTTATGTGCGATGTTACCAACCCGCTGACCGGACCGGACGGCGCAACCTATACCTTTGGCAAGCAGAAGGGCGGTACCCCGGAAATCCTGGACCGTCTGGAAGCAGGTATGAAGAACTATGCGGCTGTGATGCGCGCAAAGGGCATGGATGTTGAGAACAAAGAAGGCGCAGGCGCAGCAGGCGGCCTGGGCGCAGCTCTGTGTGGCTTCTTAAAGGCAAACTTAAAATCCGGTATCGAGACCGTGCTGGATCTGATCAATTTCAATGGCCTGTTAGAGGGTACGGATCTGGTTGTAACCGGTGAAGGCCGCATTGACTGGCAGTCCGCATTCGGTAAGGTACCGAGCGGCATTGGTATGCGCTGCAAGGCAAAAGGCGTTCCGGCTGTTGCGATTGTAGGCGGCATGGGCAACGGTGCAGAGAAAATCTACGATTTTGGCGTAGAGAGCATCATTCCTACCATCAACGGTGCTATGGATATTGAAGAGGCTCTGGAGCGTGCAGAGGAGCTTTACGCAAACGCTGCAGACAGAACCTTCCGCATGATCCGTGTAGGCATGCAGATGAAATAAAATAAATACAGAAGCCGGAAGATTCAGGCTTGTGTGTGGCCGGTCACTTGCTGACCGGCCATATTTATGAGATTGACAGAAGAGGGGAGCGACACAATGGACATCAGTAACTTATGGACCCTGCAGGTCATGATGTTTTTGCTGG
Organism: Clostridium sp. AM33-3; assembly: GCF_003480315.1. Taxonomy (GTDB): domain Bacteria; phylum Bacillota; class Clostridia; order Lachnospirales; family Lachnospiraceae; genus Brotaphodocola. The sequence goes on along the minus strand of NZ_QUIV01000036.1, from coordinate 7,666 downwards.
TGGCTGCAGGGGCAGTTTTAAAAAGTACGGGAATTTTGAAGGATGATGCCAAAGGGATCTTAACGGATCTGGTTCTGTATTTTTTTCTGCCCTGCAATATCATCAATTCTTTCCGGATGGAATTTAATCTGGATATTTTAAGAAAGTTTGCGGTTGTGCTGGCAATTTCCCTGCTGGTGCAGCTGGTATGTTATATTCTCAGCAAAGTTCTTTATAACCATAAAACGAAGGAAGTGAAACGTGTTATGCAGTACTGCACCATCGTTTCCAACTCCGGTTTTCTGGGACTGCCGATCGCTCAGGGCATTTATGGCGCGGAAGGCATGATGTACGCGTCCATTTTTATTATCCCGATGCGCGTGATGATGTGGTCTGCAGGCATTGCCTGCTTTACTGAAAGTCCGGATATGAAGAGTGTTGTGAAGAAGCTGGTTGTACATCCGTGTATTGTGGCTGTTTATATAGGACTGGGCCTGATGATCTTCCAGGCTCCGTTAAATCAGCTGTACAATGCGGTGTTAAACTGCGGCATCCCGCTGGTGCCGGATCTTGTAAAGGTGTTTTTCGGTGCGCTGGATAAGGGTGTGCGCTCTGCAGGCGGCTGTACCACAGCCATGACCATGGTGCTGATCGGAATGATGTTTTCCGGTATGTCTCTGCGCAGCATGCTGGATGGCAATACCCTGTTTATCTCTGCGCTGCGTCTGGCGATTCTGCCGGCGCTGCTGCTTGCGGCCTGCCGTCTGGTGGGAATCGATCCGTTTCTGACCGGTGTCTGTCTGCTGATCACGGGGATGCCGGCAGGAAGTACTTCTGCGATCCTGGCAGCAAAATATGGATGTGACTATACGTTTGCAACCAAATGTATCGTCGTATCCACTCTGCTCTCCCTGGTCACCATCCCACTCTGGGCTATGATCCTGGGATAAATCTGATCATAAAAGAGAAAGGTTCATGAAAATCCTGAGCTGGTTTTCATGAACCTTTTTTCATTTTATATGACAGGAAATTGCGTCCTGTGAAAAAAAGCATATTCTCATTTGGGTCATTTAAATAAACCGGTCTTGCAGGTTCTGACCGTAGCGTTTGGCCAGGCGGATGAGATAGCGGTGTGCTTCGCTCAGGCTTGTATCCTTTCGACGGGCGAAGCATACCTGCCACCTGGGGCGGCCCTGCAGCTTAAACCATGCACAGTCAGCGCTGTAGGGGCTGTTCAGCATTCGGGAATACGGAAGAATGGTACAGCAGAAGCCCTTGCTTACAAGCTGGATCAGCGCATGGTTCATGGCGGTTTCAATGAGGATCTGCGGCTTGTAGCCAGCCTGCTGGAACAGCGGATCAACCAGCTGGCGCATGGTGGAGCTGCTAAAGATCAGAGAAAATTTACTGTCATGGAACCGTCTGAGATCTGTGGTGGCCAGTGGCATGCCAAAGGGATTGGCCCGCGCGGCTTCCGGATGGTTTTTCGGTATACCCAGGATAAGGTCTTCTTCAAACAGTGTGATGTACTCCAGATTGATCCGGGCTGATTCCAGAAGCATGACCAAGCCCAGGTCCAGCTGCCCGGAGAGCAGCAGCTCGTTCTGCCTGGCCACGATTGCCTCCGTCAGAGCAAAGGTAATGCCGGGATAGCGCTGGTTAAAAGCGGTAAAGACTGAAGTGAACAGGTCGATGCCGTGCTCGTGGGTAAGCCCCAGGCTAATCTCACCGGTGGCCTCTTTTTTCAGATCACCGAGCTCTGTGTAGGTGTTTCGTTTGATTTTTAAAATCTCGATGGCATTTTTGACATAGATCTCTCCGGCTTTTGTAGGGCGCAGAAAATGCTTGTTCCGGTCAAAAAGCGGCAGTCCCAGCTCCTTTTCCAGCTTGATGAGCTGCTGATTTAGCCCGGACTGGGAAATAAACAGAGTTTCTGCTGCTTTTGAGATACTCTTGTTTTCAGCAATCGCCACAATATATTCCAGCTGTCGAAAATCCATAACTTCCTCCTATTGGTAATAATAATCAAAAACCTATGCTTATTTCTTCATAAAAGCGAATCTTTTTGTGAAAAAAGCATGAACTGGTAAGAAGTATTACTTCTTATTAATAGAAAACAATGTAATTTTACTTCTGATTATACCACGGATATAATGATAACACAAAACAAAAAGCTTTTTGAAACGGAGCAGTGATCCGGGGCGCTGGATCATCTGCGCAAACTTACATGAAGGAGTGGGGTACTATGAAACAAATCAAATGGCTCGAAAAAAACTTTGAGCTCATGATTCTTGCCATCATGCTGGTGGTCATGAGCTGTCTGTCATTTGCCAATGTCATCATGCGTTATTGTTTCCACAATGCGCTGAGCTGGTCAGATGAGGTGTGCTGTTACTGTCTGGCACTTTCTGCTTTCTTTTCCCTGCCATGCGCTGTGCGCCTGGGAGTAAGCATTAAGGTGGATACGTTTACATCCATGATCTCAAAGTCTGTACAGAGGGTTCTCGGACTGATCTGTGATGTGGTCATGGTCGTATTTTTATGCTGGCTTTTAAAGGGAACTGCAGAGATCATTACCAATGCGGCAGCAGTAAACCAGGCAAGTCCGGCTCTTGGAATTCCGATCGCCAATGTGTATAGTGCGATGGCATTTGGTATTTTCCTTGGCATTCTGCGTTATATCCAGCTGATTTACAAGGTAGTGACAAAGAAGACAGAAAAGGAGGACAAATAAATGGCAATCGGTTTATTTTTCCTGATCCTGGCAATTCTGCTGGCAGTAGCAATGCCGGTCGGCGGCGTGTTCGGCCTGATGGCCATGCTGCCAAATCTGTTAAATTCCAGCTTCTCCTATGCTGCAGGCGATGTGGCCCGCGGCATGTTTGCAGGCTTAAACAGCTTTACTCTGCTGGCAGTACCGCTGTTCATGGTATCCGGTATGATCATGGCACAGGGTGGTATTTCTGAAAAGCTGTTCAATTTCTTCGGATATTTTATCGGCAATAAAACAGCCGGTTTCCCGTGCGCAGTTATTGTAACCTGTATGTTCTACGCAGCAATTTCCGGCTCCGCACCGGCAACGGTATCTGCAGTCGGCGCCATGACCATCCCGTTCCTGGTAGAGATGGGCTACGATATGGTATTCGCTACCTCGATCGTAACGGTAGCCGGCGGCCTGGGTGTTATCATCCCGCCGAGTATTTCCTATATTGTATATGCAGCCGCAGCCAATGCATCACCGTCTAAGCTGTTTATTGCCGGTATTTTTCCGGGACTCCTGATCGGCTTTGCCCTGATGCTTTACAGCTTCTATTACTGCAAAAAGCATGGTGAGGATAAAGAGAAGCTGTTAAAGAGCTACAAAGAAATCCGTGCAAAAGGCTTCTGGCCATTATTGAAAGAAAGCTTCTTCGCCCTGATGACTCCGGTCATCATCCTGGGTACGATTTACTCCGGTGTCTGCAGCCCGACTGAGTCCGCTGTTATCAGTGTATTCTACGGCCTGTTTGTATGTATCTTCGTTTACAAGACCATCAACATCCGCAACATCGGTAAGGTGTTCATGGAGGGTGCAAAAACCTACGTCAACATCCTGTTTGTTATCGCAGCGGCTTCCGCATTCGCAAAGTGTCTGACTCTGCTGCGTTACCCGCAGACTATCAGTGAGTCTGTGCTGGCTATTTCTGATAATAAGATTGTGATCCTTCTGATCATGAACCTGATCATGCTGGTTTGCGGTATGATCATCGATAACATCCCGAACATCATGATCTTAACCCCGATCATGGTTCCGATCGCAACCGCGGCAGGAATTGATCCGGTACACTTTGGTATCATCATGACCTGTAACCTGGCAATCGGTATGGTAACTCCGCCGATGGGCATCAACCTGTTTGTGGCATCCGGCATGACCAAGATCCCAATGTTGAAGCTGGCGAAGGCCTGCATGCCATACATTGCGGCATTCCTGATTTCCCTGGGAATGATCACCTACATCCCGCAGATCTCCATGGGACTTCCGACCCTGCTTTCCGGTGAGGAGACCAAGGCGGTTGCGGCAAATAAGGGTGGTGGTACCGGAACAGGCAGTGCAGACAGCGGTGACTATGGCGCTGACATTCCGGCACTGGATCCGTCTGAAATTGATGGCGAGTATCACTGGACTGCAGCCATGACGGTAGCAGATACCTCCATCAACTACATGATGGTAGATAAATTTGCAGAGCTGGTAAATGAGAAGTCCGGCGGCAAGATCAGCGTAGATATTTATCCGGGCGGTCAGTTAGGAAACACCACGGAGTTCACCGAGGCAGTCATTGGAGGCTCCATCGACATCGGAACCGGTATGACTACCGATCTGGTAGACTTTATCCCGCAGTTCGCGGTGTTCGATATGCCGAACCTGTTTGATAATACTGCACAGATGCGAGCTGTACTGCAGAGTGATTTTGTAGATGTTATCAACGACTACTGCAACGCAGGCGGCATTCAGATGTTAGGTTACTCTGACGCAGGCTTCCGTGTGCTCACCACCAACAAGGAGACACACTCCCTGGCAGATTTAAAGGGCCAAAAGATCCGCGTTATGACCAATAAGTATCACATTGCTTACTGGAATGCAGTAGGCGCAGCAGCAACTCCGATGCAGTTTACCGAGGTATTCATGGGACTTCAGCAGGGTACTATTGACGGTCAGGAAAACCCGTACATGAACATTGTCGGCAACAATGTTCAGGAGGTTCAGAAGTACGTGGTAGAGACCAATCATCTGGGTCATATCATTACCTTCTATATGAACTCTGACCTTTACAACGGACTGCCGGATAATGTAAGAGAACTGGTAGATGCTTGCGCAAAGGCAGCAACTCAGTATGGCAATGACCGCGCAGATGAGAGCATTGCTGAGTACAAGAAGACCTGTGAGGATGCAGGCTGCCAGATCATCACCCTGGATGATTCCGTACTGGCAGAGCTTCGTGACAAGGCACAGGTTGTATACGACATGGTTCGTGAGGATCTGGGCAATGAGATCGTAGACAAGCTGCTTGCAGCAGTTGATACCGTAAGAGAGACGGTAGTAGATGAGACAACTCTGGGTGATGAGATTACCGCGGTGGATCCGGCAGATATTGACGGTGAATATCACTGGACTGCAGCGATGACAGTAGCTGATACTTCCATCAACTATATGATGGTAGATAAATTTGCAGAACTCATCAATGAGAAATCCGGCGGCAAGATCAGCGTGGATATTTATCCGGGCGGCCAGTTAGGAAATACAACAGAGTTCACTGAGGCAGTCATCGGCGGTTCCATCGATATCGGAACCGGTATGAGCACCGACCTGGTAGACTTTATTCCGCAGTTTGCGGTATTTGATATGCCGAACCTGTTTGACAATACCGCACAGATGCGTTCCGTACTTCGCGGTGATTTCGTAAATGTCATGAATAAGTACTGCAACGCAGGCGGTATCCAGATGTTAGGTTACTCGGACGCAGGCTTCCGTGAGCTGACTACCAATAAGGAAACTCACACCCTGGCAGACTTAAAGGGTCAGAAGATCCGCGTTATGACGAACAAGTATCATATCGCATACTGGAATGCGTTAGGCGCAGCTGCAACCCCAATGCAGTTCACCGAGGTATTCATGGGTCTGCAGCAAGGTACCATTGATGGACAGGAAAACCCGTACATGAACATTGTCGGCAACAATGTGCAGGAGGTTCAGAAGTACGTGGTAGAAACCAATCATCTTGGTCACATCATTACCTTCTATATGAATAAGGATCTGTACGGAAGTCTTCCGGAGAATGTAAAGACTCTGGTCGATGAATGTGCGGTAGCGGCAACCAAGTACGGCAACTCCAAAGCCGATGAGAGCATTAAGGGCTACAAGAAGACCTGTGAGGACGCAGGCTGTCAGATCATCACCCTGGATGATTCTGTATTGGCAGAACTTCGCGAGAAGGCAGAGCCGGTATATGAGATGGTCAGAGAGGATCTTGGTGATGAGATTGTAAACCAGCTCTTTGATGCGATTAACGCAGCAAAGCAGTAAGCTGGCGCCTGAAATGCGGCCAGGCAATCATAAAACACGATCAAAAGCGATGAAAATAAATAAGGAGTAAAAAGTTCAATGGGAGCATTTGTAATCAAAGGCGGAGAGATTTATGATCCGGCTGCACAGAAATGGGAGAAGAAGGATATTGCGATAGAAAACGGAATGATTATTTCCGGCATGCCTTCCGGAGAGTACCAGGTAGTGGATGCATCCGGATGCAAGGTCACGACCGGCTGGATTGATTATCACGTGCATTACTTTAATCATGGAACAGAAAACGGCATCAACCCGGATGCAGCGTCATTCCCCTGCGGTGTTACCACCGCAGTGGATGGCGGAAGCACCGGAGCGGCAAATTATGAGATGTACCGGAAAAGTGCCATGGCCTACAGTGATGTCCGGATCTTAAACATGCTCCTTGTAGGAAGCGGCGGTCAGGTAACAGACCGCTATCCGGAGCATCTGGAAAAGAAATATTTTGATATTCCCAAGATCAAAAAGCTTTTCCGGGAGTATCCTGATAATCTGGTAGGCTTAAAGAGCCGTATGTCTGTGGGCATCATTGCCCCGGAGGACGCAGAAGAATCCATCCGTGCCACTGTGGAGCTGGCAGGGGAGCTGGGCTGCAACGTATCTGTTCATGTTACCAATCCGGTAATGGATTTAGAGAAGCTGGCAGGAATTCTCCGTAAAGATGATATGATCTGTCATATTTATCAGGGAAAAGGAAAAGAGACCTGCCTGGATGCGGATGGAAAGGTCCGTGAGGGACTGTTGAAAGCCAGAGAGCGCGGCGTACTGTTTGACGCCAGCAACGGCTGCAACAACTTTGATCTGGAGATTGCGCAGAAAGCAGTCGCCCAGGGCTTCAAACCGGACATTATCAGCTCAGATATCAACACCTCCGGTTTCTTCTTACAGCCGCTTCACAGCCTGCCGAGAATCATGAGCAAGTACCTTGACTTCGGTATGAGCCTCAGTGAGGTATTAGATACCGTAACCCGCGTTCCGGCCAGACTGGTGCACCGTGAGAGCCTTGCATCCATGGCACCGGGAACAGAGGCAGATCTGGTAATCTTCAAAGTCAAAGAAAAAGAGGTACCTTACAGCGACCGTACCGGTCACACCTTCACCGGTCATCAGGTAATCGTGCCGCAGCTGACCATGAAAGACGGAGTGATTATGTACTGCCAGGCAGATTTTATGTAACGAATTGCAATTATAGGACGGAACGAATAAAGGTCCGGAAGAGAAAGAGACCGCCTTCCTCTATTTTCACATATCGTTGTTTGCTTGCTCTCACAACACGCGTTCGCCTGCATCGGACTCCATCCGCTGCATTCGTACACGTGTGTTCAAGATGCAAACACCTGATATGCTGAAAATCCCGGAAGGCGGTCTCATTCACTTCCTGCTGCATTGACTCCACTGCAAAAAATAACTGAATCCTATATTAACTCTGTCATAAAGAATAAAACGCAGCCAGAACGCTATTATAAAAAGCCGGATTACAGGCTTTTCATCAGCAACGTTCTGGCTGCGTTTATTATTATCGTAGAATAGCCAGTACAGCAGAAGTTCCGGGCACACCATACAGAATAAGCGGCACATTGGAATTTTCCT
>NZ_QUIV01000035.1 GCF_003480315.1 Clostridium sp. AM33-3 | reverse complement strand
TAACTATTCACAAATCTTATATCAGTTTTTAACGTTTACACAAAACTTGAAACGGTCTCGGTTTTTACTATGTTATTGTGTGATAATATAACGAAAGTCAGTTTATAACATAGCCATAAATTAAGCAAGTAAGACTCCGAGAGCTTTTTGAAACGTAAACGCTCCATAGCAAGTACTGAACCAGTCAAAAGCCACATTTGCGGCTTGGCTTAATTGATCTTCTTTGGTTTTCGAATACTCTCTGGCAGCATTTCTGACCATGGGACCAGATTATCTAAAAAGGATCGGTCTGTATCACCCATGTGTTTCGGAATTTCTGTCAGAAGATATTCAAAGTACTCATATGGCTTTAAATTGTTCGCTTTTGCTGTTTCTGCAATGCTGTAAATGATAGCGGATGATTTTGCACCATTGATGGTATCGATCATCTGCCAGTTTTTCATGCCGACACAGAATCCGCGGATCGCACGCTCTGATGCATTGTTGTCCATCGGAACATCTCCGTCGGTCAGAAAAACCCAGAAGTATTTTTCATGATTCAATGCATAAGTGAAAGCTTCCCTCAGTTTTTCCGTACCGACTTCACTTTCATGTTGTTTCAGGTACACAACAAAGCATCTACCAGTGGTTTTACAACCACCTGACGCTGAACAAGCCTTTCTTTTGATGAAAATTCTTTGAGTTTTCCTTCCTCCCGGTAGATTGCCTGGATCTGCTTTATGATCAGGAACGAAGCAGACTATTTCTGGCTTTCCGGATGAACTTCTGTTCCAGACGGTAAAGTGGAACCGCGTTTACATACTTTCCATTCATGATAGCTGCAGCGAGAGACGATGAGACCGGGCTTGCGTGGAGCAGGCTCTTTGGATGCGCCGCTTATTTGCGGCGCTTGTAACACTCAGCCGGAAGGTCTTTTGACCACAGTATGAGTGGTTCTAAATTTTTTTATCTATACTTCAAGTCTTTGGCTTTGATTTAGGGTTATAAAATGTACTCTCGATACGCATTTTGTCCAAATAATCCACGTATTTCGGGCTGTACATAGGTTTCTTACGAATTTTGTAGCCGTTTTGTAGACAGCTGTTTTATACATACTAACCGTTCGCAACAACTTGATCATTCCTCGAACAGATACAGAAGATATCCGTAACCCTCTGCTTTCATCTTTGCGTAAGGCACAAAGCGCAGGGCCGCACTGTTGATGCAGTAGCGCACGCCATTTGGGGACTCCGGATCGCCGGTGAACACATGACCAAGGTGAGAATTTCCGGCACGGCTTCTGACCTCTGTACGGCGCATGCCGTGGCTCAGGTCCTCCAGTTCCACCACGGCAGGCTCTTCAATGGGCTTTGTGAAAGCCGGCCAGCCGCAGCCGCTCTCGTACTTATCCGTGGAGGAAAAAAGCGGCTCGCCGGTGACGACATCCACATAGATGCCCTTTTCAAACTTATCCCAGAACTCGCCTGTGAAAGCGCGCTCTGTGCCGCTCTCCTGCGTAACACGGTACTGCTCTGCCGTCAGCTTGTCCCGGATGGATTCCGCCGCGGGCTTCTGATAGTCGCCCGGATCGATGCGCAGCCGGGAAAACAGCTCCATCTCCGCGCGCGGGATGTGGCAGTAGCCGTTCGGGTTCTTTTCGAGGTAGTTCTGGTGGTACTCCTCGGCGGGGTAATAGTTCTTGAGTGGGCCTATCTCCACGAAGAACTTTTCACTGCGTCCCCGCTCGATCTCCGCGATGCGCTCCACCGTTTCCTTCGCGCTTTCGTTGATGTAATAGACACCGGTCTGATACTGGCTGCCCCGGTCGTTGCCCTGCCGGTTCTCCACCGTGGGGTCGATCACATAGAAGTAGGCCAGCAGCAGGGCGTCGAGACTCACCTGCCCGGGGTCATACTCCACCCGCACGGTCTCCCGGAAGCCGGTGTTCCCTTTGCAGACGGTCTTGTAATCGGCGTCCGCCTCGCAGGTGCCGTTGGCATAGCCGCTCTCGGCATCGATGACGCCGGGGATGGACTGCATCAGCTGTTCCATGCCCCAGAAGCATCCGCCCGCCAGATATATGACATTTTCCGTGGTATCCATATACATGTTTCCTTCACCGGACATATCAGAGGGCTGTCCGGTCATTTCCTTCTCGTCCGTTTTCTGTGGCATATTTTTCTGCCCGGCGGCGCAGCCGCTCAGCAGCAGTACCGCGGTGAGCAGAAGCGGCAATACTCTCCGATACATGGTGTATCCCTCCTTTCTGAGAAGATAAATTCGTTTGTCAGCCCATATCGGCGGCAAGAGCCTGGTCGATGAGTTTTTGCAGCGTCTCCGCCTGCTTCTTTTCCGTGATGGCGCCTACGATGGGTTCACCCACGATATTGCCGCTGCGGTCGACCACATAGGTGGTGGGATAGGCAAAGATACTGGTGGCAAACTTTCCCGCCTCACTGTCGGAGTCAAAATACACATTCTGATAGGTGGCGCCCTTCTTGGCAAGCACATCCTTCGCCTCGGAAATTGCCGTTTCGTCGCCGTCCAGCGTGAAGGTGTTGACGCCGATGAGGGAGCCGCCCTTCTCCGCCAGTTCCTTGTTCAGCGCATCCAGCTCGCCAAGCTCACCTACGCAGGGATTGCAGGTGGTGAACCAGAAATTCACCACGGTGACGGCGTTGGCGGAGAACAGCTCGTCGCTCTTCACCGTGTTGCCGTCCAGATCTTTCCCTTCAAAGGCGGGGAACTTCTGCATACTGCCGTCGTTGGGAGGGTTGCTCGTGTCGCTGCCCGCGGGCATGCTCATATCGCCGTCCATGGATTTCTGCATGAGCTCGGGATACTTCTCTTCCAACTCGGTCAGCCTGTTTTCAATATTGCTGATCTCCGTGGCTGACTCCTTCAGCCACTCATACTCCTTGTTGGTGAACTGCTCTTTAGCGGCCTCGACGGTATCCAACAGGAAGTCGCCGTAGTTTTTCCCGTCTTCGATCATGGCCATGCCCTTCTCAGCCTCCATAAAGACATTTTCCCACAGCTCGGTATTTTCCGACAGGATCGCGTTCTCCTGCTCTAGCAGCTCCTTGTGCAGGGCGAGCGCCTCCTCGGCGTTTTTCGGCTCGCCAGTCATGGCGGAGCCGTTGCCGCTCATGGCGCCCATCTTGTCATTGTTCTTCGTGCCGCAGGCCGCCAAGGCCAGCACCATCAGCACGGCAAAAGTCAGTGCAAAAATTCTCTTCCTGTTCATTTTGATTCCTCCATCGTTGTTTTCTTTGTTGTTTCTTTCCCGTCTCCGAAGCCGTAACGAAAGCACACGGCGTTCGTCGGACAGGCGCGGATGCACATTCCGCAGCGGATGCACTCGGTATGGTTGGGCGTTTTCGTCACATCCACATCCATCTTGCAGGCTCTGGCACATTTCCCACAGGAGACGCACTTACTCTTGTCCACCTTCATCTGGAAGAGGGACACCCGGTTGAACAGCGCATAGAACGCGCCAAGCGGGCAAAGCCACTTGCAGAACGGTCGGTAGAACAGCACGCTCAGCGCGATCACCGACAGCAGGATGCTGAATTTCCATGTAAACAGCTTGCCCAGCGCCGCCCGGATGCCGGAATTGACAAGGGACAGCGGGATGGCTCCCTCCAGTACGCCTTGGGGGCAGAGGTATTTGCAGAAGAACGGGTCTCCCATGCCAACATCGTTCACAAGGAACGCTGGTAGCAGGAAAACCATCACCAGCAGGACAGCGTATTTCAGGTATGTCAGCGGCTTCAGCCTTTTTGTGGAAAGCTTCTTCGTGGGGATTTTGTGCAGCAGCTCCTGAAACCAGCCGAAGGGGCATAGAAAGCCGCAGATAAAGCGTCCCAGCAGGACTCCCAGCAAAATGAGAAAGCCCGTGATATAGTAGGAGAAGCTGAACTTGGAAGACCCCACCACTGCCTGAAATGCCCCAATGGGGCAGGCCCCGGACGCCGCCGGACAGGAGTAGCAGTTCAGCCCCGGCACGCAGACGGTCTTCCCCGCCCCCTGATACAGTCCGCCCTTGAGAAAGTTCGGCAGATGCAGGTTGGTCAGCAGCGTCGCCCCCGCCTGAATCCAGCCCCGGAAGCGGGACATGGTCTGTGAAACGCCTGAAAACTTTTTACCCAATGCCCACACACTCCAGACATAATTTGATTGCTTTGCTCAGCACTGTCACCGCCTCGCCCCGCCAGACACCAAAGCACAGCATGGCGGCTCCGGCCATCAGCAGCACGATCTGCGCCGCGGCCTTTTTCTCGCAGCTCATTTTTCATCACCCTTTCCGATTTTCTGCCCCCATCATAGCGCGGGAGAGTTAAAGTCTCTGTTAAGAACGAAAACTTAATGCAAACCTTATCTGTTTTTGCTATAATGAAAGCAACACAAAAACGAAGAAATAAAAAGGAGGGCTCTCATGCACCTTTTAGTAATTGAAGATGAACGCGCCCTGTGCGAGACTATCGTTCGCAGCCTGCAGCGGCTGGCCTACAGCGTGGACTACTGCTATGACGGCGAAAAGGCGCTGGCGCTTCTGGGCGTGGAACGATACGATCTGGTTCTTCTTGATCTGAATCTGCCGAAAAAGGACGGCATGACGGTGCTGCGCACCCTGCGGCAGACCGACCGGGAGACGCGGGTGCTGATCCTCTCCGCCCGCAGCGAAGTGGAGGACAAGGTGCAGGGGCTGGATGCCGGGGCGAACGACTATCTGGCGAAGCCCTTCCACTTGGCGGAGCTGGAGGCCCGCATCCGCAGCCTGACATTGCGGCAGTTCACCCAGCAGGATGTGCTGCTAAGCTGCGGAGGCCTTACCTTTGACACCCGCTCCCGTACCGCCACCGTCAACGGGCAGACGCTGACGCTCACCCGGAAGGAAACGGGAATCCTGGAATACCTGATGGTGCATCAAGGAAGGCCAGTAAGTCAGGAGGAGCTGATGGATCACGTTTGGGACAATAGCGTGGACAGCTTCAGCAATTCCATTCGCGTCCACATCTCAGCCCTGCGCAAAAAGCTCCGCGCCGTGCTGGGCTATGACCCCATCCGCAACCGCATCGGCGAGGGCTATCTGATGGGAGGCGAGGAGGAATGAAGCGGTTTTCCCTGCAGTGGCGCATCACGCTGATGTCCGTTCTGCTCATCGGCATCACCTGCGTGGCCATGAATTTGCTGCTGTGCTCTTCTGGTGTGTACTATATGGACACCATTGCGGACAGTTTACAAGGAGGCACGGTGATCCTGAATGATGGCGGAGCGGCGAGCTTTGACCCGCAGCTCATAGCGCCCAACGAGGAGTTGATCATCGTCGTCGATGGGGTGCAGGGGCGCTTCCGCACCACCAACTGGTACATCACGGCGGCGGTAACGCTGCTCAGCGGCATCCTCGCCTATTTCGTCAGTGGACGCGCTCTCAAGCCCCTGCGCAGCTTTACCTCGCAGGTGGAGCAGGTGCAGCTGAACAATCTTGCCGATATGAGGATCGATGAAGACACTATTTCGGAGTTCCGGCAGCTGAGCCGCTCGTTCAACCAGATGCTGGAGCGGCTGAACAACGCCTTTTCCGCCCAGCGGCAGTTCACCGGCAACGCCGCCCACGAGCTGCGCACGCCACTGGCACTAATGCAGGCGCAGTTGGAGCTGTTTTCCGCGGAGCATCCTGACGTGCGACCGGAGACGGCGGAGTTCCTTACACTTTTGCGTGAGCAGACGGAACGGCTGATACAGATGACCAGGACACTGCTGGAGATGAGCAATCTGCGGCAGGTGGCGCGGAACGAGCGGATCCAGCTCGCTCCCATGATCGAGGAGATCTTCACAGATCTTGCGCCGCTCTCAGATAAGCGCGGCGTCACGCTGACGGCGGAGGGAGACGGCATTATGACCGGCAGCGATGCACTGATCTACCGGCTGATCTTCAACCTGACGGAGAATGCTGTCAAGTACAACCGGCCGGGCGGCTCGGTACGGGTTTCTGTCACTCAGGAGTTGGAAAAGCTCTTGCTCCGCGTCTCCGACACCGGCTGCGGCATTCCGGAGGTGTATCAGCGCAGCATCTTCCAGCCCTTCTTCCGGGTGGACAAGTCTCGCAGCCGGGAATACGGTGGCGCAGGACTGGGGCTCTCACTGGTATGGGAGATCACCGACCTCCACGGCGGCTCCGTTTGGGTGGAGAAAAGTTCGGAGAAGGGCACTACCATTGCGGTGGGGTTGCCAACGCAACAATCAACGAAGCTCTAAAACCCTTGTATTCGTTTTTTCGCTGCTTCGCTTGCCGCCCAGCGGCGTTCTGCGCTGTATGGGGCGGTCAGCCTGTTCTTGAGGTCGGTGTTGTGTGTGCGAATATAGATCAGCGGCTCTTTCTCGTCAAACCATATATCGCTTGTTTTTTCCTGCTTGGTCAGCCCTGTTCTCATGCAAGCTTTCAGCGCCTCTGTTACGCAATAGGGGTATTTTTCGGGTGTTCTCTCCGGCTCTTGACTTTGGAAAAATGGAGATTTTCAAACAGGAGCACGCCGGACAACGCCCAGTTCGTACGACGCGCTCCACATCATCATACCCGGCGTCGCGCATATACCGGAAGAAATCGTCTTGCAAGACGCTGTAGGATTTCTTGAGAACGGGCTTGCCCTTTGTACTCAAGATGAAAGTGTTAATCGTTGATGCCGATCCACAGTCTGATGTATCCGCAGGATTTAGATATCGTGATTGTGATGACAGTAAGTAATGCTGGATTTACAAAGCGGTAATATTCATTACTATGTTTCTTACTTGAAGGATATTGTAGACGAAGAATGTGACCTGTCTGTTCGTGCAGGTATATTGATGGAAAGGCTGAAAGCATATGAGCCGGAGCTTCCAAAAGATATGGAGCCGATGGTGCATGTGAGTTATTGTGAGAAAAGTGAGTTAGGGAATCCAAGATGCCAGAAGTTATCTGATTTGGATTCCAAAACCGTAGAACAGGACAAAGCATGGTATGCTGACCGTGATCCAAACACCAACGAACCAAAAACGACAGCATAGATGTTTTTCACAGTATATTATGCTGAGAAGGACGATAAGATGCTGCACCATTTTCAAGGTAAGATAGAGATTGGTGCCGGAAACGGTGGTATCATCAGTCAGTTAAAGATGCAGAATGAAACTGACAGATGAAAGCTGGATCAGCTATCAGAAAGGAAAAGGCAATGAAGAGTACCAAAAGTATATGGAAGATCTGACGGATATGCAGAATCATGTACTGCCGTATTTGCAGAGCTTTTGCAGTCTGGAAGAAAATGGGGTGAAGGAGAGACGAGAACAGCAGGTAGTAGAGAAAAATGAAAGCAGAGAAGTTGTGCCAAGAGCTGGCGTTGAAGTAAATACAGCAGTTAAGTATGCAGGGAAAGCAGAAAGAAGTTTTAAAGATATGGAACGATCTGAGTACAAATGAGCAGGAAACAGTGCTGTCAATACTGCGTGGACTTCAGAAGTAGAAGAACAGTTCGAGTATATGTATCGGCTGTTCTTTTTTTGCTTTTAGGCGTTAAAACGGTAATGTTTTTCTTGTACATAGTCGAGCATTAGAGTATAATAAAATCAGTTTTTTTTCATATGTTTAAAAGCTATAATAAGAAAAACGGCAAAACAGATGAAAGTCTGCGACGCAAAGCTATAGGGCCTGTAAAATGGTAGCCAGTTACCACGTTAAAGATGCATTGTCTGCAATGACAATGCTTTTTTCATTTTTGGAGATTAAAAAGAAACTAAAACAGGCAGGCAATAATTGGTGGCTGCTAAAATATAAAAATGAAGCAGATAAAAACGCAGGTGTAAAGGAAATCGGTTATGTGGAAGAAAATTAAGTCAGCACAGGAACGAAAAAATACATTTAGGATAAAAAAAGAGTTATGGATTCCGGTATTTGTATTGATGATCGGTTTGGTTGTTCTGGTGAATATAGGCATTCGTGCGGATAGCAGTCAAAGGGATTTCATAAGGTCAAGAGCTGAATTAAACGCAGTAACGTATGCAGATCATATGAAGGCTGATATCGTGAGGGAAATTGATATTACAAATACTTTTGAACAGATTGTTATTAGTGAAAACGGAAAAATTTCCATGTTCTCGAAAGTTGCGGAGAATATGATGGGAGATTATATCCAGAGTATTCAGATTGCACCAGACGGCGTAGTGACTGAGATTTATCCGGAAGCCGGAAATGAGACTGGAAAGATAGATCTTATTCATGATAAAGAACGAGGAAAGATATCTTGTTATGCCAGAGACAATGATGTGATAATCATGCAGGGACCATTTTCTTTGAAACAGGGTGGAACGGGGATTGCTGTAAGAAATCCGGTGTATGTGGAGCAGAAAAATGGCGAAAGGACATTTTGGGGATTTACAATTGTAATTATTCGTGTACCGGATATATTCGCTGATTCTATAAAGTCACTTACCGATTTTAGCTATGAATATAAGTTGTCTAAAAGTATTGCACCGTGGGATGAAACATACGAAGAAGTGTATGGCTCAGGTGTGGAAATGATTGATCCTGTCACATATACTTTTGAATTAGGTGACAGTCAATGGGTTCTGGAAGTGATGCCTGAAAACGGATGGAATAGCAATGAAAAGTTATATAGACTATGGGGCTACGGTTTACTGATTGTTTTGCTTTTAACTGGATTTGTTTTTATGATTATGTTACTGCACAGGACACAGGAATCGGAAAACACAGTAGTGGAATTAAATAAAAAACTGCAGAAAGCATTGGAGCAGGCGAAAACAGCCAGTGTTGAAAAATCTAATTTTCTGTTTAATATGTCACATGATATACGTACTCCTATGAATGCAGTTATTGGTATGACGTCATTAATAAGACATGATGCAGGAAATAAAGATAAAGTAATAGAGTATGCAGATAAAATAGATATTTCATCCCAGCATCTGTTAGGGATTATTAATGATATTCTGGATATGAGCAAAATTGAGGCAGGAAAAACAGTTTTTAAATACGATGATTTCTCTATTCTGAATTTTATACAGAAAATCAATAATCTATTTCATTCACAGATAGATGAAAAGAAACAGACTCTTACAACAAAGAAAAATATCCGACATGAGTGGGTGAACGGGGATCAGCTTCACCTGATGCAGATTTTCAACAACCTGCTTTCTAATGCAGTGAAGTACACGCAGGAAGGTGGAGAAATTCAGTTTCTGGTAGAAGAATGTGAAACAAATTCATCCGTCTATGCAAAGTACCGTTTCTTAGTCAGGAATAATGGAATAGGAATGTCAGCAGATTTCAAAGATAAAATCTTTGATGCTTTTACCCGTGCCGAAAGTTCTGTGACGAATAAGATCCAGGGAACCGGTCTTGGAATGGCTATTACCAGAAATATTGGGATTTAGAGGATGTGAATGAGCAGCATGAAGAAAACAAAAGAAGGAATTAATTTGAAAAAACTCCTTAGGCTGAAGAATACAGGCAGTATCTTTGTGATTGCGGGGCTTTTGATGATTTTGGTAATAGCGTCGTACACATTTATTCTGCAAAGTTCTTACACTAAGACCGCCCTTGAAACAGAAATCACACGTGACACAGCGAGTGCAGATGCAGTACACAAACTTGTGAATGGAAGAATCGGCAAAGAAGATTTTGATCAAATCAAAGATCAATCTGATGAAAAGAAGCAATTATATAAGGATATTTCTTCATATTTCAATGAAATCAGAACACTGAATTCTACTCGATATATTTACACCGCTACAAAAAATGAAGAAGGAAAACTCGTTTATGTGGTAGACGGTTTGGATCCGGATGCGGATGATGTAAGACACCCTGGAGATTATATTGAGGAAGAAATGGTTCCGTATATTGATAGGGCTATTTCTGGGGAGAATGTGTACTCTCAGGATATCATTGATACAACATGGGGGCCGATTTTTACGGCTTGCTATCCTGTAAGCGCAAATCATGATGGGACAGGAGAAATCATTGGCGCATTTTGCATTGAAATGGATATGCAATCAGCTTATGGAATGGTTGAAGAGACGAATCATATTTCCATCATCTGCGGTTTAGTCGCAGGAACTGTATTGCTTTTAATTTGTCTATATACCTATTATGTTTACCAGAAAAGCAAGGCAGAAGAGCAAAAACAAAAACAATTATTAATGAACGCCGCTGAGGAAGCAGAGGCTGCCAACAAAGCAAAATCTGCGTTTTTGCTTAGTATGAGCCATGACATCAGAACGCCGATGAATGCCATTATTGGATTTACAAACATTGCGCTTCACCAGAACACGGTTTCAGATATTCATGATAGCTTGGAGAAAGTTCAAAAAAGTTCGAATCATCTTCTCTCTTTGTTGAATGACGTTCTGGATTTTACTCGCATTGAAAGTGGAAAAGTTACTATTTCGCCTGAGCCAGTGGACATTACTCAATTGACAGATAACGTCCAGGCGATTATGAATGGACTTCTTTATAATCGAGATCTTAAGTTTGAAGTACATCGAGAAATCCCAAAGAACCCATATGTCCTTGCGGATGTTGTGCGTATCCGAGAAGTTTTGGTGAATCTTCTTGGTAATGCTGTGAAATTCACAAAGGACGGCGGAAAGATTACTTTGGATATCAGCAGTTACCCAGGAGCGGATGAGAAACATATCATAACTCGTTATGTTGTTCGAGATAACGGTATTGGCATGAGCGAAGAGTTCCAGAAAAAATTATTCGATCCGTTTTCACAAGAAGATGATGCTAATGCCAGAACTCAATATAAGGGAACCGGTCTTGGTATGGCCATCACAAAAAAATATGTGGATATGATGGGCGGTTCGATTGCTGTTGAGAGCAAAAAAGGTGTAGGTTCTACATTCACAGTGGAGATCCCACTGGAGTTGCCAGAACAGGTTATTCAATCAGAACAAAAACAACATCTACATAGAGATTTGACGGGTATTCATGTTCTTATGGCTGAGGATAATGATCTAAATGCTGAACTTGCTACGATAATACTGGAAGATGCTGGTATGACCGTAACACGCGCATCAGACGGAAAAGAAGTTGTGGATTTGTTTAAAAATCATCCACGAGGCACATACGATCTTATTTTGATGGATATTATGATGCCAAACATGGATGGACACCAAGCAGCAAAAGTCATTCGAGCCTTGGGTATAGAGCGGTCCGATGCAGTTACGATTCCAATTATAGCTTTGTCTGCAAATGCTTTTATAGATGATATTCAGGAATCCCTGGATTCAGGCATGAATGACCATATTTCCAAGCCGATTAACATGGAGGAATTAATCGATACTATCACTAAATACATTAAACACGATTAGGAAAACAAAGAAGTTAATTCTGATGAAAAGTTTGCACTGGTCTTGTCGGATGCGAAAGCGCAAGTTTCCTATGATTATGATACGGGTCGCATCACCACATTTCTTATCAGCACCCAGCACCAGGAGGACACCTCTGTTATGGATATTCGCCTGCTGGTGGAAGCTGTCATGGAAACCGCCGGGAAGATCAAGAACGACAATATGTCCGATCAGAATTTCTACAAATTCCAGTTTGTAAATCTCAATAGAATAGCAGTTTATTAGCATCGGTCGGAGAAATCTGATCGGTGCTTTCTTGATGCTCGTCAGAAATGCCGGGCAATTTTTATGCCCATTTTGCAGAGAGGAGGTGCGTTATGGCGGGAGTAGAATTAAGGGTATCACGGTCGAGATCGGTGGTGATACTACCAAGCTTCAGAGTACCTTAAAGGGTGTCAATTCAGAAATCAAGAATACGCAGAGTCAGCTCAAGGATGTCGAAAAGCTCCGAGCATTGGTTTCACACTAAAGAACAGATGGAATTTCTCGACAACTGGTTAATGCGGCTTGTATAGACGTGCATTACCATATATGATTTTTTGAAGCAGAAATTTTTTTCTGCTTCTTTTTCTGCCAAACTTCTTCCCCCTTTTCCACCCACATACAAAAAATACCAAACCCCCATGCAAAAAAAGAATACCTTCCCCCACACACTTGCGACCGTCGGACGAATCTGTTATGATAGGGAACAGATGTTTGTATAACCGACCAACGCACGAGGCCCTTTCCTTTTCCTTTTAGTTTCTTTTATGGTAATTTTTATGACGGCTTCGGGAGGATGGTTCTTTTATATTTTTGTGGGCTATTTTATGCGATTGAGATTTTTTGTGAGAATTTTTATGCTTTTTGATTGGATTTGGAATTTTATTTTGAGTACTGTTTCCCATATTCTTTTTGTAGAAAAGTGGAAAAGTTTAGAAGAAGAAGGAGCAGAGAATATGCAGAAAAAAGTGGGATTAAATGATAGTCGGGTTTACTTTGATATGGACGGCACCATTGCAAAATGGCGTGATGTGCCTGTTGATGAAACCAGAAAGCCTGGATACTATGCAGACTTGGAACCAGAAACGGACTTGTTGGATTTCATGCGTGATGCCATGAACCGCGGGGAAAATATTTACATTCTGTCATCATACTACACGGATACCAGGGCTTTGTTAGAAAAGAAGAAATGGCTCAATGAGATTAATGGAAATAACGGCCGCTTTGAGGGTGCCCGGGTGAGCAGTGCGGAGGAACTTAGAGCAGTGCTGGACAGTGCCGTGGAAAGAAAAGCGGTTGGATTTTAGAGAAAAATTGAGGAGCGTTAGATAAATTTATGATTGAGATACGAAAGGCAAGGGACGGCGAGGAATGCCAGGTCCTGTATTTTTACTATCGGCTGGTTGATACAATGAAAGGAACTCCTTATTGTCCAAAATGGGAAAAAGGCATTTACCCAGTATTATCGGACATTGCTGGCGCAATAGGGGCAAACACTTTATATATTGCTACAGAAAATCATGAGATTATCGGAGCATTTATTTTGAATCATTTCCAGGGAGAAGGATATCAGTTTGTGAACTGGCAAACGAAGGATTCGGATGATGGAATTGCTGTGTTACATTTACTCGCAACGGCGCCTGCATGTCAGGGGAAAGGGGTAGGAAAAAAGCTGTTAGGGAAAGCAGTGGAAGTTTGTAAAAATCAGAAAGATATTGCAATCCGTCTGGACACATTACCATAGAATGTGCCAGGGAAAAGATTGTATGAGAATTTTGGCTTCCAGTACAAAGGAGATGTAGAGCTGGATTATCCTTCAACAGGAAAAATCGCTTTCAGTATGTATGAATATGTATTATGAAAGAAATTTACAGAGAGCTGGGAAGACTAATGACAAAAGATGAATGGTATACACAGCTGTTTGAACGGTTAGATAATTCGAAATTCCGGAGTGGTTTCCATTTGAAAAAAAAAGATAGAGAATATGTCCGGGAAAAAGGTTTGGAGACGATCCGGCAGCATGCCAGGGATTTCATTGCAAAGCGGGAAGCTCCGGCTGTGATTCCAAACGATGGGAAGCAGACTCCGATGCGGGGCCATCCTGTGTTTATTGCGCAGCATGCTACAGCAACCTGCTGTCGGGAATGTATCCGAAAGTGGCACAAGATGCAGCCGGGAAGAGAACTAAGCCAGATTCAGCAGGAGTATCTTGTGGATGTGATTATGACCTGGATTCAGAAAGAGATGGACGAAGATGACCAGGAAAGAAGTATTTGAGTACTGCCGCCAGCAGTATAAAACAGAGCCGGACTACCCTTGGCACGATTGGAATGCAGTGCTGCGCCATTCAGATAATGGAAAATGGTACGGCCTTGTTATGGAAGTTGATCGAGGCAAAATCGGTCTGGATGGAGAGGGCGAAGTAGATATCCTGAACGTAAAGTGCGATCCGGTTTTTGCAAGCTACCTTCGCCAGCAACCAGGGTTTTCTCCGGCATACCATATGAATAAAACCCAGTGGCTCTCGGCTTTGCTGGAAGAGTCGCTGAACGATGAAACAGTGAAGCGCCTTATAGACTGGAGCTTTCAGGCAACGGCGGTAAAGAAAAAGAAGAATAGAAAAGGAATTTAGGCGGAGAGAAATCTCTGCCTTTTTCTCTGCCATGCCATTACATAATCTCTTTCCCCGGTAGCTTCATCAATGCCATTGCACTGGATTTCAAACCCTTCTCTTTGATAATTGCCTCTGAACAGTAATAAATTTCCAGTACATTTGCAGGAAAAACGCTAAATTCCCGGCTTGACATCTGTATAGGAAAAGCTTAGAATAAAATAGAACAAATGTTCGAGTACAAGGAGGTGGATATGAAGAGGATCATTTTTCACGTAGATGTGAATTCAGCATTTCTGTCCTGGGAAGCTTGCTATCGGATTCACCATCTTGGCGGAAAACAGGATTTGCGAGAGATGGTGAGTGCCGTGGGTGGGGATCAGGAAAAACGGCATGGTATCATCCTGGCTAAGTCCATTCTGGCTAAGAAATTTCATATCCAGACCGGAGAGACTGTCGTTTCTGCAAAAGAAAAATGTCCTAACCTAATCCTGGTTCCTCCGAACTATGATTTGTATAATAGGTCCTCAAAGGCGCTTATAAAGCTGCTCAGTGAGTATACAGACAAGATTGAACAGTACAGCATTGATGAAGCATTCCTGGACATGACTGATTGCTGTAATGCTCCAGAACAAACAGCATATGAAATGAAAGACCGAATACATGAAGAACTTGGTTTTACTGTCAATATCGGTGTTTCTGAAAATAAACTTCTGGCAAAGATGGCTTCTGATTTCACGAAACCGGATCAGGTTCACACATTATGGAAAACGGAAATCCAAACGAAGATGTGGCCGCTTCCAGTAAGTGATCTGTTTTACGTGGGGCATGCATCGCTTAATAAGCTCAGAAAGCTTGGTATTCATACCATCGGAGAATTGGCCGCAATAGATCCCGACATCTTACAGGCTCACATGAAATCGCATGGATTGCTTATCCGACAGTACGCAAATGGAATAGATGAAATCGCAGTGATTGATACACCACCGCCTGCCAAGGGCTATGGAAATTCCCTAACGACCACGCAGGATGTTACAGAGCCAGGCATTGCAAAGCAGTATCTCTTATCTCTCTCTGAAACCATTGCTGCAAAGCTGAGAGCCGATGGCGTAAAAATCGGCGTTGTTTCTATCAGCCTGAGAGACTGGGACCTGCGATTTTATGGCCACCAGATCACACTTTCCGTACCAACAGATCTCACCATGGAAATTTACCATGCTGCCTGCCAGTGCCTATCAGAACTATGGGACGGCATCCCGCTGAGACATCTCGGAATCCATACCAGCCGCGTCACAACGGACCAATTCCGGCAGATGCAGCTATTCGATACCGTTGACTATGAAAAAGCAAAAACGATGGAAAAAACTGTGGACCGGATACGGAAAAAGTATGGAATGGACAGTATAAAAAGGGCATGCTTTTTATCAACAACAGGAAGTATGGAAATGGATCATATGGCAGGAGGCATCAGCAGAGAAAAACGAACAGTTGATTATTCTAAAGAACGGATACTATAATAAAAGGAGTTGATGTGGCATGCCTGGATTTGCAGATGCAACTAAGTATGGAATAGCGGTGGACAGCGAGATACCACGGGGGACTATGTTTCACATCGCCTGTTCAACGTGGTTTACTGCGACTGGCAAGGTCATGCCGCAGTATTTTAAATTTGAAGACGATAATGGAGATATTCAGACAGTCCGGGATATCCTGGTAAAATACACGGAAGATAAAAATTACTCAGGGATTCCGAGCCGCGAGTATGGCTGTGAAGCTGTAATTGGCGGGCTCATCCGGGAATTTAAGTTGATTTTTTATTTAGAGGCCTGTAAATGGGTGATGCTGGTATGAGGAGAAGAACATGTGCGGAAGGTATTTTATAGATGGTGAAATGTGGCGTGAAATCAAGAAGATATGCAAACAGATTGATGATTCTAAGTTAAAAGTGACGCGAGGCGATGTGCGGCCCACTGATATGGCTGTGGTGTTGATGGAAATGGGGGAGGTGCACCCGGAACACATGTGCTGGGGCTTTATGAGTAAGTATCAGGAGGGTTTGCTCATTAATGCAAGAGCAGAAACGGTTCTTTCTAAGCCATCTTTTCGGGATAGTATAAGGCATTGTCGGTGCGTGATTCCTGCAGCAGGCTTTTATGAGTGGAACAAAGCGAACGAGAGGGTTTCTTTTACCATGCCGCAATCCAAAATTCTCTACATGGCAGGAATCTGGCAGCCAACTGCGAAAGACAATCAGTTCACCATCCTGACAACCTCTCCGAATGCTTCTGTATTACCCGTTCATGATCGGATGCCATTGGTGCTTATGCCAGAAGAAGTTATGCCTTGGATTCAGGATTTTGGTGCTGCAGAAAAGCTTCTCACCAAAATTCCTCCGCTTTTGGAACATAAGCAGGAGTACGAGCAATTGTCACTTTTTACTAATTCAGCAGGAGTATCTGGTGGATGTGATTATGATGTGGATTCCGAAAGAAATGGATGAGCAGTGAGAAAAATTGTGCCTAAGACTGGCTGCTTTTCCAGTGTTTTGATATAATCAAAAAAAGATCAACATAATGGAGGCAAGCTATTTATGAGATTACTGATCAAACAGCGTGTTTTTTCCTGGACAGATACCTACGATGTATATGATGAATATGAGCATCCGAAATATTTTGTAAAGGCAGAATTTCTGACTTTAGGCCATCAGATCCATGTATACGATCAGTCAGGAAACGAGATTGGCATGGTAAAACAGCGGTTCCCGACCTTGCTGCCGGCTTTCGATATTGAAGTGAATGGGCAGGAATGCGGCAGCATTCAGAGAATGTTTTCTTTTTTAAAGCCGAGATATGAAATTGATTATAATGGCTGGCGGTGTGAGGGAGATTTTCTGAACTGGGATTACGATGTGTATGAAGCCTGCAGCGTGGCAGCACATATTTCCAAAATCCCTTTTCATTGGGGAGATACTTACGAACTGAATGTTATGGATCCAAAAGATGAAATCATGGCCCTGATGCTTGTGATCGCTATTGATGCGGCTAATTGCTCGAAGTAATACACAGGACAGAATCCTTCTGGGCAGAAACCGCATTGCAATTCTCATATGCCTGTCATGCAAAATATGTATGTGCCTTTTTTTACAAAACCATGTAAAATAGAATTATCAGAACACAATTCTGCCATTGCGGCATGATGAAAAGGAGAGGGATTATGTTTTTAGGAGATGGAAATGTAAAATTTGAATTTGCACACGTTGGAATTAACGCGCAGACACCGGAAGAGGGTGTGCGCATGAAAGACTTCTTTACCGAGATCATGGGATATCATGATTATCGAGAGATCCCGGCTGGGTTTTTTACTGTGGACAACAAGATGGAGCTTTTAAAGATAATGGGCAAGGGTACCATGGGCCATCTCGGATTCTTTGTAAATGACATGCCGGCAGCCATCGAATATCTGGAGGAGAAGGGCTACCCGGTCGATTATGATACCGCACGTTATGATGAGGATGGAAAAACCATCCGTCTGATCTTCTTAAAAGAAGAAATCAATGGCTTTCGCATTCATATCACGGTGAAGAAAGCACCGTTTTATGTGGAAGCAGAATAACAGCTGCAAAACACGGAAAATCTGCATAAAAATAGAACGCGCCATCAAGCAGCGCGTTCTATTTTTATGTAAGTGCCTAACCCCAGTTTTCTTTTAAGAATTCTACAATATCCGCAGCTTTTGGCGGACATCCGGCAAGACTCTTATTGCAGCACTTTGTGCAGCGGCCAACGCCGATCTTGGCGCATCCATCCGGCTGATTCTGATAACCCTGCCCGATGGCAACGGACGGAAGACCACGGCGCAGATAACCGGCATCGTTTAAGCGATCCAGTGCGTAGATCAGGGAACCGTAGCAGGCACTGCAGGCATCCTTCGGCTCAGTGTAAGCAGCCAGCTTCTGAACGCGGTGGGTCATGCGGAATTTCACACCTGCCTGATCCGGCTGATTTAAATAGATCATGTTGGCGTGTGCGGTATCGGTGCTTCCAACTCCCAGCTTTTCCGCTAACGGAATATACGGAACATCCTGGATGGAATAGCCCATACTGTCGCAGACAAAAGCATCGCAAAGTACCGGATCCTTGAAACCGAGAACACGGTTCATGACAACCGGGTTGCCGCCTTCTTCAAAATCCAGATCGCCGCAGATGTTATCTACCAAAATAAAATCATTGCGGGCAATGGTATTTAAGTGGGCAATCGGCTTGTGCAGTCCCATGGTATGGAAGTGGCGTTTTTCCTGGTTTGGGATGACGCCCTTATTGTTCTTTAAGGCACAGGTGACGGTGGTCTGGCAGTGTCCCTTTAAAACCGGCATGTTGATCATGTAATCAACAGAAGCGGCCTGGTCGCAGAGCTTGATCTTCATGCCTGCGGCATCGTATTCCTTCCAGGTGTCACGCTGCAGATCCACAAACGGAACGTGATAGCGTGCGCAGACCATGTCGTAACCGGCCGCGCGGAATGCTTCACCGGTGCGGTCACCGACCCAGGATCCCTCCATGATCGTAATATTTTCAAAACCGTGTTCCTGCAGGTATTCAATGACACCCGCTAACAGCTCGCTGTGGGTGGTAGCGCCGCTGGAAGGGGCCTTGGCGGTAACCAGATTCGGCTTTAACGCGATTTTCTTTTTTTTGTCTCCAATATCCTCGGCTACGTTTGCAGCTTCCATGACCTTTTTTGCCATGATTTTATAGTTGGTGCCGTGGATCAGGATAATATCATTCTTTTCCATAGGATTTCCTCGCTTTTAGTGAATTTCTTTTTCATTTCATCGTGCATATTATAGCGCGTTTCTTCCGGTTTGAAAAGGAAAAAGAATGCATGAAAGAAAATCCGGACAGTTTTTGTCACTTGACAAAATGGTATATACTGGCGTATATTGAATACTGCAAAGAGAATAAACGTTAGTACCGGGGAGCCTGTGGAAACGGGCTGAGAGCTGGCTGGAACCCGCCGGGACCCGTATACCTGATTTGGATCATGCCAACGTAGGAAGTGCTGTGACTGGATAGAAACAGAAAGTGGAATTGCGCACCTGCGTGGTTCTGCTTTTTTTGTTCTTTCTCTTTGCGGCGGTGCATTGGGGGCACCACCTTGAGCCGCCTAAAAATATAGATGCATGAGAGGAGTTTCATTATGAAGATGAAAACAGCATTAACGATCGCTGGAAGTGATTCCAGCGGAGGCGCCGGAATCCAGGCTGATTTAAAAACTATGACCGCCAATGGCGTATATGCCATGAGTGCGATCACTGCACTGACAGCCCAGAATACAACCGGAGTCCAGGGAATTTTTGAGGTATCACCGGAGTTTTTAAAGCTGCAGATTGACAGCGTCTTCACCGATATCCGGCCGGATGCGGTAAAGATCGGCATGGTTTCCTCCGCAGGCCTGATCCAGGCAATTGCGGAAAAACTGAATGAATACAAAGCAGAGAACATTGTAGTAGATCCGGTGATGGTGGCAACCAGCGGAGCAAAGCTCATCAGCGACGATGCCATCGGAACCTTAAAGGAATTCCTGTTCCCGTTAGCCACCGTTCTGACTCCGAATATCCCGGAGGCAGTGGTTCTTTCCGGTATGGAGATTACCACCGCAGAGGAAATGGTGGAGGCAGCGAAAAAGATCAGCGAGACCTATCACTGCGCGGTCCTGTTAAAGGGAGGACATCAGTTGAATGATGCCAATGACCTGTTATACCGGGATGGCGGATACCGCTGGTTTAACGGACGCCGCATTGACAATCCGAACACTCACGGTACCGGCTGTACCTTGTCCAGCGCCATTGCCTCCAACCTGGCAAAGGGATATGATCTGGATACTGCAGTGGAGCAGGCAAAAGCATATATTTCCGGAGCACTGGCAGCCATGCTGGATTTAGGCGCAGGTTCCGGACCGATGAACCATGCCTTCGAATTTTGCGGCAAAGGGTTTGCAAAGGAGGAAGCATGACAATTACAGAAAGATTATTAAGCTCCGTACAGGAAATCTGGGCAGGTTATCCCACCCATCCGTTCGTTATGGGAATCGGTGATGGCAGCCTGGATCAGGAGAAATTCCGCTATTATATGATACAGGATTATCTGTATCTGATCGATTATACCCGTGTGTTTGCTGTTGGTGTGGCCAAGGCAAAGGATCTTTCTGTTATGAAACTGTTCGCGGCTTCTACCCACACCATTCTGGACGGGGAAATGGATATCCACCGGACTTACATGAAGCGTCTTGGCATCAGCCTGGATGAGGCCGAGAACACGCCGGTGGCACTGGATAACCGTTCTTATACCTCTTATATGCTGCGAGCTGCCTACGAGGGAGGAGAAGCGGAGGTTATGGCGGCTATTCTTTCCTGTGCCTTAAGCTATGAGGCCATTGCAAAAGAAATCCTGAAAAAAAATCCGGAGGCAGACCGGCATCCATTTTACGGAGAATGGGTATCCGGCTATGCCAGCGCGGAATATCATATGGAAAATGAGCGCCTGACCAGTCTGATGAACCGTCTCACTGCAGATTATACACCGGCACAGATAGAGCGCCTGATTGACATTTTTACTGCCTGCTCCCGCTATGAGATGTCTTTCTGGGATATGGCATGGGAAATGAGGCGGTAGTATGCTGGAATTTGACAACGTGTGTTTCCAGTATGATGTGGATGATTACGCGATCATGGACAAGCTTTCCTTCCAGATTCAGGATGGCGAATTTGTTTGTGTAATCGGACCGTCCGGATGCGGAAAGAGTACCATATTCCGGCTTGTGAACAAGCTTCTTACCCCGGATGCCGGTCGTGTGCTTGTGAACGGCCAGCAAATTGAAAGTCTGAAAAACTACTGTGGCTACATGCCGCAGCATGATCTTCTGTTTCCATGGCGCACGGTAAGGGAAAACGTGATGCTGCCTATGGAAATCCAGGGTGGATATACCAAAGCTGAGATGCTGGAACGGGCAGATGAGGCTCTGGCTTCTGTCGGTCTTTCTGACTGGGGGCAGAAGAGTCCAAGAGAGCTTTCTGGCGGCATGCGACAGAGGGCAGCATTTGCGCGCACGGTTCTGACTGGTTCTGATCTCTTATTACTGGATGAGCCGTTTTCCGCGCTGGATTATCTGACCAGACTTTCCATGCGGGAATGGCTGCTGGAACAGTGGCAGCGAGATCAGAAAACGGTGTTGTTCATTACCCATGATGTAGAAGAGGCACTGTTTTTGTCCGGACGTATTCTGGTGGTAGAATCGACACCGATGACCCATCTTCGTTCCATTGAGGTTCCGGCCGGATATCCGCGTACCAGGGAAGAACTGGCGCGTCCGGAAATCCTTTCCTTAAAGGAAGATCTGATTCAGATGTTAAGGAGGGATGCGAAGTGAAGAAAACGAACATTCATTCCAGCCTTCCGGCTCTGATCCTAACCTTTGCCCTGCTGATCTTCTGGCAGGCAGCAGCTATGGGCGTAAATGCAGCCTACATCCTTCCATCCCCAACCCAGATCCTGCAGAAAATCTGGGAACTGCGGGTGCCGCTTTTTATGGCCCATCTTCCGGCAACCATGTCGGTCGTTGCCATCGGGCTTGGCATTTCTGTTGTTCTTGGACTTGGGCTTGCAGTTTTGATGGATGCCAATGACACGGCCAGAAGAGCTCTGTATCCGCTGATCATTGCCTCCCAGACGATCCCGACCACGGCACTGGCTCCGCTGTTTGTGCTTTGGTTTGGCTATTCTATCTGGGGTAAAGTACTGGTCACGGTACTGATTACCTTTTTTCCGATCACCATCACGGTATTTGACGGATTTCAGTCGGTCAAAACAGAGATGGAAGAACTTCTTTTTACCTTTGGCGCCTCACCGGCGCAGATTTTCTGGAAATTAAAGGTTCCGGCCGTGCTGCCGTATTTCTTTTCAGCAATTAAGATGGCTGTTCCGCTGTCTATTATCGGCGCTGCCATCGGAGAGTGGCTCGGCGCCCAGAATGGCCTTGGCTATTTCAGCCGCCGCATGATGACTCAGCTGGACGGAGCTGGTGTCTTTGCACCGATCCTGCTGCTATCTGTGGTAGCCATGATCTTTGTATGGCTGGTAACTTTACTGGAAAAGAAGATGATACGGTGGAGAAACGATTTATAAAAAATAAGTGAGGATAACAATATGAAAAAGAAAGCAATTATGGCAACATTTATGGCAACTGCATTGGTTGCTGCATCACTTTCCGGTTGTGGAAACAGTTCTAAACCTGCGGAGACAACCGCAAAAGCAGAAACCGAGGCGTCAGGCGGAGCGCAGGAGAGCACAGAGCAAAGCGCTGCTTCCGAAACAGATACAAAGGATAAAAAGGATCTTCGTGAGGTAAATGTAGTCCTTGACTGGTACCCGAACGCCATTCATACCTTTCTCTACACCGCCATTGAACGCGGCTATTATGAGGAAGAGGGGCTGGATGTGCAGATTCGTTTCCCGTCGAACGCGAACGATGCCCTGTCCATGGTGGCAGCAGGTAAGGCGGAAATCGGCATGTATTACCAGCAGGATCTGATCCAGGCTGTAGCAAACCAGAAAGCGCCGATCCGTTCCGTAGGCGCGATCGTACAGTCTCCGCTTAACATTATCCTTTCCTTGAAGGATAAAAATATCACCAGCCCGAAGGATATGGTAGGAAAGACCATCGGTTACGGCGGTACCGTGTTAAGTGAATCTCTGGTAAAATGTATGATGGAATCTGTAGGCGCGGATGCATCCGATGTCAAGATGGTCGATGTCGGCTTTGATCTGATGAGCTCCATGACCACCGGCAATGTAGATGCCACCATTGGCTGCCTGGTAAACCATGAGGTTCCGCAGATGGAAGAGGAAGGCTTTGAATTAAATTACTTCCCGGTAAGCGGCTATGGAATTCCAAATTACTATGAGGAAATCTTCCTGACCAACAACAAGCTTCTGGAAGAAGAGCCGGAGGTTGTAGCTGGCTTCCTGCGTGCATCCAAAAAGGGCTTTGATGATTTCAAGGCAGATCCGGACGGCTGCCTTGCTATTCTGATGAACAATCAGAACGAAGCAAACTTCCCGCTGACCCAGAGCGTAGAGGAGAAGTCCTGTGAAACCCTGCTCCCGCTTATGGAAACCGCAGATGCAGAATTCTTAAGCCAGACAGAGGAGTGCTGGCAGGAAAATATTGACTGGATGCTGGAAAATGGATTGATCGATCAGGACGTGGATGTAGCAGACGTCATGACTGTGGTAGAATAAAAATTTGAGTTACAAAGCTGAATAAAGGTCCGGAAGTGAAAGAGACCGCCTTCC
>NZ_QUIV01000034.1 GCF_003480315.1 Clostridium sp. AM33-3 | reverse complement strand
GCCGAGGGAATGGCTCAGGGAAGAACTGAAGGAAAAAACGAGGGAAAAACCAGGGCATTTATTCAATTGATTCTTGCAAAAATGCAAAAAAATTACACACCGGAACAGATCGCGGATATTCTGGAAATGAATCCAAATTTCGTAAAAGCAGTCTGTCAGATTGCAGCTCCAATGTCACCGAACTATGATCTGGATAAAATCTATGAAACGTATCACACAATGAAATAGGCATATTGCAATATTGAGACGTAACCACATAAGGTCCGAAGTTTCAGTCAGACCATACAGAATAAGCAGATGCTGTGAAATTTTATACTTCATTTGCTCCGCCTCCTATTGCCAGACCTGCGAGCAAAACTCGCGTGCTCTGCACGCTCAGACAATGCTCTCCGGTCTGGCGCTATGCTCGCGCATGAATCTGCGAACGCGTCACTGGCGCGTTCTTGATATGCAATGCAGGAAAATTCCAATGTGCCACTCATTCTGTATGGGGTGCCCGGAACTTCTTTATTGGTTATTCTACGATAATAATAAACGCAGCCAGAACATTGCTGACGAAAGCCTGTAATCTGGCTTTTATCTGATAGTAGCGTTCTGGCTGCGTTTTTTTATGGCAGAGTTAATATAGACTGTAGCTATTATTTTTTGTAGCGAAGCCAATACAGCAGGAAGTGAATGAGACCGCCTTCCGGGATTTTCAACATATCAGGTGTTTGCATCTTGAGCACACACGTCCGAATGTGGCGGATGTTAATCCGACACAGGCGAACGCGTGTTAGCGAGAGCAAGCAAACAACGATATGTGAAAATAGAGGAAGACGGTCTCTTTCACTTCCGAACCTTTATTCAGCTTTGTAACTCAAATTTTTATATTGTCTATATATGGGCAATATGGTTTTTCCGCCTTTCCATATCGTATTTTCGTTGTATAATAAAAAGCAGGCACCCGCAAGACTATGTTTCATCAGTCCTGCTTCGCCTGCTTATATATTCCTTCAATACCATATTGATGTACTGGCTGAATGAGCGGTCATCTTCTTCTGCGTAATCTTTGATCGTCTGTATGATGTCGCTGTCCAGCGTGATGCTGACTTTCCCTTTTAGCGGTCTCATGCCGTTATCCTCCTTCACTTTTGTACGGTTCACAGTGTTCGCAAACTTTTTTGTACTATAGCATGAAGGCGGATTTGATATTGTTAAGTAGGATAAAGTATGATAAAATAGGATAAAATTATTGAGGGAGATCATCCAAATGAAATACGAATCCACTTCGGATAAGCCAAATTCTTCTGATAAAAAACTATTATCCTGGGATGAACTGCTGAAAAAAGGAGCACTTTTGAAAGATACGATCCAGCGTCTCTCTCTGACGCCGGACAGGCCTTATCTTGTCACCAAATCCTGCACTGACGGAACCTTCCAGAAGGGTGATCTGATCTTTCTGGAGCCCGGCCGTGACCTTTTCTGTCCCAAAACCGGCCGCCGTATCTCCCCCGGACAATGTGCACGGGATAATCTGGATTTTATCTGCATTCCTGCAGATGTTGATTCATGATAACAGAAGGCCAGAACAGATTTTCACACCTGCACTGGCCCTCTATTCATCTGATTTCGGTTCTATTGCTTCAGCAGCGGTTCCAGAAATCCATACATCGCCTCTTCCACGCTGGACGCATCGGTTCCTCCGCCGTAATCCAGAATGACCAGGCGGTTGTTATCACTTAAGATCAGCTCATCCAGTACAATTTCCGGCGCTTCCTCCGCTTCCGGCACAGCATTCTGTTCCTTCTGCAATTCCTCCACGGTTTTCCTGTCTGCTGCTATCACTTCCTGCGATTCCGTTTTTTCTTTTTCATCCTCTTTGCGTATGTTGTACCGATACCAGGAAATGCTCAC
This sequence comes from Clostridium sp. AM33-3, assembly GCF_003480315.1. Taxonomy (GTDB): domain Bacteria; phylum Bacillota; class Clostridia; order Lachnospirales; family Lachnospiraceae; genus Brotaphodocola. Next base: position 27,635 of record NZ_QUIV01000034.1, on the reverse strand, counting down.
ACCGTCCGGCAGTGTGCTTAACGCTTCCGGCACTTCCAACTCCGTCACATCCCACCATCTGGACATATTCTTCGGATAGCACGTTCTTGTCTTCTGAATAATCCAGGAGAAGCGGCTTTTGTAAACCGTCACAACCACCTGATTTCCACCCCTGTCCACCTGAATATCATTGTTCTGATAACTGGCAAATGCAGTCTGTTTCCGGTTTTCATTTATCTCCTCGTTCCCGCACAGATGATCGATCACTGCCCCGGACAGCGGCACCAGAATCATGCAGAGCACAGTCACGCCGACCAGGTAACCGATCCAGTTTTCGCGGGAATCGCCGCTTCCATGCTTCCGGAGCCAGTAAAGCACCAGATATGCGCTTCCCAGGAAAATCAGGCTGGACGTTACCGTGGCGACAACCATGCGGATAGAAAGGGAAAATGCAATGGCAAGTGACACAGAAATCAGCACTCCAAGCAAGATCACCAGTCGTTTTTTGCTTCGCAGTCGTTTCTTTAAATCCATAACCGGAAGATGACCTTCTTCTTTTAACATGCACGCACTGTCCCGCACCCAGCGAAGCAGATGCACATAGGGAATCCCATAAGAAAAGATAAGCACCAGACTAAGGGGCATGGAAAACAGCATCCAGGGATCGGTAAACAGCTTTCCCGGATTCTGAAAGTACTGATACACCAGCCAGCACTCCAGTACCACAATCAGCGGATAGAAAATACGGGTGGACCAGCCAAATACCAGGGCTTTCTGAATCAAAAACTGGTTTGCGTCACTCATTTCCTCTGTAAGCTCCAACGTTTCATCCGTAGTATAAAAAATCTGCCAGTTTGTACCACTGCACTGAAGCTTCCATCCGGCGGCTTCACAGCGTTCCCGGAATTTTCCGGCGTCCCAGGAATCCACCCCAGTCAGTACGGAGGTCTTCGGTGCCAGCACCGCCGCATAACGGCGCTTTTCCGGTTCACCCAGGCGGCATTTCATGCCGATTGTGCCAATGCTTTCCGGATACCAGCCCTCCAGGGCCAACTGTTCCAGATACTGACGCAGCGCGTCTGCCTCCCAGGGAGAAAATGTCCACCAGATGTGTTTTGTCTGTTTCATAAAACCGCCTCCTTCCGCTTTCACCCTCTGTTTTCTCTTTTCGTAACAGTTCCGTATTTTCACTGGCACGACTAAACATCCATTCTTTCTATTTTTATTATATAAAATGTTCCCCCCTCCGCAAGAACACCAAGCTTACCCTTTTCTTACATTTCTGTTACGCGTCCGCATGCTTTTCCAGGGTGTTCTTCCCTTGTTTTTTTCTGCTTTCTGTGCTACAATCCTTATCGGTTAACGGAATGCAATGTGAGGGGGAGCTCCCTGACATTACGATCAGAACGGTACGGTTTTTGCGCTGCATGAACCGAAACAAAAAACATTTATTACGATGACGAAAACCAGATTGCGAGGGAGTCCGTGTTCCGGGCTGAGAGGATCCCAGAAAGGATCGACCGTCCCCTGTCCGTACTCTGTCCAGATACGGGCTGTCAGCATTCTGTCTGAAGGTCTCGTTCAGGCATGCTGCGGCATGCCCTTTTTCATTTTGCAGGATTTCTCCCGCAGATGAAGCAAATCCGAAACGCTTTCAGCAGAATATCGCGCCTGTGCGCACAAATTTATTCTGCCCGAAACGGGCCATTGGAGGTATTATTTTATGAAAAAATTTGTTGTACCAGCACTTTCCCTGGCACTCTGCCTGGGACTTGTCACCGGATGTTCTTCCAAGACATCCGCTCCTGAAACTTCTGCCACAGAGACAACTGCCGCAAACGGCTCTGAGAGCGCAGCTTCTGAATCTGCAGAATCCACCGAGCCGAAAGCCGTGGATTCCTTAAAGATCGCATTTTCCCCTTACGCTGACGCGGATACCATTACCACCGCAACGGAGCCGTTAGAGAATCTGTTAAAAGAAGAGCTTCTGACCAAAGGGTATGATGTAGCTGACATTGACATGACGGTTGGCACCAGCTACACCGCCGTCGGTGAGGCCTTAAGCGCAGGAAGCGCGGACATCGGCTTCATCTCCGGCGGAAACTATGTGCTGTTCTCCGATGACTGTGATGTGCTTCTGACCGCCCTTCGCTACGCCATCAACAAGGATTCTGAGGATCCAAAGGGCTGGAACGACGGTACCATTGAGGAAAACACCGATGCCATGAGCACCTACTACCGCTCCATCATTCTGGCCGGACCAAGTGCAAAAGGCCAGGAGCTGCTCGCAAAGGTCAACAATGGTGAAGAGCTGACCTGGGATGACTTAAACAGCGCCACCTGGGCTGTCATGGGACCAACCTCCGCGTCCGGCTACATCTATCCGTCTCTGTGGCTGCAGGAGCGTTACGGAAAAACCATCGCCGATCTGGACAATGCCGTTCAGTCTGACTCCTACACCACGTCCCTGGCACGCCTTGCCTCCGGACAGGCTGATGTCATGGTTTCCTTCGGACACATCCGTACCAAAAATGCCAAAGACTGGAAGAAAAAGCTGGGCGGAACCGATGAGATGGTAAATCAGACCGGCATCATTGGTGTTACCGAACCGATTTACAACGATATGATCGCCTACAGTAAAAACTCCGAGCTGATGCAGGATGAGGATTTCCGCAAGGCACTGGGAGATTCCTTTATTGAGCTGGCAGAAACTGACGAAGGGAAAGAAATCTTTAGTGTATTCAGCCAGATTGGCTATGAGTGGGGCGATGATGCCAACTACGATGGTGAGCGCGCCGCACAGGAGCTGTTAAAGTCTCTCAACTAACAGAAAAGCGTGGCTGTCCTGTTTGCGCACAGTCACGGACAAAACACAGGCAGGTATTTTCTATGGAACTCACATTACAGAATTCCGGGAAGCAATTTCCCGGCGGGACCGTAGCCCTGAAAAACGTAAATCTTTCCGTGTCCCAGGGAGAATTCGTATCCGTGATCGGCCCGTCCGGTGCCGGAAAAACTACGCTGTTTCGCATCTTAAACGGCATGGATACACCAACATCCGGTGCGCTTTTGATTGATGGAACCGCTTATTCCGCCATGACAAAACGGGAGCAAAAGCAGGTCCGCCGCCTGATCGGCACCATCTACCAGGATTTCTGTCTCGTAGAAAATTCCACCTGCCTGGATAATGTCCTTACCGCCTGTCTGCCGGATATGGCGCTGTTTCCCGCCGTGTTCGGTCTCTACGAACATGAGCGCCGCAAAGAAGCCTTAAAACTTCTGGACCGGGTCGGACTCTCCGAAAAAGCGGAAGAACCGGTCAAGTCACTGTCCGGCGGCCAGAAACAGCGTGTGGCCATCGCCCGCGCCCTGATGCGGCATCCAAAAATTCTGCTGGCAGACGAACCGGCCGCATCCCTGGACCCGGTCACCGGTCATCAGATTTTAGAGCTTTTAAAAGAAATCCAGGAAACGGAAGGTGTCACCATTCTGATGAACAGCCACAATCTGGAGCTTTCCCTGGAGTTTTCTGACCGGATTATCGGGTTAAAAGACGGAAGCGTGGCCTTTGACGGGAAACCGGAGCAACTGGATGAGACTATGATCCATTGCATCTATGAGAAAGACGCCTGATTTCCCAGGCAAATCACCACATTCAGAAAGGGGAACCGCCTCCACACACAGGGCAGTTCCAAAGGGTTTATTCTATGCTTCAGACCACACGGCACAATCGAAAAACTGCATATCGTCTGTCCGGCTGGCTCCTCCTTCTGGCTGTTTTCTTCGCCGCTGCAGCCTTCACCGGCTGCGAGCCGGCGCTTTTTTTTGCGCGGAAAAACCATCTTTCTGACCTGGTTTCCGACATGATCCGGCCGGATCTTTCCTATCTTCCCAAGGTCCTGACACCACTTTTTTACACCCTGCAGATGTCTGTCTGCGGAACCATTCTCGGATCAGTTCTGGGACTTCTGACAGCTCCTTTCGGTGCGGTTTCTCTTCAGTTTCCAACCGCTTTGCGCCGCCTGATCCGTCTTGTGATCCAGGTGCTGCGCTCCTTCCCGGCTCTTGTACTGGCGCTGCTTGCCACCTTTTTATTCGGGCTTGGCACCTTTGCGGGCACCTTCGCCATTACCCTTTACACCTTTGCCATCATGACAAAGCTAACCTACGAAGATGCAGACGCAGCATGCACCGCTGCCTACCGGTCACTCCGCTCCATGGGCTGTGCCTCGTTTCCGGCCTTTATCCATGCGGTCCTGCCGGAAATTCTGCCCTCCTATCTGACCAATGCCCTGTATCTGCTGGAGACTAACGTACGGCAGAGCTCCATCCTGGGTTATGTCGGTGCTGGCGGCATAGGCCTGATCCTGAATGAAAAGATTTCCTGGCGGGAATTTCAGAAGGTCGGTGCCATCCTTCTGGTTTTGTTTCTGACGGTCTGTGTCATTGAAGCCATCAGCCGTTATCTGTCTGCGCTGATACGAAGAGAATTCCTGACAGAAATCACATCCGGTCCTAAACGAAAACAGCATCTCCTGCTGCTTGGCTTAGGAACACTCCTGATATTTTGTGTCTGTCTCGCACTCCAGACACCGCCGGACTTTTCCCACACCAGCCCCGGTACCTTAAAAAGCATGGCGAGCGGTCTCTTGCAGGCCGATTGGACATTTTTCTTTTCCACTAAAAAAGACGGCCTCTTTTACCTGTTATTTGAGACCGTCTGCATTTCCATTGTGGGAACCGGAATTGGTGCGCTCCTGGCTGTTCCGTTTGCTTTTTGCGGCACCCGCCGGTTTGTCCCGGCTCCGGTATGCGCAGTTTTCCGCCTGCTGGTGATTGCCATCCGCTCCATCCCGTTTCTGATCTACGGGCTGATCTTCATCCGGGTATCCGGTCCCGGTGCCTTCACCGGAGTGCTGACCCTGGCCATGTGCAGCATCGGACTTCTGACCAAACGCTTCACCGAATGTCTGGATATGCTGGATCCTGGTCCGTACCGGGCACTCATCGCCATGGATGTTTCCCCTCTGGCGGCCATCCGCCATGCCGTGCTTCCGCAGATTGCTCCTGCATTTGGTTCCGCCGTTCTTTACCGTTTTGATGTCAATATCCGCGAAGCATCGGTGCTGGGCCTGGTGGGTGCCGGCGGCATCGGTGCCCCGCTGATCTTTGCCATGAACAAATATGACTGGTCAAGAGCCGGAGCAATCCTTCTGGGACTGATCCTGCTGGTGTGGATGGTGGATGTGGTGTCCGGGAAGCTGGCGCAAACATAAATACAATAAAACGCAAACAAGGCATACAGAAATCTTCTGTCAGACTTCCATGTGCCTTGTTTGATACTTTTATTTTGAAAATACTGCATCATTTTTTGATAGCAGGTACACACAATACTGATTCATACTGATTCCCTCTCTCTGAGAATGTTCTGCCAGTGACCTGTGCAGACTGCGCGGAATCCTTAATTTAAACTGTCCCGAATAACCTTCAAGACTATCTGGCTCATGAATCTCAGCTCCATCTTCCAAGGCCGCCTCAAGCCATGCTTTTTTGGCATCCTGAGCATTTGCAACCGCCTGTTCTACCGTTTCGCCACATGTAATACATCCTGGCAAGTCTGGATAAGAAACTACAAATCCACCTTCGTCTTTATCTTCTACAATTTCCATGCGATAAGACATAGCCATATAATCATTCAGCGTCTTCATCATTCTTCGCCTCACTTTCTACAATCTGCCTTACCATTTCTACATATACTTTCTTGATTGGTTCATGCTTCGGTATCGTAATTGGCATACAGCCTGCTTTTCTGAATGTGTAATGACTGCTTCCGCTCCTTGGGGCATACATTTCATATCCATAACTCTCCAATACCTTCCGCAATTCGTCAAATCGGAGGTCTTTTGACAAAGTGCATATCCGCGCTATCAGTTTATCCCACTTTGACATTTTCAATACCTCCTACACTCATTATATGTGGTGTCATATATGGTGTCAACCATGTGTCTACAAAAATTTACTGAACACTCTGGATCATCTCTACAAACACAGCCTGACTTCCACCCGGTTCATAATTCAGTGAATATGCAAATCCATCCTGCTGCCAGATAGCCAGCTTATACTGCCCGTCATCGCCTTTTAATGTCACAGACACTTCCTTTACGGTAACTTCCTTTACATCCGAATAAGTATTGTAGTCACCGGAAATATCATCCGTTCCTCTGGCTTTGCGAAACAGCACTGCTTCATCCTGGCTTTTCCCCTGGTATTCCACCTGGGCGAATTCATTCCAGCCATTTGTATACACGGTGCTGGTCACTTCAAATGGAATGTTTTTTACCTCCGGGACGGAAAAGCCGAGTACCTGGGAAAGTTCTGCCATGGGAGAAAAGCCGGCATATTCCTCTGCTTCTTCCAACGTAGCATTGTCTGTAAACGGATTCGGCATACCCACAAAATCTTCGGGATGCTGTGCCGTCACTGTCTTTCCAGTGCTGCCCTGCCCTCCACAGGCTGTCGCGGAAACTGCCGCTGCCATCATGGCCGCCAACATCACTCCACACACACGATTGTTCATCTTTCTCAGCATAATCTTATTCTCCTCTGCATTCTGAATTTTTCACGGCTGTTTTTACTTTTTATGCCGTTCTATCCTATATACAGATGAGGCATGAGAAATGTTGCAGCAAAAGAAAATTTATTTTAAAAAAACAGCAGAGTTGTGAGGAACAACGGCAGATAAGAAAACGCAGCCAGAACGCTACGATTAGATAAAAACCGGATTACAGGCTTTCGTCAGTAACGTTCTGACTGCGTTATTTATTATCCTGGCATAGCCAGTACAGCAGGAAGTGAATAAGACCGCCTTCCGGACCTTTTTAGCCCTGAATAAATCTGCTTAAGAACTCCTTGGTCTTTGCCTTCTGCGGATTGCCAAAGATATCTGCCGGTGTTCCCTCCTCCTCAATGACTCCGTCTGCCATGAATACCACATGGTTGGAGACATCGCGGGCAAAGGCCATCTCATGAGTCACGATAATCATGGTGATGCCTTCCTTTGCCAGGGTGCGCATAACAGCCAGTACCTCGCCAACCATCTGCGGATCCAACGCAGAGGTCGGCTCATCGAACAGCAGCACCTCCGGCTCCATAGCCAGGGCGCGGGCGATGGCCACACGCTGCTTCTGTCCGCCGGAGATCTGCTTCGGCTTTGCGTTAATGTACGGTGCCATGCCTACCTTTTCCAGATATTTCATGGCATTTTTCTTTGCTTCCTCCTTGGAACGCTTTAACACCTTGGTCTGGCCGATCATGCAGTTTTCCAGAACGGTCAGGTTATCAAACAGGTTGAAGCTCTGGAACACCATGCCCACCTTAGAGCGGTATGCCGGGACATTCACACCCTTATCAGTGATGTCCTTCTCATGATAAAGAATTTCTCCGGTGGTCGGAGTCTCCAGCATATTGACGCAGCGCAGCAGGGTAGACTTGCCGGAGCCTGACGCACCGATGATACAGGTTACATCGCCTGTGTCTACTGTAAAATCAATATCACGCAGAACCACATGCTTGCCGAAGGATTTGCTTAAATGACGAATTTCCAGTACATGATTCTCTGCCATCGTTACTCTTCCTCCTTCTTTTTCTCTTCATAACGGTACATGCCGCTGGTATGTGCCAGGGTGTCCGTGGTTGCCAGATCATAGTTGTCAGAACCGTCCATGCGGTTCTCCAGCCACCGCAGGATACGGGAGCAGGTAAAGGTCATGATGAAATACACGATCATAGTGATGGTGTAGGTCTCAAAGTTCATGTACAGGGCGCCTGCTGCGGATTTTGTCTTGTAAAGCAGCTCTGCCACACCGATCACGGAAAGCACGCAGCTGTCCTTGATGTTGATGATCAGGTTGTTGCCGATCTGCGGCATGATGTTTCTGAGTGCCTGCGGCAGAATAACGTAAAGCATGGTCTGTACATGGGTCATGCCGATGGCCTTTGCGCCCTCAGTCTGACCCAGATCAATAGAAAGGATACCGCCGCGGACTGTCTCAGCCATATAGGCACCGGTATTGATGGACAGAATGAAGTAGGCTGCCTGCCACATGCTTAAGTTTAAGCCTAAAAGCGGAAGCATACCATAGTAAATGAACATGGCCTGCGCCATCATCGGAGTACCGCGGAAAAATTCCACGTAGGCATTCATAATGAGCTTGATCACCCACAAAACACCTTTTTTGATCGGGTTGTCTTTTGCCTCAACCGGAATCGTCTGCACGATACCCACTGCAAAACCAATGATACAACCCACAATGGTACCAACCAGTGCAATTCGGAGACTGACTCCGGCACCCTGCAGCATAGACATTCCGTATCTCTGGAATACGACCATCACACGGCCGAAAAAGTCTGTTGGCATAATACTTTCTCCTCTAAATCTGAAAACTGTAGCTTAAGCAGGCGCGCCTGACGGTGCGCCCACATAGAACCTTGATTAGTTAGCCAGCGGCTGAACGGAAATTGCCTCGTCCATCATGGCTGAGAAATCATCTTTGGTCATCTTGGTGAGGACGCTGTCGATGGCTTCTTTCAACTCTGTGTTGCCCTTCTTCATGGAAATACCGATGTTGATATCCTCATCGCTGACCTGGAAGTCCTTATCACCACCGCCAAACTCAAGCATTTTGAAATCCGGATAAGCAACCAGTGCACCCTTACCGGTCGGCTGGTCGGTTACGACCAGATCACACTTGCCTGCGTTTAAGGACATGAGCATATCCGGTGCGCTTGCGGTTGCTGCCAGAATGTTTGCATCCGGGATCTGCGGCAGGCAGTTCTGATACCAGATGGTGCTCTGCTGAGAGGTACAGGTTGCACCTGCCAGATCTGCAACGCTGGTTGCATCTGCATAGTTGCTGTCTTTTTTTACAAGCGTAACGATGGTTGCGTAGTAGTACGGCTCAGAGAAGTCTACAGCCTGAAGACGCTCCTGTGTGATGGACTGGCCTGCAATGACACAGTCCGCCTGACCGGACTGAAGCGCCGGGATCAGGGAATCCCAGTCAAGACGAACGATCTGCAGATCATAACCCAACTCCTCACAGATTTTCTTTGCCATCATAACATCATAGCCGTAAGCGTATTCGTTGCTGTCTGCGATCGGAACCGCACCGTTGGAATCATCCGGCTGGGTCCAGTTGTACGGTGCATATGCACACTCCATAGCTACCTTCAGAACCTTCTTCTCGCCGTCTTTTGCAGCCTCGCCTGCTCCTGCTGCGGTGGTCTCTGCCGCATCTGCCGCACTCTCTGCTGCAGTGGTGTCTGCTGCCGCGGTAGTCTCAGTCTTGCTTCCGCCGCATGCGGTCATGGATGCTGCCATCAGGGCTGCCATAGCGGCTGCCATCAGTTTCTTTGCATTCTTTTTCATAATGTTTCCTCCTCATTCCGTGAAAAAGTAAAGAAGCCCCTTGTTTGAAGGCTCCTTTGCTTTCTTTTTCACGTATATTCTTGGTTTTTAAGCTTGTTTTATCATACAACCCGTCTGTGTCTTTGTCAATTGCTTTATTTTGTTAAGGACTAATCTTATCCACTCGTGATGCAATTTTATGAAGCTCCCGGGCCAGGCATCTGGGAGCTTCCGGGTGCGCTGCTCACGCCGGGGCCGGATGGACTTCCCTGTGTATTGCCGGGACCACCCGGAGTACTCTGGGTCCCTCCGGATCCGGAACCCGGACCGCGGGAAGATGCACTGCCGGAAGAAGACGGTGGAGTTGAGCTGTTCTGTCCCGGATAGGCCTGGGCGGAACCATTGCCGGAGGATGCCGCTGCAGCCGGCTGGGACGCTGCCGTGGTCGGCTGAGCTGCTGTAGTTGGCTGAACTGCTGCCGTAGTGGACTGTGCCGCTGTATGTGGCTGAGTTGCCGCAGATGGCTGAGCTGCCGCAGATGGCTTGGAAGTGCTGCCTGGATGACTGGCCGCAGTCTCATGCGTGCTTCCCTGTCCGCTCTCCGTATTCGTCTGTGCCTGCTGAGTCGGCTGTGGCTTCGTCTCAGCTGCTGACGCGCCGCCATTCTGGGCTGTGGTGCTGGTTATACCACTTCCGGAGCCCTGCAGATGATAGCAGAGCACCGGCATACCGGCAGAAATATTCTCATAAACCGTTTTTGCCACTGCCGGCGGCAGATTGATGCAGCCATGAGAACCATTGGTTTTGTAAATTTTTCCGCCAAAGCTGGAACGCCAATAGGCATCATGCATACCAATGCCGCCGTTAAATGGCATCCAGTAAGAAACCGGTGTCGCGTAGTTTTGCCCCTTTAAGGTAGCGTTGCGCTGCTTATAGGTCAGCGGATATGCTCCCGCAGGAGTACTCCATCCCCGGGACTCATTGCCGGACACAAAATCTGACTCTACCACAAGCTTTCCTTCCTTATAAAAAAACAAATGCTGGGCTGTCAGATTGATCTCCACATAGGTATTTCCGAAATCATTTCCATCATGCGAAGCTGCTGTCTGGCTGTAGACCGGCTCCCGCTCCTGGCTCTCACAGGAAAGAAGGAGTTGTTTTAATGCTTCAGTTTCTTCCTTCTGGTTGATTTTCCATCCGTATACACTCTTGCTGATGGTAACCGTCTGCCCATAGGCTGTCTTCAGGCTTTTGGGCTTGTAGGCCGTATTGTAGGTCTGGCCCAGCCAGGACACATACTCGCCGATTTTCGACTCATCCAGCGAAACGCCCCCCTGTCCGTCACTCACAAGCCAGGTGTGGATCTTCTCACCGTCCAGCACCTCACTCCGATTTCCAAAGCGATAGGTGACTGTGGTGTGCACATATTTATTCCAGGCCGCAAGCTCTGCGTTCAGCGCTTCACTTTCTGCTGTAATCTGCGGTTTCTGATAAACCTGCGCATCCTCCAGAGAAAGATTCTCCTGAAAATTTAAAATCGCATTCTTTACTGCATCGGAAAGCAGCTGCGGATCCGGGCTTGCCCCCTGCTCCTCCGGAACAATCTCATATCCTGTACCGGAAATGTAGTTGGATATGTAGGCGTTCTGTGGTGCCGCGGCCCGTTCCGGGGTCAGACACTTCAGCCCGGAAACCACTGCCGAAAGCTTTGCATCATCAAAAACCGCCATGGTATCAATGGTATAATCCACATAACGGCCGATATGAAAGCCCCATGCAAGCGGACTCTGATTCTCCAGGATTTTCTCCAGTGTTCCATCAAATTCCGGATGCAGATCAATGTCGCTGCCCCGGATGGCTTCGTTTTCCCCGCCCCGCTCCTGAAGTATCATCGTATAACCGCTGGTCTCATCCGTGATCTGCTTTTTGACCTCGTCCGGGGTCAGGCCGGATACATCCAGACCGTTTATGGTAGTATTGGGAAAGTATACCCTCTTGTATTTCTGTCCCATTCCCACATAAACAGCGCCAGCAGCAACAGCCGCCGTCAGGACTGCTCCCCCGACTGCTACGGCAATTTTTCTGCCGGCGTTCTTTTCTTCCTGTTTTTCCGGAGTTTCCTTTTCCGGATTCAAAAGATCCAGAGGTTCCCTCTGCTGTTCCTTCTGTTTTTCTCTCTCCTTCTTTCTGCTCCACTTTCCGCGGCTGCGGCCATAGCCTTCCCGCTGATTTCCTGTTTCCATATCCTTCCTTTTCCTTTTATCTATCATATCACTTGGTGCCATCCGGCCGTTTCATCTGCCGGATGGCCGCTGTTTCTGCTTAGTTATAGCAGATTACCGGAATTCCTGCGTACACCAGGTCATAAAGAGCTGCTGCCTTGGCCGGCGGCAGATTGACACAGCCATGGCTTCCGCTGGTCTGATAAATTGCTCCGCCAAACTTACTGCGCCAGTTTGCATCGTGAAAACCGATTCCGCCATTGAACGGCATCCAGTACGATACCGGCGTTTCATATTCATACTTGCCGTCTGCCTTCTTCTGACCGCGCAGGATGCGGTCACGCTGCTTGTAGGTAAGGCTGTAAAGTCCCGGCGGCGTTGTGTAATTCTTGGAGACATTTCCGGTCACACAAGGCGCATCCCAGACTACGGCGCCATCCTTTATCATATAGACATGCTGCGCAGTAAGATCTGTCTCCACATAGGTACTGCCCCACTCTGCCGCACTGCGGTCCACTGCCCTGGAAGCATAGACAGGTTCCCGGCTCTGGGACTGGGCGGCGCGGATTACATCTGCAAGGGCCTGCGCCTCTCCTGCCTGGTCAATCTTCCAGCCAAACGGGCCTGTCACGCTGACATCCCGTCCAGTAGCAGTGTGAAAGGTACGTGCAGTTCCGGCCGTATCGTACTTCGATGCCAGAGTCTGTACATAGGCATTCACCTGATCCATATTCAGCTGGATCTGCCCTTCTGCGCTTCCTGTGATCCAGGAGCAGATGGTTGCAGGATCCAGTACCTCGCTCTGCCCGCCAAAGGTGTATGTAACCGTCATCTCGCGGCACCGGTTCATGGTATCGCAAAGATTTTTTAAGGTTTCATCGTCTTTTGTCACAGACGGCGCATAATAACAGCCGGCTGCTTCGAGATCCACCTCAGTCTCTCCTCTTGCTGCCGCATCCCGGATAACCTGCGCGGTCTTTTCCCGGTCTACGTTATTTCCCCGCACTTCCGGAACAATGGTAAAGGGCTGGCCTTCCTGATAACCGGAGACATAGGCATCTGCCGTTGTGACAATACTGCTTCCGCCAATCGCATTCAGACTTCCGATCTTTGCATCCAGCGCCGCGCTGTCAAAACTGCCGGTCATGTCCGCGCGGTGCTTATTGTCCGCATCCGGTCCGGAAATCCGTCCGGATGCATTCTGCTGATCCAGGATCTGCTGCAGGCAGCCCTCCGGCAGACCCACGGAATACCCGATCTCCGGTCCGGAGATCACTTCTGTTTTTCCGCCTTTTTCCTTTATGGTAAGCTTATAATCACTGGCGTAAAAATCTGCAATATGCTGAGTGGCCTGCTCTACCGTCATATTGCTGATGCCAAGCCCGTTTACCGACGTTCCGGCCACAAAGGTTGTTTCATCTGCATAGGCTGTGCAGGACAGGGCAAGCGCAAAGCCTGCGGCAAGCACCATACGTTTCACATTCCGACTCCAGCTTTTTTTCATAATTTCATCCTCCTGACACGCGTTCTGCGTATCTTCCATTGCGCCAGCCTCATTCAGGCCGGCAAAATCCATTTTCACAGCAATCGTAACTCCCATTATAGAGACAGTCAGAAAAACCGTCAAGCGTATGCGCCTGACGGTTTTCTTACGTTTTTAGTAAAAAAGCAAACCTTATGCTTCTTCGCTGTTTTTCTTTTCTGCTGCCTGCCGCTGAAGAGCTGCGGATGCTGCGGCTGCAATAGCCTGGTCTGCGGCTGCCTGTGCTCTTGCTGCCGGATCCTGCGGAGCCGGAGCCGGACGGTTTACCGCAAGCGGAAGGTTCACACCCATAATGTTGAGCACCACGCCCTTTGCTTCTCTGTCCAGTACCTTCGGCAGCTGTGCCGCATCTACAATGACCGGCTTAAATGCCTTATTACGGTTGAACCGGCTGAATTCCACTGCATCAGTGAATACCAGCTGATATTTGTCTCCGGTATTCAGCTTAACCAGCGGAGTTCCCTTGCCATCCTGCTGAAGCGCAAAGATAAATCTGCTCTTCATAAAATCAGCTGCCATCTCCTCCTGGAGCTGCGCCATGCGCTTCTCATCCTGAACCTCTTTCGGTCTGCGCACTTCCTGCGCAAAATACAGGGCTGTCAGATGAAGCTGCGGATTTTCGATCCACTGCTTACCTTCTTCCAGCTGCGGATCTTCTCTGCGCTTTGCGAATTCATCAATCTGGATCAGATCAACCTTATCCTCATAATGGATTTCCAGTGCATTGACTCCCATAGTATAAAGGTTGGTAAAGAACAACAGCATATGGCCGGAAAGAATCTTTGCTGCTCCAACCGGAATCTTCTCTTCCTTCAGTGCCTCTGCCTTAGCCTTGGCAGCCTCTTCCTCCATATATACAAACACTTTATCATCGTAGGTTTCTTTATCACATTCTACATACGGTTCCTTTGTAAATCCAGATATCAGCACATATACTGCACCCTCTGCATCTTTCATCTGCGCCAGCAGTCTGTCTTTTCCTTCACTCATGATATGCTCCTGTCTGCGGTTTCACATGGTCGTTTCTGCGATCCGCCTGTCTTTTCCCGTGAACCTCTTTCCTGCTGCTTCACGGTCTGCACCTAATTATACAGGCTTTTCCCCTCTTTTTCAACCAATGTTTTCCGTCCGGCATTCACTGTTTTTTGTCCGGCACACGGAATCAGGACCAGTTCATCCGGCCATAGCGCAGAGTCATGCTGCGGATTTCCTGCTTTAAGCCTTCTGTCAGGTCAGACTCTGCCAGACGCCATTTCCAGTTGGTTCCCACCGTGGAGGGCTTGTTGATCCGGCTCCGGTTGTCCAGCCCCATATAATCCTGCATCGGGATCACACAGAGAGCTGACCTGCTGCGGAGGATCAGGCCGATCAGGGATTTTCCAAGCTTCGACTGCGGAGTATACTGGTCGCAGAGATAATCCCGTACCATCTTCTGTTCTTCCGGAGTAATACTCTTCCACCAGCCGGCCAGGGTCTCATTGTCATGAGTTCCCGTGTAGGCTACGGAATTTTCTGTATAGTTGTGCGGCAGATAGTCGTTGGCACAGCCGGAATCCCTGGAATCAAACGCAAATTCCAGCACCTTCATGCCCGGAAAACCGCTTTCCTGCACCAGACGGCGCACCGAATCCGTCACATACCCAAGATCCTCGGCAATGACCTGCTTCCAGCCAAGAGCCTGCTCCACTTTCCGGAACAAATCAATGCCCGGTCCCTTTTCCCAGTGTCCGTTCACGGCAGAATTTTCACCGTAAGGAATGGAATAATACTCGTCAAAGCCGCGGAAATGATCGATGCGCACGACATCGTAAAGCCGGAAACAATGGGCCAGTCTTGAGATCCACCACTGATATCCGGTCTCGCGGTGATAGTCCCAGCGGTACAGCGGATTTCCCCAGAGCTGTCCGTCTGCGGAGAAACCATCCGGCGGACAGCCGGCTACCGCAAGGGGCACATTGTCTCTATCTAACTGAAACAGCTCCGGATGCGCCCAGGCATCCGCGCTGTCCATGGATACATAGATCGGAATATCTCCGATCAGCTGGATGCCCCGCTCATTGGCATAGGTTTTCAGCTGGTTCCACTGGCGGTAAAACTGGTACTGCAGATACTGCTGGAATTCAATATCGAAGTACAGCTCCCTGCGGTAATAATCCATGGCATTGCCCCAGCGCAGTCGGATATCCTCCGCCCACCTGGTCCACGCTGCCCCGTCAAAACGGTCCTTGACTGCCATGAAAAGAGCATAATCCGAAAGCCACCAGTTATTTTCGGCAACAAAGTTCCGGTAATCCTGATTTTCGTGGATACAGCTGCGCTCATAGGCTTTCCGAAGCAGCGGATAACGGCCAAGATAAAGCTTTTCATAGTCGATATCCCGGTCTTTCCTGCCAAAATCTACCGCATCGCATTCTTCTTCGGTCAGAACACCTTCCTCGATCAGTGCTTCCAGACTGATGAAGTAGGGATTGCCCGCAAACGTTGAGAAAGACTGATACGGAGAATCTCCGTAGCTGGTTGGTCCCAGCGGAAGGATCTGCCAGTAGCTCTGTCCGGCCTCCTTCAGCCAGTCCACAAATTCATAAGCACTTTTCGAAAAACATCCGATGCCGTATTTGGACGGCAGACTGCTGAGCGGCAGTAAAATTCCTGCTGATCTGTTCATATGTTCAATACTCCCTTATTGTTTTATCATAACACCAAAATGATCGGATACCACCGGATACAGCGTTCCGTTGCAGATCACTCTGCTGGAACGGATCCGGACCGGATTCCGGCTGAAAATATAATCCAGACGGCAGCTCTCCCCCTCTGTCATCTTATCTCTCCAGCCATCGATCACATGATCCACGGTCGCGCCGTCATCCTTCTTTTCTGCCAGTAAATAGCTGTCCAGCCATCCGGTCTTTCTGATGCAGTCATATCCCTCACCGGACACCGCGGACGGGCTGTTAAAATCTCCCAGAAGCCAGACATTTTTCCCGCGTTCCAGCCTGCCCTTTTCCAGCAGGCAGCGGTTTAGCTGTTCCCACTGTCCTGTGAACGGATCTTCTACATCATCCCACCATCCCATATGAACGGTGTAAAACCAGATATCCGGATCTGCCTCCGTAGAGATGCCAAGCGTCTTTCTGGTCTTCCAGTAATGATAGTCAGAGGAACGGCTGATCTGAAGCTGGTCCGTATCCGCGATGGGCGATAAGCTGAAGACAGCCATGCCTTCATCGTAACGGTCATAGCCCAGCTTTGCCGAGATCCAGGCCCAGGAATAGGAAAGCCCGGAATCCTTTAAAAGCTCTGCAAGCCTTCCCGCATGATTTCCTCTCCGCACAGGAAGCAAAAAGCCACGACAGCGCACAAATCCCGGCAGCTCCTCATCCGGCCAGATTTCCTCACAAGCCAGCTGATTTACCTCCTGCAGGGCCAGAATATCCGGTTTTTCTTTCCGGACCATCTCTGCAAATGCATGCAGTTTTTCCTCGTAATGTTCCTCAATGAGACTATGTGTATTCAATGTGATCAGTTTCATGTTCTGTCCCCTTTTTTCTGCCGCACAGGATTTCCAGGGATCGTCTGCAGCTGTTTTATTACAGGATATCGTTGATATCGGATTTCAGTACATCAGCCTTCGGTCCGTAAACAGCCTGGATTCCCTGATCTTTTTTGATCAGTCCCAGCGCCCCTTCTGACTTCCACTCCGGAAGCTCTGCCACTTTGGAAATATCTTTAACCGTAACGCGAAGGCGTGTCATGCAGGCATCTACCAGCACAATATTCTCTCTTCCCCCAAGCAGCGCGATGATGCGTTCTGCCTGGCTGTTTCCATTCCTGCCTGCTGCACTGTGGTCTGTCGTCTGTGCTCCATCCTCCGGCGCTGTCTCATCAGTATAATTGCCAAGGCGTCCCGGAGTTGCAAAACGGAATTTTCCGATCATGGCATACGCAACCACATAGCCGATTATGAAAAATACCACCACGCAGATCACAAAGTTGATGAGATCGCCACCCAGACCTGCTTTTAAAGACATCGGAATACGGGTGATGAATTCCAGGTTTCCAAAGGAATGGAGACGCAGGTGGATCACACCGGCCATGGCAAAGGCACAGCCCTGCAGTACGGCGTAAACCACGTAGAGCGGCAGTGCGCAGAACATAAACATAAACTCCAGCGGTTCCGTTACACCGGTCAGGGACACGGCCAGAACAGTAGAAACAAACATGGAACGGTAATTCTGACGCTTGTCGGCATCAACACGACGGTACATGGCCAGAGCGATACCAAGCAGCAGTCCTGTAGCTCCGATCATCTGGCCTACCTTGAACCGGGCCGGTGTTACCGTGGTAAGAAGCTGCGTGTAGGCATCCATATCGCCCGCATTCTTAAAGTTGATCAGGTCTGTTGCCCATGCCAGCCACAGCAGATCCTGGCCAAATACCTGGCTTCCTGCGTTCACACCGGTAGCAATGGTGTAGGTGCCGCCAAAGGAGGTATAGTTCATCGGAATGGTCAGCATATGATGCAGACCAAATGGCAGCAGCAGACGCTCCAGCGTTCCGTAGATGAATGATGCCAGGATCGGAGATGTGGAGGAAGAATTCGCGATCCACACACCAAAGGCATTGATTCCGGACTGTACAACCGGCCATACCAGCGCCAGGATCAGGGAAATGATCACAGACCAGGCAATGCAGACCATCGGCACAAACCGTTTACCGTTAAAGAATGCCAGGGCATCTGGCAGCTTTCGGAAATTATAATAACGGTTATAGATCACACCTCCGGCAAAACCGGAAATGATTCCCACAAACACACCCATATTCAGAGCCGGAGCGCCAAGCACAGAGGTAAAATATCCATTTACCAGAATTTCCTGACCAAACAATGTGTGGGTCACGGCCTCCGGATCACTGAGCATGGCTGAGGTCACCCCGAAAATGGAACCGGTGATCTGGTTGATCAGGATAAAGGTGATGATTGCCGCGAACGCGCCGCCTGCCCGTTCCTTGGCCCAGGAACCGCCAATTGCTACCGCAAACAGAATATGAAGATTATTGATCACGGCCCAGCCGATATTCTCCATCGTACTGCCAACCGTCATCAGCACAGACATATCTGCTCCCGCCATCTGAACCAGCTTTCCAAGGCTGATCATAAGACCTGCTGCCGGCATGACCGCAATGACCGTCATCAGCACCTTGCCAAGCTTCTGAAGAAAATCAAAGTTAAAATTCAGATGCGGCTTTTTGTCCGGTTTCCCATCAGCGCCCACCGCTGCTTTTTCTGTGTTGTCTGCGGTCGCCTCTGTGACCTCTGACAGCTCCATCAGTACCGTTTTACCGGCCTGAACCGGACCTGCTGCAGCGTTTAACTGCTGCCCCTGAAAACCGCCGCATACCAGAACCGGTGTGATCGGATTGATCCCGCGTTCCTTTAAATAAGCCAGATCCACCTCGGCCAGAAGGTCCCCGGCCTTGACCTTGTCACCTGGCTTTACAAAAACCTGAAAGCATTCCCCATTTAAATGTACCGTCTCCAGACCCACATGGATCAAAAGCTCCAGGCCTTCTGCCGTACGCAGGCCATACGCATGCTTTGTGTCCGCCACGGAAATGATCTCGCCGTCCACCGGACTGAGCAGTTTTCCCTCGGACGGGATCACTGCCATGCCATCCCCAACAATTTTCTGGGAAAATACCGGATCCGGAACCTCGCCAAGTCCCACAGCCTCTCCTGTCATCGGAGAAAGAATCTTGCTGCACTTCATTAAAATATCCCCCTCATGTTTTTTTCTGACCGGTCCTGCGCTCTGTGCTGTCCTGTTTGCAAGATTGTTTGCGCAACTAATGCAACCGTTTGCATTAACTATAATTGTTTTGCACAGTGATTGCAATCTATTTTTTGTTTTTGGCGTGCTTTCTCCACTTTTCACAACTTTTCAGCGCCGTTTTTGTGCGTATTGTCCATGCATCATCAAGCAAAATTCTATGCAATTTTTGCATGAATTTGCGCACTGACATTGACTTTTTTTCCGCAATCCCGTAAAATTAAGAAAAAACAGACGAACCATCCGGTTCCATATTTTATAAAAGTAGAAAGGAAGCTGGAATCATGTCCGTGACAATCAAGGATGTAGCCGCACTGGCTGGTGTATCTGCCTCTACGGTTTCCCGCACCTGTAAAAACAGTCCTTCCATCAGCGAAGAAACAAAACGCAAAGTAAGAAATGCCATGAAGGAGCTGGGCTATGAACCAAATTTCCAGGCCAGCAATCTGGCCTCCCGAAACACACGCACCATCGGCATTATCCTTCCGGTATCTGCCCGTGAGGTCTATGAAAACTCCTTTTATCTGGAAGCGATCCGCGGCATCAGCCAGGTCTGCAACCAGCAGCATTATATCAGCACCATCGTAACCGGTCAGGATGAGGATGAAGTGTTGGATGCTGTCCGGTCCATGTCCCGCATCGGGCAGGCAGACGGCTTTATTCTGCTCTATTCCAGGCAGAATGATCCCGTGATCGAATATCTGCACCGGGAAAAACTCCCCTATGTTCTGATCGGGAAAGCCTGTCAGTACGCCAACCAGACCATTTACATTGATAATGATAATCTGCTGGCAGGAGATGAGGCGACCGAATACCTTTACCAGCTCGGACACCGGAAAATCGCCTACCTTGGCGTAGATAACAGTCTCGTTTTTTCGGCCGACCGCCGAAACGGCTACCAGCTGGCACTGACCCGCCATGGCATTGTGCCAAAACCGGAATACTGCGTAGAGCTCCCCTCCATTACTGCCGGGGAAGACACACCGGTACATGCGCTGCTCCGGTCTGCCAGCCGGCCGACTGCCATTGTTGTCAGCGATGATATCCTTGCACTGACCCTGGAGCGCATCTGCATGGAGACCGGACTTTCAATCCCGGCTGATCTTTCCATTCTCTCTTTTAATAATTCACTGTTTGCGCGGCTCACCTCGCCCCAACTGACTTCCATCGACATTAACTCCTGCCAGCTTGGCATGGAAGCCGCCGCACAGATGATCAGCCATATTGAAAACCCGGGGCTTCCTGCCACCAAAATCCTGGTACCGCACCAGCTGATCGAACGGGACAGCTGTGCGCGTCCTGCATCACATGAGTAAACATAAGGGAATTTACCAATGAGTATGAATCGAAGAAGTGACATTGATATTGCCAAGGGCTTCGCCCTGTTTCTGGTGGTGCTGGGCCACGTTGTGACCATGCACCACACCATATTCCGGTGGATTTACGCATTCCACATGCCAGCCTTTTTCTTTCTCTCCGGCATGACCTTCCGTCCGGAAAAATATCCATCCTGTCTGGATTACATAAAAAAGAGAGGGCGGACACTCATCCTTCCCTATTTTGCGATCACCCTGACTGCGTTGGCTGTCTGCACCATCCGGCCCTATTATCATCAGGCTATCAGCGAATACGGATGGAAGCACATTCTGAAATGGATTTTCTATTATGGGCAGCCCCAACAGATCTACACCGGCCAGCTGTGGTTTTTGCCGGCACTGTTTTTCGCTGGTCTTTATACACTGGTCTGGCTGCGTATTTTTGATCAGAAACATATCGTCACCCGCTGTTATGCCCTGACTGCCCTGATGCTGGCCGGAACCTGCATCCGCCTTGCAGATCCTCTGATCCCGGTCATGGAACGGCTTCCATGGAAACTGGATTCTGCCCTTTGTGCAGCTGTATTTCTGATTGCCGGATACTATACAAACCGGACAAAACTTCTGGAAAAGATGATGCCATACACCGGATTTCTGATCCCGTTTTTCGTGGTCTTAAGCTTCTTTTTCGGCCCGAAGCTCAGCGAATATGTAAACTTATGCGACTGTCGTTACACCGCACCGCCTTACTATTTTGGTGCTGCCTTTTCCGGTATTTTCGCGCTGCTTCTTACTGCAAAGCTGGCTTCACTTCCGGCTATATCAAACAGTGCATTTTCCCGTTTCTGGCAGTTTTGCGGCCGCCGCTCCATGCTTCTTTTTTCCATTCAAAGCTTTGCCCTGTACTTCTTTGTAGAGCTCATTCTTCGCACCACCGGCGTGGAATTAAAACCAATGGAATGGATGCCGACCCGGCTTTCCACCTTCGCCCTGACTGCAGCCACATTCGGTCTGATCTGCCTGATCGGCTGGCCCTGGGACTGCTATAAGCGCAAAAGGGCAGGCACCTGATTTTTCCAGGTACCTGCCCTTGTTTTTCTGTCACATACTCTATACCGTAATACTTTTCAGTGATTTTTTCAGCTGTGTGATTTCTTTTTCCAGAGCAGCTTTTTTCTTTTGATCTGCCTCAAATTCTGCCATCTCTCCGGTCTGGGTCTCCTCACCTGCAAAGCTCAGAAAGCCCTGGGTAAATACCGACGGATATTTGAATTTCTTATCCGCTTTTTCAAAATGCACCAGCAGGGTTCCGTTATCATTTGACTGGACTACACCGACACCATAAGTCTTATGGCGTACCTGCTTTCCCACAACATCCGGCAGACTGACCGGCTTGTCCTGCAATTCTTTCAGGCGTTTCTCCTTTAATGCGATCTCCTGGGCCAGCTTCTCCTGAGCAGCCTTGGCTTCTGCTGTCTTTGTACGCTCCCGGGATGGGACCTTACGGATATCCATACCTGCATAATAACGGTACAGGCTTGCGCAGTCCATGATATCGTAAACCAGAATATGAAGCTGATCCTCGTAACCATCCAGCTCTTCTTCAAACAGCCCACTGTAAAGACCAGTCAGCTCCTCATTCTCACGAATCGCGTCGAGAAGCTCATCACACATCTGGTAATAGCTGGCCAGCGAGAAATTCTTGCTGCTGAAATCACCGTCATACTCAGCACAGGCAGCCCAGCCTGCAGCGGAAACTGCGTCAAATATATAGTTTTCCTCCGGCTTCCACAGATTCAGGTAATAGATCACATGATCCCGGGTCTGTAAATATTTTTTCGTTCCGCGCTCGTAGTAACGAACCCGTTCATTGATCTTGTCTGCAAAGAACTCTGCACGGTCCTGGCGTTTCTGAAGATCACTGCCGTCATCACTGAATAAAAAACGGAAGCACTCACGCACATATTCAACCTCAGCTTCCCGGGCAAGAAGCATCCGAAGTCCTGCTACCGGCTGCATGGCAGCATCATCCAGAAGATTGCCGGCCTCCCGCATGGCTTTTTCAAACATACCGGCAAAGTCTGCCGCATCCAGATTCCAAAACCGCTTAAAGCAGCCCACAGCACGCCATTTGTAGACCTGATCACTGTCATCTGCCTGCTCAAGTCCGGCCAGACGTCCCATGTACTGTTCTAATACTGTTTCAAAATTCTTCCTGTTCATATTCCTCACCTGTTCATTAGATTTGCAGTTTGATTTCCAGTTTCTGCATATTATTCTTATTGGATTCTCATTATATAGCAGAGATTATTCTCATTCAAGACTTGACATCTCTTTCACAATGTGCCTAACGCCAAAGAGATAGAATTTTATCTGTGAGCCACGCTCTCCCGGTAATAACAGTTTCCGCTGCATCCTTTTGAGAACAGGGTCTGCTTCATTATTTTCTGATACATTTCTTCTGAATCATACTGCTTCAGAATTTTCAGGGCTTTTCGCAGATTTCTGATATCGCGCTCCATGAAATCCGTATAATTTCCACGGCCAACTAATTTTAAATGGGTAATCCCTGCCCTCTGAAGCTGATACAGGGCGCAGAGTCCGCAGCCGGTGGCACCGCAGAGGTAGCCCTCCTCATCGTAGGGCAGTCGCTCCGGAATCTCTTCGGTAAACCGTTTCTGTTTTCCAGGGCAATCCGCCTCCTGTCCCAGACGATAGGGCACCCGACACAGATATCCAAGCTCATCACAATGCAGGGAATTGCAGAATGCACCGCTGAAATGACAGAGCTCATTCATCACAAAGGCTTCATATTCGGTTATCACCCTCTCGCGTTTTCCCGCCTTATCTCCTGGATTCTTTCCATGCTTTACCACACTTTCCATATCAGAAAAACTATTCTTCCGGTGAAAGATCAGGCGCTGAACCGGATACTTTCGAAAGACAGAAAGCATTCGGCTGTTCACCTCACAGATTTCACCGCTCAGGTGAATCTCACAGATTATTTTCTGCTCATTCAGATACTCCATCAATGCCGGATCTGCCAGAATAAAGCTGGTAAATCCCAGGCTCATGCATCTGCGGATGATATCTGCGATTTCCGGGTACTGCTCCGGAATATAATACAATGCATTGAAGGTCAGATGCACAGGTTTGTCATATTTTCGGATCATTCCTGCCAGGATTTCCAGCTCAGAAAGGGAGCCAAGCTGTACATTGCTGCAAAAAACCTCCCGTCGGTTCAAAGGCAGGACTGTCCCATATTTTTTATTCCATTCATAAGGC
The DNA here is from genome assembly GCF_003480315.1 of Clostridium sp. AM33-3. GTDB lineage: Bacteria > Bacillota > Clostridia > Lachnospirales > Lachnospiraceae > Brotaphodocola. Next base: position 4,059 of record NZ_QUIV01000034.1, on the reverse strand, counting down.
ACATACCCTGCAAAAAATTCATCTGCACCTGCTTTGCAAAAACGGATATATTCATCCACAGAGCCAAGACCCGCTACAATTTTCATTCTTACATCCAACATGGTAGCACCAGCCTTTTTACTTGATTTTCCCTGCAAAATTCCTTTGTCTTTTCTGCATCATATGGTGCGATCCCGGTGCGCATGAGAATCTCAGGATCCTTTCCAAACAAAGAATTATAACGCCCCACCATATCCAGATGGCGCGGATACAGATAGGTCTGCCATTCACATCTCCGGTCGCAGCCGGTCACAAGCTGCTGCCTGCCCCGGTCCCCGAACACACTCCCCGCATACAACGTGCAGTATTGCGAGGTATTCGTCTGGTAAAACGGCAGATGCAGATGATGTTCCACACTCCGGCCGGCAGCCGGTTCCGGGAATTTCTGCGCATAGCCGCAGCTTTCCCACTCAAAACACCGGATACCAAATTCCTGCTCCAGATACTCCAGGTAAAACTTCGCATTGAGATTGTTTTCCTGCAAAAGCTTTACATTGCCCTTTTTATATGCCATACGCGGATCTTTTTTCCGCTTGTTTAACAATCTTCCATAGCATGGGATCAGCTCCGGAAAATCACTTTTCAGCATGTCTGCCATTGCCCAGTCATTGATCTCAATTTCCAGTTTTCTGTTCTCTTTCCGGCACCACTGCCCCAGTTTTTTCAACAGTTCCTCCGTCTGTACCAGCTGATATTCTCGCACATAAGAAAAGGTAAAAGTGACCTGCAGTAACTCCTTTTCTGCCTTTTCAAGCAACGCAAAAAGCTGTTCTGTTTCCGGAAAAAGCAGGTGGCAGAAGGCATTCCCAATATAAAACCGATTCACATTCCTGCCCTGAAGCCAGTCCCGAAAAACCGGATAACGTTCCTGATAGTCTTCCAGAAATTCTTCTGTACTCTTCTGTAAAAACAGTGTGTATGCCCGCGGATGATCCAGTTCCAGCGCAAATTCTGGTTTTGCCTGCCGTTTTTCCGGGCGTGCTCCAATTTTCCCCATCCCGCTTTCTTCCAGACTTGTTTCCATTGGTTCTATCCGGCCATCACACTCACAGTTCCCAGCTTCATCAGGCACTCTCTTTGTTTCGGTCCCGAACCACTCCCCCATCTGCTCCTGGAAGGAATCCGCAAATACCTCATCTTCTCTCGCCGGATATCCGGTCATCTGCCCGGCCAGGCCGCTGTCATCTTCCTCCAGTTTTAAGCGGATATAGCGGTCATACTGGCCGAACAGCATTCGCACCGCCTGACGGTAATCCTCCTGCTGCACAGCCACCGCATAGCTGCAAAAAAAATCCGTTTGCGTTTCAACTTTCCAGGCATCCGGCGTCACCGCAATTTCCTGATACCGGCTCTGTTTCATATTATAAAAACAAAGCCGCAGACTTTCCTGCAGTTTCAAAATTTCTGATGCAACACTCACGCGAAAACAGAAGCCTTCCTCTGCCAGCTTTGTAATCCGCACCTCTTTTTCACCGTAAAAACCTGCCAGAAGGCCGAAGGGAATCATCTCCACCGCACTGTTTATCCAATCCCAGGTTATATTTCTTTCCATTTTCCAAATGCCTCCGGCCCAAATTTCTCGTAGCGTTGTCACCCGGTTTCCCCGTCGTTCGCCAGAAGTATGCTTCTGGCTCTCTTGCACTCGTTCCATTATAACAAAATCTGAATGAGATTTATATGCTAATTTCTATTTGCTTTTTTGATGAAAATACCGTATTGTAAAAAAAACAACAGGAGGATCTGAGTTATGGCAAAAATTGATCACGCGGCTGTCCGCACCACCGCCTACGAGGACGCCCAGAAATTTTTTGAAGATGTATTTGAGATGCATATGTGGAGAGAAATTGGTGAGAAGCCAGCCCGCAAATGCTGGTACAAAGAAGGAATCCAGCTCTGCGAAGCGGAAACTATCAACACAGACGGGCAGAACGGCTACGACCATATTTCCATTGCGGTAGACTCTGTGGAAGAAACTATGGAAAAGATCAAAGCATACCCAGCTACGCCAATCAACGATCACTGGTTTTCCCTTCCGAACGGAACCAGAATTGAACTAAAGCTACTGGAAAACTGGAAACTGAATGATTAAGGACGGGTATGAAACAGGGCCTGGGAACCGCTGTTTTTATGAAAACAACTGAATATCGTATACGATATGTTTGACTCGATTTTTGTGAAATGGTATCATCAAGGTAAGAAAAAGAGAAATTGCGGAGAATTTCCGCATTGAATCAAACAGGGGGAACACATATGCAGCGGGACAGTGCACAGGAACAATATGACAAAATGACAAAAACACCGGTTCACCAGCTGGTTCTGCGGCTGGGGCTTCCCACCACCGTCAGCATGCTGGTGACCAGCATCTACAACATGGCAGACACCTTTTTTGTCAGCCAGCTTGGAACCAGCGTCAGCGGCGCGACCGGCGTGGTATTTGCACTGATGGCCATCATCAACGCCTTCGGATTCATGTTCGGACATGGCGCAGGAAGCAATATCAGCCGGAAGCTTGGCGCTCATGATGTGGAAAGTGCCCGCGTGTTTGCGTCTACCAGCTTTTTTCTGTCACTGCTGGCCGGATCTGCCATCGGTGTGCTTGGTTTTTTATTCCATGCCCCCTTCATGCGGCTTTTAGGCAGTACGGACTCCATTCTGCCCTATGCCATCGAATACAGCACGTGGATTCTTATCGCGGCTCCCGCCATGGCCTCCAGCTGCGTGATGAATAACATTCTCCGCTATGAAGGCAAGGCATTCTTTGCCATGCTGGGACTTGCTTCCGGCGGCATCCTCAATATATTCGGGGATATGCTTCTGATCTTCGGGCTGGATCTGGGCGTGCGGGGCGCAGGTATCTCCACCGCCGTCTCCCAGTATATCAGCATGGCCATCCTCATCAGTCCGTTTCTCAGAAGGAAAGTGCAAAGCCGCATCCACATCCGCTATGTGACCCGCAGCTTTGACGATATCAAAAATATCATTGCCACCGGTTTTCCGAGCCTCATGCGTCAGGGACTTAACAGCATTTCTGTGATGATCTTAAACCTGTGCTCCGCTCCGTATGGCGATGCAGCCATCGCGGCCATGAGCATTGTAACCCGCATCATCATGTTCCTGTTCTGCATTGCACTCGGTATCGGACAGGGCTTCCAGCCGGTCAGCGCATTCAACTACGGTGCAAAAAAATACAGCCGCGTGCGGGAGGCCTTCTGGTTCAGCATCCAGAGCAGCCTGATCGTCATGAGCATTTCAGCACTGATCGGTATCGTATTCTCTGCTCCCATCGTGCGTATGTTCCGTGATGACCCGACCGTTATCAGTATCGGCGTCACTGCTCTGCGCATCCAGTGCTTCGCCCTGTTCTGTATGCCCTTCTCCCTGTGTGGAAATATGATGTTCCAGAGTATCGGACAGAACGGAAAAGCTACGTTTCTCTCCATGATCCGCAGCGGACTGGTCTTTATCCCGGTTCTGTGGATCCTCAGCCAGACAATAGGCCTTCTTGGCATCCAGATGTCCCAGACCATCGCCGACGCAGTTGCTGCCGCCATCACAATCCCTATGGTAGTAAAATTCTTCCGCGCAATGCCGGAAGATACAGCAGACACGCAATAAAAATATTGAGACGGAACCACTAAAAGGTCCGAAGTTCCGGAAACCGCGTACAGAAACGCAGAAACATTGGAATTTTGCGCTTTGTTCACTGCGCCGCCTATTGTCAGACCTGCGACCCAAACTCGCACGCGCTGCGTGCTCAAACAAGGGTCTCCGGTCTGACGCTATGCTCGCTCACAAAGCAAATTCCAATGTTTCTGCTTATTCTGTACGCGGTTTCCGGAACTTCTACCTTATTGGCTCCGTTACGATAATTAAAACCGTGCAACCATAAGGATACTGACCAAGGTGGCAGTTACGTGCCGGCAGAGCCTCTTTGGATTGCTTGATTAGCCCATACCTGGAGAAAACGGACACGTCAAGGTCGCGTGAGCGCTTGTTATAACCTTGATATGTCCGTTTTTT
>NZ_QUIV01000033.1 GCF_003480315.1 Clostridium sp. AM33-3 | reverse complement strand
CGGAGGCGGCTGTCAATTCGACATAATTTTCTTGTGATACTTTACCGTACATGAGCATTGGCGCCGGGGTTGTCGTTGCCGTAACCTTCCAACAGGTTGATGACACCCCAGATACCAAGACCAGCGCCCAGAGCGATAACGAGAGTCTGAAGAACGGTAATTGCCTGTTCAAAAAATGCCATATAGTTTGTTAGCCGGAATTTGATTAAAAAATAGGTTTGTCATGTTTCATAGGCATACAAAAGCCGGAACAATCTGCCGCCCGGTTTCCGGGGGCATGATTCCGGCTGTCCTCCTTTTTCATTATTTTTCTTGCGATTGTCCGCTTTGTACGCCAATGGCCTCAACAGAGGCAGTTGCGTCAAATAGATACGATCACTCCTTTCTCAGCGGAACCGTATTACACGCCCTCCGTGTCTACTTCATATACATCGCAGACCTCATCAGGCTTGAGTTTTAGTCTGGCAGACAAAAATGCTTCAATATCAAAGGTATTTCGCTTGCCTGCATCAGCTGTGTATTTGAAATTAGGGTGTCTGGTAATGTCATACTTGTCTGAAAGAAACGGACGCACACCGCGCAACTGCAAGATGCACTTGCCGCCATCCATAACTGCCAGCTCGTCCTGGCTCATCAGCTCTTTTCCCAATTTCTGATAGTTGAGCGAGTGGGAGGTCTCCCGTCCCCGGCTCTCTCCGGTGTTGTAAGTGTCTATGGTCTCCTTTCCCAGAACAGCCGCCAGCTCTTTCAGCGTTGTTGGCTCTTTGCCACCCAGGAAGAGGGAAGTATCCATATTGCCGATGATGGTATCGGCATTATCTTTGTAAATTGCCTTGAGCTGGCTCTGTGCCTGCAACACCAGACAGGCAGAGATTTCACGGCTTCGGATGGTGGCCACCAGCTTTTCCAGCTTCGGAATCTGCCCGATGTTAGCACACTCATCAATCAAACAGCGCACATGAACCGGAAGCCTGCCGCCATACACATCGTCGGCCTTTTCACAAAGCAGGTTGAATAACTGGGTGTAGCACATGGAAATGAGAAAGTTAAAACTGTCATCCGTATCACTCATAATGAGGAACAGAGCCGTTTTTCTGTCTCCCAGCGTATCCAGTTCCAACTCATCGTAGGATGTAACCTCGCGCAGCTCCGCAATATCAAATACGGCCAGACGCGCACCGCAGGAAATCAAAATCGACTTGGCTGTTTTGCCGGCGGCTAGCTTATATTTCTTATACTGGCGCACCGCAAAGTGATTTGGCTTCTCGGCTTCCAGTGCATCAAACATCAGGTCTACGGGGTTTTTGAACTCCTCGTCATCCTCACGGACTTCCATGGCGTTGATGAACTCAATGAGGGTAGAGAAGTTCTGCTCCTCCACCGGAGCCTCATAATGGATATAGCCAATAAGCGCGCAGTACAACAAGGTTTCTGCTTTTACCCAGAAATCGTCTCCGGTCTTGCCTTCGCCTTTGGTATTGGCGATCAGCGTTGTCACCAGCTTCAAAATATCCTTTTCCGAGTGGATGTATGCAAAGGGGTTATAGTGCATGGACTTCTTGAAGTTGATGGTATTTAGGACCTTGATTCGGTACGGCTCATAAATGACCTTGCCGTGCTTATCCTTCATGGGCTTTCCGTCCTTCCCCAGCTTGGGCGCACCCCTTTGGAGCATTTTTCCGCACTCCACCAGAATTGTTCCTTTCGGGTCCGTCACAACATAGGAGCTGTGCATCTGCATCAGGTTTGGTTTCAGCCAGAATCGGGTCTTACCGGAACCGGAGCCGCCAATCACCAGTACATTTTTGTTTCTGGCAGTCTTGGGGTCCTTGGGGCGGCTGTTCATGGTCAGGCTCTCCGTTTTCGTCAGAATCACATTGTTCTGAAATACAGGATCAACGTAAGGTGCAATATCCTCACGGGTTCCCCAGCGGGCCGAACCATATTCCAAACCATGTCGATATTTCTTGGCGTTCTTGCTTTTAAGATACACCGCCAGCCTCAGACTGCCTCCACAACACAGTCCTACCAACAAGTCCAATGGATGCAGGCTTGGCCAGAAACTTTGCAGCGCCCCAGGCAGAACCGCAATCAGCGAAAGAAACTTTTCTGAAGCATCCGCCCCTTGTGCCATTCGCCATGCCTCTCCAAAATTGGTAGCAAACAGTCCCATCAGGATATACGGCATATTCAGCAAAATGAGCTTTTTGATGTCCAATGTCTTTTTCATCGTTCCAGCTCCTTTCGCTTGGTGCGATCCACCACAGCATTTTTAACCATCTCTTTGAACCGGTTAAGTTTTGCCAGTACGGACGGGCGCTCTGTTTTCGTTGCCTTTTTGACCTTTTTGTTGGTGTACTCTGTAAAAGCTGCTGTCAGAGCATCTGCATCACGGCCTTTGAAAAAAATCAGGTACTTTGGCGGAGAACTGCTGCGGTCCTTTTTCACCGCATAATCCACACCATATTTCCGGGCGATTTTCTCAAACTCCTTGATAGAGGGGTCTGTGATCTCAATGTTGGATATTCCCTGATTCTGCCCGACAAGCTGCTTCACAGTCTGTTTTCCATGCGGAACAACCGGCGCATCACGGCTTCTCTGTTTTTCCAGCTTCTTTTCCTTTCGATGTGCCATGTACTTGCTTATGGCAGCCTTAAACATTCTGCCGGTAAACTTTGTTCCACTGACAACCAGCGTCAAAGTTCTGTTTTCCACTTCTTCCTGCATTTTCTCGCCTCCTTTCCACGAAGTTTGCAGGGAATCTCTTTTTTTGCTAAGGCGGAACCACCAGCCGCCGGAGGAGGTATTTTTTCATCGCTCCATCCCGCGGCTCTTTTTCTTTACCGGCTTCTTATCCGGCAGATTCCACTCTTTCCGGAACTCTGCCACACCTTTGGGGTCAAATGCCTTCAGCTTCTCCAGATCAAAGGCAACAGCAGAATATTTTCCATAACCGGACTGAACCTGATAGGGAAGCACCTTCCCCAATTTGTTCTCTTTGATGAATCGCAGCAAATCCTTGCTGATGTCACCGGAAATAAACGCCTCTCCGGGGTCCAGGGAATATCCTGGTAGGTTCACCGTCATATCTGCAAACGCCTCTGCTCCATCTTCTGTATGGGTAATCATGCCGATATAAAGCCGCTGATTATTCGCATACATTCCAAGTTGCAGCGATATGGTTTCTTCCCCATATTCCCACTTAAAGGGTACTTTCTTTTCCTCATTCATATCGGATTCCTCCTATCGTATCTGTTCTTTGTGGTCATAAAACAAATCTCCATTTCTGACCTTTGCATGGCTGAGAATCTTGATCTGCCCATTTGCCTGACTGTCCAGAGCTTTTTCATAGCCTATATCTGACAAAAACAGGCGGGTGCGTTCTCCTTTCCAGCCAACCGGGGAGTCATGCGTCAGTACATCAAAAATAATCATGTGCCGGGTGTTCTCCGCAAATCGCTGGAGATCCATGTAGTCATGACCGTGATAGTTCTGCGCCCCGGCTTTCTGGCGCATTTCCTCCATCAGCTGCCCGATTGTTTTGCCTTCCTGCATAAAACCCACTTCCTTTCCGTTCTTATGAGACCAGCAAGATCATCTCCCGCAGCTGAGCAAAGTAGAGCTTTCCCTTTGGCGTAACCAGCGTGTAGGAGCCGGTATGCCCGTGATTGCAGTAGTCTTTCACACAGAACAGCCCCGTATTTTTCACATTGGCATAGGGCAGCACATTGCCGGATGCTGTGCGGTACACAAACCGTCGTTCTATCAGAAACCGAACAAACCGGCGCTCCGGGACATCCAACTCTTTGGCGGTTGTCCTGAGATTGGTGCTGTGCTTTAAGTCGATGAACAGGTCATAGAAAGCGGCTTTGCCCTCCAGCTGTGCATTTTCCTTACGCAGAGAAATATTTGCTTCACGCTCAGCCAACAAGTCTGAGCAGAGCTTCATCAGAGCCTCCGGGGAAGTAGCTACCTCCCAAAGCTTCTCTCTTGTGAGATAGGCCCCGTGCTTGCGAATGGTAGGCAGAACCTCATCGAATACCCACTGTTCAAACTGTTCTGCCGATGGCAATTTGCTGTGAACAATCAGGCGGTACAAATCTCCTTCGGGGATAAAAGTCATACTGATTTTGCGGTCGGGGCTTTGTGGGTGAGGTGCGTCGCGTTTCACGACATACCTACAATGGCGGATAATTGCATCGCGGGAATTGCTGTACCCCAGCGCAGCGGCCACATCCATTCCGCAAAACAGGTATTTGCCGTTTTCTTCGATGACCCGGATACTGCCAAACTCCGGGTTTTTGAAAATTTCCATCTGGTTCATGTCGTGCCTCCTTTGGCATGATAAAAGGCGGCCTTTACCAGCCGCCTGCGTGCATATCGTGGTTGACCAATGAAGTGAAGTGATTATTCATGGTGGTAGGCGCATTGAACAGCACCGCAAGCAGGTACTGCTTCATGTTGCGTACCTGGGTGGTGTTCTTTTGCAGACAGTCCATGACAAACTCGATGTGGGAGCTGTCCAGTTTCAAAAAACGGGAACGCACGATCTCGTGAGGAAAGTCTGCCCCAGAGATCCGGGTGGTCTTTCGTCTGGCACAGACCGTTTCTACCAACAGCTCTACGATCTCATTCAGGTCATCCAGGTAGAGAGGATAACGCTGCTTCAGACAGTCATACTCGATATTCTCCAAAATCAATTCCCGATAATTTTCTATCTCTGTGACAGACATCGCATCTCTTCCTTTCCGTTCCGGCGGTCTTGCCGCCGCTGTTTCCCGGAAGGGAATGGAATCGGTACTTGATCCATAAGTAATTGATTTTTCTGTATTTGATTTCTCTATATTTAATTCTGCGGGCTTTTCCGTATCCGGTTTATCCATATACGGGTTTTCCGTATCTGGTGAATCCGTATCCGGTTTTCTAAGCTGTGGCTGCTCGTATATGACATACTCTGTATCGCTGATGCGTCCCTGCCGGTCACGCAGCTTGTGCCGCACAATGTAACCGGCAGCCTCCAATTCCCGCAACGCAGCGCCTATGGCATCCACGCCCTCCTTACAGATCTTTGCAAGACCACGGGTGGTGTAATTCCAGTCCTCTGGCAAAGACAGCATCATGGAAAGCAGCCCCTTGGCTTTTAACGACAGGTTTGCATTTCGTAAATGATGATTGCTCATCACGGTATAATCACGGGTCCGTTCAATACGAAAAACGGCCATCGACCTCACTCCTTCCGAATTTTGGGTACAAAAAAACCGCAATCCTCATTCCAAAGAATTGCGGTGTTCAACACTTTTCAAATTTTCTTGCATAGAACCAAAACAGCGGCTTTCGAGGACGCGCCTCTGTAAATGGCTCCTCCTGGGCGAAAGGAAGTGTTTGCATCACTCGGTCAATATCCGTTGAATCCATGTCATGCTGAGATTTGCAATCTTCCTGGATTGCTTCTTGAATTTCCTTTACCGTACACATAGTCATTCCTTTCCTTTCGTTGTATGGGTTTATGAGCGGCGGCGTTTTCCCGGTTTGAAATCGAGGATATGTCCCTCAATCACACGAGCGTAACGCTTGATCTTAATCTCCCGGCGCTGCTGGCTTTGCAGGGCAGCCTGATACCCGTCCTCGGTCAAAAACAGCCGCATTTCCTCTCCGGGGCTGCCGTAAGCTGTGCTGGGACGCAGGACGGAAAACTCAATCATCCAGCGGGTGTTATCCCAAAACCTCTCTACGGCGAGAATGTTGTGTCCTTTCAGCTCACGGGCTGAAATATCCCTCATAGGCGGCTCCTTTCATCGTTCCTGATCTCTCTGACGCTTTTTCTGCCATGCCTCCAGCAGCTTGATGATGGTTTCCTGCATCCGCTGGGGCGTATAGCTTTTAGGGAAATACTTTCGCAAGGTGTCAGAGGTAAATGTCACTCGGTCCAGATCGCTTTTCTTTTCCTCACCCATGATGACACGCATCATATCGAGGGTCAGATGCCCCTCCTGACTGTATTTTTTGAGCCGCTGAGCTTGAGAAAGAGAAGGGGTAGCCTGTTCGCTGTCCATTGCGTCCAACAGGTCTACCTGTTCCTCCTTTTTGAGAAAGGACAGCTCATAGGCAGGGTTCAGGGCAATCTTCTTTTCATCCACCATATCCATCAATTCAGGAATCAGCTCTGTCAGACGGATATAGCGCTGAACTTGATTTCTGCTTGAACCAGCCTGCTGAGCCAATATTTCATCGGCTCTCAACTTCGTCCCAACTTGGGACGAAGTTAAATCAACTCGCTCTCCCTGATGTTTCATGGCATCCAGCTTCATCTTGTAGGCAAATGCTCTTTCACTGGGGAGCAGACTTTCTCGTTGCAGGTTGCTGTCAACCATAATGATCGTGGCGGCATCATCATCCAAATCCCGAACAATGACCGGCATGGTCTCCTTTTCTGCCAGCTCACTGGCTCTGTGCCGCCTGTGTCCGGCTACCAGCTCATAACCGCCCTCCGGGTCCGGTCGAGCAATCGCCGGAACCAGAACGCCATACTGCTTGATACTGTCTGCGGTCTCCATCATGGCTTCGTCATCCTTGACTTTGAATGGATGCCCTTTGAACGGGTGCAGTTCCGACAGCGGGATTTCTACTACTTTTTCTCTCTGAGCATCGGCACGGCTCTCCTCCGTAGAAAACAGATCATCTACCGATGCCAGTTCTACTTTTTTCGCGCTGCTTTTCAAGTTTCAACACCTCCTTCGTCAGATTTCGATACCCCTCTGCCACCTTACCGCCAGGGTCATGGACGAAAATGCTTTTTCCCTCTGCGCTAATTTCCTTTGCACGGACAGAGTGTGGAATCTCCGTTCCAAAGACTTTGATTTTACTTCCATAGGTGTCCCGCAGCAAAGCAGCAATCTCTTTGGCAAAGTTGGTGCGGTTATCCACCATCGTCAGCAGTATACCGTCAATCTGGAGCTTTGGATTGATCTGCCGTTTTACCTTGCTGACCGTAGATAAAAGCTGTTCCAGTCCTTTGGCGGGCAGATACTCTGCCTGAACGGGAATTATGATCCTGTTCGCAGCCGCCAGCGCATTGACCGTAAGCATCCCCAACGAGGGCTGACAGTCAATCAGGATATGGGAATATTGTCCCTTCAGTGTGTCCAGATATTGCCGTAAAACCGTTTCACGGCTCATGGCGTTTACCAGAGAAACCTCCATACCGGAAAGCTGAATATCCGCAGGCATCAGGTCAACGCCTTCTGCATGATGCAGAATACCTTCTCCGGGGCGTATAGGCTGATCCATCAGAATTTTGCCCATTGCATCCGACAGTGTAAATGGCAGCTTGTCCGGTTGCGGATTTCCCAAGCTGATTGTCAGACTTCCTTGTGGGTCCCCGTCGATCAGAAGCACTTTCTTTCCGGCCTGTGCCAGACCTATTCCCAAGTTCGCACAGGTTGTTGTTTTGCCAACGCCGCCTTTCTGGTTGGCGATGGCGATGATTTGCGTGTTCAAATAAACCTCCTCCTTCTGCAAAAAATATCCCTATTCCGAAAAATAGGGATGAAAAAAGCCGCTTACTCAAATAAATGAATAAACGGCTATGTAAGAAATATTCGATTGTAAGTAAAGTTTTATATCACTGCAAAATAACGAAGTGCATCTTTGATTGCTTCTACCTTTTCTGGTGTCGGATGTTTCCTCGGCTGTTTCAATTCTTCTACCGCATTAGGAGCATCATACATCGGCAATCCCAAATTTCGCTTTACCTCTGCGATATATGCGGTATGTACCTTGAAGCCGTATTTCGCTTCTATGTACTCCTTAATCATTTTGTAGGTCACTTTTTCTTTGGGCTTATACGCTTCGGCTCTTTTAGCAATACTATCTACCGGAATCTTGCCCTCGCCCTCTCCAAACTCCACATCAATGTGGATATAACTGTCGGCTTTTTTGTGGGATAAAAGAACTACCGTCTCCACATGTCCCGTCTGCGGAAACATGTCCACCGGCCATACCCCTTCAGGCTGATACCCTATCTTCTTAAACACGCCCAGATCTCTCGCCAGCGTGTCCGGTCCGCAGGATACATAGATCACGGTCTTTGCCTTCACTGCTGCCACAGCCTTAATGAATGCCTCGGTACTTCCGGCTCTTGGCGGGTCCATGAGGACTACATCTACGGTATCACCAGAAGCGGCCATCTGCATCATGAATTCGGTGGCATCGTTACAATAGAAGCGGATGTTTTTGACATCATTACATTTGGCGTTCTGGACAGCATCGCGGACGGCGTCGGCGTTCAACTCTACGCCGATGACTTCTTTGGCTTTGGATGCGGCGATGATGCCGATGGTTCCGATTCCGCAGTAGGCATCCAGCACGCGCTCGTTGCCGGTCAGGCCGGCCAGTTCGATGGCTTTACCGTACAGATACTCAGTCTGGACCGGGTTGACCTGGTAGAAGGACTTCGGGGAGATACGGAATTTGCAGCCACACAGTTCGTCCTCGATATAGCCTTTGCCGTACAGAACGTGTTCTTTATCGCCCAATACCATGCTGGTACCGCGGTTGTTGATGTTCTGGACAATGGTGGTGATCTCCGGGTGTTTCTGGCGCAGGGCCTTGACGAAGTTGTTCTTGGACGGGAATACAGGGGATGCGGTGACCAGCACGACCATGATCTGGCCGCTAGTGAAGCCGCGGCGAACCAGCACGTGGCGCAGCAGGCCGTAGCCGGTATCTTCATCGTAGGTGCGGATCTTGAAGGATTTCAGCATACCGCGGATGGTGCCGATGATCTCGTCTGCTTTCTGGTCTTCGATCATGCAGGTTTCCACCGGAACGATGTTGTGGGTTTTCTCTTCGTAAACGCCGGAGATGGCTTCGCCTTTGCGGTAGCCGAATACGGCATGTACCTTGTTGCGGTAGTGGAACGGATCGTCCATGCCTTTGATACCGTGTACTTTACAGTAGTTTCCGAGAAGCTTCTGCATCTGACTCTGCTTCATCTGAAGCTGCTCTGCGTATGGCATATCCAGGTACTGGCATCCGCCGCAGCGGTGCGCCACCGGGCACAGACCTTTCTTCTTCGGTGCCTTTTTCTCTTCTGCTGCAGACTGAAGTTTTCCTGATTTCGGGGAAGCGCCCAATCCATGCTTCGGTTCTGATTTTTTGCCGAAGTTCATAGTATCCTTACGGGCAGATTTTCCGAAACTCTTCTGCGCAGACTTTCCATCTGCTTTTCCGAATTTTTCAACTTTGCCACAAGCAAAATCCCGCGCAGATTTCTGATCTGTATTCTTCCCATCTTTCTTCCTAGCCCGGCTCCAAGCCTCTTTCTGGTCTGTTTTCTGCTCAGAAGATTTTCCGGCCTTTTTCCCGGTCTCCTCTCCAACCCACTCTTCAAATTTATCGTCCAGACTCCGTCCCTGCTTTCCAGCAGCCGGTTTCTTCTTCCAATTTTCTTTTTTTACATTTCTATCCTGTTTCACAGTATTCAAGCCCCTTGTCTTTTTCTTTAAAATATTTATAATATAATGATACCAGGGTTCCAAAGTCAAAATCTGACGCAAGCTTGCTTGCAGGAAGATTTCTGACCTCGGAACCCGCCAAAAATATGAGTAAGTAGCCATTTTTCAAAGAAAAATGCGCGGATTATGAATATTTTTGAGGATTGCGGAAGTGCAAGGCACGTAGCAATCCGGGCATCATTCATTACTTACACTACATACCTTCAGGAGGAACCCTTATGTCCCATACATCCGATAACAACACACAAGCCGGTGCGTTACACACCGGCGAGGATTCTTTTTATATGGATCCGGTTCTCTACACCGGGCGTCCGGCGGACTGCTCCGGGCGGCTGAAGAAGGAGATCCGCACCTATGACCTGTTAGATGAGTTCCAGATTCCCTACTGGCGGCTGGATCACGATGCCACCGCCACCATTGACGCCTGCCATGACGTGGATGTCCGGCTGGACATTGAGATCTGCAAGAACCTGTTTCTCTGCAATGCCCAGAAAACCGATTTTTACATGCTCATGATGCCGGGCCACAAGAAGTTTAAGACGGCGAAGCTTTCCAAACAGATCGGAAGCGCCCGCCTTTCCTTTGCAAGCCCGGAATTCATGGAGGAATTTCTGGATATCACGCCTGGTTCTGTCAGCGTGCTGGGGCTGATGAATGACAAAAACAACCGCGTGCGGCTGCTCATCGACCAGGATGTGATCGACCACCACACCTTTGTGGGCTGTCATCCATGCATCAACACCTCCAGCTTAAAGCTTTACACGAAGGACATTCTGGAGAAGTTTCTCCCGGCAGTCCATCATGAATATACCATCGTCAATCTTCCATGGGAAGACTGATCTGATTCCATGTCAGAACTGCAGACAAATGGCCAAATCCGATGTCCGGACTGACTGCGCACAGTTTCTGCCATGGAACCAGTGACTCATTTCTTATTTACTCAGCGGTCTGGTGACTTCTTTCAGCCAGGCCGCTTCTTCTGTGTCGAGATACGGCGCGATCTTTTCGTATACCTGTGCGTGGTACTCGTTGAGCCATGCCAGATCCTGCTCTTCCATCAGAGATACATCCACCGGCTCCAGATCGATCGGCACGTAGGTCAGATACTCGAAGCTTAAGAACTGGCCGTAATCAGTCTTTTCGTCCTTCTTGCAGTAGATCAGGTTCTCTGTGCGGATGCCGTGGCTTCCCTCAATGTAAAGTCCCGGCTCATCGGAGCATACCATGCCCGGCATAAACGGCGCGCTGTCCTGGCGCTCCGGCACTACCCGGTAACGGATGCCGATGGGACGCTCATGCACATTTAACAGATAACCCACGCCATGGCCGGTTCCGTGGTTGAAATCCAGTCCGCGCTTCCAGAACGGTGCCCGCGCTACATAGTCCAGGCTCAGGCCGCTGCAGCCTTCCAGGAATTTCACATGGCCCAGGCGCAGCATGCTCATCAGAACCAGGGTGTAATGCTCTTTTTCTTCATCCGTGACCGGCCCCAGGGCGATGGTGCGGGTGATATCGGTGGTTCCCTCGTAATACTGTCCGCCGGAATCCACCAGATACAGACCTCTTGCCTGCAGGCTTGCACAGTGCTCCGGCACGGCATGGTAATGGCACAGTGCCGCATTTTTCCCATATGCGGAGATTGTGTTGAAGCTGATATCCAGTGCTCCATGCTCCCGGCGCATCTGGTCAAGACGGTCAGCCACGCTGCACTCATCCATCGGGATCTTGCCGATATTCTTTTTCAACCAGTAGATATATTTTGTCATGACCACACCATCGATAATATGAGCCTTCTTCATATTTTCAATCTCGGTCGCATTTTTCTGAGTCTTGGCATATACAGTCGGATTCATCTGATCGATGATCTGATTCTGCGCCTGCACGCTCTCATAAATGGCAAAGTTCACGCGGCTCTTCTCCAGAAGCACGGTATGGTCTTTTAGCTCCTTCACATCCGCGTAAATGTCATTGTACGGACGGATGGACACGCCCAGAGACTCCAGGTAAGCACGCACCTCATCCGAAATCACCTGCGGATTCACATAGAAATACAGGTTCTCCCCGGTTACCATCAGGTAGGACAGCACCACCGGATTGCACGGAATGTCGTTCCCGCGGATATTGAACAGCCAGACAATGTCATCTAGCGTGGTGATGATATGCACATCCGCGTAAGCCTTCTTCATGGCTTCGCGCAGGTTTTTAATCTTCTCGGATGCGGCCTGTCCGGCATATTTCTCTTCCAGGATCCATACCGGCTCTGCGGAAAGCTCCGGGCGGTTTTCCCAGATCTCACCGATCAGATCATGGTCGGAGCAGATGGATGCCTGTTTTCTGGAAAGACGATGCCGCAGGCTTTCCCCTGTCTTGCTGTTGATAACACGGCCATCAAAGCCAAGCACACCATGCTCCGGCATGTGGTCTGCCAGATACTGCTCCACGGTCAAAACTCCGGGCTGGCCCATTTTCATAAGTTCTACGCCACTATCTTTCAATTCTGCTGCCGCCTGCACAAAATAACGGCCATCGGTCCACAAACCGGCCCAGTCCTTCATGATCAGGGCAATACCCGCAGAACCGGTAAAGCCGGTGATGTACTTTCTGCATGCAAAATGCTCCCCCACGTACTCCGACTCATGGAAATCTGCTGTCGGCACCAGATAGGCATCCATATGATAAGTCTCCATCAGTCTGCGGAGACGCGCAATTCTCTCTGTAATTTCGTTCATGTAATTATCCTCACTTTTCATTCTGACGCATGGCATCTGCAATAGCTGCTGCAATGCCTTCACTGTAGGTTGGATGAGCACGCATCGCCAGGGAAAGCTGCTCTGCAGTCAGTCCGTTTGCAATGGCCGTGGCCATTTCTCCGATCATATCCGTAGCTCGTGGACACATCATCTGCGCTCCCACAATGGTATTGGAATATGCCTCAAAGATCAGGCGGATAAAGCCATGCTCCTCTCTGGCAATGATAGATTTTCCGTTTTCTCCCATATCGTAAACGCCACAGCGTACCTTCATGCCAAGTTCTCCGGCCTTCGCCTCCGTGATGCCGACCGTAGCAATCTCCGGCTCAGTATAGATGCAGCTCGGCACGATCGGCAGAGAGACAAACATGCCGTTCGGCACAGCCTCCAGACGAATGGTATGGGGTTTTCCGGCCAGGTTTTCAATGACATAGGTAGCCTGGGCCATAGCCACATGGGCCAGTTGTGTTTTTGCAGAGACATCGCCGATGGCATAGATACCCGGCTCGCTAGTTTCAAAGTCTGCGTTTACCACCGGTCTTCCATGCTCCATCTGCAGGCTCATATCCTCTCCAAGAAGACCTTCCGTGTAAGGTGTTCGTCCCACGGCTACCACGACCTGATTGGTCTTGATCTGGGTAGTCTCATCGGTCAGCAGATGGCGCACGGTGCATACCAGGCCTTCCTCCCGCTGGATCTCCTCCACCATGGCATTGCAGTATACAGTAATGCCCTTTTCCGTGAGCTGTTCCTTTAACGCCTCAGAAACTTCCTCATCCATCGGTCCCAGAAGATGCGGACCCTTTTCTACGATGGTTACCTTGGAGCAGAGCGCCTGGAAAATGGTGGCAAACTCCACGCCAATGACACCGCCGCCCATGATGACGATGCGGTCATAGTTCCAGGTTGGAACCGCCAGCAGACGGTCACTGTTGATGACGCCCGGCAGGTTAATGCCCGGAATCTTCGGCATAATCGGCTTTGCGCCGGTGGCGATGATGATGTTCTTTGCCCGGAGATATTCCTTGCCATTCTCTCCCACCACTTCGATGGTCTTTTCCCGGCGGATAGTCGCCTTTCCTTTGATAAAAGTAATGTTATTTTTATCAAACAGCTTCTGGATCTCGCCGCGGTAACGGCGCACAGAACGCTTCTTGTAATCCTGCATTTTCGCGAAATCGAAGGAGATAAAATCAGTAGAGACACCGAATTCATCCCCGTGCTGCATCATGGAAAAAATGTTGGACGCATGAAGCAGCGCCTTGGTGGGAATGCAGCCCCGGTTGATACAGACGCCGCCTAGCTTGTTCTCATCCACCACGGCCACCTTCATGCCGAAGGACGCGCCTTTGATGGCCGCCGTGTAGCCACCCGGTCCTGCCCCGATAATCACCAGATCGTAATATGTTGCCATAAATTTGTATTCCTTTCGTTCTGTCACGATTTTCTTTCTGTCATTGTGCCTGCGCAGCAATTGCAAGCGCACCTGCCTAAAACAGATGCAGCGCTTCGCAAGCCTTATAGACACCGTCCTCGCCAATGGGCGCAGTAACGTAATCCGCTGCCTCCTTCAACTGCGGATGCCCATTGCCCATAGCCACGCCGATGCCTGCGGTAGTCACAATCTCATAATCATTCATACTGTCGCCAAAGGCGATCGTGTTCTTCAGCGGGATATTCCAGGCTTTGCAGAGGCGTTTAAGTCCCTCTGCCTTGGAGGCGTCCTTTTCAATAATATCGGCCCCTTCCCGGCTGGAGAACATTGGAAGCTTCAGCATGGGAAATGCCGCCTCCACCTCTTTTGTCCCCGGTTCCCGGCCTATGTAGGCCAGCGTGCGGATCGGCATGTCCAGAAGCTTCCACGGGTCGCGAAATTTCCGGTCCGACATCTGCCAGCGTACCATGTCGTGGCGGGTCACGCACCACGGATTGACGAAATAATCGATATCTCCCACGGTCATCCCGATGGCGTAATCCTTTCCTTCCGCGAAATGCAGCAGTTCTTCTACCAGTTCCCGCTTCATACAATGTTCATAGATCAGTTCCGAGCCGATGGTGATCTTGTTGCCATTTAAATGAATGATGGCATCCGGCTTCACCTGGTCTGCAAGGCCCTCGCTGAACTTGGCATCCATGTCACGGCCGGTGGCGATCACGATATAGTAATTTTTGCGAAGCAGATCCAGCGCTTTGATGGCGCTGTCCGGGATCTTATAATCTACATGGTTCAGCAGTGTCATGTCCATGTCAAAACTGACGATTCCCTTCATAAACAACTCTCCGTTTTTCTTCTGTAATCACGGCCTGGCGCAATCCGCCAGCTGCCGGTAATTCTAATACCCATGATAACAAAGTACAGGTGGACTGTAAAGTATAAAAAAAGCACGGACCACCGTTCCTGCGTGGTTTTCCGTGCTTGAATTCTATCAGTTAATCGGGGCAACAGGATTTGAACCTGCGACCTCTCGGCCCCCAGCCGAGCGCGCTACCAAGCTACGCCATACCCCGATCGAACTATAATAGTATAGCAAAAATATACTGACTTGAAAAGTGTTTTCCGCAACTTTTTTACCCAACTTTTTACGTTTTTGTGTTTATGTTTCAGATTCTCCCCCAATTACCCGCCTGATATGAATCGCAAGAAACCCGATTTCTTCTTTCGCAAGAACCACCCTCAGCTCCTGTTCCAGTTTTTTCAAAATCTGCTCAGCCAGCGCGTATTCGAATGGAAACTGCTCTTTTGCGTATGCTTCCAGATCAAGATCCGTGCGTTCTCCCTTTCTGGCCCGGGCCAGCATATAGCGGACATGACTCATCAGCCGGTTGTAACCGAGAGAGCCATAAGGAAGCTTCTTTCTGGATCCTTCCTCGATCATGGTCATGCAGACACCTACCAGACGGGCTGTTTCCAGGGAATCCGCCACATTTTCCTGCGCCAGTCCGGCGTGGATATGCAGGGCGATGAAGCCGGCTTCATCCTCTCCAAGGGCGGTTCCCGTCATCTTTTTTAAGATTTCGCATCCTTTTCTGGCCGCTTCATACTCATCTCCAAATAAGGCTGCAATATCATGCTGAAATGGATTGGGAATTTCTTTTTTCTCTCTGGCCCGTGCTGCTGCCATAGCAATGTGATCTGCCATTGGGATCAGAATATCATGCTGCAGTGGTCCCATCGCCGCTTCTGCCATCTCTATGATTTTTCCGGCTGCTTCGATATAAAGCGGATCAATGCCGTTTACGCGGATCAGCGCCGGCGTTTTTTCGCTCACAAGCTCATAACGGCGGCCTTTCGGAAGTTCTGTCATTCGCTCTCCCGCGCGGTGTCCGAATCCTGCTCCGTTTCCCAGAAGAATCAGCTCCTGACCGCTGGCATCATCCAGCACCAGAATCCCGTTATTGTTCAATACTTTGATTACCCGATACATAAAAAATACCTCCTGCATCTTATGCCTGTCCTGTTATTATACACGACAACCTTAGGATGCAGAAAGTACTTTTTGTTTCGTATGATAAATACTCCCTAAGTTTTTATCTTACTTTTTTATCTGACCAATCAGCTCTAGCCGTTTCACTTGCTTTTCTCCTTCTAAGCTTAAGCTTTCTCCCTCTGTCAGTCCAGTAAAAATAACGATACAGGCATCGCTCACTGCGTGTTCCCGGATATAGGCCGGGTCAAATTCCATGAGCTTATCTCCCTTTTTGATTTTCTGTCCATCACTTACAAATACCGTGAAGCCTTCCCCATTCAGTTTCACAGTATCTACACCGATATGGAGCAGATATTCCGTCCCATCCGCCGCCTTCAGGCCAATCGCATGTTTACTCGGAAATACAAACATAACCTCGCCATCTTCCGGTGCCACAACAGTTCCATTCTCCGGCATAACCAGGTAGCCGTCTCCCATGGCTTTGCTGGCAAATGCCTCGTCCGGTGCCTCCGTGATTGGCTTTAATACGCCCTGGAACGGAGAGTAAAGTTTGTGGATGTTTTCTGCGATGTTCTTGCTCTCTGCCAGATTCACAGCTGCTTCGGTTTCCGCAGTCACTTTGGTGCCCATATTCTCTGCACCATCTGTAGCTTCTGCGGTATCCTCCTCATGCTCCTCTGCCAGATAAGCTTCCAGCTCGGATTTGATCACAGTCACCTGCGGTCCGTAAATAATCTGGATTCCCTGCCCTTTTACGATCACGCCTACCGCGCCGGTCGACTTCAACAGCTTTTCATCAACCAGCGACGAGTCTGCGATAGAGCAGCGGAGTCGTGTCGCGCAGCAGTCCACGGAAGTGATATTGTTTCTTCCTCCCATACCCATTACAATGGCTGCACTCCGGCTGTCTTTACTGTTTTCTGCCTGGCTGCCGCTTTCTCCCTCTTTCGCTTCAGTCCTGCGGGCATTCACATCAGCCTTCGTGTAGAGCTTCGTCTCCTCGTCATCGTCCTCACGTCCCGGTGTTTTCAAATCAAATTTTTTAATCAGAAAACTAAACAAAAAGTAATACAGAAGGAAATACACAATTCCAGCAGGAATGATGCGAAGCCAGCTGGTTTTCGCATTGCCCTGAAGCACACCGAAAATCACCAGATCCAGAAGACCACCAGAAAATGTAAGGCCCACTGCAATGTTCAAAATATGCGCAACCATATAGGCGCTTCCGGCCAGAATCACCTGAACTGCAAACAGCATTGGTGCTACAAACAGGAAAGAGAACTCAATTGGCTCTGTAATTCCAGTAAACATGCAGGCCAGCGCCGCACTTAAAAGCAGACCTCCTGCTTCCTTTTTCTTTTCCGGTTTCGCGCACCGGTACATGGCCAGCGCCGCACCCGGAAGTCCAAAAATCATAAAAATAAACTCACCGGAAAAATACCGGGTAGCATCCGCGCTGAAATGCGTCACATCTGACGAAGCCAGCTGCGCAAAGAAAATGTTCTGGCCGCCCTGAATCAGATTTCCATCCACCATCATGGTGCCGCCTACCGCAGTCTGCCAGAAAGGCATATAAAACACATGATGCAGGCCGAACGGGATCAGCGCACGCTTAATGATACCAAAAATCAGGGTTCCGAAATAACCGGTTCCTGTAACCAGACCGCCCAGCGCGAAAATGCCATTCTGGACAGCCGGCCAGATAAAGTACATCAGAATACCGATACCAACGTAAGTAACGGTAGAAATAATCGGTACAAAACGGGAGCCGCCAAAAAATGACAGCGCGTTTGGCAATTCAATCTTATAAAACCGGTTGTGGAGTGCTGCCACACCAAGTCCCACAAGAATACCGCCAAATACACCCATCTGCAGGGTCTGAATACCGCAGACGCTGGCAATGGTTCCCTCAAGCACATCCGGCGCAATTGTTCCGTCCGCTAAGACTTTTCCTGCTAATAAAAGCACTGCGTTGATTGATGCATGCATCACAAAAAAAGAAATCATAGCCGAAAGTGCCGCAACCTCTTTTTCCGCCTTCGCCATGCCAATGGCAACACCCACTGCAAAGATAATCGGAAGATTATCAAAAATGACGTTTCCTGCCTTGCTCATGATCATAAGCAGTGCATGCAGGACGGTTCCATTACCAAGAATTCCCTGTAAGCCATAGGTTGCAATGGTAGTCTCATTGGTAAAGGAACTTCCAATCCCCAGCAGGAGGCCAGCAACCGGAAGCACCGCAATCGGAAGCATGAAGCTGCGCCCTACTCGCTGAAGCACCCCAAAAATCTTGTCTTTCATGTTCTTTCTCCTTTTTTTCTGAATATTCAGGTGTGTCTTTCTGACAGTTTTCACATCTCCCGAAAATTCTTTTCTGTAAACGCACAAACTTCTTTCCATTTTATATATTTCACCTGTGCAGAAAAGAAACCTGCTCCTATCAGCATACCCAAAACAGTCCGTTTCAGTCGCTTCTGGGAAGTGCAGTTTTATTTGGAAAATGAAAAAGGCATCAACCAAAAGGACATCTCTTCGATGCCCTTTCGGTTAATGCCTGCTTTACCAGTAACACGCCCAAATCTCTGTTATGCTATCAGTATAGGGTGAAATCAGGTATCTGTCAACTGTTTATTTCCCGCACTCCTGTGTCTTGCCATTATTAGTGCTTTGCCGCCGGTCAAAAGCCGGGTTAAAAGCATAGAAATTTTTGCTGTTAAGCTGATCCTGCACATGACGCAAAGTCTCACCAAAGCGCTGAAAATGCACCACTTCCCTTGCCCGCAGATAGCGGATTGGGTCACATACTTCCGGATCTTTTACTACACGGAGAATGTTGTCGTAAGTGCTCCGTGCTTTCTGTTCTGCAGCGAGGTCCTCGAATAAATCTGTAATTGGATCACCCTTTGACTGGAATTCACAAGCATTAAACGGAATGCCGCCTGCTGCCTGAGGCCAGATTCCGGTAGTGTGGTCGATATAATATGGACCAAAACCAGAATCTTCAATTTCCTGTGGTGTCAGATTGCGGGTAAGCTGGTGAACGATAGCTGCCACAATTTCCAAATGTGCCAGTTCCTCGGTTCCGATATCAGTCAGGGAAGCTTTCGCTACATCATATGGCATGGCATATCTTTGGGATAAATAGCGCATAGACGCTCCCATCTCACCGTCGGGCCCACCATACTGACTCATAATAAACTGCGCCATTTTCGGATTCGGCTGTGAAATCTTTACCGGATACTGCAGTCTTTTTTCATATCTCCACATCAGCGTATTCCTCCTTCCCAGGGCCATGGGCCATTGATCCAGTTCCAGTTATTAAAATCGGCATCAGCGACCTGGAGTGGGCCATTGACCTCTTCATAGGATTTCATAGCCTGACGGTTCATGCGCCGGGCATTCTGAAAATACTGCATAGCCATTGGGCAGTCTGGATGAGTATCCAGATACAGGGTTGCCTCATCCAGGGCGAAGCCAGTTTCATATACAGCCTGCAGGAGTTTGTCATCGCATCCACACATCATCGGCACCTCCCCATCACGAACGGCAGATCCAGTTCCGGGAAAATGGTTCCCCGGGTTAGTCCGCGGCTCATATCGTACACCTGATTCCAGCGCTGCATGGGGACATAAGCCATCGCGATGGGCATATCCGGCTGCATGGGACGCTGGTCCACACATCCGCAGAAACTACCTGTCGAACGATTGTCTGCGCATCTGTCTGAATTGCCTGTCATACGCTGATTCACAGGCCCACAGGAGTTCCCTGTATTAGTATGCAGCGGTTCCTGCAGATGAGGTCTCTGCATGCAGCCGCATCGGTTATTGGAATAATCCATGATCATAAATCCTTTCCAGAGTTTCTAGTACCATCTTATGTGAAAGCAGAAATAGCGGTGCATTGGAATCCACCATATGATAGAAAGCAGGGTTGTCACCCTTGTCTGCATTTGCTCATAAAATACAGTACAAACAGCAAAAAAGGAGATTTCGACATGTGTAGCTGGAATAATTGTGGCGGTTGTGGAAACAATGGAAGTTGCAGCAATGGCTGCGATGGAAATGGCTGTAGACGCGGAGGTAACGGCTGGGGCGGATGCGGTAATCATTGCGGAGGCTGGAGCTGGAATAACTGGGGCTGTGGCGGCTCTTGTGGATGGAACCGGAATACAAGAGAAGCATTCCGAAATGGTTTCCGTGACGGTTATGATGCCGGTTTCCGTGATGGATTCCGGGAAGGACGGGACGATGACCGCAGGCCAGGCGGACCTGGTGGTCCTGGACGGCCGGATGAAGGCTGTGGATGCAGCTGAATTTAATATAGGGGGCTTCATGCCCCCTATTATTCTGCCTTCAATTATTTAATAACGCATCTACCGTAATATCCAGATCTGGATAAATTCCAACTGGGATTGACTGATCAAATGGATAAAAAACAGGAGCTGCATCTCCTTCGTAGCGGTACACCAGGGTACTTTTCCGCATTGGATCCACAATCCAGTACTCTTTTACTCCTGCTTCCAGATAAAGCGCGTTTTTCTTAATGTAATCCGTTTTACGGCTTGCCGGTGAAACAATCTCAACCACCAGATCCGGGGCTCCAATGCAGCTGCGTTCTGTGAGTTTCTTTTTATCGCAGACAATCATAACATCTGGTTCCATCCAGTTTTTATCGTCTGCATCGAGATTTACTGCGAATGGTGCTGTCAGCGTGCGGCAGGAACCACCTTTGGACTTAATGTAATTCCGAAATGTTGACGCAATTTCAATGGATAAAGCCTGATGCGTCAAGCTGGGCGGAGCCATGCTATATAATTTGCCATCAATCAATTCTGCCCGCTCATTTTCAGGCAGATTCCAGTAATCTTCTGATGTATAATGATCTTTCAATAATGGCATAGAAACGCCTCCTCTATGTAAAGCATATCGTAAATTTTACAAATAATCAACCCAAAAGACCGGGCAGTCATTTCTGTTCTGCCCGGTCTCTCTTCCTTTTAGTTTTCCTTTTCCAGCTTACTATAACAGTATTTAATAATATCTTTTCTTGTAACCATCCCGATGAAGAACCCCCGGTCATCTACCACCGGAACAAAGTTCTGGTTCAGAGCCCGGTCGATCAGGTCTTCCATTTTACATTCTACGGAAACCGGTTTGTAGTCCACACGCCGCGGAATTGACGCGATGGGCGCGTTTTCTGCTTCTTTGAAGTTCATCTGGTATTCTTTCCGGATTCCCCAGAGCAGGTCTCCTTCCGTAATGGTTCCGACGTAGGTGCCGTCTTTTGAGAGCAGCGGGATGGTGGAATAACGGAAGCCTTCCATCTTGTCCAGTGCCTGGCGCACCGTATCATCTTCGTAAATGTGAGCTACCTCGCTCTTTGGAGTCAGAAAAAACAGGATATTCATAGTTCACCTCAAATTGTATTTTTCGCAGCACTGCGGCCCGGCGAATGGAGCAGGCGCAGCTGCCTTTCATCTTATGCCAGAAGCATATCATACAATTTCGACCATTCTATGAACAAATTATAAAAACTTTCGTAAATGCGCGGCCCTGCTGAACCGTTACATACATTCTTACTCCAGGTAATCTAACGGATCTACCGTTTTATCCCCGTGGCGCATTTCCAGGAAGAGGTTACTTCCCTCGATAGTATAATATTTGGTTGGTTCTGCCACATAGCCCAGAAGCTGTCCGGCTTCCAGATATTCTCCCTGCACGGCGGTGATTTCTTTTAACTGGCCGCAGGTGACTGTGTAATCATTGCCAAGGTCCAGGACCAGATAATCACCAATCTCCTCATTATTTCCTGCTTCCAGCACCCTTGCGGCAGCTGGAGCATACACCGGAGTGCTGACCTCGCTCTGGATAACCAGGCCTGGATTGCATTTATACTGTTCCAGGGTCGGGAAATAGATGGTGGAATCCATACTGTAATCCAACAGGACATTGCCTCTTGCCGGCCACAGCATCTTGCTGGTATCAGCAAAGTTTAATACCAGCGCGGTGGCGGCGCTTCCGCCTGCACCGGCCTCTCTCACGGCCGGATCTGCCCCGTCATCCTTTGTACCATTTGCTGCAAGTCCGGTATTCTGCCCGTTTCCGGTCTCCGGTCCTGCTTCCTCTGCAATGTGTCCCTGCTCGTCGGCTGCATTGTCCTGATTAGACGCTGCTTCAGCCAGAATCTGCTCCTCCTGTGTAATTTCGGATTCGGAATTCTCCGCATTGGAATTTCCTGCAACCGGCGCCTGATCTTTTGCTTCCTCTGCAAAATATTCATCCTGCCCCTGCATATCCACATATGGTTTCTGTTCCTGTCCGTTTCCTCTTCGAATCGTAACGACGCCTGCTGCGGCAACCATAGTCAGCAGGCCCAGCACCAACATGACCAGGAATAATTTATCCCGGAACATCTGATTCATTTTTTCTTTCACCGTTTATCACCTCGGTAGTAGTTTTGCCAAAGTACTTTTTCTTATTCAGTCACCAGTGAAATATTTTTGTAATAATAGTTCAAAATGTCGGAATAGCTCCATCCTTCCTCTGCCATGGCCTGGGCACCATTCTGACTGAGGCCGTAACCGTGGCCGCAGCCTTTCACTGTAACCGCGATTGTCCCTGATATTCTGGTGTCGATGGTAAAACAGGTGGATGGCAGATCCAACGCGTACTGGACATCATCCCCGGTGTAGGTGCGCGGACCGATCTTGATCTGCAGCACATATCCGGCATCGTCCCGCTTTACAATCTGGATTTCGGAAGAAAGGCGCTCCGGATCCAGAGATGGCGCATCACTTAAATTTTTAATGCGCTGCGCAAATTCCGATAAGCTGAACGAAACTTCTGACACGCCCGTTGCATCTCCATCTGCTGTTCTGATTTCTGCTCCACCATCCTCCACATCCCACCTGCTCTCCGCCGACTGCAGATACGGATAATCTGCCTCCCCGGTCCGTGTCCGTCCGGCGCTCCGCTCATGAAATAATGGCAGAATATAACGTTCCTCATATTTCATAACCACTCCTGCCGTGGCTTCTGCCGCCTGCCTGCATTGCTCCAGGCGTTTTGCCAGTTCCTCCTTCTGGTGCACAGTCAGTGTATTCCCTGCCCGAGCAGTATCATCTCCCAGATAATCGAGATCCAGCTCCTCTTCCTGTATTTCCTCCCGATCGCCCATCTGACGGTATATGTAGGTGCGGGCAATGACTGCCTGGCACTTCAGCGCTTCCATCCCCATTTCCGGACCGGTCTGGCAGACCATAACGCCCGGAAGATAATCTTCCACCGAAAGATAGGTGCGGACACCGTAGCGTTCCAGAATGATGCGGCGGGAATATGCCTCTCCATCCCCCTGATCCACACTGTGAGAATTCCCATTCCATCCCGCTGTTTCTTCTGAACCTTTCTGATTATTTTCGTAAACCACACTTTCAGAAATCACGTTCTGATTTTCCTCTTCCATCTTCCACCCGGCCTGTCCCGCCGCATGCATACAGAGAAGTGAAAACATCCAGGAGGCCACAAACACCACTGCAGCCACGATCCCGATTTTGCGCATAAAAAATCCCTCCGTCAGTTTAATCTACGGAGGGATTTCTAATTTTATTCCTGAAATTTTCTACGCATGAACCACGGGCTTTTTCTGGGCCTGCATGCGTTTTATTCCGTCAGGCTATTACAGTTCAACCTTCACCTTATCCAGATGCCAGATATCTTTCACGTACTCCTCGATGGTACGGTCAGAGCTGAACTTACCGCTGCATGCGGTGTTGAGCATAGCTGCCTTTGCCCACCACTGCTCGTCACGGTATGCTTCATCTACACGCTTCTGCGCATCTGCATACATCCGGAAATCCTTCAGGATAAAGTAGGTGTCAGCGCGGTCACTGCTTAAAGTGTTCAGCAGGGAGTTATAGATATCGCGGAACAGTTCCGGATCATATGGTGCATAGTAGCCGTTAATAAGCTGCATCAGCACACGGCGGATATCCTGGTCATTGTTGAAGATCTGCATTGGATCATAGCTGTGGTCATGCTCTATGCGGATGATATCATCAGAGGACGTACCGAAGATGAACGCATTTTCTGCGCCAACCTCTTCTACGATCTCCACGTTTGCACCGTCCATGGTTCCCACAGTAAGGGCGCCGTTTAACATGAACTTCATATTTCCGGTACCGGATGCCTCTTTACTTGCGGTAGAGATCTGCTCACTGACATCGGCTGCAGCGAAGATGATCTCTGCATTGGATACACGGTAGTCTTCAATGAAAACAACCTTCAATTTTCCGTTAATAGACTTATCGTTGTTGATCACATCTGCAACGGAATTAATCAGCTTGATCGTCAGTTTTGCGCGCTTATATCCTGCTGCTGCCTTAGCACCGAAGATGAAGGTTCTAGGAACCATATCCAGGTTCGGATTGTCTTTCAGCTGGTTGTACAGATACATCACATGCAGAATGTTCATAAGCTGACGTTTGTACTCGTGCAGTCTCTTAACCTGAACATCGAAAATGGAACGTGGATCCACATCAATGCCGTTGTGCTCCTTGATGTATTTTGCCAGACGCACCTTATTCTGATATTTGATATTCATGAATTCGTGCTGGCACTTCTCATCATCCACATACAACTTTAACTTGCTGATAGCGGAAAGGTCTGTAATCCACTCGTCACCGATCTTGTCCGTGATCCAGTCTGCCAGAAGCGGGTTTGCGTGAAGCAGGAAACGTCTCTGGGTAATGCCGTTGGTCTTATTATTGAACTTCTGCGGCATCATCTCATAAAAGTCTTTTAACTCCTGCTTCTCCAGGATCTCGGTATGCAGTCTTGCTACACCGTTCACAGAGAAACTACCCGCGATCGCCATGTGTGCCATCTTGACCTGACCATCATAGATGATAGCCATCTTCGCAATCTTTTCCTGGTTTCCCGGGTATTTCTTCTGGATTTCAAGGAGGAAGCGGCGGTTGATCTCCTCTACAATCTGGTAGATACGCGGAAGCAGTCTGGAGAACAGCTCGATCGGCCATTTTTCAAGGGCCTCAGCCATGATGGTATGGTTGGTGTAAGCGCAGGTCTTTGTTGTGACATCCCATGCCTCTTCCCAGGTTAAGTTATAGTCATCCAGAAGGATTCTCATGAGTTCTGCAACAGCTACGGTCGGATGGGTATCATTTAACTGGAATACGTTCTTCTCATAGAACTTGCGGATATCTTCATGCTTCTCCATGTATTTGCTTACAGCACGCTGTACACTTGCGGAAATGAAGAAGTACTGCTGTTTTAAGCGCAGCTCCTTGCCGGCATAGTGATTATCATTTGGATAAAGCACATCACAGATGGTCTTGGCCAGGTTTTCCTGCTCCACAGCCTTCTGATAATCACCTTTATCGAAGGAATCCAGGTTGAAGGTGTTGATCGGCTGTGCATCCCAGATCCGCAGCGTATTGACAACATTGTTGCCATAGCCTACGATCGGCAGGTCATACGGAACAGCCATAACAGACTGATAGCCCTCCTGAACGAAATGCTCTCTGCCATTTTCCCACACAGTGCGCACGTAACCTCCGAATCTGACCTCGGTTGCATACTCGGAACGACGTACCTCAAACGGGTTGCCGTCCTTTAACCAGTTATCCGGCACCTCGACCTGATAACCGTTTTCAATTTTCTGTTTGAACATACCATAGTGGTAACGGATGCCGCAGCCGTATGCCGGGTATCCGAGAGTTGCAAGGGAATCCAGGAAGCATGCTGCAAGACGTCCCAGACCACCGTTTCCCAGAGCCGCATCCGGCTCCTGGTCCTCAATCACGTTTAAGTCAAAGCCCAGCTCATCGAGAGCCTCACGGACTTCCTGTCTTGCACGGATATTGATGATATTGTTGCCCAGCGCGCGCCCCATTAAGAACTCCATGGAAAGATAGTAAACGGTCTTTACATCCTTCTTTTCGTATTCCTTGTGGGTTGCGATCCACTCGTCAATAATGACATCTTTAACCGCATAGGCTACTGCCTGGAACACCTGATTCGGGGTAGCCTCATCAATGGTGCGGCGATACAGATTTTTAACATTATCAACCACGCTCTTCTTAAATATTTCTTTGTCAAACCCTTTGTTTGCCATAACTGCCATACTGGATCTCCTCTCCTCAGTTACAGTCTGCCGGAAAGGCCCCTCTGCGGGGCCCGGGCACATGCTATGCATGTGCTATTTCTGGCAGCTGTCAACTGTTGCTTTTTCAACACCCAACATTCCGGTCTCACCGTTAATATTCCACTCTTTTGCGTATCCACCCATCTGTCCAAGGAAAATGTGATCGGCAAGTACTTCACCTTTCATGGTGTCTGCATATTTCTTAAAGATATCAGCAATCTTGTCATTGTTATCCTGATATACATTAATATGATCGGTAACCTCAAATCCTGCTTCTTTTCGCATGGTCTGGATCTTACTTACCAGCTCACGGACAAATCCTTCCTCAAGAAGTTCCGGAGTAAGGTGAGTGTCCAGGGCTACCGTTACGTAATTATCACCCTCTGATACATAGCCCTCGGTCTGAGCCATCTCAATCAACAGGTCATCTTCGGTCAGCACTACCAGCTCGCCGCCGAAATCAAACTTCAGTGCCCCATCTGCCTTCAGGGTGTCCATAGCGGCATTGCCGTCGATCTCAGACAGAGCCTTGCGGATGTTGCCGAGCTGCTTGCCGTACTTCGGTCCGACCGTCTTAAGCTGCGGCTTGAAGCTGTAGGATGTGAAGTTTCTGACGTCATCTACGAACTCTACACTTTTAACATTTAACTCATCCTCAATGATCTCCACATAAAAATCGGACAACTTGTTCTCTGCCTTAACATACATCTTACCAATCGGCTGACGGTTCTTGATGTTTGCGGTATTTCTTGCTGCTCGGCCGAATACAACAATCTTTAAGACCTCATCCATATCGGACTCCAGCTGCTTGTCGATCATTGTTTCATCCACTGCCGGGAAATCACACAGATGGATGCTCTCCGGAGCGGTCTTGTCGATGCTTCTGACCAGATTCTGGTAGATATCCTCAGTCATGAACGGGATCATCGGAGCCGCTGCCTTGGCTACCGTTACCAGTGCAGTGTACAGTGCCATATAGGCATTGATCTTATCCTGCTCCATGCCCTTTGCCCAGAAACGCTCACGGCTTCTTCTTACATACCAGTTACTCATGTCATCTACGAAATCCTGAAGTGCTCTTGCAGCCTCCGGGATGCGGTAGTTTGCCAGGTTGTCATCCACGTCTTTCACCATGGAGTTTAACTTGGACAGAAGCCATTTATCCATAACCGGAAGTTTGTCGTACTCCAGAGTATACTTGGTTGGATCGAAATTATCAATATTGGCGTACAGCACGAAGAACGCATAGGTGTTCCACAGAGTACCCATGAACTTTCTCTGGCCTTCCTGTACGGCTTTGCCATGGAAACGGTTTGGCAGCCACGGTGCGCTGTTGATGTAGAAGTACCAGCGAATAGCGTCTGCACCGTAGGTTTCCAGAGCGTCGAACGGATCGACTGCGTTGCCCTTGGATTTACTCATTTTCTGGCCGTTCTCATCCTGTACATGGCCCAGAACGATAACGTTCTTGTACGGAGCTTTGTTGAAGATCAGGGTAGAGATTGCCAGCAGGGAATAGAACCATCCACGTGTCTGGTCTACTGCCTCGGAGATGAAATCTGCCGGGAACTGCTTCTCAAAGAGTTCCTTATTCTCAAACGGATAATGATGCTGTGCGAACGGCATGGAACCGGAATCGAACCAGCAGTCGATTACCTCCGGTACACGATGCATCTGCTTGCCGCACTGCGGGCAGGTGATGGTGACATCATCGATGAACGGACGATGCAGCTCTACATCGCCATTAGCCTCTTCATCCATCTCTTTTGCATATTTCTTTACAACATCCGCATAGTTCGGGCTCATGGACTTCAACTCTGCCTGGCTTCCGATGGAATGCTGACAGCCACACTCACACTCCCAGATATTAAGCGGGGTGCCCCAGTAACGGTTACGGCTTACGCCCCAGTCCTGAACGTTCTCCAGCCAGTCACCGAAGCGTCCCTTGCCGATGCTCTCTGGAATCCAGTTAATGGTATTGTTGTTGCGGATCAGGTCATCCTTCACAGCAGTCATCTTGATAAACCAGGACTCTCTTGCGTAGTAAATGAGCGGGGTATCACATCTCCAGCAATGCGGATAGCTGTGCTCAAAATTCGGTGCTGAGAATAACAGGCCCTTCTCATCCAGTGCCTTTAATACCAGCGGATCCGCCTTCTTCACAAATACGCCTTCCCATGGAGTCTCTTTGGTCATTTCACCCTTTGCGTCTACTAACTGCACAAACGGAAGGTCATACTTTCTTCCGACCTTGGAGTCGTCCTCACCGAATGCCGGGGCAATGTGTACCACACCGGTACCATCGGTCAGCGTTACGTAGGTATCGCAGACAACGTAGAATGCTTTCTTTTTCTGCTTCTCACAGATTGCTGTTGCACAGTCAAACAGCGGCTCGTACTCTTTGTACTCCAGATCTTTGCCTTTGTATCTCTCCAGTACAGTATACTCACCTTCCAGGACAGTATCACAAAGTGCTTCTGCCAGGTAATAGGTGTAATCACCGTTCTTTACCTTAACGTAGGTCTCGTTCGGGTTTACGCAGAGTGCCACATTGGACGGCAGGGTCCACGGAGTAGTGGTCCATGCCAGGATGTAAGCATCCTCACCCTTAACTTTAAAGCGTGCGATCGCGGAACGCTCTTTGACATCTTTATAGCCCTGAGCTACCTCATGGGAGGAAAGCGGGGTGCCGCAGCGCGGGCAGTAAGGAACGATCTTGAATCCTTTGTACAGAAGTCCCTTCTCCCAGATCTGTTTTAATGCCCACCACTCAGACTCAATGAAGTCATTGTGATAGGTAACATACGGATTGTCCATATCTGCCCAGAAGCCAACGGTGCCGGAGAATTTCTCCCACATGCCTTTGTATTTCCAGACACTCTCTTTACAGTGCTCGATGAACGGCTCAAGGCCATACTGCTCGATCTGCTCCTTGCCATCCAGGCCAAGCATCTTCTCTACTTCCAGCTCAACCGGGAGTCCGTGGGTATCCCAGCCTGCCTTACGCGGAACCATGCAGCCTTTCATGGTGCGGTAACGCGGGATCATGTCTTTGATGACACGGGTCAGTACGTGGCCGATATGAGGCTTGCCGTTTGCGGTAGGCGGGCCATCGTAGAAGGTGTAGGTCGGACCCTCTTTGCGGGAATCCATACTTTTCTGGAAGATGTGCTCATCATCCCAAAACTTTTCAATTTTTTTCTCTCGCTCTACAAAATTCATATTTGTAGGTACTTTCTCATACATGCTTTTCTTTGCCTCCAATCTTTGACGCATGCAGCGGGAATCCTGTGTAACATTTCATAGGAAAACTTCCTATAAATAAAAAAAGCCGCTCCCTGCAAACAGGAAACGACACTTCTTGCCACTTTTGACCACCTATTACTGCATACAAACATATGAGTTCCGGTTAACGGCGGAATACCGGCTGGACTTACTGCGATTATAAAAATCGGTTCGGCCTGCGGCTCAGGAGTGATTTTCGACTGCTGCCTTACTTGCACCGGGCTTCCACCACCCCCGGCTCGCTCCTGCATTCCGCCTATTTGCACGTTCTGCTCTTACGTTCTTTGCAGCGCTACTGTCTCCGTCATAGCCTTTTTGATATTACATTCTTTTTCATTATATTAATATGACTGAGAATTGTCAAGGTTTCTGCACCACTCCTTTTGTTAAATTCATGTCAAATGCATTGTTTTTTGTGAAAACCGATGGTATACTACTATTGTTTTACACAAATTTAACGAAAATTCCAGAACCAGAAGGAGAACCGGCATGAGTGAACGTAACCTTACCCTGCTCACAGACTTTTACGAGCTGACTATGATGCAGGGCTATTTTAAAGAAAAAGATGCAAATGAAACTGTTATTTTCGACGCATTTTACAGAAATAACCCGGTAGGCTCCGGCTATTCGATCTGTGCTGGCTTAGACCAGGTGATCGACTACGTAAAGAACCTGCACTTTGATGAAGATGACGTTGACTATTTACGTACCACCGGTATGTTTGAGGAAGATTTCCTCGACTATCTCCGCCATTTCCATTTTAGCGGCGATATTTATGCCATTCCGGAAGGAAGCGTCGTATTCCCAAGGGAACCGCTTGTAAAGATCATTGCTCCGATCATGGAGGCTCAGCTTATTGAAACCGCTCTCTTAAACATCATCAACCACCAGTCCCTGATTGCTACCAAGGCAGCACGCGTGGTCTACGCAGCCCAGGGTGATGGTGTCATGGAATTTGGCCTGCGCCGCGCACAGGGGCCGGATGCCGGCATCTATGGTGCCCGCGCTGCCATGATTGCCGGATGCATCGGCACCTCCAATGTTCTCTGCGGCAAGATGTTTGATGTTCCGGTCAAAGGCACCCACGCCCACAGCTGGATCATGAGCTTCCCGGATGAACTGACCGCATTTCGTACTTACGCAAAGCTGTATCCGAGCGCCTGCATTCTTCTGGTCGACACTTACGATACTTTAAATTCCGGCATTCCAAACGCCATCAAGGTATTTAAGGAAATGCGCGAGGCCGGCATTCCGCTCACCTTCTACGGAATCCGCTTAGACAGCGGCGATCTAGCTTACCTGTCAAAGAAAGCCAAGAAAATGTTAGACGCAGCCGGATTCCCGGATGCGGTCATCTCCGCTTCCAATGATCTGGATGAGACCCTGATCTCCTCCCTGAAACTGCAGGGCGCAGCCATCAACTCCTGGGGTGTCGGCACCAACCTGATCACATCCAAAGACTGCCCGTCCTTCGGCGGTGTGTACAAGCTGGCTGCGATTCAGGATAAGGCAACCGGAACATTCATTCCTAAGATCAAGCTGTCCGAGAATGCTGAGAAGATCACCAACCCGGGCAACAAGACTATTCGCCGTATCTATGACAAGGAAAATGGAAAGATCATCGCAGACCTGATCTGCCTGGTCGATGAAGAGTACGACACCGATCAGCCGCTCCTGCTCTTCGATCCGAAGGAAACCTGGAAAAAGACCCTTCTTGCTCCCGGCACCTACACCATGCGCGAAATGATGATTCCGGTATTCTTAAAAGGAAAATGTGTATATGAATCCCCGAAGGTGATGGATATCCAGAAATACTGCAAGAGCGAGCTTGCAACACTTTGGGAAGAATCCCTGCGACTGGAATATCCGCACCGGGTACACGTAGATCTGTCTAAGCCGCTGTGGGATATGAAAAACGGATTACTGGACAGCTATCACTATCACAAATAACAATATAATGAATAATCAATAGAGTCCGAAGGTTCGGTCAGACCATACAGAAT
>NZ_QUIV01000032.1:25741-35847 GCF_003480315.1 Clostridium sp. AM33-3 | reverse complement strand
GCTCGGCGTTTTGTGTTGGATATATAAAATGAGCTGCCGCACGTTAGTGCGACAGCCCCATTTTTGTTTTACAGTACG
Source organism: Clostridium sp. AM33-3 (assembly GCF_003480315.1). Classification (GTDB taxonomy): domain Bacteria; phylum Bacillota; class Clostridia; order Lachnospirales; family Lachnospiraceae; genus Brotaphodocola. The sequence goes on along the minus strand of NZ_QUIV01000032.1, from coordinate 35,769 downwards.
GTCTTAAGGTCTTGGACCTGTAGTCAGGCCGGCTTTTAGCAGGCCATTCACATAATTGGAGCTGCTGCCGGAGCTGCTCTGGCTCGTGCTTCCGGAAGGAGCAACGCCGTTAAAGCTGGGATCGCTCTGGCCGGTAGCCGGACCGGTGGAAACATATTCGTTGTTGCTCTGATTCGAAGAGGAGCTTCCTGGCGTAGTGCTTCCGGATGTACTGCCCGGAGAAGCAGAAGGAGAGGCAGAAGAAGCTGTACTGCTTCCCGGAGCGCTGCTGTTTGAGGAATTGCTTCCCGGAATGGCAGTGGTATTGTTATTGCCGGAAGTATTGCCATTTACGTTCAGGGCATTGCCTCCGCTGGTGGTACAGGCACCATTTGCGGCAAAGGTGTAAGAAATGCCGTCAATCTTCAGCGTGGTGTTTGCTGCCATGCGTCCCTTGTCAGACGGATTCAGATAATAGTAGGTCCCGTCTACCTGGATCCATCCGGTCAGCTTGTGACCGGAATTGTTGAAATAGTAATAAGAACCTTCAATCTGCTTCCAGCCGGTAGACATGCGTCCGTTTGCCGGATCCATGTAGTAGCTGTTGGTGCCGTCACTGAGCCATCCGATGAGCATCCGGCCATCGGTGTGGAAATAGTAGTATGCGCCATCCACCTGCTGCCATCCGGTGAGCATCTTTCCATCCTTGCCGAACATATACCAGCTGTCATTGATCTCTCTTGCGAGATCCACGGTGCATTTTCCGTCATTTGGGTCAAAGTAATACCAGCCGTTGTCCATGTTGACCCAGCCGGTGGCCATGGCACCGCTGTCGCCCAGGTAGTAGTAGACATTGTCAATGCTTACCCAGCCGGTGTGCATGGTGCCGTCAGTCAGCAGGTAGTAATACTTGCCGTTGTCCTTCACCCATCCGGTCGCCATAACGCCGTTGCCCTGGAAATAGTACCACTTATTGTTGATCTTCTCCCAGCCAACCGTCATCTTGCCAGTGGATAAATTCAGATAATAATAGCCGTTTTCTGTGTTGAGCCAGCCCTTGTGCAATTCCCCGTTCGCGTCATAATAGTAATAGGTGCTGCCATTCTGCTGCCATCCGGTGGCAGCGTAAGCAGTTACGCCGGAAAAAAGGCTTATAGCACCGATGAATCCGGCCATGGCTGCTGCTGTCAGTCTTTTTGCGTGCTTCATACCATCCTCCTGTTTCGTACAATACATGATCGCGGCGTGTCTCTGGTGCCTGCAATCCTTCGATATTTCGATTATAGCATAGCCCTGTCTGAAAATGGTAACATTTTTCTTACAACAAACAAACCTTTTTGTAATAGGTTTTCGCATACCGGTACATGATGAGCGTATATTCTCCAAACTCTTCTCCCAGAGAAGCCTTATATACGGCCCACAGCGCCCACAAGAATCCGCCCAGCGCAATGTAGGAATAAACGATTTTGCGTTCTTTTGTCTCCGGTTCCCGCCCGAAATAAATCTGCATCAGCTTTTCGGTTGCTGCTTCATCATAATAGGAATAGATGGCACACATGCTGAGATCGATCAGCGGATCGCACATTCCGGCATATTCCCAGTCAATGAGGCGCACAGAACCGTCCGGCAGGAACAGGAAGTTATCGGCCACACTGTCAATGTGAGAGAGAACCCTTGGACGCTGCATGGCATCCAGCTGATCCATCAGCTCGTTCATGTGACTGCGGACCTCGGCATAATCCTCAAAACGGGTGCCGCCATGTGCTGCGCATAGCCCCTCATAGAATGCAATCCGCTCCCGGATATTAAATTCATGAGCTACGGTCAGCCCGGAATTGTGCAGGCGCTGTACCAGCTCCATGCATTTTGCGACATCCTCCCAGTCATCCGCCCGGGAATTGCGCGCTCCCTCATAGTATTCGGCAATCTTGTAGCCGGTATCGCCGTTCATATAGATGATATGCTCCGAAATATGCAGCGGCTGGATGGTGCGGTATACCTCCGCCTCCTCCTTCCGGTTGATCAGCAGTTCGGTACCCGGGCCGGGAATGCGGCAGATATAATGTCTGCCCTGCAGCTGGAACAGGAAAGATTTGTTGGTCATTCCGGATTTCAGACAGCGGATATCGTGGATCTCTGACTCCGGCACTTCAAAAACCTGAGAAACCAGCTCCAGCGCGGTATTATCAGAATGATTTTGGTAGCGGGGGTCAAACCGGCGCAGCTCCTCCAGATTTTCAAATTCATAAATCTGATGCTCCGGCTGCCGGTTGATATCCATCTCCAGCGTATCCAGGTGCTCGATCAGCACATTCTCCCAGTAAAACTGCTCCGTGCCGGGGGTGTGGTAATACTGCTCCAGAAGAGGCAGAAACTGTTCGGAGAACGATGCAGAAAAGAACACCGGTCCGTACATGACCCAGGAATCGTGCCCGCCCACTTCCACATGGGTGATGCGTCCCTTTTTGTTAAAGGAAAGACACCATTCCGACGTATCCCCTTCCATATAAGAAGAAGCATACCAGGCACCGCACTCGTAAGCGTGGAACATATTGTCCCGCAGCCAGTTGTCGGAAGAAAGAATGTACATGTTTTTGCCCGCTAGCACCTTTCTGGCGCGGTAAATGGTGGTCAGCGTATTCTTGCTGGCATATTCCGGATTATAAAGCAGCTTTACCTGATACTTGTCGATCAGGTATTCAAACTTTTCCTTCAGATACCCTACGGCAATGGTAATGTCCGTGATGCCGGCCTCATGCAGCTGCCGGATCTGGCGCTCGATCATCCGCTCACCGAACACCTCCAGCAGCCCTTTCGGTGTTTCAAACGTAAGCGGAACAAAGCGGGAACCAAATCCTGCAGCAATGATCAGCGCACCGTCCACCTTAAACTGATCCAGAAACTCATCCCCAGCTCCCGTCAGCTCATAGGTGCCTGCCACACTTTTGCCCTGGGCAATGAGCCGTTTTTGCATAGCCTCCTTAATTAAGGTGTTCACCGTTCCGACGGAAAACCCCGTTTTCTGCGCCAGATCCCTCTGCGTGCTGCGCGGATCTTCTTTTATATAACGACAAATCAAACCAATCCGATCCATTGAAAAACCTCCATAAATGTTCAAAAAACAATAAAAACAGGAATATATGAACACTATAGCACAAAGCAGTGAACAGGTACAGCCCACAAACAAAATTGTATGGATATAAGTACATATTTCGGAAAAACTATAGGTTTCGTAAGGTTTTCGTAAGAAAACGCTTAGGGTTTCGTTATAGCATTTCGGAAAAAACTATATTATACTGTCAGTGTGATGGAGAGATGGGAACTTCCAGAAGCAGTTACATAGATTTGCATTTATTCCTAAACACAGAAAAAATGTAAAAAACTATTGATAATTTGCCTTATAGGAAGTATAATCGTCTCGTAATGCAATTTAGGAATTTCGTAGCAAATTCAAAAAAGTAAAAAGGGAGAGTGCATCCATTATGAGAAAGCAGACTAAAGTAGTTGCAGTTGCATCTGCGGCAGCTCTGTTAGCTATCGGTGGTGCTATGACCTCTTTCGCAGCTCAGGGTTGGGTTGAGGAAGATGGTACCTGGTACTACTATGACAAAGATGGCAATAGAGTAGAAGACGAGTGGAGAAAATCCGGAGACAACTGGTTCTGGCTTGATTCCGAAGAGGGTGGCGCAATGGCTACCGACAAACTGGTTGATGACGATGATGACACCTACTACGTAGATGGCAACGGTGTTATGGTTACCAACACATGGGTTAAGGTTGTTAACGAGGATCAGGATGATGATGATCCGGCTGAGTACCGTTACTACTACATGCAGAATAGTGGTAAAGCATACAAAGCAAAAGACAGCGGCAACACCACCTTCAAGACTATCGATGGCAAGAAATATGCTTTCGATGAGGATGGTAAGATGCTGTATGGCTGGGTAAACGATGATTCTACCCTGGCTACCGATGATTCTGACTGGGAGACCGCTGAATACTACATGGGTTCCTGGGAAGATGGTGCTCTGAAGACTGGCTGGCAGAAAGTAAGCGTTTACGATCAGGATGAGGATGACGATTACGATTACTGGTTCAACTTCAAGTCCAACGGTAAAAAGCGTTTCTCTACTACAGATAAGAAGCTCAACGGTAAACACTATCGTTTCGATGAGCGTGGTGTAATGGTATACGAGTGGGCACTTGCAAGCGGCGCTGCTGCAAGCTCTTCTTCCGTATCCAACTGGCAGTACTTCAACAGCCCGGAGGATGGCGCTCGTGTAACCAAGGGTTGGTTCAAGGTAGTAGCTCCTGATGATGACAACGACAACACCTTCAAAGATTATGGTGTAACCTCCTTCGCACCTGGCGATGCTGAGGATGAGAACGAGAGATGGTACTACGCTGATGGCGACGGCGAGTTATACGCTGGCGAGATCAAGAAGATCAAAGGCAAATACTATGGCTTCTATCCGGAGGGAACTGACAAAGCTGGTTCCATGTTGACTGGTCTGTGTGCTCTGGTTGTACAGGATGGCAAGATTACTGAAGTAATCGAGCGCGACATGGATGCTGATGATCTTGATGACTGCATGGACGGCGAAGGCAAGTACGCAGCTATGTATGGCAACCCGAATGCTTCTCTGTACTACTTCGGTAGCGATGAGGATGCTGACGGTGCTATGAAGACTGGTAACACCACCATTAACCTGGATGGCGATTCCTATCAGTTCCTGTTCAGCAAAGCAGGCGGTGCTGAGAGCAAGGGTAAAGGCCAGACTGGTATTGATGACAACAAGTACATCTACAAGTTCGGTATGAAGATGAAAGCTGATTCTGAGGATAAGTACAAAGTTGTTTACGCTACCGGCGATACCGGCGATGATAACGCAGTTGTAGAAGAGATCGATACCGCTAAGATGAGAGGCCTTGCTGAGGAGGCTACCAACAAGAACAAAGATGGCGATACCATTAAGTATGTTGGCTCTTTAGGCAGCAACTTCTATCTGGTAAACACCAGCGGTACTATCGTTAAGAATAAGACCGCTGCTAAGGATGGCGATGACTGGTACTTCTATGTAGAGAACAAGCAGATCGTTATGTACAGCAACAACAAGACTCTGACTGCTGAGACTGGTAAGCCAGCTCCGAAGGATGTCAATGGTGTTGAGCTGAGAAAAGCTGGTGACAAGAATGTTACCATTGATAATGGTACTACCATTACTCTGAGCGATATCATCGACAGATAATCTCTAAGGACGAATAATTATAGTTCGCTTTTAGAAACTTTAAAACTATAGAAATATAGTCGCAGGGCGGCTACATGACAAATATATCATGTAGCTGCCCTGTTTTTATGTAAAAAATAAGACTCCTATTATTTCTATTAATAATCGATAAACTACTCTTTAGATTTCAGGCAAACAGGAAAAATGAAATAGGCATTGTTTAAAGTAGAAAAAGAACGTATAATGAATGATATCTATTCCGATTGCGGAAGAGACATATTGCTAATTAGAAATGGTAGAGGAGGATTTATGGAAAACCATAGAAATATTGAGACGGATCCATTTGCAACCAGTTGTGCTTCGATCATCAGTGGGGTGATTAGTGTTTTCTTATCGGCCCTGGTGATGGGCCTTCCATTGTATCTTCACAATTCCTATTTCGATATTTTGGAAGCAAAATACAAATGGTATTATGGAAGTTTTTTGCTCATGCTGGCGATAGTGCTGATCTTGAGTTTGGCCATGTTGGTTATCGATTTTAAGGAATTTGGAGGAGAACACGCCAAAACATTGTTTGCGGCTTTGAAACCGGCAAATTGGAAAAAGTTATTTTATCCGGCGGATGTAGCAGTTTTAGTTTTTTGGCTGGTGGCGCTCATTTCTACCTTTCAGTCAGAATATTTTTATGAATCATTCTGGGGAAATGAAGGAAGGTATAGTGGGCTTTTCTTAATGACGTTATATGTGGTAATGTATTTTGTGGTGAGCCGATTTTGGAAAGCACAAAGCTGGCTGATTTATGCTTTTCTTCTGGCCGGGATTATTGTATGTGCAATTGGAATCACAGATTATTTTCAAATGGATATCTTTCATTTTCGTGTGAAAATTAAACCGTCAGAGTCTGCTATTTTTACTTCAACGATAGGAAATATCAACACGTATACAGCTTATATTGCTTTGATCATGGGAGCGGCTGCTGGAATATTTGTGACAACAGAAAAACGTTGGAATTTAATATGGGCGTATGTATGCTTGTTTATCTCGTTTATGGCTATTATTATGGGGTGTAGTGATAATGCGTATCTTGCACTTGGCGCGTTATTCGCTTTTATGCCATTAATGCTTTTCCAGAGCAAGCGAGGACTGATCCGCTATTTAGTCATGCTTTCTACTTTTGCTACGGTGATCCAGTGTGTAGATTTTATTAATCACAGGTATGAGAGCGTTGTGCTGGGGTTGGATAGTTTGTTTAAAGTTGTGGTAAATCTGCCAGGACTTTTGCTGCTTGTGTTGGTGTTATGGGGAGTAACAATAACGGTATATGTAGTCTTTAGACGAAATACTACGATAATGAGAAAAGAAGATTCTGTACAGAAACAGGCGACCGATGAATTGTCTCCATTGCTGCGCAGAGGCTGGATGATTTTTTTAGTAATAGTTTTTTGTGTCATAATGTTTTTGCTGGTTGATGCAAATTTTTTGGGCCATGAAGAGCGATACAGCAGTCTTGCTAATTATTTGGTATTTAACGATGAATGGGGAACCAGCCGGGGATATATCTGGAGAAAATCTATAGAGGCATATGGAAAATTTCCTGTGATGCATAAACTGTTTGGATATGGTCCAGACACCTTTGGCATTTTAACTACACAAAAATTTTTTGGAGATATGATAGATACTACAGGTTTATTATTTGATAATGCACATAATGAATATCTGCAGTTTCTGCTGACAATTGGACCGATAGGCTTGATTGCTTACTGGATATTTATTATATTCAGCTGTCGTAGTATGCTAAAATGTAATATCAAAAAAGAATATGCAATAGCTTGTGCATGGGCGGTGATTTGCTATTGTTTCCAGGCTATGGTAAATTTGAATCTTCCAATCACGGCTCCGCTTTTATGGGGGATGCTCAGCATGGGAATTGCAATAATACGATCTGGTAAAATAAAAAATGAAAATAGCCAGGCCGATATGGTCTGAAATGAAAAAAAGACAATTTTGGTAAAATATACGAAATTGTCTTTTTTTAGTGCGCCGGCGGCGTACGTCGATAATGATGCAAATCCTTAATCTGTGGAATCGCTATAGATCATTACCTTGCTGTGGCTTTGACTACATAAAACCTTGGATGAGCATAGATACGCGAATTCACGCCATAGTTCGATATAATAGTATGACGATATATTATCTGTGTACATTGTTTTTTTGTTCACAGGCAAATTCATATCAATTATTTTTACAAAGGAGACACTCTATGGAAAAGGAATTCAAAACGTATCTGACAGACCAGAATTTGTCGAAAAACACAATCATATCGTATCTTTACGCACTTCATCAGTTTGAAGAAAAGTATGACAAACTCAGTAAACAGAATCTGCGTGATTACAAGGTTTACCTGATCGAGCATTATAAACCACAGACTGTCAACTTGCGCATCCGGGCAATGAATTGTTATCTGGAAAGCATTAAGAAAGAGCAGTGGAAGCTGCCCTCTGTCAAGGTACAGCAGAAACCATTTCTGGAAAATGTGATCAGCGAAGCGGATTATCTGTACTTTAAGAACTGTTTGAAACGGGATCAGGAGATGTACTGGTATTTTGTGGTACGTTTTTTGGCAGCTACAGGTGCTCGTGTCAGCGAGCTGCTTCAGATCAAATGTGAACATGTTCGGATTGGATATCTGGATCTGTATTCCAAAGGCGGAAAGCTGCGAAGAATTTATATTCCGTCCGCCCTGCAGAAGGAAACCTTAAAATGGATGACGGAAACAAAAAAAGAAAGTGGATTCCTGTTTTTAAATAAATATGGGGAGCTGATTACTGCAAGAGGAATTGCCGTACAGTTAAAGCACTTCGGTTCCAGGTATGGCCTTGATCCATCAGTAGTGTACCCACATTCCTTTCGCCATCGCTTCGCGAAAAGCTTTCTGGAACGCTACAATGACATTGCCATGCTTGCTGACCTGATGGGACACGCCAGCATTGAAACCACTCGGATTTATTTGAGAAAAACCAGTACCGAACAGCAGAATATCATCAACCAGATTATTGACTGGTAATAAAAAACACGGCCTCTGTCTTTCTCGACAGAAGCCGTGTTCAAGCTTCAAATTACGTTAATCGGAATTAACAATCTGGCTATTAGTTAGCGAAATCGTTTTTCCAGTTAACCAGAACAGAATTAACAGTCTTGCCTGCTGCGTTCTTGGTCTTCTCAACGTTCTTCTCGCTAGCGTACAGTTTAACATCGTAGTTGTTTACGAAGAAGTACCAGTCATCACCATCTTTGATGCCGCTCTTATTCTTAACAACGCTACCGGTAGAGTTAACCAGACGATAGTTCTGACCGTTCAGCTTGTAGTAGTTTACGGTATCATCATCGTTGTTAACGAACGGAGTACCAGCAGTGTTCTGACGTCTTACAGCACTACCAGACAGCTTCTTAACGGAGATGTAATCGTTGGTGTTGATATCCAGAGTAGTACCATTCGGATTGGTGTTAACAACCTCAACAACTTTGTACTTATCATCAGAACCAGCCTTGATTCTCAGACCAGCTTTGTAGATGTACTTGTTATCATCGATACCGTTTACACCAGCACCACGCTTCTCGGTACCGCCAGACTTTCTGAAGAAGAAGTTGTAGCTGTCACCACCGATGGTAGCAGATACAGCACCAGTCTTCATAGCGCCATCGGCATCCTCATCGTTACCGAAGTAGTACAGAGTATAACCGGTTGCTAAGTAGGAATCGTAATCACCATCTAACAGATCATCGATATCATCGCTGTCCATGTCATCAAGAACTACATCATCAACGATTCCGGTTGCAGCATCAACCTTGATCAGGTTCAGACCAGTCATCATCTTACCAGCGCCCTCACGGCCATCATCTGGCATGAAGCCATAGTATTTACCTTTGATCTTTTTGATCTTACCGGTCTCCAGAGTACCATCACCGTTGGAGTAGTACCAGTTCTCATCCTCATCGTCAGCATCCTTAGTATCGAATGCGCCGCCGTTGCTGAAGTTAGCATCGAAGGTATTGTCCTCGTTCGGCGGAACTACCTTGAACCAACCCTTGGTTACGCGAGCACCATCTTCTGGGCTGTTGAAGTAACCCCAGTTAGAAGCGGTAGAAGTGTTAGCGCTTGCTACAGATGCAATTGCCCACTCAGAAACCATAACACCTCTCTCATCGAAAGCGTAGGTCTTACCGTTTACTTTCTTGGTACGATACTCATTACCAGTGGTAGAAAGTTTAGCGAATCTCTTACCGTTGGTCTGGAAGAAGAACCAGTAATCCATATCATCGTCTTCAGCATCATCCCATACGGAAATTCTCTGCCAGCCAGTCTTCATAGCACCTTCTTCCCAGCTGCCCAGATAGTAAACATCCTCATCGATAGAAGCTTCCCAAGCGAAATCATCGGTCAGGCGGTTAGCGCTTGCATCAACCCAGCCATACAGCATGATACCTTCGTCATCGAAAGCATATCTCTTACCATCGATAGTTTTGAACTTGGTGGTATTGCTGTCGCCAGCTTTGTAAGCTTTACCGTTGGACTGCATGTAGTAGTAGTGGTACTCAGCCGGATCATCATCATCCTGATCCTCGTTAACTACTTTAACCCAGGTGTTGGTAACCATAACACCGTTGCCATCTACGTAGTAGTAGTTGCTCTCATCCTCGATGACTTTATCGGTAGCCATTGCGCCACCCTCATCACCGTCAAGCCAGAACAAGCTATCTCCAGATTTTCTCCACTCGTTCTCTACTCTATTGCCATCTTTGTCATAGTAGTACCAGGTACCG
>NZ_QUIV01000032.1:0-25731 GCF_003480315.1 Clostridium sp. AM33-3 | reverse complement strand
GTTCTCTACTCTATTGCCATCTTTGTCATAGTAGTACCAGGTACCGTCTTCCTCAACCCAACCCTGAGCTGCGAAAGAGGTCATAGCACCACCGATAGCTAACAGAGCTGCTGCAGATGCAACTGCAACTACTTTAGTCTGCTTTCTCATAATGAATGCACTCTCCTTTTTACTTTTTTGAATTTGCTACGAAATTCCTAAATTGCATTACGAGACGATTATACTTCCTATAAGGCAAATTATTGAAAAGCAGGAAAGTAGTTAAAATTAGTCTATTTTCAGCGTCACCAGTCAATAATCTGGTTGATGATATTCTGCTGTTCGGTACTGGTTTTTCTCAAATAAATCCGGGTGGTTTCTATGCTGGCATGTCCCATCAGATCAGCCAGCATGGCAATGTCATTGTAACGTTCCAGAAAACTTTTCGCGAAGCGGTGGCGAAAAGAATGCGGATAAACAACAGACGGATCCAGACCATACCGGGAAGCGAAGTGCTTTAACTGTACTGCAATTCCTCTTGCCGTGATCAGTTCTCCGTATTTATTCAAAAACAAAAATCCACTCTCTTTTTTGGTTTCTTCCATCCATTTCAAAGTTTCCTTTTGCAGAGTGGATGGAATATAAATCCGCCGCAGTTTTCCGCCTTTAGAATACAGATCCAGGTAACCTATCCGCACATGTTCGCATTTTGTCTGGACCAGTTCGCTGACGCGGGCGCCGGTAGCAGCCAGAAAGCGCACCACAAAATACCAGTACATTTCGTTATCTCGCTTCAAATGTATCTATGAATATGTGGGGACTCCCACCAAGATTTCTGGATATGCTGGAAGATGGATTTGCAGAATTTCTGGATGGGCTGGAAGATTGTGAAGCCATGAAAAAGGAGTATTTGCTTCCGAAGATTATTGATAAGCTGTTAGCCGAGAAAAAGGCCCAGGTGACACTGTTGGAAACTGCGGATAAGTGGTTTGGAGTTACTTATAAGGATGATAAGGCTGTGGTTGTGGAAGCGATTAAGGCATTGATCGAACAGGGAGTATATAAGAAACGCCTGTTTGATTTCTGAAATGGGGAATGAATGGTATAGGGTATAAAAATTTTAAAAATATAGTACGTCTTCATGAAGAAGAAGGTCGTACCTACAAAAGCATCACCGCTGAGTATGGGGTATCGAAACCCAGCATTTCTAAGTGGTGTAGCGAGTTTAGTAAAGAACAGAGCCGCGACCAGGCTTTGACTGAGGTTGCTGAACTGCGCCGTGAAAACGGCGAGATAAAAGAAAAACTGGAAAAAGCAGAGGGAAACAATAAAAAACTTTTGGCACAGTTGAACCGTGATTACGAAAATTCCTCCATTCCATCATCCCGATCCAGAAACCGCAAAAAAATTTCCAACAACCGCGAACATACTGGAGGAAAGCCAGGTGCGCAGCCAGGTCATATCCATCATGGCAGACGGAAACAGGAGCCAACACAAACGGTTAACTTATTACGTGTTCACAGACAAGTCAGCTCGTGTACAGTAACAATTTTAAAATATTTCCATGTGTTTTCGATACCGTGAGCGTTGCGAAAAAGGTCGCTAGATGGTATACTGTATTGAAGTTTACTATGCAATAAAGGGAGAATGCCCGAGGAATTGGGCGATATGAAGAAATCTATGGAAAGAAAAAGAAACAAAGAACAGTACAAGCGACTGATTAAGTTGTCGTTTGCGGCTGTTATGCTCCTGGGACTTTGCTTTTTATATGGAGTCACCTGGATTGGTTATTATAACAAACATATTCTGCAGATACCTTTTTACAGGAGAGGAAACTGGCTTATCGTTCTGCTGTATGGCATTCTGCTGATGTTCTTTATGAATACATATGGCGGATTTAAGGTTGGGTATCTGAAGAATGGCAATTTGATCTATTCACAGATTATGTCGGTGTTATTTGTAAATATCTTTACTTATTTTCAAATCGCTATCATTGATAAGCGTTTTGTGAATCCGGGATATATCCTTCTTATGACCGTTGGGGATATTGTGTTTATTGTGGTCTGGACACTGGTGTTTCAGGCTGTATATAAGAATATGTTCCCACCGCACAGGATGTTGTTTGTGGAAGGAGACCGACGGGATTACCATTTGAAGGACAAAATTAATTCCAGAGAAGATAAGTATGAAATCTGTGAGGTAATCTCCTATAAGAAAGGGATGGCAGCGATAGAGCAGAGAATTCCTCTTTATGATGCTGTGATTATTGGAGATATGCCTTCACATGAGCGTAATCTGCTGTTAAAATACTGCTATCATGTGGGTGTGCGCACTTATAGTGTGCCTAAGATATCAGATGTGCTGCTGCGCAGCTCTGATGAACTGAATTTGTTTGATACACCTCTCCTGCTGTCACGGAATATGGGATTGAATGTTGAGCAGCAGTGGATGAAACGGGCAGAAGACATTGTGGTTGCGTTTATTATGCTATGTTTGTTTTCGCCTGTGTTTCTTATAGCTGCAATCGGAATTAAGAGTACAGATGGTGGGCCGATCTTCTATAAGCAGGAACGTCTGACAAAAGATGGGAAGTGCTTTATGATCTACAAGTTCCGAACCATGGTGGTGGATGCAGAAAAAAGGTCAGGTGCTGTTCTGGCAACGGAACGAGATCCGCGCATCTTGCCGATTGGACGGGTTTTGAGGGCAACTCGCCTTGATGAATTGCCACAGATTTTGAATATTCTGAAGGGAGATATGTCTGTGGTGGGACCAAGACCGGAGCGACCGGAACTGGTAGCGGAAATCGAGAAAAATATTCCGGAATTTTCTTATCGCCTGAAGGTGAAAGCAGGACTCACCGGATATGCACAGGTATATGGCAAGTACAACACGACCTCGTATGATAAGCTGAAGCTGGATTTGATGTATATCAGAAAGTATTCCTTATTGTTGGATGTGAAGCTGATTATCATGACACCCAAAATCATGCTGCTGAAAGAAAGTACGGAAGGCGTGATGCCTGACCCGGATGTTCCGACGGAAAAGTAGTGGAGATTAGAAAGAAGAAAATGAATCATAGCAGAAGACTTAAGGTAGCACATGTGTTAAAATCATCTGTTTATTCGGGGGCTGAAAACGTAGCAATTACGATAATCAGAAATCTTTCCAGTGAATTCGAATGTACTTACATTGCTTCAGATGGTCCGATTCGTGATATATTGGAAAAGGAAAGTATCCCGTTTATTTTATTGGATTCCTTTGACAGACGAAGTCTGAGTGATGCTGTGAGGCAATGCTTGCCGGATATTGTTCATGCACACGATTTTTCTGCTACTGTGTTATGTGCATCATTGAAAGGAAAATTCCGACTGATATCCCATTTGCATCATGCACCGCCGTGGGTAACAACATGGAACATGAGAACATTGGTATATGCTGCCTGCCGGACCAGAATAGAAAGCCTGCTTGCAGTATCCCAAAAAAGTTTCGACAGTATGGTTTTTGCGAAGTGCTTTCAAGATAAAATGCTTACAGTGGGGAATCCCATTGATGCTGCTAAAATCAAGGAAATGGCAAGTATGACGATACCTGATTCTGGTGATAGAAGATACGATTTGGTATTTGTGGGCCGCTTTGTGGAGCCGAAGAATCCGCAGAGATTTATCCGGTTGGTTGCGGCACTGCGGGATAGCGGATGGTTTGATATCCAGACATGTATGATAGGCTCTGGAGATTTAATGCACGAATGCAGGGAATTGGTAGAGGCGTTGCAGCTGCAGGAGAATATTGAGATAAAAGGTTTTCAGAAAAACCCATATCCATACATCAAAAATGCAAAGCTTTTGTGCATTACATCCCGGTGGGAGGGATTTGGACTGGTGGCAATAGAAGCTAATATGCTTGGAGTACCGGTTTTGTCAACAGACAATGCGGGGTGCAGTGAGATTCTTGGTGAAGAGGCTCCGGAAATATGCAGGAGTGATGAAGAATTTCTGGAAAAAATCTGGCTGCTGAAACATTCAGATGAGGAATACAGTAGTTGGAAGGCGCGTTCTGTTGTGAGAGGTCGTTCATTTGATAATATAGAAACCTATATGGCCAATATGGCATGCATCTATAGAAATGAGGTTACTAATTGATTGATGTTGTATACGCATGTAATGATGCATATGTGAGACAGACACTGGTATCTATGGTGTCTCTGACAGAGCATAACCAGGATGCAAATATATACTTAATGTATGATGGGCTGTCCATAGAGAATCGCAGGATGATGCTGCAGATATTAGAAAGGTATCATCAGACAATTACGTTCCTTGATATGAAAGAATGGGTTCCGGAATTGAAGCTTGATGAGGAAGACAGACATCCGAGGACGATTTATGCAAAGCTTTTTATGGAACAGGCAATTCCATCTGATCGAGTGTTATATCTGGACAGTGATGTGATTGTAACAGATTCACTGGAACCGCTTTTCGGCAGGAATATGGAACATGAATGCGTGGCAGGAGTTCTGATGCCGTATTCATCGAAGCTGAAGCAGCGTATCCATGGATTCCCTGGAGAACCGTATATTTGTGATGGTGTGGTGCTTTTTAACATGAAGTTGTGGAAAAGTACAGAAAAATCAAAGCAATGTCTGGAATACATACGGAAGCAACAGGGGAAGCCGCCGATGTTGAGTGAAGGAACTTTGAATCATGTGTGCAGAGGCGAGATTGGTGTACTGGAACCAAAGTATAATCAGATGCCGTCGATGCTGATGTATCCATTAGAGCAATTAAGGCAGCTTTTTAGAGTGGATTTTTATTATCAGGATGAGACAATTATGGAACAGGCAGTAAAAAAACCTATTCTTATTCATTTTATGAATGAGTTATATAATAGACCATGGTTTGCCCCATGTGATCATCCTTGGAGAAACTTATTTCGAGAGAGGTATGAAGAACTTTTTGGTGAGCAGGTATATGAGGTGCAGGATATCTCTTTACATACAAAAGTGACACGGCTGTTATACCGATTTCTGCCCTTTGAGGTGTATAAAATATTATACCAGTTAAAGCAAATGCTAAAGAGGTGATGATATGAGGAAAGCAGCATGGGTTATTCCTTCTTTTATTGAAGGATCTGGTGGATATCGAACGGTTTTTCAACATGTAAATGTTATGTCAACAGAATTTGAATGTGATGTCTACGTTTATAATTCTGGTGATTATCGTTCGGATGAAGAGTTGGAACAAAATGCAACGCGCTTGTATGGGGAATGTAATTGCCGCTTTCATTTAGGTTATGATATTTCTTTGGAAATTCCTTATGATTTAATTATTGCAACGGCATGGATGACGGCGGAGATCGTATACAGATATAAAGGTCCTGCGAAAAAAGTATATTTTGTTCAGGACTATGAACCAATGTTTTATCCTGTTGGAAATCAGTATTTAAGAGCAGCAGGAACTTATGAGTTGGGGTTTTATCATATTACGATAGGAAGATGGTTGGCAAAAAAGTTAAAAGAGGAACATTGCGCAAAAGCGGCATATTTTGATTTTTGTGCAGATAAAAAAATATACTTTTCAAATAAAAATCAAAATCGCGAGAAAGCAATTTGCTTTATATATCAGCCAGATAAGCCGAGGCGGGGAGCGGAGATAGGACTTGAGGCGTTGACCCTGGTGAAAAAGATTCGACCAGATGTTACGGTTTATTTGTATGGTTCGAAAGAAAAATTCAAGATACCTTTTGAGCATTCCAATTTGGGATTGGTGTCGCTGCAACAATGCGCTGAACTTTATAACAAATGCAGTGTGGGATTGTGTATAAGCGCCACGAATCCATCACGGATACCTTTTGAGATGATGGCGTGTGGATTGCCGGTGGTAGATGTATTTTCAAATAATAATTTATATGATTTTGCAGAGAATACAATTACATTGGCGCAATGTCGGCCAGAGTCGTTAGCTCAAGCGGTTATAAATCTTCTGGATAATCAGGAAAGCAACAGAAAAATTTCTGAACAAGAGCAGATGTTTATGTCAGACAGGGATATTAATGTGGGATTGGGACAGTTTATGAAATGTATACAAGGTGTTCTTGAAGGACAGGATGAATTGTTTCAAAAAGAAGAACCTGCATTAACATACCAAGGAGAACCCATTATTGCTGGTGAGGAAGTACAGGAACTTAGAAATGAAATAGTTGCCACTGAAAATAATGACTGGTATTCTAAAATAAAGCGAATCACATGGATACGCAGAATACCGGGGGTTAAATGCATCAAGAAGGTTTTAAGGGTGGAGTAGTTGTGATTGATAAAATAAGAGCACAAGATTTAAGCAGTTTATTTGCAGGTTTTTTGCTTTGGATTAAAAAGTCATGTACTGAGAAGCGAATTAAGAAATTGTTTTTTCTGACGAGGGAAGGCGAGTTCTTCAAAAAAGTTTACGATGAAATTGCACATTTTCAGGAAGACAAAGAGCAGGACATTCTGGTAGATATTTTAGAAGTCAGCCGGGTTGCGACATTTGCTCCATCAATAAATGCCGTAGAAATAGAAGAATTTCTAAGAATGTGGAGTTTATACAAGGAGCAGTCTCCGCAGGCTTTTTTTTCATCTATTGGAATGGAAGCAGAGAGCTTTGCAGAGAAATTGAGGCAATATCATTTGAATGAAACTGAGGTGATTTCTTCTCCACATGAGGATAAAAGGGTTGTTGATTTTTTAGCTGACAAGGATGTCAAAAGAAAAATAATGGAAGAAATCACGACGCAGCGCGAAAAATTGAAAGGGTATTTTAGGCAAAAAGGAATTTCGGACGAAGACAGTGATGAAATAGCAGTTGTTGATATTGGATGGAGAGGAACGATTCAGGATAATTTATGTCGAATTTTTCCAAATATTCAATGGACCGGATACTATTTGTGCCTTGCTTCATTTTTAAATGAACAGCCGGTAAATGGTCATAAATTCGGATATTTGAATCAAGGGAAAACGGAGGTTATATTACGTTATCCGACACCGATAGAGATGATTTGTAATTCTTCTTCTGGAAGTGTTTCCAGGTATCAGAAAAACGGAGGAAGAGTAGAGGCAATCAGAATTATTGATGAAGACGAGAATAGAACATACCACTTGTATACTGAAAACTTGCAAACATACATTTTGAATAACATACGAAAATGTTTTGCAAACAATGAGACGAAGGAAGAGTTGTTAAGCAAGGGAAATGAAGCGGTAGAATCCTTTTTATTATACCCTTCGAAACAAGCAGCAGCGGCATTTTTCGCCTTAAAGCATAATGAGACATTCGGAAATGGGAAATTTGTGGCTAAGGCAATAAAAATAAAAGAAATTATGTTTGTTCAGGCATGTTTCAGCAAGGAAAAGAGAAAACAGCTAAAGTGTGCTCTTTGGGAAACCACGTGGCCGCAGGGGTATCTGGTTTGGCGGCATATGCGTGGGTTAGTGCCGCTTTATAACTATATTTTGGAAAGGAATTATTTAAAATGAGCAGGTTTGTATCTGATTTGAAATACAAATTGAAATATCATTTGATTTTAAAAAACGAGTATATTAAAGAAAAGTATTGGGAATATTATGCAGAGTATCCAGGAACAGGACTTGGAGATAAGGCGAAACGCTTGAATAAAATAATGCAGTTGAATTATGAATGTCGAAAGAATAATTACATGGAAGAAAAAGGTGCATTATTAACACCGGAGGAACTGGCAGAACTTCTGGAGACATATGATGTAATATCATTTGATATTTTTGATACGCTGCTCTTGCGGCAGGTCGAAAAGCCAACGGATGTTTTTTCTTTTATGGAAGCGAAATACAGTTTGCCCAGATTTTGCCATCTCAGAATGCGGGCTGAGGCTGAGGCGCGAAAGAAAAGTCCTATGGGAGAGGTTGATCTAAACGACATTTATGACCTTTTAGAAAAGTGGATTGGAATTGATAAAGCGCTATGGATGGAGAGAGAGATTGAGGCAGAGAAAAAGCTTTGCTATGCCAATCCATACATGAAAATTCTGATTGAAAAACTGAAAACGAAGCAGAAGCGGATGATTGCGGTAAGCGATATGTATTTAAAGCGGGATGTGATTTGCGATCTGCTTACGTTCGCTGGCTATGACGGGATAGAAGAGGTGTTTGTTTCCAATGAATACCAGATGTCAAAGGGCAATGGCAAGCTTTACGATGTTGTGAAAAAGTATGTAGGAAATAAAAGAGTGATACATATTGGCGATAATATTGTGTCAGACTATGCCGGAGCGAAGAAACAAGGGTTAGATACATGGCATTATCCAAACGTGAATGCCAGATATGGGATACCTAACTTACTGTATGGTATGACCCGCCTGACCGGGACATTTACGAAAGGTATTTTGAATGCCTATTTAAATAATGGTACAAACAGTTATACCCCTTACTTTGAATACGGAATGGTCAATGGGGGACTTCTGGCATGTGGTTATTGTGAATTTTTGAATAAAGTAGTGAAAGAAAAAAACGTGGATAAAATCCTGTTTGTTGCCAGAGACGGATTTATTATAAAAAAGGTCTATGACAGCTATTATCATGAGTGTGATAACGACTACATACTTTTTTCACGTTTTTGCTCAGAGCAGATATTGTTTGAAAAATATGCAGAGGATTATATCCATCATAACTTTTATTATCGGTTGGGGATGGAGCAGAAAACCAGCTTAGAGCAAATTCTAAAGGAAACAGATTTGGAATTTTTGATCGAGAAGCTTTCCGATTACGGTTTGAGAAAAGAAGAACTGTATACCAGTGAGAATAATGATAAGGTAGTAAGCTTGATATATGGGGAAAAAGAGAGGATTATAGAATATTTCAAATCAACGCAGGAAAATATGTATGAGTATCTTCGTCCGATGATTCAGGGATGCAGGAAGATTCTTGTTGTTGATATGGGGTGGTATGGAACTGGAGGATTGGCAATTAAGTTTTTACTTGAAGAAAAGTATGGACAAGATATAGAGGTTCTGAGTGCGCTTGTAGGTACCAACGAGGATGCTTCTTTGGAAGGGCGGATTGCAGCAGGAAAGCTGCATCCTTATGCTTATTCGCCGGTACATAATTTGTATTTACTTCACTGGCATACGAGACATCAGTATAATGTACATAATTTATTGATTGAGCTGCTCTTTAGCGCTCCGAGTCCAAGTTTTTTGAAATTTGAGAGAAGTGAAGATGGAGAACTTCAGCCAAGATTCAGCTATGATGAGAAAGAGAATTATGATATGATATATGAAATGCACGATGGAATCTTGACATTTGCAAGATTATACAATGCTTTGGATGAAGACATAAAACCTATGCTTCAGATCAATGGCGGAGATGCTTACGCGGCATTTATGTGTACAGCGGATAATCCTTCCAAGTGCTATGAACTGTTTAAGGACTATAAAATCAGCCAGTTGTCGGGAATATTTGGCAGTAAATCAATCACAACGATGGGACAGATTATGAAAGAAGATCACTATATTTAGTTAAGGGTGTAAGAACAATGAACAGTATTATAAAATTGACAAAAGGAATTCTTGAGGAGCCACAATTAATATTTAAACTTGCTAAAAATGATTTTAAGGCAAAGTATTCAAATTCATTTTTAGGAATTACGTGGGCATTTATACAGCCATTGATAACCATTCTGGTGTTCTGGTTTGTGTTTCAGATTGGATTTAAGACGGCGCCGGTAGACAATGTGCCATATATTTTGTGGTTTATCCCGGCATATATTCCATGGATTTATTTTACGGAAATTCTAAACTCAACAGCAAACTGTATGTTGGAGTATAGTTATCTTGTGAAAAAGGTTAAATTCTGCATAGAAATAATTCCGAGCGTGAAGATTGTTTCTGCAGCATTTGTCCATGTGTTTTTTATTGGGTTTATTTTCTGTATGTATTTTATTTTGGGCGCAGACATTACTATTTACAGCGTTCAGGCAATTTATTATACAGTTGCATTAACGCTGCTGGGATTTGGACTTGGGATGCTGGTGTCTTCTGTCACAGTTCTATTTAAAGATTTTGCGCAGATCGTCAATGTTGTGCTGCAGATTGGCTTTTGGGCGACACCAATTTACTGGAATCCTGAGATCATGGAAGGCTGGGTTGTGACGATATTAAAATTAAACCCGATGTATTATATTATTAACGGATATAGAGGTTGTTTTGTGGGACAAGATGTTTTTTGGAATCATCCAATACAAACAGTGTATTTTTGGACAATTGTAATTGTCATGTGGATTTTGGGATGCAGAATGTTCACTTCATTGCGCCCATACTTTGCAGACGAATTATAGGAGACGTTATGAAAGCGATAGAGATAGAGAACCTGAGTAAAGCATATCCATTATATGCGAGTAAAAAGGATAAATTTAAAGAAGCGGTGTTGCCTGGAAATAGAAAATACCACAAGGATTTTTATGCGCTGCGAAATGTATCTTTTGAGGTGGAGAAGGGCGAGTGCGTAGGAATCATTGGTTTGAATGGTTCGGGCAAATCCACGCTTTTGAAAATCGTAACCGGAGTAATAACGCAGTCAGAAGGGACTGTTGATATTAATGGGAAAATATCGGCGCTTCTTGAATTGGGAGCAGGTTTCAATCCTGAATATACAGGAATGGAAAATATTTATTTAAATTCCACAATTATGGGCTACTCAGAAGAGGAAACAAAGAAAAGAATTCCAGCAATATTAGAATTCGCTGATATTGGAGAATTTATCAATCAGCCAGTAAAGACATATTCTTCAGGTATGTTTGTAAGACTGGCATTTTCTATTGCCATCAATATCGAACCGGATATACTGATCATCGATGAGGCATTGAGTGTAGGAGATGTGTTCTTTCAACAGAAATGTTTCCAGAAGATACGGGAACTTACAGGAAAGGCTACGGTATTGATTGTATCCCATGATATGAATGCGATGACAAAATTCTGCAGACGGGTAATGGTTATGAACCATGGTCAGCTCGTTTTTGATGGAGAACCGCAGGAAGCTGTGACCAGATATTTTAAAATCAAGCAGGGAGAGTATAGGAATAAGCAGAGTGAAGAAAGCATTGGAACTCATAAGAAAATGGATTTCAGTAAGTATAAAACACCAGATACTGCGCAATATAGTGGAAACATGAACGCCTTAATTACAAAATATTACTATGAGTTTAATGGCAGCTCTGAAGCAGAAATCTGTGAAAGAGGCGATGTCCTCCATGTATGGATGGTAGTTGAAGCAAAAATAGCAATTGAAAATCTTATAGTGGGATATCAGGTCAGGGACAAATATGGAAATGAGGTATTTGGACAGACCAGTCTGACTTCTCAGGTGGAGCAGTTTGCTTTACATGAGGGAGAAAATTTAGTGGAGTTTGAAGTTCAGTGGCCGGAAATAAGAGAGGGAGATTACTTTATTACACTAGGAATTGGAAATGGTATGGAAGTGTTAAACCAGGTAGAAGAATGCTGGATTAACAATGCGATTCATATCATATCAACGACTTACGGAAAAACTATTTTTGGAATTTTTAATCAGGATATGGATGTGTTCAAAGTAACGCAGATTTGAGAATGAAAGAGAGGAAGACTATGACGTGGAATTATTACACTCCAGAGTTCGAATGTGATAAATATAATAGAGATATGCTTAAATATTCACCATGGTCAGGGCACAGATTATTTGGATATGATTTGATTGCCAATCTGAAACCGAATGTGGTGGTAGAATTAGGGAGTTTTTATGGCTGTTCTATGTTTGCATTTGCGCAAGCAGTGAAAGATTTGAAGCTGGATACGGTATTATATGGAGTGGACCTTTGGGAAACGTTTGATAAATTTACGGAGCAGGATTATAAGGAGGATATTTACGGTGCCTTTTTGCGGGTGAAAGAAACGTGTTTTAGTCAGCAGCATGTAAAAATGATGAAAATGACCTTTGACCAAGCGGCAGAGTACTTTGAAGAAGGTTCTATAGATATTCTTCATATTGATGGTTCTCATTTTTATGAGGATGTAAAACATGATTTTGAAATATGGAGTCCTAAACTGAAAAAAAATTCTATTGTGTTATTCCATGACATTGGAGATGAAATTATCAATGGTGGTATTATGGGTTCTCACACCTATTGGAATGAATTAAAAGAACAGTATCCATGGAATATGCAGTTTGATTTTAGCTGCGGTCTGGGTGTTCTTTTTATGTCTGAGGAAATATACAGGACGGTAACAGAAACTGTTAAAAAGGATTATTATCAGAAACAAACAAATTCTTTTGATGTACAAATGAAAGATGATTTGAGAAAGTTGTCATTTAAATTAAAGGATGCAGAATTTTATATTAGTGATTTAAAACATCAGTTGGAGATAAAAGACAGCCATTTGGAGAAGTATAAAGCGGACAGAAAAAAATTACAGGATGATTATGAAGCTACCATTCGGGGGAAAGATGAATATATCAGTGAATTGGAAGGTCGCCTAAAAGAAATAAGATGAAACAGGGGGAAGTTATGGAACCAAGAATATCATTAATAATTCCAGTATACGGTACGGAGGAATATCTGAAAAGATGCATTAACAGTGTGATAAACCAAAACTACCGCAATCTGGAAATAATAATCGTTAACGATTGTTCGCCAGGAAATGCGGAAGAAATTATTAATGAATTCCGTAGAACGGATGAACGTATTAAATATGTAAAGCATGATGTGAATAAGGGGTTATTTCAGGCCCGCATGACTGGGGCAAAAGAGGCAACAGGTGACTACATTGCCTTTTTAGATAGTGATGATCACGTCGCTTTCGATTTTTATTATGGACTTGTTACAAAAATACAAGAAGAAAAAGCGGATATCGCTATAGGAAAAACAGTAGTGGAGATGGAGGATGGAGCAAGATTTGTTAATCATTTCCATGACTGTAGCCTTAATATAGAAAAATTAGAAGGGGAAGAGGTCAGAAAGCAGTTTTTTGGTCACCGGGGAAGATGTTATTCCTGGCATACGGTTTGGAACAAACTCTATTCTAGGGATTTATGGAATAAGGCAGCTCCGTTTTACAAAAAAATAACCACACATGTAATCATGACAGAGGATATTGCATTTTCATCTGTCTTATTTTACTTTGCGAAAAAAGTAGTTATCGTTCATTCATCGGCATATTTTTATTGTACGAATGAGGGGGCTTCTACAAATTCCAGAAATATGACAATCCAGAAATTTAAAAAAAATATGGGTGATATTATCACGGTCTTTGATTTTGTTAAAGAATTTCTGGAGAGTCAGTATGCAGAGCCGGATATCATGAAAGATTATAATTCTTTCCGGGAATTTTACGCAAAGCTGTGGCTGGGACTGATTCATGGAGATTTTGTAGGGAAATATAGAAAAGAAGCGTTGGGATGTATCGAAAAGCTTTATCCAAATCTACAGGTAAGAATGCAGCAGGAAGATTATTTCTATGATTCTCTGCGCACAAAATGGAATGATGGAATAGAAGTGGCAAAATCCTTGATAAATGATGCGTCCGTTGAATATATCAGTTTTGATATCTTTGATACATTGATTACCCGGCCTTTATACAAACCACAGCATGTATTTGAATTGATGGACAGAGAGTTTAAAGAGTTGGTACATACAAATGTATCCTTTGCAAAAGTACGTATGGATGGCGAAGCAGCGGCCAGAAGAAAGTTTGGAACATTAGAGCCAGATTATCAGGATATAACTTTAGATGAAATATATGATGCAATCGAGATGATCTATCATTTGGAAAAAACGATTGTTGAGCAGTTGAAAAACAGAGAAATCGAATTAGAAATCCAGTTGTCCAGCCGCAGAAAGAATATTTGGGAATTATTTGAACTGGCAAAAGCTTTGGGAAAGAAAGTAATTATTGTCTCTGATATGTATCTTAAAAAAGAGACTATAGAAAGTATTTTAAAGAAAAACGGCTATGAGGGATATTGCCAGTTATATCTTTCTTCTGATTTGCGATTGACAAAGCACACGGGTGATTTGTTTAAATATGTATTAAATGACTTGGCTGTACCAGCTAATAAAATCCTTCACTTTGGCGATACCTGGGCAAATGATTTTGAAAATCCAGGAAGACTGGGAATCAAAACATTTTTAATCCCTAAAACTATAGAGGTATTTGAGAATATTATTCAGGGGCAAGTTACAAACAAATGTGCTTCAATAGGAAACTGGGCAGCAGCAGGAACAATAAAACAGGATTCCTATAAGGATTCCGTTGGCTACGGTGCAATGATGGCGGTTGTAGCCAATCGGTATTTCGATAATCCATATCGGACATTTAACAGTGAGACGGATTTTAATGCTGACCCATATTTTATTGGTTATTATGCAGTGGGGATGCATTTATATGGATTTGCAAAATGGCTGATTGAGCAGGGAAAGGCGTTAGGCTATAAAAAGCTGTATTTTATGTCACGAGATGGATATCTTCCCATGCTTGTATATAAAAAAATGGCTAAATATGATAAAGAAGCTCCGCAGGCAGAATATCTTTATTCATCCAGAAAAGCACTTATGCCGTATATTATAAATAGTAAATTTGATTTGTATGATTATCCTACAGTTGTTTTGAACCAGTCTGCGAAAACGATGAAAGAGCGGTTGCAGTTCTGTATAAAAGATGTAGATGATCAGAAGTACAGAACTATTTTGAAGTCCCATAATATAGACGTGGAAGAGAGATTTTCCGATAAGCAGGCTTATGATAAATTTGTAAGTGTATTTATCAAAGAATTTTACAGTGAAGAAGTTCACCAGGGAGCAAAGAAATTATGTAAAGATTATTATTCGCGGATTGAATTGGACAGTGCGACTGTAGATATGGGGTATAGCGGAAGAATCCAGGGAGCTGTATCAGAAGCTGCAGGGCATGGAGTAAATGTATTTTTTGTACATGCGGACAGCAATCAATACGTGAAAGAGTGTTTAAATCATAAATTCCAGATTTACAACTTTTATGATTATACACCGTGCATGTCAGGCGTTATTCGCGAACATATACTATCCAGCTTTGAGCCATCCTGTATAGGATTTGCTACTGAGGATGGACAGATTATACCAGTATTTGAAAATGTAGAAAAGGACATACAGGATAGTAAGGTGGTAGAACAGATTCATAAGGGAGCGTTAGCGTTTATCGATGATTTTATTGGAGCATTAGGTGAATATAGAAATCAAATTTCAATAAAACCGACAGAAGTTTCTCTTCCATATGAAGGATTTATAAGATTTGCTAATAGTACGGATCTAAAAGTCTTTTCAGCGTCATTTTTTGAAGATGAGGTATGGGGAGGCGCTAACAGGATAAATATTGCTGACTTTATTATGGAACAGCACAATGAGTACAATGTCCATAATAATTTTCCGAATGCACAGATAGCGGTAAATCAGGTTGTGCAGGAAGATGAGTTTATTAGAAGAGTGAAAAATAAGCTTGAGAATCATCCGTATTTGTACAAAGTGGCTAGGAAAGTTTATAATACATTATGAGTAACTGTTTAGGACCCCGTCATCCAAAGATGAATTCCGGGGTTCCTGAAAATGCATTTTTGATTGCTTCATAAGCATTGAAACCGTGCTTGTGAGCGGTTCCAACGGTAGTGTAAATTAATTTGTGTCTTTGGTAAAAAATGGCTCCATTTTGGTAAGAATTACGGTATGTAAATTTTTATCGAAAAGGAGCATTTTTTATGGCACTTGCAAAGGAACAAATTCGACAGATTATCTCTCAAAATGACATTTCCAGCGTTACGGATGTCTACTCCCTGCTCAAAGACAGTTTTAAAGATATTCTGCAGGAACTGATGGAAGCAGAGATGGATGCAACTCTTGGCTACTGAATATTACGGTTCAAATGTATCCCTGTTCCGGACTCACGGTATCATAGTGCCGGACTGCCGGTATCCGTTCCTTCGGAACAGGGGTACATTTGAACCGTAATATTCATTTTGAAGTGACTGGCTTTACCTTCACTTCAGGGAAAAGCAACTTGCCTAAGACTGGATCGCTGAGTTTAGGATCCAGAGGCCAGACAAGATTTTGCTCTCTGGCTGCCTTCAACACCTTGTTGACAGTTGTCTTGGATGCATTGCAGCTAAGGGCAATGTTGGTTTGGTTGAGATTCAATCCGGCAAGCCGGATGATCTCACGATACTTGGTCATAAATGGTGACCTCCTTCGTAATGAATTTACGCTGCAAAGCGTATGAATTCATTATAAAGGGAATCGGTATCATCTGACCGGAATCACGGTATCCGAATCCCGGATTCGCGGTATCGTCGAAAACGGAACAGTGGTACTGCGACGCCGGAACGGCGGTTCAGAATCGCCCGGAATACTCATTGAAGGCTGCAAAAAGGAAGCAAAGGAGCCTTCGAAAGCTGTGCACAGCACTTTGAAAGAGGTGTAGGAAACAGGGAGTAAAGTTCTCTGTTTTGCACAAAAGAATTTTTAGGAAGAATGGTCAGGCGTTATGTCGTGGATAATGGGATCAATTGCAAAGCCTTGCATGAGCCAGTGAAACTGTTCAGCTGTCATGGAGCGAAGGTCATTGGAATTACGAGGCCAGGAAAAGTGACCGCTTTCAACACGCTTATAAAGAAGCAGAAAACCATCACCTTCCCAAAGCAGTCCCTTTATCTTGGAAGCGGATCTGCCGCAAAAGAGAAAGAGTGTGTTCGGAACAAAAAGTTTTGCATGAAACTTACGTTCAAGAATTGCGGCCAGTGAATCAATTCCATAACGTAAATCGGTATAGCCACATTATCTTTATGTGTGGATAATGCGGATTATAAACATGAAATTTTTATCCTCATCTTTTTACCAAAAGCTTTATTTAAGGCATTCTTATAACAAAAGATGAGGATAAAAAAGTTATCTCAGCCCACAGATGCGAGCAAGTTCAGAAATAACATTTTTGCCGATTATACTTCCCCTGAATGCTTGCAATCCATTGGTCTGCTGCTTCTTGAGAAAGATAAAGATTATTCTCTTCCAGATATTGGCCGAATTCCTCATAACATTGTTTGTGGGACAGCCTGCTTGAACTGCATTGTTTACGTTTGGTCAGATACGCTAATAATTGTTGCACTATGATGTTGTATTGGTTCATGAAACCACCTCCTATTTTTGATGGTTTCATTGTTCCATAAACTAATTTTTTTATCCTCATTTTTTTCAAAAAAGATACTGTAAAATCAACGTTTTTCACAAAAGATGAGGATAAAAATTTCATGTTTATAATCCGCACACGAGATAGATTCCAGAAAAGTATTCCGGATCAGCATCTTTAAGCATGGCGCACCGCCTTGATCAGTGTACGCAGGAAATCTTCTGAGATGCCGGAGTCAACTGTAATGGAAATGCCATTTATTGTGATAGTAGCTGTTGTACGAATTGCGCGAATCGTGCAATTCGTGAAAACTGGAGTGTTCGAGTCTTGTGGATCCGGAGTGCTTTGAGAATTTGGAAAAGCTAAAGGAACGATATCAGGAAGCACCTGCCTGGAGAGATCTTCTTTGACAAGATGTTTCCAGTAATTGTAAGCATGGACGGAAAGATGCTTTTGTTCGCACCATTGTTTTACAGTTAAGCCACTGGCTTTCTGCTCAGAAAAGCGGGTAATCCATTCGTTTAGATGGAGTTGATGAATCTTCGTCCTGGCGTTCATGAGAAATACCTCCAAGTGAGTAATTTGAGTTGCGCGAATTGCGCGATCCGAGAGATATTTTCTCAAAGATATGGTATTATGATAAGGTACTTATGATTGAGGATTTACTAAGCCCGGGCAGGTGCGAAAAAATCCACCGGAATACTCAAGAGATGCAGTTGGTCAGCTTGCTAATGTTGGCAACTGACCAACCGCATTTTTACAGACAGGAAATTCTTTGATATATTTTCTGCATCCGTTTTGTAACTTGTGAAGTAGAAAATAGCATAGCTCTTGCAACATTAATCTGTTTCATTTCATATAATTGTTTTGGATGGCTAAGTAATTGAGTCAGTGCACTGGCATAACTTTCAACCTGGTCAGGCTTCGAAACCATGATGCCACCCTTGCACATTTCAAGGGAATGTGGTGTGGCAGTTTCTGCTTGGAAAGATTTGTCTTCAACAGACTCCATTAGATCACGGCTGCCGCGGATATTTGAGCAGATAATGGGCAGTCCACTTGCCATGGCTTCTAACATCGCCATGGGAAGTCCCTCCTGGTAAGACGGGAACAGGAAAATATCTGCACATTGGAAGATTTCCAGCATATCTTCACGGTATCCAAGAAAAGTTACATGTTGTTCAAGATTTAGCTCTGCAACAAGATGCTGGAGATATTCGTGTAATTGTCCATGACCACAAATGACATATTGAAAGTTAGGAATTTGGTCTTTCAGCAATGCCATTGCGCGAATTGTGGTTTCATGGTTTTTTCGTTTGATTAATTCACCGGAAGACAGCAAAATATAACGATCAAGAGGCAGACCCAGAGTCTGCTTCTTTTTTTGTATCTCAGAAGATGTCATAGGTGGAATCCTGCCTGCATCAAAACCAGCTCCTGGAATATAGTCCACGTATCGAGCGTGAAAGTGCTTCTTGGCGCATGCATAATCTTCCTGATTGATACAGATTTGCTGGTCTGTATATCTGGAAAGAAACTTTTCCATTGGATAGTAACAGAGCCAGTTTATTGGTTTTGCCCCTTTAAAAAAGTGAAAACCATGCGCAGTATAGATGACAGGGCCGGTCTTAGTAGCATGTGCAGCCAGACGAGCCATAACAGCTCCCATTGGAGTATGGCAATGGACCAGACTAAAACGTTCTGATTTCATTAAATCCAGAAGCTGACGGTATACAGTGAGATTGGATGCTTTAAAGGGGCTTCTCACAAAGTCAATCTGATGACAGATAATGCCAGTTCCGTCCAGACGATGGTTGTCATTACCGTAGGAGGGCGTATAAAAGTTGGCTGCGTAGTGAACCTCATATCCCATGTTTTGCAGAATTTTAACATTATTCATTTCAAATTGTGGGACAAAACCGCTTACTGTGGTGACTAAAAGTGCTTTTGGCGAATCGGGCATGTAAATACCTTCCTTTTATGTATGATTAAACATAGTATAGCATGGATTATCAGACAGGAAATATGCAAATTACATTTTTCTGACATTTATCTTAGAGGAACGTCATAAAATCTTCACTTTTCAGGTAGTTGTGAAGAAATAGGATTTATGGTATGCTTTTATATGTTAAGAAAAGTATGTACTTGAAAGTTATAATAATTAATTTGAAAACATTACGTTGGAGGTAAATTAATATGAAAAAGAAAACATTGGGTATCGCAGCAGTTGCTGCAGCTATGACATTATCTACTGGGATTACCGCATTCGCAGCAGGCTGGGTAACTGAGACTACACCCTATGGTGACCAGCAGAAGTATGTTTATGATGATGGTAACTGGCCGTCCGGTAACTGGTTTACTGATCCGGAAACAAATCTTACCTATTTCCTTGATCCGGATGGTTACCGCATGAAGGATACCATGGTAGAAGGCTATAAACTAGATGCAAATGGTGTTCGTCAGGAAAAGACTGAGGAGGAATTATTAAGAGAAGCTCAGGAGAAGGTTAAGAGGGAAGGAAGAAATACCCCTGGTAAGGCTGTGAATGCAGCGAAGGCAGCAGCAGTGGAGGCAAAGGAAAAAACTGCAGCAGTTAGTACAGTTCGCAGAAGTTATATTTCTGAGTTAAAAGTTTTGATTAATAAGACAACTAAGAACGTTGCAACTACACGTACGGATTCGTCTGTACAGATTCTTACAACAGAAGATAATATGGAAGTCTCTCGTACTTATCACAACGCTGATGGTACTGATTTTTACAAGTTCAGCATGTGGAATAATGCAAAGGATAAGGCTAATGCGGTAGATCTTATGTACATCTATGATGCAGCTCCAGAGGCTGATCGTAACCTGTACAACACTGCATATGAGCAGAGCGTAGTTGCAGCATTGGGTGACACGGAAGGTAAGGCAGTGACTGATTATGTACAGGGACAGCGTGAACAGGGCGTTACTAATCTGACCCGTGAAGGCAAGACCGACAGCGGCAACAGCTATTCCCTGACCTATAAGAACAATAAGATCCAGATCAGCGTAACCTGCAGCGAGGTAACGGAGGATGATCAGACTGAGGAAGCATCTACTGAAACCGCTGAAACCGCAGCAAAAGAAGAAGCAGCTCCGGTAGTAACCTCTAAGACTATTACCGTGGGTGCAGCTGCGGCAACAGCAGAGGAGAATACAGAGACAGCAGCTGAGTAATTAAGTGAATATAAAAATGTGCGATGTTGCATGAACTTTGGCGAAAGAATCGGACCGGTGGATGAGAAATCCACTGGTTGGATTCTTTTGTGTTACAGGGGTATTTTTACCCAGCAGATCCCTATGAGTGTTTCTATTAATGTAGCGCACTTTACAATAAAAATAAAGTGCGTAAGCTTTGTTACCGGTAACTTACACACTTTATTTTACACTCTCGAAAACACTTGACTTAATAGGGAGGGGTGTATCCGATTTCTTCTGCCACTAATTTTACAGGCTCGCCTTTAATAAAGCAACGTTTAATTACGTCATGTTTCAATTCAGTTGGAGCTTGTCTCCAATGCTTTTGATTTGGAACATCGTAATATTCAGGATACTTTTTGCGCCAATGATAAAGCATCGGTGAAGATGGATAACCTAAGGTCTGAATTACTTTATCAGGTGATCCTGTGGCTTTTAACAATACAAGTGCTGTCGATATTTGTTCTTGTGTGTACCTCATAACATATCAGGCATTACACAGTCCAACTTTTCGTCCGCATACCCAAGCGGACGGTGGAATTTACTTTTGAAATTTTCAACTGTCAAACTCCCGCGGCGTACAGGTGGCGGAAGTGTAGACTGTATGATATAATTGAAGATAAATAACCAATCCAGTATTGTATAAAAATGTTGAGAGTATCACTGACAGATTAATGGTGGTAATCGCAATTCAGGAACTGCTTGAAGTGGGAGTGTATAATGACGAATTATGAATTAATTTTACAGATTAACGATAAAGCACGATCTAATATTGAAAAAATCAAAGAAGATCAAAAAATAGATAAAATTAACGAAAATTTTGCCTTTCTAGATGATTTAAATACGTGGATTTCATATTGTGAACGTTTTCAGGATATGATATTGGTGAAGGAAGCACAGGGAGAAGGCATAAAATCTATATTATTGTGTATGCAGGGGTTTTATAAAGAAGCAATGATGACGTTGCGACAATTCGTAGAGCATATGTTATTTGCAATATGGTTATCAACTAACGATTATTTATATCGGATGTGGAAACGTGGGAAATTCGATATGTCATGGGCACAAATTGTTGATCGAGAAAAAGGTGTTTTTGCAAAAGATTTTATAAACTGCTATGCGCCGGATATCGATGATGCCAGAGGCTTGGAACTTTTGGTAATTGCGAAGGATATTTATCGAGAATGTTCAGAATATGTGCATGGAAATTATAATAAGTTGATCATTCTATCAAATAATATGAATTATGATGGTAAAATGGTGCAAAGATATTTAGATGTGTTTGAAAATGTAAAATATTTGTTGAGCATGTCATTATTAATTCGATATCGAGATATATTAAATGAAGGGACGAATTTGAGCATGCTTGAAAGTATTATAATGGATAATTTAGGAATATTGTCTGAAGTTCAATTATTATATAGTGCAGAAGTAGGAGATGGAATAGATGGATGAGTTTATTTTCCGAACGGAAGAATTAACAAATAAGCAGGTAATAGAATGGGGAGTACTTTCGAAATATGAAGAAGGAATTGTTGATAAATTGAAGGCTGCCTCTCCTGTATTACTTGTTGGTAGCCGAGGTGTAGGAAAAACATTTTTATTTAAAATGGCTGAAATACAGATGCAGCAAGAGTTTGAAGAAAAAAGGATTCTTCCTGTAATGCTTACATTTCGAAAAGCATCGTTGCTAAAAACGGGAAATGAATATCAGTTCCAATATTGGATGCTGGGCAGAATTTGTTCAGAGCTTTTAAGGACAATTAAAAAAATAGGAAAATTTTCATCTTTAGCGCAGGGACTTTTTACTTTGACAGGGAAACGAAATGAGCAATCTAGTAAAATAGATGAGATTGTGCAAAAATTTGAAGAATCTTGGCGCTCACCCGGAGTTGCAATTGATGCACAGGATATTCCTACATTAGATGATTTCCTAGATACAGTTGAGGATTTATGTGAGGAATTGGACATCGCAAGAATTGTTCTATTTATAGATGAGGCTGCGCATGTATTTTATCCAGAGCAGCAGAGACAATTTTTTACATTATTCAGAGATTTGCGTTCGCCATATATTAAATGTAATGCAGCAGTATATCCTGGTGTTACAGTTTATGGTGATACTTTTGAACCGGTACATGATGCATTGAAAATAACCTTGACCAGAAATGTCAACGATGAAAACTATGTGACAATGATGAAAGAAATGGTAATGAGACAGGTAAAAGATAGCTCACTTGCCACACGGTTATCAAAAAATGGCTCTAATTTTACGCTTCTTGCATATGCCGCATCTGGAAATCCGAGATATTTGTTAAAGAGTGTTGAACTTGCAAATAAAATGGATTCCAATTCAATTAATGAAGTATTCAGAGAATATTATAGGGGTGATTTATGGTCAGAGCATACGAAACTGGCAGAACGATATCCTGGATATCAGAAATTTATTGACTGGGGAAGAGATTTTATAGAGACAAATGTTATTCCTGAGATAAAAAGTAAAAATGATAGTTTTTTGCAAAAAAATAGGGGAAAAGGAACTACACTCTATTTTTGGATTCATAAAAATGCGCCACAGGAAGTGAAAGAATCTTTACGAATTCTTGAGTATTCTGGGTTGGTATATGAAGAAGCATCTGGAATACGAGCCACAAGAAGTGAGGTTGGAACCAGATATATGGTAAATATTGGATGTTTGGTTGCAATGGAGGCGAAACCAGCATCCACGGGTCTGGATATTATGAACAACGCAGATATTCGCAGGATGAATGAGTATGGAGCAAATCATCCTTTGTATAAAACGATACAGGGAGCAATATTAGATGCTGAAATAGACTCATTAAAAATACAGTTAGATAAAAGCATAGATATACTTGATTTAACAGAGTGGCAGAAAAAGAAAATGCATGAGATTCAAATTCATACGATAGGTGCATTAATTAGTGCATCAGAAGAACGTCTTAAACAGGCGAGACAAATTGCAGATGTACGTGCCAGAAATATAAAAAATGCTGGAATAGCTGCAGTGTGTGAATATTTATTGGGGTAAGTGGATGCAAATCGTGGTGACAAAAAGGTAAGAATCGTAATGAAGAAGGAGACCAGCTATGGGATCATGGAAGTTAAGGGTAGAGGATTATGGTAAGATAAAGTCTGCAGAGATTGAAATGGCGCCATTGACGTTATTTGTAGGGGATAACAATAGCGGAAAAAGCTATCTTTTGGCCCTTTTGTGGGGAATTGAAAATTTTGGTATAGAAGCATTAATTGGTAAAAGATATGTAGAAGAAGAAACGGGACAACTGACAGAATGGCTTATCACGCAGATTGAATGTGCGGTAACGCAGAAACAGAATCGAGTTTCTGTAAAATCAATAATAGAAATAATGAATTGTTTGCTGAATAAACAATTGGAAAAACAGAAAAACCTCCTTGCAAAGGGGATTTTTAACAGTGAAAATGTAAAAATCGGGAAATTAACTATGGATTTAACCGGATTATCTGATCGTTATGTTGATTTTGAAGCAGATGTGGAAACAGGACAGTTAAGCTTGCAGTTTGATGGCAGGTATAGATATGTCTTTTCAAAGAGTTTCATGGACCGGCGTAAGCTGCAGGATGAAAAACAATTACAATGGTTGTTGGTTCGGGCATTGTATTGTGGAATTATGAATATGAATGATTGTGAACTAGCAGAGAGCAGGGAGGTTTATCTTCCGGCAGCCAGAACTGGGTTTATGCTTACCAAAGATATAATTAATAAGGTTGGAAGAAATAGTACGTTTAACCTGGCGGAGGAGAAGGAGACGATTACTCCGTTTATTCGACCCATTAATCGATTTTTGGACACTATAGAGAGCTTGTCAATAGATGCTGAGGGAAACAGAAAGTATACCAAGTTAGTTTCGGTAATAGAGCATGAAATGACAGATGGAACAGTGGAATTTAGTACTATGCCTAATAAAGAAGTTTTATATGTTCCAAATGGGTTTAAAAAGGGAATTTCGCTCAGATTGTCTTCTGCAGTAGTTACAGAATTATCACCGTTTATATTGATTTTGAAGCATGGAAAGTATGTAAAACGTTTCTACTATGAAGAACCGGAGATGTGTCTGCATCCGCAGTTGCAGTACAAAATGGGGAAAGTTATTGGTCAGACTGTAAATGCAGGAATAGGCATGGTGATTACAACTCATAGTGATATTATATTGCAGCATATCAATAATATGATCAGACTGTCCGTTCGTAAAGACCGCAGGGAAATTTGCAGAGAATTTGGTTATACGGAGGCAGATGTATTATCATGTGAGCAGGTGAAAGTTTATCAGTTAAAGGCAAAAACCAGAGGAAAAACAGAGGTAGAAGAATTACCCTGTGGTGAAAATGGTTTTAGTGTTCCCACATTTAATGACGCGCTTGATGAGATCATGGATACGGCGTATAGAATCCAGGGGTGACAGGATGTCAGCAAAAAGAGAATTCATTATGAAGGAGCTCATGGTAGCTGGGTTTATAGAGAAAGAAAAATGTGTGATTCATTTGGAGGAAACTGATAAGTTTGGGGAAAGCAGACTGGAATTTCATTTAAATTCAGATGAAAATCTTTGTATAAGAAATGTAGACAAAAAGAATACAGAGATGTATTTTTTTCAGGCGGATGGGAAAAAGTCTATGTTTAAGAGGGTTGATCACATTATTTTTGAACATGCAGATGCAGATAAATGGAACTTGCATTTGATTGAAATGAAATCTTCTGTAGGCGCAGAGACTTGGGCGGATGTGAAGGGAAAGTTTAGGGCGAGTTATTTGCTTGCTCAGGGGATAGCTGCTATGTTGGATATCAATATAACAGAAACATATATGTATACAACCTATGAGGAAATCAAATTTACTTTTCCGAAGACTATGCCATCAGCAAGAAGAACACGTTCTGGAGTTCCATTAGTACGACCCGAAAGGGAATGGAGCGGAGAGGAATTTGGACTGAACTTTGGCAGGAGACTTAAATTTAGTCATAAACCGGTACATATGGCGCGAGATTCTCAGAATGTGTTGGTTGGAGAATATGGCCTGGATAGAGATTTTTGCTAGTAATAATCGTAGACGAATTTCTGGTTGGCAAAAAAATATTTGGAACCGCACCAAGCACTGGAAACCGGTCAGCACGTATCAATGAACTCCGCCACAGTTCTTGGATGTGCCGGAATCCGGTGTGGGGTTACTTATAAGGAGGATAAACCGTTGGATTGGGTAAAGGTCAAATCCTTCGCTGCACGTCAAATACAGCGCCGCTTGGGAGTATCCCAAAGTTTGTGTAAACCTCCAAACTGATGTAAGATAAAATTACTCAGT
>NZ_QUIV01000031.1:831-36531 GCF_003480315.1 Clostridium sp. AM33-3 | reverse complement strand
CTGAGTAATTTTATCTTACATCAGTTTGGAGGTTTACACAAACTTTGGGATACTCCCCCTCATTTCTGTTTACATATCCATTCTACTTAAGTCGTTCCAGAACGTTTTTCACCTCTCCTACATCTAATCCCATCTGCTCCGCGATTTGCTGCTCCGTATATTTTTCTTTATGCAGCCTGTAAATGGTAAAAATCTGCTCCGCACCTTCTCTTTTCCCTTCCGCATATTCTACTTTCCGAATTAATTCCTTCTCACTTATTGTTTTACGATCCATTTTCCTTTTCGGTTGGTTCCTTCTCGCTCAATCATTCCTTTCTTTTGCATCCTGCGGATATAATACTTCACCGTATTCAAGTTAAGCCCATTTCTTGCCGCTATCTCTTTTTGAGAAATCTCTGGAATATTTATCATCAACTGCATAATTGCATATTCTATTTCACCTTGCATATTATGAACCACTTCATCAATAGTCGATTGGGTGGACTGGGTGGTCGATTGGGTGGACTGGGTGGTCGATTGGGTGGACTGGGTGGTTCCTTCATTCATCAACGCTTCATCCAACGGCACAATAATCCGAAATACGTCTCCCTCTACAAACTCTGGCTCTTTCCCTGAATAAACTTCACTATATTTGAACAAATTTCTCACACCAGATCCAAGCTGGTCCGCATACCCGATATTCCGAAAGAATGCAGCGATGATCGGATTCTTTGGATTTGGTTCGATATCATCCGGTGTCAGAACTGCCTGTTGTGAAGCACGATTTGCATTTTCTACATACATCCGGTCTTTTTCTATTACAAATTTTGCCTGATAGGAACTGGTATATTCCCGGTGTATCAGTGTATTGGCTATCATTTCTCGCGTAATGATATTTCTAAGACTCTTCCGCTGGTCTTCTTCCAAAAAGAAACGATCCGGCAGATGTTTCCGGCCAAATTCCATGAGCTGTTCATAACTTTCGATCAAGTTGGTTTTGATAATTTCCCGGTCATCATACCGATCTATATTTACCTTGCGAAGCAGTGCATCCGTCACATAGGCCGGTACCACATCTGCAATTACATCATCTTTTCCCAAAAGCATGACCGCAGCCAGATTGTATCCTTTTGCTCCGGTGACACGGTCTATACTATACAATCTTGTACTTTTTAATACTTCCTCGTCTGACATACTGCTCCACGGATGTGTCTGACCACTGTTATTCGCCGCCATGATCCGGAGTTTTGGCAACAGGTCCAGACGTAAATCTTCCAGTCCCACATATGGGAAAATCTTCTTTTCTGTGTAAATTTCTTGCTTGCGGATATACATCTGGGCAATCTGAGCTGTGGCCGTAACTTTCACGTCAGCATCATTTACACGATCATAGATTACTTTTTTGTAGCTGTGCACTTCTGCACTTGGAAGAATGTGTATATGAATGAGTTTCTTCCCTTCATAATCCAAAATCTCAGGATTGAGATAAATAGTCGGTGAAAACAATGCAGGATTACTAATACAGCTAATAAAATTTTTTACCATATCTGGAGCCTGCTTTTCCGGCACACCAGAAACGGTTCCGTCATCCAGAACCCCCAGAAATATATCTCCTCCAAAACGGTTTAAAAACGAGCATACTGTTTCGTATACATCACTTTCAATTCCATTTCCACATCTTTTGAATTCGACCGCAATAGTCTCGCCTATTTCCAGTATGGTTTTCATAGTTCTTGTGTCCATTTCAGCCGCCTCCTTATCAAAACCCAATTTTCAATTGTTTCTTGTTTTTTAGTATAACACAGACCATTTTTTTTAGAAACAACAAAAGCCGGAAAGCAGCTTATTAACCCACTTTCCGGCTTTTATAATTCTTATTTCATTTCCTCTACGGTATATCCCGCATCTTCAATGGTCTTCTTCAACACCGCCTCATCCAGCTCCCGGTCGAAGCTGACAACAGCTTTTTTGCCGTGCAGGCTGACTTTTGCGGATGCGCCGTCGATCTTGTTGATGGCTTCGGTGACTGCATTTACACAGTGCTCGCAGTGCATGCCGGAGATTTTGACGATTTTCTTTCCGATAACCGGATTCTCCAGCTTTTTTTCTTCCGGCGGAAGGCTTCCACCGCCGCCACCGCAGCAGGCTCCCTCACCTTTAAAATGCTTGATGGTGGATTTTACACCAAGAAGAACGAATACTGCAATGACCAAAATTACAATGATATCTGTCATGACTGATTGCTCCCTTCTTTTTTCTGTCTTTCCTTCAGTCTCTATTTTTCATCCGGCTTTTCTTTGGCTGCTTCTGCCATCGGATTTACCTGATGTTCTTTCTGGAATCTGCGGTCTCTCGCCTCATCCAGTTTCTTTCTTACAAATTTTACAAAGAGATAAATAGATACGCCTACTATGTACAGGATGATGCAAAGCACCACCATATATCCCATGGAGTTCTGTGAATGTGACATTTATTTCTCCTTCATACGTTCGCGGCACACCTGTCGGTGCGCCGCTCGTGTTTACTGTACTGATACGACCTTGTAATCCTGTGCCTCAACAGCCTCTTTCAGAACGCTGTCTGCAACTTCCTTCTCCAGGGTTACAACTGCGGTTCCCTTCTCATGGCTTACCACTGCCTCGGTTACGCCTTCGATGCCCTCAAGGGTCTTTTTCACTCTGGCCTCACAGTGTCCGCACATCATTCCTTCGATTTTCATAGTCTTTGTCATAGCACTCTTCTCCTTTTTCTCTTTATGATCAACATGACTTTCATCATGTGGTCTGCTTTGTTTTTTCTTCCTATCTTTGGACGCGTCATACATCTGAAACAGATTCAGGCGCAGGGCATTGGTTACGACACAGAAACTGGAAAGGCTCATGGCTGCCGCGCCGAACATTGGGTTTAACTTCAGTCCGAACAGCGGATACCAGATTCCGGCTGCCAGCGGAATGCCGATAACGTTGTAGAAAAATGCCCAGAACAGGTTCTCGTGGATGTTACGCAGCGTTGCGCGGCTTAACCGGATGGCTGCCGGGACATCGCTTAAGCGGCTCTTCATCAGAACCACATCGGCTGCATCGATGGCAATATCCGTTCCTGCTCCGATGGCAATACCAATATCCGCACGGGTCAGCGCCGGAGCATCGTTGATTCCGTCACCGACCATGGCTACCTTGCCCTGTTCTTTCAGAGAACGGATCACGCTCTCTTTTCCTTCCGGAAGCACGCCTGCGATGACCTCGTCCACACCGGCCTGGGCGCCGATAGCTTTCGCAGTGCGCTCGTTATCACCGGTCAGCATCACAACGCGGATGCCCATGTTCTGCAGTTCTTTAACCGCCCGCGGGCTGTCTTCCTTGATGACATCCGCCACCGCAACAATACCAAGAAGCTGTCCGTCACGGCTGAAATACAGCGGGGTCTTGCCTGCTTCCGCAAGCTTTTCTGCTTTCGCTCGGATCTCATCGGATACCGCTGCAACACTGCTGATAAAGTTCGCGTTTCCTCCGCAGAGCTCACTGCCCTCGTAAATACCGGAGAGTCCGTTGCCCGGAAGCGCCGTGAAATCATCCACCTCACCGGCGGTAATGCCGTCTGCCCGGGCGCGCTCGTTGATAGCGCGGGCCAGCGGATGCTCACTCTTCTTCTCCAGGCTGCAGGCCAGTGCCAGAAGCTCCTGCTCACTCTTTGCTTCTGCCAGGATGATATCGGTCACCTTCGGCTCGCCGCTGGTGATGGTACCGGTCTTATCCAGTGCCACAATATCCATCTTGCCCGCTTCCTCCAGGGAAACCGCAGTCTTAAACATAATGCCATGCTTTGCGCCCATGCCGTTGCCCACCATAATGGCAACCGGAGTCGCAAGCCCCAGTGCACACGGACAGCTGATGACCAGAACGGAAATGCCCCGGGCCAGCGCAAAGCCCACGCTCTGGCCAGCCAGCAGCCATACAATGGTTGTAATGACTGCAATAGTAATAACAGTCGGTACAAACACACCGGATACCCTGTCGGCAACCTTTGCGATCGGCGCCTTGGTGGCAGCCGCATCACTGACCATCTGGATGATCTGGGACAGAGTCGTATCTTCTCCGACTCTGACTGCCTCGCAGCGGATAAAGCCGGACTGGTTTACCGTTGCCGCGGAAACACTGTCACCTACGGTCTTATCCACCGGGATGCTCTCACCGGTGAGGGCTGCCTCGTTCACGGCACTGCTTCCTTCTAATACAATGCCATCCACCGGAATGTTCTCGCCCGGACGGACAACGAAGACATCTCCTTTCTGTACCTGTTCAATGCCGACAGTGACTTCTTCGCCGTCCCGAACCAGCACCGCAGTCTTCGGAGCCAGCTTCATCAGGCTCTTTAACGCATCGGTGGTTTTTCCTTTGGAGCGCGCCTCCAGCATCTTGCCCACGGTGATGAGGGTCAGGATCATGGCTGCGGATTCAAAATAAAACTCATGCATGTAGCTCATGGCAGCGTCCGCATTGCCCTTTACCTGGGCATCGGTCATGGCAAACAGTGCGTAGGTACTGTAAGTAAATGCCGCCATGGAACCGAGGGCCACCAGGGTATCCATGTTCGGAGCTTTGTGCCACAGGCTCTTAAAACCGCTGATGAAGAATTTCTGGTTGATGACCATAACGATGGCGGTTAAGATCAGCTGGATCAGCCCCATCGCCACATGGTTTCCGTCAAAAAATGCCGGAAGCGGCCAGCCCCACATCATATGTCCCATGGAAAAATACATGAGAACGATCAGAAATCCAACGGAATACCAGAGCCTGCGCTTTAAGACCGGAGTCTCATGATCTTTTAACGCTTCCTCCGCGTCTAAGGACTGTGCCCGTACACTGCCCTCTTTTCCCGCGCCCTTTACAGACGCGCCATATCCGGCATCCTGCACCGCCTTGATGATATCAGCGGACGATGCCGTGCCTTCCACACCCATGGAATTGGTCAGCAGGCTGACCGAACAGCCTGTAACACCAGGCACCCCGGAAACCGCTTTTTCCACGCGGCTGCTGCAGGCCGCGCAGCTCATGCCGGTTACTGTATACTGTTCCATCTTGTTGTCGTTTCCTCCTTTTTCGATTCCCCCTGCAACTGCTTCTTCCCAATTGCATTCTTCTTTACCATGCCCGGAATACTGTTTTCTTATCCGCCTCGCATTGCTTCGAAATCTCTCCTCACTGCCACTTGCTCTCTGTGTCATGGCCAGCAAAGATTCTCACCTTTACTTCATCAGTCTCTGCAATACCTTCAATAACTCATCGATGGTCTCATCATGGCCTTCGCGTATATCATTGGCCACGCAGGTCCGCAGATGATTTCCAAGAAGGACCTTGTTGAAGCTGTTGAGCGCCGCGTTGGCCGCAGCCACCTGAATGAGGATATCCGGACAGTAGGCGTCCTGCTCTACCATGTTGCGGATTCCCCGGATCTGTCCTTCAATGCGGTTTAAGCGATGGATCAGGTCCTTGTATTCCTTCTCCGAACGTTCTTTCTTTTTATGACAACAGCACGGCTTTCCTTCTTTATGCTCCGCTTTTTTCTCTGCGGCATCTGGCTTCGCTGCTTCTGCATGCTCTGCCATTCCACTGCAGCATTTCCTTTTATCGGTATGCTCCATGCAATTCCACCTTTCTGTAAAAAAGAATGTGCCTTGGCACATTCTCGCGCCGAGGCGCGGTTGCTTCAGCAACCATCTACCTTTGCGCCGAGTGCGCATCCCTGCGGAGCGCTTTTTTGTTTCATAGGACGCAATTTCCTATGAAATAAAAAAGCATTCTCCCGTGAGTTCTGCTTCCGGCATGATTTTTTTCTCTTGCCTTTTGCATACCCCCATAGGGTATATTGAGTATAGAAAAAATATCCGGATCTGTCAAGATGCAGACTCGGATATTTTTTCTCAATAACGTTTTTCCTGCATGTCCAGCCGCACCTTCATTCCGGGCCGGAAACGGCTCCCGGCCTGCCCGAACAGACTGACCTGCCAGTTTTTTTCTCCATCTGTTACCAGATACTCTGTATGGGATCCCATAAACTGCCGCTCCAGCACCGTGCAGAGAGCAGCCGGTAGTATTCCAGGGTAAACATGCCGTTTTTAAACACGCTCCTTCCAATCAGGGAAACGAGCGGATACAGGATAAAAACGGCAATCCCCGCAAGCAATAAAAACAGAAG
Organism: Clostridium sp. AM33-3; assembly: GCF_003480315.1. Lineage (GTDB taxonomy): Bacteria > Bacillota > Clostridia > Lachnospirales > Lachnospiraceae > Brotaphodocola. The sequence continues at coordinate 30,357 of NZ_QUIV01000031.1, read as the reverse complement.
GAGCCGGTCCAGCATCTTAGCTGTCCGGCATCTTCTGCGGATGATTTTCATATCCTGTTTCATATTTTTTTATGAGTCCTTTTCGCCTGCAAGCTCATCCCATTTTTCCAGAAGAGCTTCTCTCTCAGAGCCAAATAAGAGTACATCCTGCTTGATCAGCTTCGTGGTATCTACGGTTCCGATCTCTGACGGAACATCTACATCACCGCGTGCCATAACTCTTGCGTCTGCTTCTCTTAAAACCTCCTGACCCTCTTTGGAAAGATAGTAATCCACAAATACTTTTGCCGCATCCTTGTTCTCAGAGTTTTTGAAAATTGCGATCGGCGCCGGAGTCCACGGAATCATATCTTCCGGATAAACTGCGGTAACCGGGTACTCTTTCTCCAGTGCAAAGGTGCCGCCTGTCATGGCAAGAATTCCAATTCCGTACTCGCCTGCGCATACCTTCGGGCCCGGCTCACCGCCGCCCTTTGCATAGAAATCCACGTTGTCATTGATGGCAGTCCAAATCTCCCAGCCCTTCTCTTCTCCCCAGGCCTGGAGGGTTCCGTTCAGGATTGCGTACTGGGTACCGGAGATAGCCGGAGATGCCATAATGATCTCGTCTTTATACTTCGGATCTGCCAGATCTTCCCAGGTTTTCGGTGCTTCCAGTCCCTTTTCCTTCAGGACATCGTTGTTTACCAGGAGGCCTGCCGGAACCAGCGCAAGTCCGGTCCAGTAACCGTCTTTATCACGATAACCTGCATCAATCGCCTCTGCTTCCGGAGACTCATACTGCTCCAGATAGCCAAGCTCAGCTGCGGAAATAAGTCTCTTTTCCCGTGCTGCCTGCACAAGCTCGTCCAGCGTCATCTGACTGTCCGGCGAATAAGCGGATTCATGTAAATGAAGGTCAATGAACATTTTTTCTGTCTCCCGTAAATGATTTTGTCCTTTCATTTTATCGGTTCTCGCAGTTTTTGTCTAATTGTATTCATTAATTCATTATTGCTATTTATTTGAATTTTCAATAAATATTTTGATCATCTCCAGAGAATATCCGGTACATGAGCCTTGCCGCACTGCGCCTCCACCTGTGCTTTCAGTACATCAGCATTCTGCCCCATAGTGCCCTTCACTTCTGCTGTCAGTACCAGCTTGTTGCCATCAGCATAACGCACATAGGCGGCGGCTTCCTCCACACCCGGCACCTGTTTTAAAGCCGTTTCGATCTGATACAGATCGTGGAACTGACGACCAGTCAGACCTTCCTGCATGATGGTCCTGCCACCCTGCTCCAAAAAATCCAGGGAACCGTCCGGCAGAATTCTCGCGGTCCGCCCGCTATCGTAAAGTTTTCCAGGCCCATATGGATTGGTGATCTCATCCAGCACCTGCTCCGGTTTACAGTCCATCACATACAGCTCTCCCCAGGCACCAAACGGCTTCTTCCTGCAGTTTTCATCAAACACATAAACTTTAACCGGTTCTTTTCCATCCACGCCGGTCACCAGCTGGCCTTTCGCTGCCTGATTCAGTTCTCCCACAGTAATGGTGTAATGCAGCGGAAACAGACGGTCCGGCAGGCGGCGGCTTAAACGGCGCACCAGTGTCTCCTCCTGCATAGCATCCATCAGAGACTCCATCACCGTCAGGAAATCATGAAGCTGGCGGGTGTCAAACCGGTTCTCCCAGTAGCGCAGCTCATAGTAATAGCCCTTCGCATCAGTAAATACCTGCAGATGGAACGGCAAAGAATCCAGCTGCATGCGCTGGCGTTCTGCCGGATACCCTCCCACGGTATCGATATTTAAGATATCCCCCTGGTACTGGAAGAACATCTCATCTGCGTGCAGGTTCGATATGTAGCAGCGCATGGTATCCATGATCTGCGTTGCATTCGTCTTCAAAAGCTCCGGCACGGTCTGATCCACACCTTCTTTGTTCCGGAAGAAATAGGTAAGGAACAAAGGTCCTGCCAGGCGGTTCCAGCGGCTGTCGGTTCTTCCGCTGTGAATGGAGGAGGAAACGGTATCCTTTTCGTTGCTGAACAGGCCAATGCTTAAGTTATAGGCCGTCAGGAAAAATACATTTTCCGAAACGCCAAGCTTTTTACAAAATGCGCTCACATTACGGCGGTTCAGGCTCGTAAAACGTCCCTTTAAATCAGCATCCACGCCATGCTCCAGGCTGTAGCAGTCCTTGCGGGTGAGGATGCTCTTACGAATCTTAAAGTCCTTCATCAGGCCCCGGAAATACGTCTCATTCTTTGTCCGGAGTCCTCTCGCATCCCGATCCTTTTCATCCAGGATATATTCGTAGAAGGTGTAGGTTTCCGGCTCCACAGCCCTACCGAGATAAAGCTGGTTTAAGTCCTCAAACAGCACGTTCATGGTCATACCGTCCCCCATAATATGGGCAATATCAAAGAAGAAATAATTGGCGGAATCCGTCTCATAAATACCGATATGGAACAGGTTCTCACCCTCTCCGTAAAGGTACGGATACAGCAATCCTTTTCTCGTTTCCTCCCACTGGACATTGCTTAATCTCACGATCGGAATGTCAATCTTTCTCTTATCATCACGGATGATCTGGTAACGGCCCTCTGCCATCTGGATGATGGCCTTTAGCTCCGGGTGCACCTCAAAAAGCTGCTCCACCGCAAACTTTAAGCGGCGCAGATCCGTCCGTTCGTCCAGTTTATAGAGAAACGGCAGATTTGCCGTAGTATTTCCACGCATGACATAGGCAAAATAAAGCTGCAGATTGGTTAACGGATAGACCTGCCGCACTGTGTGATCCACCTGCTCTGCGCCGGCTCCCTCCCGGGCAAATTCTTCCAGCTTCAGCACCGAAGCATGCTGTAAGAGGTCATCCAGGGTCATGGAAACCTTTAAGATCTGGTACAGATCCGTGAGTAACAGCACGCTTCCAAGGGAATCCAGTCCTGCCTCGTAGAGCTCTGTATCAATGCCAAAACGACGGTGCCCCAGTACAGCGGCAATGCAGTCATAAATCTGATTCTGAAACTCATTTTCCGGCATACGGAAACGCTTCTCCTCCTGCTCTTCTTTCTGTTTTCCCTCCAGATACTGGCTGCGGATAATCTTTTTGGAAGAGGTTTTTGCAAAAGGAACTTCTCTTATCCTGCTGCGCAGAATGCGCTTGAACGTCGGCAGTTCCTCATTGTGTTTTTTGATAATCTGAGCCACCGTGCTCTCAATATCGGCAATATTTGCAGCTTCCGCATATTTAAAATTCGGGTATATCTCCGCACAGATCGTATCGTCCTCGCCGTACACCAGAATATCCTCGATCAGACGCTCATCCTCAAAGAGATTTTCCAGCTCCTCAGGTGCCACATTCTCACCGTTGCTTAAGATAATGAGGTTCTTTTTCCGACCGGTCAGGTACAGAAAGCCCTCCTCGTCCACATGGCCGATATCTCCCGTACAAAGCCAGCCATCCGGTGTGATGGCCTCCGCAGTCTTGTCCGGTTCCTTGTAATATCCCATCATGACAGACGGACTCTTGACCTGGATCTCGCCGTCCACGATACGCACCTCACAGCGGTCTACAATACGCCCCACGGACGCAATCTTATCCGGTCTTGTCCAGTCCGGAGAAGAAATTTTCGGGGAACACTCCGACATGCCGTAGCCCTGGGCAATAGCAATACCGAGGCGCTGGTAATTGGCTGCCAGATCCGGTGCCAGGTATCCGCCGCCGCTGATGATCTTGTGAAGCCTGGTACCAAGCACCTGCTCTTTTACCTTGCGGATGGGCATCTCCGGGCGCTGCCGGTTTAAGATAGCAATGCGGTTGTAAAGTGCCTTTGCCATCATCGGAACCATGCGGATGACCGTCGGTTCAAACAGTAATATATGCTCTGCCAGCTTCTTCATATCACGGTTCAAACAGAGGATTCCTCCATAACGCATAACGGTAAACACATCTCCATTTAAGCAGAACACATGATGAATCGGCAGGACATTTAAGTAAATTTCCTGCTCCGGATGGTTGTTGTCTGTGGTGCAGAAATTGTTGTCCATGAGGTTTCCATTGGACAGCATCACGCCCTTGCCGCGTCCTGTGGTCCCGGAGGTAAACAGGATCATGGCACACTCATCGGCCTTTGCGTCAGACTCCACATGCTGCCCCTCATAGGCTTTTAGGATCTTATCGGAGCAGTTCACATGCTTTCCATGCTGCAGGGAAATATACTCCACTACCGTTGGGCAGTTATCCTTCACTTCCTCGGTCAGCGGATGGAAAGCCCAGTCGTAAAACAGCACGTCCACATCGGAACGGTTTAAGCAGTCTGCCAGCTTTTGTGCGTTGAGCTGGACATCCAGCGGAATGCCGGTATCGCCTCCGCTCATCACGCCAAGCAGTACGGCCAGATAATGATGACTGCTGACTCCCAGAATACCAACCTTTAACTTGTGTCCCACCTGCGCACGCTTTTCCCTGGCCCAGGCAGCAATAGCATCACACTCACATGCGAATTCTTTGTAGGTTACACGGAAAATAATTCCATTTTCTTCATATTGCAAAAAAACACGGTCTCCATGCTCTGCCGCCGCGTTGTGCACCAGATCGTAAACAGTTCTTGTGTTTTCGTAAAGCATCATATGATTCCTCCAAATAAAAAATGAGACAGATTTTATGTATCTGTCTCAAATATAACACCAGGCCCGTTATGTGTAAACCATTTGACCAGTTCGAATTTTTGAACCAAAGAAAGCATTCAGTTCTGAATGATAAAAAATCAAATTCTTGCTCCGCACTTATACACTCGACGATAAAGTATTTCTTTCATCTTCTGAAATTCTTCCCTCGTAATTTCGCTTTTATATGTCATAATCCGCAGCGGCACCGGGGATTTTCCTTTGGAAATGGGTGGCTGGATATAAGGATATTCGTTAAATACAAACCCATTGCGTTCATAAAAGCCAATGCGTCTGCGGGTTAATTCATCTTCCGGAAGTTCCACCTCCAGGCAGATTGGCTTCTGGTACTGTTTTACCAGTTCCTGCAGCATGGCGGAGCCGGTCCCGCTGTTGCGAAGGGCTGGATCTACTGCGAAATGCTCAATGTAGATGAAAGATTCAAATTCCCAGACGGCAAGAAAGCCTGCTGGCATATAATAAATCCGGTATTCCGGTTCTTCAAAAAGCGCAAGCTGCTCGTCATAAGGACGATATTCGTCATCCGAGAAGCTGGCCTGCATAACGCGGTAGATTTCTGGGAAATTAGTTTCATTGATTCGTTGTAACATAAAACAACTCCTTTATACATACTCATCTTTGTCTATGAAAAAAGAGACCTGCGTTTCGTCTGAACCGCGTTCTCTCTCACACAAAACTATTTCTACTATAACTTTCTTCCATCTTTTCGTCAAGCAGGCAGATCTGTCCGCGGTTCCGGTTCAGCCCTTTTCCTTCACCCACCCCGGCAGATAATAAATCTGCATCTTCCGGGTGGCTTCATTTTTTGTCACCTGTGCTTCGATGCCGAAATATTTTCGGATATTTTCTTTCGTCAGCACCTCTTCCGGTGTGCCGCAGTCTACAATCTTTCCCTGGTACAGAAAAATGATCCTGTCACAGTAAAGAGCAGCCAGATTCAGATCATGGATGGAGGAGAATACCGTGACATCCTGGTTTCGTAAAATATCCATGATCTGATACTGATAGCTGACATCCAGATGGTTGGTCGGCTCATCCAGAACAATATAGCGGCTTTCCTGCATCAGTACGCGGGCCAGTAGGACACGCTGTTTTTCTCCGCCGGAAAGGCTTAAATAGGAGCGTATTTCGTAGCCGCTCAGTCCTACTTCCCGAAGGCATTTTTCACAAAGTTCCCGGTCTTTTGCAGTGTCTCCCTCCAGAAATTTCTTGTGAGCGTAACGTCCGAACATAACCATATCCCGAACGGTAAAATCAAATTCCAGCTGATTTTCCTGCGCCATGACCGCCAGTTCTCCCGCCAGTTTTTTAGCTGAAAGGTCCATGATATCTTTCCCATCCAGAAAGACGGTCTGCCCCTTAGGCTTATAGGTCCGATAAATATGCTTCAGCAATGTGGACTTGCCGCAGCCATTCGGTCCAACCAGTCCCACAAATTCCCCCTCTTTGATTTCGAGGGAAATCTGATCCAGGATCCGCTCATTTCCGATTTCATAATCCAGATGTTTTACCGTTAAGCTCATCGTCCCACACTTCCTTTCCGAATCAGATACAAGAAGAACGGGGCACCGAAAAATGCCGCAATGACACCGATCGGAAGTTCTTCCGGCGCAATGATGATGCGGGAGATCAGATCCGCGATCATGGCAAAGAGACCACCGCCCAGAATAGACATGGGAATCAGCTGCTTATGGCCGGAGCCCACAAAGCCACGCATCACATGAGGCACCACAAGTCCTGCAAAGCCGATAACGCCGCTGACAGAAACAACCACACCTGTCAGCACAGTAGAGGCCAGAATGATCAGCAGCTTGATGCGTCGGGTATCTGCTCCCAGCGTCTCTGCCACATCATCTCCCAGAAGAAGAATGTCCAATTCCCGCGCAAATAACAGAATCACTGCCATCATAACAACAGACACGATGAACACATATTTCACGCGGCTCCAGGTGGCTCCGCTTAAGGAGCCTACCATCCAGTAAAGCGCCATCTTGGTCTTATCGGAACCATTGTTAAACCCGTAAACGATCAGATTCGTCAGTGCGGAGAACAAGGCGGAAGTGGCAATTCCGGCCAGCACCAACTGGGTAGAGGTAATCCTCCCTTTTACAGACGCAATACTCAGAGAAAGGCTGATGGCCACAGCCGCGCCCAGCGTCGCGCCAAAAATCACGGAATAACCGCCCAGAAAACTGAAAAGCCCCAGAATGATGACGCTGACTGCTCCGGCAGAGGCACCGGAGGAAATTCCCAGCACATAGGGATCTGCCAGTGGATTTTTTGTGAGTGCCTGCATCAGCACACCGCAAAGAGACAGGCCTGCTCCTACAATAAATGCCATGATAACCCGCGGAAAACGGATATTCCAGATGATGTTTTCTGTTTTCTGCTCCCAGGACACCGCAAAAATCTCCTTTCCGGATATCTTATTTGCCAGGATCTTTACGATCTCATCCGGTGACACATGGATGGCACCCAGGGTCACGGAGATGGTCGTTACTGCCGCGATCAGAAGCAGAACCATCAGAAGGGTACCTATAAAACGTCCAGTTTCCCGGTCACTTTTTTTACTGATTTCTGATTTCATGTTTTCTCCAAAAACAGGGACTTCCCATGCAGGAAATTCCTCATGTTTCAACAGTTTCTGATTAGAACTTGTCCGGATACAGCTGCTTTGCGATCTCTCTGACTGCCTCTGCGGAACCTGCAGAACCCTGCATATCACTGCAGCATGCGGAATAGATTTTTCCCTCTTTGACTGCTCTTAAATCTTTGGTAAACTCGTTGGTCTCCAGGAAATTTTTCTTCTCAGAAATGTCACCGGTATAGTCCAGGATCAGAATTACATCCGGGTCACGCTCTACCACTTCCTCCCAGGACGGAGTAGCCCATCCAGCCTCAATGTCATCGAAAATAGAGATACCGCCAGCCCGCTTGATGATATCACCCGGCATACCCTGACATGCGGTAAACGGGGCATCCTCACCGGAATCGTATGCAAACACGGTCACCGGATTCTGGTAAACATCATCACCCAGCGTGTCTTTTACTTCCTGAAGCGTATCCTTCATAGCCTGGATCTTCTCAGATGCCACATCCTCTACTTTAAAGATTTTCCCAAGTGTCTCATAGTCTTTGTACAGCTCTTCAAAGGTTGCCTTATCCGAGCATACATAAGGGAAATACATTGCGATTCCGTTGGCATCACAGAACTCTTTTCCAAAGTTTTTATCGGAAAATACAGAATCCCAGCCCATCAGGAAATCGCATCCGGTTGCCACCAGCTCCTCTTTGGAAAGATTGGAAATGCCCTTTCCTGCCTCTAACAGCTGCGGCACCTTATCTCTTGCCGGATACTGGGAAACGGTACTCCAGCAGCTTCCCTTGGTGTAACCGGCCATCTGGTCTTCCAGACCGAGATCAAAGAAGAAATCTGCCATCTGATCGCCGGAAGCAACCACTGCGGATGGCTTCTCGGTGAAGGTATACTCTACGTTCTCACCCAAACCGGAACGCTCCAGGTTTAAGGTAATGGTAACCGGCTCATATGCCTCATCTGCCGCCACGCCGCCTGCTTCGGTCTCCTCTGCGCTGCTCTCCACAGTCTCTGCGGTGCTCTCTGCTGCCGCTGCAGCCGTTGTTGCGGTATCCGCGCTCTTTGCGCCGCATCCGGCTGCCAGACCTGCAGTCATGCAGGCAGCCATAGTTAAAATTACCAGTTTCTTGTTTCTCATAATTGTTTTCCTCCTGATGTTGAAATTTTTTTCGTATCACCCATGCAGGAACGCGATGCAAAAATGTAGCCTGCGACACATATTGACAAAATAAAAGCACCATCCGGCTTACCAAAAGTAAACCGGATGATGCACCGTATTTTGCATCCAGGGCAGACTTCGCCCTTGTTTCCCTTGCCTTGCCATGGACCGTGACAGCAAAAGTGGACATAAGCAGGTCTTCTGGCTTGCGCGGCAATAGTGCCTGGTTTCTTCCCATTTTTCATATAAAACAGTGAAATCCAGACTGCCCTTCATGCGCTTACAGCGGCGGCACCGCACGGGACTCACACCCGTTTCCCTTTTCACCGGCCCCGAACGGCCGACACTTATTCCGTAGGATAGTTTACGGCATGAGGGAAAAACTGTCAACTGGATTTCGTTTTACCGTTCTGATATTATAATGGACTTAATCCTTTTTTCCCAGTATAATCAAATCAGAATCGAACGATAAGGAGCTATACAAATGGAACGCAATTTGACTACCGGCAGTATCCCAAAAACCATTTTTTCTTTCTCACTGCCATACTTTCTTTCCTATTTTTTGCAGACCCTGTACGGCACCGCAGATCTGTTCATCATCGGACAGTTTAACTCTGTAGACAGCACCACCGCTGTCTCTATCGGAAGTCAGGTCATGCACATGCTTACTGTCATGATCGTGGGACTGGCCATGGGCACCACGGTTATGACCGGACGGGCTGTGGGCGCACAGGACCGCAGACAGGTCAATCTTGCTGTCGGCAATACAGCATCTTTATTCATGCTGCTGTCCGTTGCCCTGACCGCAATCCTGCTCTGTTTTGTAAAACCCATCGTGGCTGTCATGTCCACCCCAATGGAAGCAGTCAGTGGCACCATCACCTACCTGACCATCTGTTTTCTCGGCATCCCGTTTATCACAGCCTACAACATCATCAGCTCCATTTTCCGCGGCATAGGAGACTCGAAAAGTCCTATGTTTTTTATTGCGATTGCCTGTGCTTTTAATATTGCCCTGGATTATCTGTTCATCGGCTTGCTGAAGCTTGGTCCCGCAGGCGCGGCGCTTGGCACCACCCTGTCCCAGACCATCAGTGTGCTGATTTTCCTGACCATGATCTGTCGCAAACGCATGATCCCGGAATTTCATTTTGCAGATTTAAAACCGGTGCGAAGCATGATGGGCGGTCTCTTAAAAATTGGATTTCCGATCGCCATGCAGGACGGATTTATCCAGATTGCCTTTATTGTCATCACCATTATTGCCAACCGCCGCGGCTTAAATGACGCTGCCGCAGTCGGCATTGTGGAAAAAATGATCAGCCTGTTTTTCCTGGTTCCGTCCTCTATGTTGTCTACCGTTTCTGCTCTGTGCGCACAGAATATTGGTGCCGGAAAGCACGATCGGGCAAGCCAGACACTAACCTGTGCCACCACCATTGCAGTGTCCTACGGTATTGTGATTTCCATTCTCATGCAGTTTACCGGACACCATATTGTCAGCCTTTTTTCAGGCAATGCCGATGTCATCCGTCTGGGCAGCCAGTACCTGCACAGTTATATCTGGGACTGCGTTTTTGCCGGAATCCACTTCTGTTTCAGCGGATACTTCTGTGCCTATGGACAGTCTGGAATCTCATTTTTGCACAACATCATTTCCGTGCTTTGTGCCCGCATTCCCCTGGCCTATCTGGCATCAAAATACTATCCGGACAACCTGTTTCCCATGGGCTGTGCTGCTCCGGCAGGATCCCTGCTTTCTGTACTGATCTGCGCCATTGCCTTTGTGTGGATGAAAAATCAGCCCGGACAGAAGGCATCCTGAGTATGCAAACGGACAGAACTGCGCATGTGCCGGCTTTAAAACATGATGTTATATTTTTCTGTCAGCCACCTTAGGATATCCTCAAATACCTCTTCCCGGTTCACCTCATTGAGCACTTCATGGCGCGCACCGGGATACAGCTTCATTGTGATATCCTGCACGCCTACCTTTCGATACAGGGCGGCAAGCTTTTTCACGCCTTTCCCATTCTCTCCCACCGGATCCTTGTCTCCGGACAGGATCAGATACGGAATGACTGTTGGCATATAGCCCACCATTTCTGCCTTCTCGGCCGCATGGATCTCATGGAAGAAATCGCGGTAAGCACCAACAGTAAAAATAAAATCACAGCGCGGATTATTCAAAAAGCGGTCCACATACCGCTCATCTCTGGTAAGCCAGTCATAGTCCGTGCGCACCGGCTGGAATTTCCGGTTATAGTTTCCGATGGAAAGCTCATAGAGCAGACGGCTTCGGTAATGCTTTCCCTTCCGTTTTCCAAATAAAGAGGCCAGCATTTCGCCGGTAAACACCAGCGGTAAAGCCGGAAAACCGGTTCCCAGAAGGATAACTCCGTCTGGTTCTTTTCCCGGATATGCCGAAAGATAACGCCGGGTCAAAAACGAACCCATGCTGTGGCCAAGCATGATGTGTTTTGCATTCGGATAGCGTTTTGCACCATAACTGGCCACCCGGCGCATATCGCGCAGCAGAAAAGCTCCGCCGTTTTCCGCTGCAAAAAAGCCTCGGTCTTCTTTTGAAAGTTCCGTTGCTCCATAAGCAGCAGTCGATCCATGGCCAAGGCAGTCATGTCCGATCACGGCAATGCCGTGTTCAGCCAGAAAAGCGGCAAATTCCCCATAGCGGCCCATATGCTCATTCATTCCATGAACAAGCTGGACCCAGAGTTTCATTTCCGCCCTGGATTTCTGCACTGCCGGATCCGGCTTTCCTTCTGGCAAATCCGCGCGCTCCGGAGAATTCGCAACACGCCCTACAGGTTCCGGCATCCACTCCACACAGTGCAGCCTGGACTTTCCATCACTGGATGGCAGGTAAAAATCCCGTTTCTTCATATCTTATCATCACGCTCCATTTTCACATTTCATCATGAACTCACGCAAAATCTTATTTACAATCCACGCGTTTCCAATCATCGGTTCAGAATCTCCGCGATTTCCAGATTCCCATCACTATCATCATGCCACGCAACGCCCGCATCCATACCAAAACACGCTTCCGGTATTTTTTCTTTGCAGTTTCCTATTTCATCCCTGCAGCATCCAGGCGCCCAGTTCCCGGTGCACCCGTGCCGGATTTTTCTCGAAAATATTCACAAAATTCATCGCCGCTCCCCGCTCCTTAAAGGCCGGATACAGAAAACCAAACTCCGGCTCTCCCGGTTCGTACTCTCCGGTCAGCGGACTAACGGTCAGGATCAGATACTCGTAAATCTCTTCAGAACCTTCCTGCCATTCCTTGTCAGTCCCCTTCACCGGCACATCGTACCGGCCATGAAACAGAAAGACCGCATACGGATATCCCGGCTGAAAATGCTCACTGAATACCTCATAAAACAGATCCAGGGACGCGTCATTTTTCATGCCATCCCGCTTGATGGCATTCAGAAGCTGCCACAGACCGCCCGGCTTTCTGGCACTGTCCGGGATGCGGTATTCCCGCAGCTGCTCGTTGGTAGTGGAAAATAGCACCGTCTTTGCAAGGTTTAAATTCTTTGTGCGCTCCGGTGTGGACAGCTTTAAAAAATTCGTATTGAAGGTTCCATCCACATAACCCTCTTCATCAAAATAAGCACCGGCAATCCGCCCCACAGAGGAGCGGGCCGGTGTCATGCGCCGGGTCAGTTCCAGCATGTCTTCGCGATTTATCATAAGGACGCTCCATAGACTTTCAAAATCTTCTCCCGCAGCATCTTTTTTGTCTCTTCACTGGCAAAGGCAGCGTCCGCCGCGTTCAGCACCACCTGCTTCTGCTGTTCTTCAGTCAGTCCAAACTCCCGTTTCAGATAATCAAACTCTTTTGACAGACAGGTGCGCTCAATGCCCATATCATCCGTATTCACCGTCACGCGGATGCCGCTCTCTAAAAAGCGCACCAGCGGATACTGCTTCATATCCGGGATGGCGTGGGTCTGGCGGTTACTGGTAGGGCACATTTCCAGGGTGATGCCCTTTTCCCGAATCAGCTCCATCACAGCTTCATCCTCCATGCTGCGAACGCCATGTCCAATACGTTTTGTTCCAGTCTGAATCGCCGCGCGTACACTCTCCGGCCCATCTGCCTCCCCGGCATGCACGGTATACGGAATTCCTGCCGTTTTCGCTTCTTCGAACAAGCCAAGATAATTCACAGTCGGAAACAGCGCCTCCGCTCCGGCCAGATCCATGGCTGTTACACCGTGATCCCTAACCAGGTATTTCTTCGCCAGAGCCAGAGTCTCCTCATTTGCCTTTTCATTGCCCTCGCCGCGCATGCAGCACAGAATCAGATTGCCCGGAATCGGGGCATTTTTCAGTCCTGCAACTGCCGCCTGCACCGCCTGCTCCTGGGTCATGCCGCCAAGGGTATGAAACTGCGGCGCAAAGCGCAGCTCCGCATAAATCACACCATCCTGGGCCATGTTTTCCAACACCAGGGTCACTGCATTCTGCAGCCCCTCCGGCGTCTGCATCAGACGTCCCGGCAAATCAAAACACTGTAAAAAATCATTCAGACTCTCACAGGAATCCGGCACCGAAAGCAAAGTCAGAAGCTCCTCATCATTGTCCGCCGGCAGCGCAATGTTCTGCAGTGCCGCCAGTTTCTTCGCGATATCTACGGTAACACTTCCGTCCAGATGGGCATGAAGGTCAATGTAACATCCATTCTTATTCATAAGGGTTCCACCTCTAATATATTTTTATAATCTTTCACAGATCGCCCGGCATCTTTTTTTGCAGAAAGCAATGCCATAAAGTTGAATATCCTTCCGGCCATCGTTTAAAAGATACTCCTGATAACGGCGATCTTTAATCTGTTGAAGCGCCTTCTGGCATGCTGCTTCCATCTCCCCAAAATCTTTCGTGTACTTTAATTCTGCGACAATACCGGAAACCGGATCATCCTTCGCACGATCCACAAAGTTTATGACATCCCATGGGCAGTAGACATCCGCTTTTCCAAAACGGTAGCCATCGTACCAGTCTTTCACTTCCGGAAAGCGTTCTCCCAATTGATAATCAGAAAGCAGCTTTTTCACTTCCGTATCCGTAAACCCAAACTGCTCATCGAAACGCGTATCTGTGATCGACAGGATTTTAAAGTTGTTAAGCCCCGTAAAGATACTCTCTTTCGACACACGAAGACAGCCTGTCAATACCGCAAAAGCGAGTGCGTCATTCGTCTTTAACGCTTTTCCGAACATCATCCGGATGAGCGAAATCATCTCCTTATAATAGCCATGCTGAAATGCCTTATCCAGCGGCACATCATACTCATCGATGAGGATGACAGTCTTCTTATGGTAATGCGAAGCCAGCAGCTCAGAAAGCGTTTGCAGGGAACCAAGCAAGGCTTCTTCTGTCATCTGATATCGGCCGTTTGAAAATGTAGTCAACGCCTCATATTCCTTTTTCGCATTCCCATCCAGTGCTTTATTTTCCCGAAGATCGGAATGCCGCGCTGCTTCCTTTGCTATCAGCTCCATCATCTGATACTTCGCACGCTCGAAATTGGAGCCTTCGACATTTTTAAGAGAAAGAAAAATAACCGGATACTGCCCCATATGCTGCTCGCAAATGGCCTGATTCCCGGAAATGTAGAGTCCTTCAAAAAGTGACGGATCTGTTCCGATCTCAAAAAAGCTCTTCAGCATGCTCATATTGAGTGTTTTACCGAAACGCCGCGGACGCGTAAACAGATTCACTTCTCCCCAATTTAGAAATAATTGTTCAATTAATTTTGTTTTATCAATATAATAAAAGCCATTTCGACGGATTTTTTCAAACCCGTCCATTCCTACCGGAAGTTTTTGTTTACTCATACATGTTCCTCCCGTTGCTTTATGGATTTGAAAATTACAGGAACTTTTGTTTGCTTTTTATTATCTCATATATTTTTATAAAAATAAAGATAAAAAGCAGAAACAGCCAGGAGGCCCAAGCCCCCTGGCTGTTTAAAAAATACAGGTTCATTGTTTTGTATTTTTATATATCCCCAAACTTCATCCTCGCTGCCTGCGTGATCAGCTCAGCTGCTTCCTCGATACTGTAGTATGCGCTGTTGATACACAGGTCGCTGTTTAACGTATCGCTCTGATATCCGGGGATATATTTTTTGTGATAATGCTCCCGCGCCTTATCGGACTCATTCACGGCCCGCACGGCTTCTTTTCCGGTCATGCCGAAGTACTCCACGCAGTTCTTTAAGCGGACTTCATAAGGTGCATAAATATAAACCCGCAGAAGTCTCGGCTCATTCCTGAGACAGTAGGCGCCGCAGCGTCCCACGATAATACAGGAGCCCTTTCTGGCAAAATCCTCAATGATGCTCTGCTGTACCAGAAAGATCTCATCGCTCACATCCGGTGTACCCAGCCCAAAGGGATAGCTGAGATACGAAAATTTAGAGTGGGTGATTTCTTCTTCCCGGCTGATCTGCTTGACCGAGGTATTCATCCGCTTCGCGGTCTCCTCGACAATATCACGGTCCAGAAAATCAATATGGAGCTGCTCTGAAAGCTTTTTTGCCACCAGGCGTCCGAATGAACCGTATTGTCTGGAGATAGTGATCACATATTTTTCCATGGCTGCACCTCCGTCTAAAGTACCTTATTCAGGAAACTGATGGTACGTGCCTCTTTTGGATTTAAGATAACCTCCTGCGGAGTTCCTTCCTCCACAATGTAACCGCCGTCCATAAAGATAACACGGTCAGCCACTTCTCTGGCAAAACCGATCTCATGGGTCACGATGACCATGGTCATGCCGTCTGCGGCAAGCTGCTTCATAACCGCCAGTACCTCACCGACCATCTCCGGGTCCAGTGCAGAGGTCGGCTCATCAAACAGCATGATGTCCGGTTTCATGCACAGTGCGCGCGCAATGGCAACTCGCTGCTTCTGTCCGCCGGAAAGCTGGGATGGATACGCATCTGCCTTTTCGGCAAGACCGACCCGCTTCAGCATAGCCATCGCCCGCTCTTTCGCTTCTTTTTTGTCTGCTTTTTTCAGCTCCGTCGGAGCCAGCATCAGATTATGGAGCACATCCATATTGTTGAACAGATTGAAATGCTGGAACACCATACCGATGTTCTCACGCACCTTATTCATGTTTACCTTTTTCTCTGAAATATTAACGCCATCGATCACAATGCTTCCGGCAGTCGTAGTCTCCAGCTTGTTTAAGCAGCGCAGGAAGGTAGATTTACCGGAACCGGACGGTCCCAGAATAACAACCACTTCGCCCTCATGGATTTCTGTAGAAATATCCCGCAGAACCTCCAAGTCACCGAAGCATTTGCGAAGCTTCTCGACTTTGATCTTTACAGTTTTATCGTTTAACTCCACGGTTCACCCTCCTCTCTACCATTTTTGCAAGATAAGACAGGATCGTAATGACGATCAGATACATGATTCCGACAATGGTCCAGGTTTCAAAGGACTTAAAGGTACCTGCCTGCACATTCTTTGCAGCCAGAACCAGCTCCGGAAAACCGATAACGGACAGAATAGAGGTATCCTTTACGGTGATGATGAACTGGTTGATGATGCTCGGGATCATGGTGCGGATTGCCTGGGGAAGAATGATCTTTCTCATGGTTTTCCAATATGGAAGACCCAGAGATCTTCCGGCCTCCATCTGACCGATATCCACAGACTGGATGCCGGCACGAATGATCTCAGCCATATAAGCGCCGCAGTTTAAGGCAAGGCAGATAACGCCGGCCTGAAGTGCTGACAGCGTAAAGCCGTTTCCGATACCCAGAATTGTGTTGAGCAGATACGGAATACCAAAGAATACATAGAAGGCCAGCACGATCATCGGCACACCACGTATTACGAATACGAAGATCTGTGCAATGATGTTGCATGCCTTATTCTTAACTACACTGAGAAGTCCGAAGATCATTCCCAGAATACACGCGAAAATCAAACCTAAGAATGCAAGCAGCAGGGTCCGTCCCATTGCAAGCAGAAGAAGCTGTCCGTAGGTGGTGATAATCTTGATCATAATGCCTCACCTTTTTCTTTCTATGTTTTAATGTTACAGCCGGCAAGGCCCGCATTGCACGGGCCTGCCTTGTTTCCATATCGTGGAAGCGCCGGCGGCGCATCCTCTGGTTTCTAAGCGATATTACTCACCTAAATATTTTGCGATGATCTCATCGTAGGTGCCGTTATCCTTGATGTCTTTCAGGCCGGCGTTGAACATATCAACCAGCTCCTGCTTGCTGTCATCAAAGATTGCAAAGCCGTATTCAGCCGGATCATTGCCGGTGCCATCTACCAGCTTCATGGCAATACCGGTATCCTTGATGTTGCTTGCCATGATCGGGGTATCATCGAAACATGCAGCTACCTGACCGCCTACAACTGCCTGATACATGGTCGGTGAATCCTCAAAGTAGGTAATCTCAAATCCATACTGGTCTTTGATGCTTTCTGCGTAATCTGCACTCATGGATGCGGTCTTAACTGCAACCTTCTTTCCGTTTAAATCATCAAAGCCGGCAATATCAGAGTTCTCTGCAACTGCCATGCTCTGATTTGCATCATAGTAGCCATCAGAGAAGATCCAGCCGGAGCTCTTACGCTCATCGGTAATGGATGCGCCTGCGATCATACCGTCTGCCTGACCAGCCTGGCATGCTGCGATGGAAGCGTCCCAGCCAAGTACCTGTACATCATACTTGAAGCCCTGATCCTCTGCAATTGCCTTGAGGATATCCATATCGATACCTACAAAATTGCCGCTCTCATCCGTATACTCGAAAGGTTTAAAAGCTGTATCGGTTGCGATGACCCAGGTCTTATCGGAAGTGTCTGCTGCTGCGGTGGTATCATCTGCCTTAGATTCTGCTGCGGTATCTGCTGCGGTGGTATCTGCTGCTGCCGCGGTAGTATCTGCAGTTGCGCTCTTGGAACCGCCGCATGCTGTCATTGCTGCTGCCATTGCTGCTGCCATTACCATAACCATTACTTTCTTTTTCATAATAATTCTCCTCTCTTTTTACGCTGTGAAGAAGCCTCTCCACCTGATCTATCCCAACGGCCATAGCCGGTCAAGGATCAATATTCTTTTTTACTGCAGGCATCCACAAAGGCCTGAACGATTGCCCTGCACTCCGGATCTTTTTCAAATGCAAATTCCGGATGCCACTGCACACCCACGATGAAGGTTTTGTCCGGTACCGCAATGGCCTCCACCAGTCCGTCCTCAGAGTATGCCATGGCTTCGGCTTTCGGTGCCAGGTCTTTTACCGCCTGGTGATGATAACTGTTCACGCCATGCTCTCCGGCTCCGATGATGTCCGCCAGAAGTGTTCCTTCCTTTACTGTAACCTTATGTACCGGCCTGTCGTAAGGAGACGCCATGTGATGCTCCGTCTTAGATGGATGTTCTGTAGGAAGATCCTGATACAGAGTCCCGCCAAGCAGTACATTCATAAGCTGTACGCCTCTGCAGATTCCAAATACCGGCTTGTCTTCCTGTAATGCTTTCTCAAACAGATACGCTTCCATCTTATCACGGCTGCTGCATGGTATTCCGCAGGTTTTCTTTGCCGTCTCTGCGTAAAGTGCCGGGTCCACATCGTGTCCGCCGGTCATCAGAATGCCATCACAAAGACTGAAGCAGTCATTCAGTTCTTCCGGATCCGTGGTTAACGGAAGCATGACCGGAAGGGCTCCGCAGGCTTCGAGAACCTTCATATATCCGGGAAGCATCCAGTAGCTGTCCTTGTCATCGTCATACAAAGGAATCAGTCCGATCAGTTTTTTCATCAAGTCTATCTCCTTTCTTTCGATGCAAGGGGTTGGGGGTTGCATTGGGGGTCTTTTTATTAAAATGTTGTTAAGATAGAACAAAAAAGGGCCTACATCTCCTTATCTGATGTAGACCCCTTTGTCTTGTCACGTATAATAGCATGATACTTTACAAAAGTCAAGTTTGTGCCATTACTTTCTCTATTTTGCACACTATCGCTATCTATTTTTTTATATTTTTCTTAATTATCTAAAGTTCACAGGTTTCCACTGTAGTATTCACAATAAAAAAGTTGTATAAAATACACAATGCAGGTTGTAATTTTTATCACTTTTCGCTATAATCGGGATGATAGGAGGCTTTCACATATGAAATTTTTATACCAGACCTTTACTGATTATAACCTGGAAGAATTTACACGCTTCAACATGATCGTTCCACTCCGGATCAGCAAATACCGCCCGAAGATCCTGGCTGTATGCTACATTCTTATGATCTTCTCCGGTTTCCTGCGGGTTTTTACAGCCCCCGGTACCTCGGCTTTTACCTACCTGCTTGTAGTATTTGCCATACCGCTTGTACTGGTGTATGTTTCCAAACGCCAGTGCCGCAGGGTCTACAATGCCAATCCTCAGCTGCAGGAGCGCCATTCTGTCATGCGTTTTTATGAAGACCATCTTCAGGAGACCAGCAACCAGCAGTCCGTTGATGTTCCATACAGCAGCATTGCCCACCTGGTAGAAACCAGAACCCATTTTTATCTGATGACAGCTGCCAACCAGGGCATGATCATCATCAAAAATAACTGTTCTGCTGAATTGATCCATTTTCTTCAGGACCTGAAGCAGTGATTTTTACCAAAAAAATTTTTATTATACTTGAAAAATAGTTAGATTGCAGTTAAAATATAGACAATGACAATTGGGAGGTTTACAGTCATGTCTATTCACACTTACATCCGGCGCTATGCCCTGTTCCTGACCGGAGTCATCCTTAGCGCCACCGGCATTGCCTTTATTACACGTGCCGGTCTCGGCACTTCGCCAGTATCCGGTCTTCCGTTTGTTCTGAGCCTGATCACCAGCATTTCCATGGGAACCTACACATTTTTATTCAATATGACGTTCCTGATGCTGGAAGCCATTCTTCGCAGAAAATTTACCATCCATCAGGCTCTGCAGATTCCGGTGACATTCTTTTTCAGCTTCTGCATTGATACGGCTATGGCCTTTATCCCGACCCGCTTCGGCGGTCCATGGGGTCCGTCCTTTGTTTACCTGGTCATCGGATGCATTATCATGGCACTTGGCATCAGCTTTGAGGTAATTGCCGATGTGATCATGCTTCCGGCCGAAGCATTCGTGCGCGAGCTTTCGAAAAAAACCGGTATTCCTTTCGGAAATGCCAAGGTTGCCTTCGACAGTACCCTGACCATCCTGGCTATGGCAGTTGCCCTCATCGCTTTCCACAAGCTCAACGGTGTGCGAGAGGGTACCCTGATCAATGCACTCTGCGTCGGCCAGCTGGTTCGCCTGTGGCGTTCCCTTCTTGAACTGCCGCTCAAAAAGCTCTGTACGGCTGAACCCGCTGCAGAATAAACGTCAGTCCTTTTATAAAAGAAACCCGAACCAACACCTTTTTCGGTGAATGTTCGGGTTTTCTTTTTTAGTTTTTCCAGATTATCGGTGCGTTTTCCATGCCTGCACAGTCTTTAAAAATAATTCATGGATCCGGTTGTCTGCATCTAGCTCCGGATGGAAAGACATTCCAAACTGGTTTCCGCTGCGCACCGCCACAACGTGCCCCTCCACCTCAGCCAGCACCTGCGCACCTTCCTTTGCTTCTTCTATATAAGGGGCACGGATAAACGTCATGGGAACCTCTCCGATTCCAGCAAATTCCTGTACCGTATGAAAACTTCCAAGCTGCCTTCCATAGGCATTTCGACGCACAGAAACCGGAAGCGTACCAAAATACACATGGTCATCGTTGGTCAGCTGCTCTGCCAGCAGAATAAGACCGGCACAAGTGCCGAGAACCGGCAAGCCGCTCTCGATTTTTTCTTTCAGTGCATCAAACATGTCAAGCTCCCGCAAAAGCTTTCCCTGCACCGTGCTCTCGCCGCCCGGAAGCACAAGGCCGTCAAAACCGGTGTCCAGGTCCTTCTTCTGACGAAGTTCAAAGCATTCTGCTCCAAGAGCCCCCAGCTTTTTCTCGTGTTCGATGAAGGCACCCTGAACTGCAAGGACTGCAATCTTCATCTTATTTGCCCCTTTCTGCCATCAGCAGCGCAATTTCCTGCTCATTGATGCCGACCATGGCTTCACCCAGATCCTCGGAAAGCTCAGCCAGCATCTTGTGATCCTTGAAGTTGGTAACTGCTTTTACGATGGCTGCCGCACGCTTCTTTGGATCTCCGGATTTGAAGATGCCGGAACCAACAAACACGCCCTCTGCACCAAGCTGCATCATCAGGGCTGCATCGGCCGGGGTTGCCACGCCGCCTGCCGCGAAGTTTACAACAGGAAGACGTCCATTGTCATGTACATACTGCACCAGATCATACGGAACCCGGAGAACCTTTGCCTCCTCAAACAGTTCATCCTCACGCATAGAGGTAATCTTAGCGATTTCCTGATTCATCATGCGCATATGGCGGACAGCCTGCACAACATCACCGGTTCCCGGCTCACCTTTGGTACGGATCATGGAAGCTCCCTCATTGATGCGGCGGAGCGCCTCCCCCAGGTCCTTCGCACCGCAGACAAATGGAACGTTGAATTTGCGCTTGTCGATATGGAACACATCGTCCGCCGGGGAGAGAACTTCACTCTCGTCAATGTAATCGATCTCGATGGCTTCGAGGATCTGTGCCTCCACAAAATGACCGATCCGGCATTTTGCCATAACCGGAATGGATACAGCCTCCTGAATGCCCTTGATCATCTTCGGATCGCTCATGCGGGAAACACCACCTGCCGCGCGGATGTCCGCCGGAATACGCTCCAGCGCCATAACTGCGCACGCGCCTGCCTCTTCCGCGATCCTTGCCTGCTCCGGGGTAGTAACATCCATGATAACGCCGCCCTTTAACATCTGTGCCAGCTGCTTATTTAACTCATATCTCTCTGTATTCATTCCATCTGTCTCCTTTGCGTAAACGTATGATTCCCTGCGTTCCGGACCGCATCGGTTATCTTGATGGAGATTATAGCGGCTATCTGGATTGTTTTAAATATCCAGTTTTATATTTTTCAATCAGTCCAGTTTTCGTGTACAATGCGAACCGCAATTTCCGTCACATACTCTTCCACGCTTGTCACCGCAAGCTGATCCACCATGTCACGCTCCAGATACACCATATCTGTCTGAATTTTGTGTTCCTTCCGGTAAGCTTCCATGCGCGCATAAGCTTCTCCGATTGCATTCCAGTGTCCGACATGAAATCCCGTCAGATAATCCCCCTCCGGCATGATACGGTATTCCATATGCTTCGGTTTCTGCTCCAGAAGAAGAAGTACATTGTCATACGCATTATAAATCCGCCTGGACAGATTTTTTCCATACTGCAGATATGCCACTTCGTAATCATTGCGCTGTTCCGCATGTTTAAAATCCAGAATCAGCCGGTTGGTTTTTTCCATATAATCCTTCTCTGATGTCCCGTCAATCTGCCGGATCAGATAATAACGTTCCGGAAAATGATGGATCCCAATATCAGAAAAATCCTGCTGCATTACCATGCTGATCTTTTTTCGCCGCTGCCGGATCCACCCCTGCATCGTTTTTAATCTGGACAATTCTTTTTCAATCTGCTGTTCCCTTTCCGCAAAGATCCGGACCAGCTCTTTGGGGCTTCGCACCTGCAGGAACTGCCGGATTTCTTTCAGCGGCATACCAAGATCCCGAAGCATCAGAATCGTTTCCAGAGTTTCCAGCTGATAAAGTGAATACATACGGTAACCGTTCTCTGCCACATATTCCGGAGAAAACAGGCCAATATCATCATAATGGAATAACGTATATTTGGAAACGCCCATCAGCGCGGCAAACTCTCCTGTTGTCATATACAGATTACGGTCCATACATATTTCTCCTTCGCTACTATCCTGATTTTTTAGCGACCGTTTTTCAAAAAAAACATTCAAACCTCTTGACTATCGGGTAACCCTATGGTTTATTCTCTCAAAGGTCACTTAAGTTTTCAAGCTATTTCTTTTTTATAAGGAGTTTTTGATTATGAGTACATCCATCAGCCAGCATTTTTCTCCCTGGAGTCTGCTGAAGTTTACATTTCCTTCTATCATTATGATGATGTTTATGTCCCTCTACACCATCGTGGATGGCATTTTCATCTCCCGCTTTATTGGCAGTAATGCCCTGTCCTCCTTAAACATCGTCTATCCGGTGGCCAGCATCGTCATTGCCATTGGCACCATGCTGGCCACTGGCGGCAATGCAGTCATCAGCCGGTATCTGGGCGAGGAGAAAATACAGCTGGCAAAAGAATGTCTCTCCCTTTTTACTCTGACTGGCTTTCTGTTAAGTCTGCTGATGTCCATCCTGTCCCTGCTTTTTCCGGATTTCATCAGCCGGGCACTCGGTGCCAACGATCTGCTGTTAGCAGACTGCCGCACCTACCTCAGCATCCTCATGGGCTTTGCTCCGGCCTGCATGCTCCAGACTCTGTTCCAGTCCTATCTGGTAACTGCCGGAGCGCCGCACCTCGGACTCTTCCTCACCATGATCGCCGGGATCATCAACGCGGGACTGGACTATGTACTTATCGTATCCTGCGATCTTGGCATTGCCGGAGCTGCCCTGGCTACCGGACTTGGCCAGATGGTACCGGCCCTGGCAGGACTGGTCTTTTTTCTGAATCAGAAGCATGCTCTTCATCTGACTCGCTTCACCATGCACACAAAAGAACTGATCCAGGCCTGCTACAACGGTTCCTCTGAAATGGTAAACCAGTTTTCCAATGCCGTGATCACCTTTCTATTCAACATCATCCTGATGCGTCTGGCAGGTCCGAATGGTGTAGCTGCCATCACGATCCTGCTGTACGGACAGTTTCTGTTCAATGCCTTTTACCTGGGCTTTTCCATTGGAACCAGCCCGATCGTGGGATATCAGTACGGTGCCGGAAACCGGAAGGAGCTGAAAAGCATTTACCGTATTTCCTTCCGTTTTGTCAGCATTTCCTCTGTGATCATAGCCTTTGCCGCCGTTTATCTTTCGACCGGTATTGTAACTATCTTCACGGATGATCCGAAAACTCATGCACTGGCCGTGACCGGATTTGGGATCTTTGCCTATAACTTTTTATTCAGCGGCTTTAACATTGCCTCCTCCGGCTTTTTCACCGCCCTGTCCGACGGAAAATCATCTGCCATCATCTCCTTTTGCCGTACTCTGCTCTTCACCGTGATCTCACTGCTGGTGCTTCCGCAGTTCTTCGGGGTCAATGGGGCATGGCTGGCTATTCCTGTGGCAGAGTTTGTGACACTGCTGCTGTCCATCTGGATGCACAGAAAGTACTTGTATCGCTTTATTTAGGCATTTGAACGCACAATGAAATTTTAAATGCTTATCAAAAAAAGAAATACCGTTCCATGATCCTAAGACCATGAAACGGTATTTCTTTTGTCATAAAACCTTAAGCTTCTGTGCTTTCTTCCTGCTCGTCAGAGATTTCCTCATCTGAACTTTCGTCTCCATTTTCGCCAGACTTCTCATCCTCTGAAACTTCGTCTTCACTCTCATCAGACTTCTTATCCTCTGAAACTTCGTCTCCGCTCGCTTCGGACTTCTCATCCTCTGATGCTTCGTCTTTGCTTTCTTCGGACTTTTCATCCTCTGATGCTTCGTCTTTGCTTTCTTCGGACTTACCAGATTCATCTTTATCGATATCCTCTACCTTATCGGAGCCATCCTTGTTTGATTCGTCCTCGGATTTTGAATCGTTTTTGTTGATTTCTTCTGTATTAGAGGTGATGCCATCATTTTCAGAATCCTTGGTATCCTCAACCTTTTCGACTACTTCTGGGATAACGTCTGCTACTACATCAGCGTTTGATTTTAATACAGACTCAACCTTTTCATCTTCATCCGTAGATTTGAAGGTGATTTCGTTCTCTTCCGCATAACTTTCTGCTGCACTGCCAGAAGGAGCTGCAATAACAAGCTCCGCATTGTGTCCGTAGAATGCGTCATCACCAATTTCGTGAACGCCCTCCGGGAAAGTTACGAGTTTTAAGTTTTTAGCTTTTTCGAAAGCGCTGTCTGCAACACTTGTCGTACCATTCAGTATTTCATATTCTTCATCGGCACGAGCACTTGGATAATGTACAAGAGTCCAATTTTCCTCATCTATATCCTCATACAGCACTCCGTCGTTATCAAAGAATGTTGCATTTTCAGATGATACACTTATTTCTTCAAGTGCATAACAAGCATTAAATACTGAATAATCGCATTTTGAAACCTTAGCTCCTAAGGTTACTGAACGTAGTTTAGAGCATTCCATAAACGCCAAATCCATAATTTTTTCAACATTGTCACCAACTACAATCGTTTCAACTGCAGATCCCGCAAATGCCTGTACATTAATCTGATTGACAACAACTTCCATCCCTTGAATTGTGACGTTGTCCGGGATAATAATCTCTTTTACATCGTCATCAACAGAAACTACACGGGCTGTTTTACCATCAAATGTACGATAGCTTACACCATCAATTTTTTCAGTAAGTCCTTTTTCCGGAATTACAGGCTGTTGGCTGCCACCGACTGTTTCGAATTCAATACCATATATAGTTGCATGCTCTTCAGCCGCTGATCCAGCACTTCCCTTAAGCTTCAAATTAGCCGGACGCATATCACTACCAGGCATTACAAATGCAATTGGTTCAATATCTGTTACAGAATCCGGAACGGTTACTGTCCCTAAATCCGTAGCAGAGAAGAAAGCACCCTGTTTAATTATTACTGTTCCAGATGGAATCTCATAATCTCCTGATTTTCCTGTTGGATAAGCATATAAAGTATCTCCGAATGCATTAAACAGAACTCCCTTTTTGGAGTTAAATTCAAAATTCAAATCATCAACTTTGATACTCTGCAAACTTGTACACTGTGTAAATACATAGGCTCCAAAATTTGTCAAAGCTTCTGGAATCGTAATACTCTCTAAAGATGTGCAGCCGATAAATGCGCGATCCTCAATTGTTTCAAGACCATTCGGCAGCTGTATAGTCTTTAATCCAGAGCAACCGGCAAATACTCCCATCGGAAGAGTCTTCAGCTTTCCAGGTAGATTGATCTTTGTCAGTTTATAGCAACTATAAAATGCAAAATCTTCTAATTCTGTTACTGTATTCGGTATCGTATGCTCGCCACTAATCCCCGGAGGTACAATTACAAGACGTGTTTGACTCTTATCATAAACAATCCCATCCGAACTTGAGTATATCGCATTATCTTCAGATACGGTAATAGTAGTAAGGAAAGAGCAATAGTCTACAATGCCACTGCCAATTGTTTCAACAGAAGCTGGGATTTTAAGGCTTTCCAAACGAGAAGTATAAAATGCCCCATCACCGATCGTCTTAACTGTATCAGGTACCGAATAAGCGCCATCTCGTCCACATGGGAAAAGCACAAGCTGTGAATCTGCCTTTTTGTCGTAGATTACTCCATCTTCTGTATAATACTCTTCATTATCTTCTGCAACTTCAAAATCATTCAGACTGGAACAATTCTCAAAAGCGCTGGAATTGATGTATGTAACGGAGGCAGGGATTACAATCTTCTTAACATTTTCTTTTCCGGAGAAGGAGTATTCATCAATCGCCTGAATACCATCCGGAATAACAACCAACTCGGAATCACCTGTGTACTCTGTCAAAACATTTTCATCGTTTATCACAAAATCATCGCTATCTTCGCTTTCTCCCAAAGCATCTAATACTGCAAGACGGATTGCGTTAGAAGAATAGGTAGCTCCAGAAACTGCGTCCGCCTTCTCTTCCTTTGAGCCGCCAGGAGTTGTCTTCATTGCCTTTAAATCAGAGAGATTCTTGCCAACTACGGTATCAAAAAACTGCAAGGCTTTATTCCAAAATGCAGGACTGAGTCCATCCTCTTTCGGAACCGTTCCATCATCCTCCACAGAAAGAATGGTGCCATCATCATTTACAGTCACAGCCACCTTTGCATAATAACCATAGCCCACTGCTGCCGATCCGTGCAGAACAGTAGGATTTTCTGGCTGGTCTGGTTTATCTGGCTGCTCTGGATTTTCTGGTTTATCAGGCTGTTCCGGTTTGTTTGGCTGTTCTGGATCAGTTTTATCTGTGCTGTTAGATCCGTTATTGGATGAACTGCTACTTGAACCTCCTCCACCAGAAGAGCTTCCAGAGCTCCTTGTGGTTGCGGTTCCAGAATTACTGTTATTAACTACAATTGCGCTTCCATCTGGATTACACCAGGCACCATCCGCATTTACTGTATAGCCATCAGGTGTCTTCCCATTGGCAACCATATCTCCTGATGGATTGAGATAATAATAGCGCTGTCCAATGAGAAGCCACCCTGTTGCCATAGAACCATCTTGTTTCAGGTAGTACCATTTTCCATTCTGATCATAAAACCATCCGGTCTGCATAATACCATCCTGATCCATATGATACCATTTTCCATCAGGTGTTTGCACCCAGACATTTTTCGCACGAGAGCCATCTGGCATTACATAACTCCAAGACGTCTTCCATGCCCCCCCCAGTTACGGTTTCCGCAGCCATTGCGGTCCCTGCAGAAGACGCCGCTATGAGCGCAGCGCAAGCAGCCGCAGACAATACATTAATTACTTTCACATCAGAACTCCTTTTCCTTCAGTATTGGTTAGTCTTAGCTAACTTATAGGAGTATATCATATGTACAGGTATTAATACAATGCTTTATAATGAAAATTATTATCAATTTTGTTAATCGCATCAAATGGCATATAACTCTTGTTGATGTTCCTTTAGATATGGAAGAGCCTCCTCAATGGTCATGCCATCAATTCCTGGCGCTCCCTTGTTTGCCTTAACTCTCTTATA
The DNA here is from genome assembly GCF_003480315.1 of Clostridium sp. AM33-3. Classification (GTDB taxonomy): domain Bacteria; phylum Bacillota; class Clostridia; order Lachnospirales; family Lachnospiraceae; genus Brotaphodocola. The sequence goes on along the minus strand of NZ_QUIV01000031.1, from coordinate 3,009 downwards.
CGCTCTGTTAAAGTTGTCTTTATACAGTATCGCTTCCAAAAGTCTCGGCTGTGCACTGTCTCTTTCTTTCCATATCCGATTGAATGACCTAGACGCTTTCACATACCCTTCATGTTCCGCATTATCTCTTTGCGAACAGCCATTGTTTTCAATGTTTTCTGCCATAGACGGTCATTCCTCCTTTCTCGGTCATACTCAAAACTCCTACTGATTCGGTCCTTCACCTCTCGGCTACTATGACCTCTGCTGACTTCTGTGCATTCAGCATTGCTTTATGCAATGGTTACCTCTTTCAAGGCGTACCGCACAGACCTCCCTAGGTACCACACGTTTCTTCCTCTCCATCCATCTGCCTCATTTATCATGCATGATTCCGTGTAGTTATTGGACTTCGACTTGATGAGCAGCCTTGTCCTCATGCATAACCTTATATGAGATTTCTGTTCGTCAGACCAGAGATTTGCCCATGAGTTAGTATGTTTCTCACATCCAGCTTCCTTCAGATTCCATCTCACGATGGACACCCTTGCTTTCGGCTATATCCTTTCCACTACCGGGCGGATTTGGGACTTTAACCCGTTAGAAACGTGCGCCGCTAGGCGCACTCAAAAAAACAGGTACTGACCGTCATCCGATCAGTACCTGTTTTTCTTCAAGCTTATTCCTATACTGTTTCCATTATAGCATGATTCCCAGATCCAGGAAATTCTATAGTGCCCGGATATCCCCAATTAACTGGTCTTTCTCCGCTTCCGTGGTGGCCCAGCTGGTGCAGAACCGTACGACCCTTCTTCCATCGTCCAGTGTCCGCTCCTGCTCAAAAGTATACTCCTTCGCCAGCTTCTCTGCCTGTTCGTCCGTCACGATCACGAACTGCTGGTTTGTGTAGCTGTCCACGAATTCCTGGATACCTTTTTCTTTGAAGGCTGCCTTAATTTCCATGGCGTAGGCATCGGCCCGGGCCGTCATCTTCTCATAAGTGTCATCCTCCAGAAGCGCACAGAACTGCAGACCCAGAAGCCAGCCTTTTGCCAGCACCGCACCATTCTGTTTCATATAGGTGCGGAATTTCCGTGCCAGTCCGCTGTTTGTGATGACCAGTGCCTCACCAAACAAAGCGCCGCATTTCGTTCCGCCGATATAAAATACATCTGTCAGTTCTGCCAGTTTTTCCAGCGTTACATCATTCTTCGCAGAACCAAGTCCATAGCCCAGGCGTGCACCGTCCACAAACAGATACATACCGTACTCATCGCATACCTTGCGGATATCCTTCAGATCCTGCTCGGAATACAGCGTTCCCCACTCGGTCGGGAAGGAAATGTAAACCAGCTTCGGCTCACAGAGATAGTTCGGTTCTCCTGCCTCATAATAAGCTGCGGCTGCCTTGCGGATCTGTTCTGCTGTAATGGTTCCGTCTGCAGATGGAAGCGGAACCAGCTTGTGTCCGGTGTTCTCAATCGAACCAGCTTCATGGGCATACACATGGCCGGAATCCGGGCAGATGACACTCTGGATCGGGCTTAACGCTGCTGCATGGACAATAAAGTTTGCCTGGGTTGCACCTGGGAAGAAATGAACAGCTGCTTCCGGAGCTTTGCATTTTTTCCGTATCAGGTCCGCTGCCTTTTCACACCAGGTATCCTCTCCGTATCCATCATAGCTTTCGGCATTAGTCTCTGCCAGCTTCTCTAAAATTTTGGCACAGGCGCCGCGGTTGTAATCATTGTGTAAACGAATCATGATGTTTGACTCTCCTCTTCTCCGCATAAAATGCGTTTCGTTTTTCCCTATTATAGCAGTCTGTTCCCATTCTGTCACGGAAAGAATCCCGCTTTCTGCATATACTACTATCAGAAGGCGGGGTGATGCAGGATGCTGGCATGGTTCTTCTATCTCATGGATGCCATAAAAAAGCTGCTGTAGCGTTGCATTTTTTCATTCCCGGCGCTATAATAAAACCGCTGCACCGGTTCCGGGAGGAATGCGCTTTCTGCGTATCGCCAGTGTCTAGGCTCACCTTTCAGAATATCCCGTAGAACACTCGGCGGCCGGGCGCGGCTTTCAAAATAATAAAAATTTGAGTAATAACCATCGAAGGTCCGAAGTTCCGGGCACACCATACAAGAAACGCGGCACTGAGTGGAATTTTGTACCTCTTGCGCTCCGCCGCCTGTT
>NZ_QUIV01000031.1:0-804 GCF_003480315.1 Clostridium sp. AM33-3 | reverse complement strand
CGCTCCGCCGCTTATTGCCAGACCTGCGAGCAAAACTCGCGTGCTCTGCACGCTCAGACAATGCTCTCCGGTCTGGCGCTATGCTCGCGCACGAGGAAAATTCCAATGTGCCGCTTATTCTGTATGGTGTGTCCGGAACTTCTGCTTTACTGGTTATTCTACAATAATAAACGCAGTCAGAACGTTGCTGATGAAAGCCTGTAATCCGGCTTTTTATAGTAGCGTTCTGGCTGCGTTTTATTCTTTATGGCAGAATTAATATAGGCTGCAGTTACTTTTTGTAGCGGATCCAATACAGCAGGAAGTGAATGAGACCGCTTTCCGGGATTTTCAGCATATCAGGTGTTTGCATCTTGAACACACGTGTACGAATGCAGCGGATGTAGTCCGATGCAGGCGAACGCGTGTTGTGAGAGCAAGCAAACAACGATATGTGAAAATAGAGGAAGGCGGTCTCATTCTCTTCCGGACTTTTATTCGTTCCGTCCTATAATTGCAATATGTCTATTTCATTGTGTGATACGTTTCATAGATTTTATCCAGATCATAGTTCGGTGACATTGGAACTGCAATCTGGCAGATTGCTTTTACGAAATTTGGATCCATTTCCAGAATATCCGCAATTTGTTCTGATGTATAATTTTTTTGCATTTTTGCAAGAATCAATTGAATAAATGCCCTGGTTTTTCCTTCGTTTCTTCCCTCGGCTCTTCCTTGGGTTATTCCCTCACTCTTGCCACGCTCGTGCCCCATATTCCAGTACTGCTCCTGGAGCATTTTGTAGTTTTTTTCTTCGTCATATTC
>NZ_QUIV01000030.1:31378-40286 GCF_003480315.1 Clostridium sp. AM33-3 | reverse complement strand
TTTGGGCATAAAGCAGGGCTGCCGCCCAGCAAAAAATATTTGCTAGTGCGACAGCCCCAAGTATCAGATTATATTCTTTTTTGGTTACCAGATAGGCTTCTACTTTTCCAGCACTTCGATCGCTGCCTGCACCTGATTATCCCGCTCCAGCGGAACATCGTACTGCCCAATGAGATCCTCATCCAGCTTCTGTTCCACCGTTACATCCGGGGTCAGACCTTTTTTATGAAGATCATGTCCGGCCGGAGTATAGTAGTGGGCGGTGGTGATCTTGACTGCTGAACCGTCCGTTAACGGAATCAGGCTCTGTACAATTCCTTTTCCGAAGGATGTAGTTCCCACCAGTGTTGCTGCACCGTAATCCTGCAGGGCACCTGCAAATACCTCTGCCGCACTGGCAGACTGGCCGTTGATGAGCACTGCGATCGGCATATTCAGTTCATGATCATCCGTCTTCGGGAACTCGCCGTCTTTGGTATCTGTCCCGCGCACCTCATGCCTGGTCTCGCCAGCCTGACAATAATAACGTTCCTCCTGACCGGTTTTGGTGGCCGTGGAAAGAATCGTTCCGTTATGCTGATTTTCCGGCAGAATATAAGCTGCCATCTCCACACAGGAGGTTACCACGCCACCCGGATTATCGCGCAGGTCGATGACCAGGCGCTCCATACCCTGCTTTTCCAGATCAGACACTGCTGAAATAAACTGCTCAGCAGTCACCGTATCAAACTGCGTTACTTCCACATATCCGGTCTTATCCGGCAGCATCTGGTGCTCTACGGTAGCAACCTCCACCATACGCCGCTGAATATGAAGCGGTATTTCCTCGCTCCCCCGCAGAACAGTAACATCCACATAGGAGCCTTCCTCACCACGGATATACTCCTGGACCAGAATATCCAGCTCCGCTTCTGCCGCAGATATGTCTTTTACCTTATAAATGATATCCCCCTTCTGCATCCCCGCTTCCTCTGCCGGAGATCCCGGGAATACACGGAGTGCTGTTACAATTCCGGTCTGCACATTTTTGCTGACCAGAACACCAATGCCACAATACACGCCGCTGGTTTCCTCCGTTAAAGAGCTGTACTCATCCGGAGTGTAATAAACCGTGTACGGGTCACCCAGACCGGCCAGCATGCCTTTATAGATGCCGGTCTCCATCTGCTCCGCATCCTCATCAAACAGAAAATACCGATCGATGATCTGCTGCAGCACGGAAACTTTCGCATCAACCTGCTTTAAATTCACCTGGGTACGCACGGCATCGCTGCCGGAGCCCGCTGCTGTCGTATTCTGTGCCTGATTTTCGATCACAGTGCGCCCGATCACGGATATGCCGGTTGCCACACCTACGATACCAAAGCCTGCCAGAGCAGTTACAAGGGAACCTGCTAAAACGCCTTTCCAAAATTTTGACTTGCCCTTATTTTCTTTCTCCAATGATGTCACCTCGTCTGTTTCTGAATCTTTACGGGCTTACGTAAGACTGCGGATTCACATAGCGTCCGCCGGAGCGGATACCGAAATGCAGATGTGAGCCGGTAGAATAGCCGGTAGAGCCGACTTTTGCAATCGTCTGTCCCTGTTTTACCGTCTGGCCTTCCGATGCCAGCAGCTGGGAACAATGCATATATACGGTGTATACACCACCGCCATGACTGATCATAATGTAATTTCCCGCGGAATAGCTGTAGGTAGACACCACAACGGTACCGGACGCCGCTGCCGTGATCGCCGCACCGGTAGATGCAGGAATATCGATACCCTGATGGTTGCTGGATGCTCCCTTGGTCGGTGAAGTTCTGCCTCCGAAACCGGAAGAAATCCGGCTGCTGGATGGGCACGGCCACTTAAAGCTAATATTCCCAAGACTGGCAACATTATACGAAGCCGCCTTATCAGTGGCAGAAACCTTCTTTCCGGCCGCCTCTGCTTTCTTTCTGGCTTCTTCTTCTGCCTTCCGGGCTGCTTCTGCCTTCTTGCGCTCCTCTTCTTCCTTGCGCCTGATCTCTGCCTCGATCTGCTTAATCTTGTTCTCCTGGGCTGACAGATCCGCATTGTACTGGTCTACCTGGCCCTGGGCAGTATCGATCTGACTCGCATAATTCTGCATCTCTTTATTCTTCTGGGCACGCAGCGTCCTGACAGACTCCTGCTTTGCCTTTGTCTGCTCCTGCATTGTCAGAAGCGCTTCCCGGTCAGTCTTTAATTTCTGTTCCTCGTCCGCGATCGTCTGGCGGGTTTCCTCGTACTCGTCCATCTTTTTGCGGTCATAATCTGAAATTTTGTTAATATATTCAGCGCGGTTCATGAGCTGTACCATATCTGCGGACTGAAACAACATATCGATATAGCTGGTATTGCCCTGCTCATACATGTATTTGATGCGCAGCTTCATATCCGCATACTGCTTATTTTCTGTCTCCTTCGCCTGCTCCAGCGCCACGCCGGTATCGGAGATCTCCTGTTCCTTGGTCCCGATCTGGGCAGAAAGCTGATCCAGCTCTCCCTCCAGTTTTGTCAGACTGCCATCCAGCTCCTTCACGTATGCGGCCGCGTCGTTTTTCAATCCTTCCAGATTTTTAATGGTAGCCTGTACCTTTTTCTTTTCTTCTTCAATGGAGCTAACCTTCTTTTTGGCCGCCTCCACATCCTGCTTTGTTGCGTAAACTGTCTGGAATGAGGACATGGCAATTATCGTGCCCAGCATTGCTGCCAGCATACGTTTTTGTATGTTTTTCCATTTGTTTTTATGCATCGTTACACCTTCATATACTTGCGAATGGTGAAAAAGCTTCCAAAAAATCCGATTCCCACACCCAGGATCAGTGCTGCCCCGATCAGCAGCGGATAGATTTCACCAACCGGTACAAAATAAAACAGGTTGGAGAGCACATGAAACCGCTCAGACAGATACACAATTCCTTTTGTATAGAGGAAATAGGTTCCTGCCAACGGGATCAGCGCGCCAATAAGGCCGATCATCACGCCCTCAACGATAAACGGTGCACGGATCATGAAATTTGTAGCACCGATCAGGCGCATGATCTGGCACTCCTGTCTGCGGAATGCCGCTGCTACGGAAATAGTGTTGTTGATCAAAAACAGGGATACCGCCAGAAGCACACCAATGATCAGGGAAGACAGGACACCGATCACACGGTTGAAGCCTGAAAAACCGGCGACCGCCGAGTTGGAATAGTTCACCTGGCGCACGCCATCCAGCCCCTGTAAATACGCAACCAGCTCATCCTGTTGGGAAATATCGTTTAAAAAGATCTCATAAGAAGCAGAACCAGCCAGCGGATTGTCTTCCGCAAAGCCCTCGGCCAGCTCCTCATGGCCTGCAAAATACTCTTCCTTAAAAGAATTCCAGGCATCTTCCGCAGAAATATAATACATCTCGCGGATTTCAGGCCGCTGGTGGATGATCTCGCCAAGCCCCTGGATATCCTGCTCTGTCAAATTTTCATCAAACAGCACTGTAATTCCAACCGTGCTCTCCACATGCTTCACCATATACCGGATATTGGCAATAATGGAAAAAAACAGGCAAAACAAAAAAATACATGCAGAAATCGTCGCCACAGAAGCAAGCGAAAACCAGATGTTTCTGCATATATTCTTCATGCCCTCTTTTATGCAATACCAGAATGTACTAATCTTCACGGTCCGATCCACCCTTTCTCTCGTCACTTACCAGACGTCCCTTGTTCAGGGTGATGACACGTTTGCCCATCTGATCTACCATTTCCTGACTGTGGGTTACGACCACAACTGTAGTGCCAAGCGCGTTGATCCGTTCCAGTAGCTTCATGATCTCTGCCGCATTCTCATGATCCAGATTTCCGGTCGGCTCGTCGGCCAGAAGTACCTCCGGACGGTTGATCAGCGCACGGGCAATCGCTACACGCTGCTGCTCTCCGCCGGAAAGCTGGTGTGGGAAAGACTTGTACTTGGAGGAAAGTCCCACCAGTTTTAACATGCGCGGAACCTCTTCGCGGATTTTTCTCGGAGAGGCACCTACCACGCGCTGGGCAAATGCTACATTTTCAAATACGGTCCGGTCTTTTAAAAGCCGGAAATCCTGAAACACCACGCCCAGACGGCGGCGGTATTTGGGAATATAACGGCGCGGCATCTTCTGAAGATCCATATCGTTTACAACGATGCGTCCAGACGTAGGTTCTGCCTCTTTCAGCAGAAGGCGGATCAGGGTTGATTTTCCTGATCCGCTCCGTCCCATGATAAAGACAAATTCTCCGTCCTGGATACGGATGTCGATATCCTTCAGTGCCTTGCTTCCGTTATCATACGTTTTGCTTATATTACGAATTTCAATCATGATTAATAGTCCAGGTTCTCCATGTATTTCATGTACTTTACAACCATAAGTGCGATCTTGAATGTAATCGCATCCTCAAAAACACGAAGGTCCAGTCCTGTGCTCTTCTGCAGCTTGTCAAGACGGTACACCAGGGTATTTCTGTGGATGTAGAGCTGACGGGATGTTTCGGATACATTTAAGCTGTTCTCAAAGAACTTGTTGATGGTGGTTAAGGTTTCCTCGTCAAACTCATCCGGAGATTTGCCATCGAAGATCTCGCGGATAAACATGCGGCACAGCGGCAGCGGCAGCTGATAGATCAGGCGGCCGATTCCCAGAGTTCCATATGCAACCACATTCTTGCCATTGTAAAAGATCTTGCCGACATCCAGGGCCATCTTTGCTTCCTTATAAGAGCGGGACACTTCCTTGATGTCGTTGACCACAGTACCGTAAGCCACGCGCACCTTGGTCATAGCCTCAGAGCTTAACATATCGAGGATGACACTGGCGGTCTTCTCCAGATCTGCGTAGTCCTCATTCGGCTTTACTTCCTTTACCAGGATGATGTTTTTCTCATCTACCGCGGTAATGAAATCTTTCGTCTTGGTGGCAAACAGACTGCGGACTGTCTCAAGCGCATTGATATCTTTCTCCTGCTTGGTCTCAATGAGGAATACAACCCTGCGCACATTCGTCTCAATATGCAGCTTCTTTGCGCGGTTGTAAATGTCTACCAGCAAAAGATTATCAAGAAGCAGGTTCTTGATGAAGTTATCCTTGTCGAAACGCTCCTTGTAAGCCACCAGAAGATTCTGGATCTGGAACGCTGCCAGCTTTCCTACCATGTAAACATCATCGCTGCTGCCCTTGGCAAGCAGGATATACTCTAACTGATGCTCATCGAACACCTTGAAAAACTGATATCCCTGGATCACCTGGCTGTCTGCCGGTGACTCCACAAAGGAAAGAATGGAATTCTCATACTCTTCTGCCTCTGGAAATGTAGAAGCCAGCACCTTTCCTTCCGTATCACAGATACACAGATCAATTCTGGTGATCCCCTTCAGTCCGTCAATGGTTGTCTGAAGAATCTGGTTTGAAATCATAATATTCACTCCTTAATCCTAATTTCGTAATACCGCCCCGTTTTGTAAAATCGCACAAACTTGAAAGGACCTTTATCGTATATTTTAATGCACCTCGCAGAAAAAAGCAAGCAAGTATCCAATACTTGCCTGCCTTTTTTAAGGTTTTATTGTCTATATTCAATAAAACCTTCTCCCAAAACCTCCCGCGCGTCACTTACGATGACAAAAGCTTGTGCATCATGACCAACTATAAGCTCCTTTAATTGTGCAATTTCTTTTCTCGATACAACACAAAACAGGACATCTTTCCGGTTTCCGGAGTACATTCCCCTTGCATCCAGGGCTGTCACACCACGATCCATCTCTTTTAAAATAGCTGCTGCGATTTCTTTACTCTTATCCGAGATGATATAGGCCACCTTGGAATATTTCATACCTTCAATGATCCCGTCTGACACCTTAGAAACCGAATAGATTGCGATCAAAGCATAAAGGGCATAGGTGATGCCAAAAACTCCTGCTCCGATCAGAACAATAATGGCATCTAGCACCTGCATGATCTGGGCAATGGTGTAATGCGGCATCCAGCGGCGGATCAGCGCCGCCAGCATATCAGTTCCGCCCGTCGTTGCCTGGCAGGCAAATACAATGCCGGCCCCGGCCCCGGTGATGATTCCTCCGAACAGTGCCGTCAAAAACAGATCATCCATCAGAAACGGTATTTCCGGGATCACATACAGCGATACAGAAAGCGCAACGGTTGCCACCAGCGTACGCCTGATAAACTTCCAGCCCTTTAACCTTGCTGCCGCCGCAAACAGCGGAACGTTGATTGCTGTATTCGTCAGCCACAGCGGCACACCAAACTGCTTTTTTAAGATGATGGCTACACCAGAGGCACCTCCCGTAACCAGCCCCATGGGATCATAAATGTTTTTGATCGCAAACCCCATAATTGATGCCCCGATCAGGATCAGAATGTAATCCCGGACCGGTGACCTTCCCCTGACTCCCATAATACCTCCTTATCACACCGGCGAAACACTGCCGATTTGGCAACCGGCCTCCGCTTTGCCGGATATGCATGTATTCGGTCAGGAAATCTTTTTCGCAAGTACATTCAGGAGCTTGTCTCCTTCTTCCCTGTCTTCATCCTCTGTAGTCCAGAGTTTCAAGATTTCCAGACGTCCGGTCTCGGTCAGAATGCGTTCCAGCTCTTCCCGTGTATACTCACAGAAATATCGGCCGCTTCTCTGTCCCTCAAAGTCCCCTTCCTGGAAGGAAAGGAATAAGATTCCGTTCTGGCACAGCGCCTCGGTCAATTTTTCCAGGATACCTGGCAGTTCATCCTCCGGCACATGGATGAGAGCTTCATTCCCCCAGATACCGTCAAAGGCATCATCAAACTCCATGTCCGCATAATCCATGCACAGTACCTCCAGCCCGGTGTGGATCTCTGCCAGCTTGCACATCTCCTCCGATGCATCCAGCGGGGTCACATCAAAGCCCTGCTCGTAAAAAGCCAGACTGTCGCGGCCGGAACCGCATCCGAGATCCAGAATGGTGTCGCCGTCGATTTCCCGGAGTTCCTCTAAAAACTCCTCGCGCTGCGGCTCCATATCCCGGTCTACTGTATCCTCAAAAATTCGCGATGCATACTTATTATAGTATTCTATCGTGTCCAAAACTATCCTCCTATATTCTCTCTATCGTTTTTTCTGTAATACGAACTTTATTTTCTTTCAATAATTTGCCGACTGCGCGCTTAAATGCATTCTTGCTCAACTTGAATTCGCGCATAATGGTCTCCGGTCTTGCCTTATCATTAAACGGCAGCACACCGTCAAACTCGTCAATGACCTTTAACACCAGTTCTGCGTCATCATCCATCTGCATATAAGCTTTCTGGCGCGGACTCAGATCCAGCTTGCCGTCATCTCTCACTTTTACCACACGAGCCTCGATCACATCACCCAGACGGAAATCTCCGTAAAGTTCCTTCTTGGGAATAAGTCCGTAATAGCGGTTATCTACAGCCACAAACGCGCCGAGGTTCTCATTGATCTCGTAGATGGTTCCCTGCACTTTGTCATCCTTCTTGTAAGGAGATTCTGCGCTCATATAGGAATACACATTCATGGTAGCAGCCAGTCTCTGGCTCTTGTCCACATAAAGAGCCACCAGGCAGTTTTCTCCCTGACGCACCTTATGATTCTGCTCTTTAAACGGAAGCAGCAGATCTTTTTCCAGTCCCATATCCAAAAAAGCGCCGATCTTTGCCACATCCTTGACTGTCAGTACGGCAGTCTCCCCAACCTGCAGCTTCGGACGGTTGGTGGTTGCAATGAGGCGATCCTGGGAATCCTTATATACAAATACTTCCAGGCTGTCGCCTACCTTTGTGCCTTCCGGCACCTGCTTTTTCGGCAGAAGTACCGAGTTCTTGTCCTCTTTCTTCTCACCAAGATACACTCCGAATTCTTTTTCTCTCTGAACTACAAGAAGCTGTATCTTTCCTAATTCAATCATCTGGTTCTCTCTTTCTGGTCGTTCCTTCACAACCGGTTATCTGCCTGTCCGCAGCCATACAACTGCATAAGGCCTTCCTTCTGTATCACACAGAGCCACTGTATAGCAGTCTGCCTCCGCGCTGACACGCGGAATGATCTGGTCTCCGAGGATTGCTGCTTTTTTGTATTCCACCCGGAGTTCCCGGATAAACAGCCCTGCCGGCAATACCTCACGCGCGATTTCTACATACTGGGCATTGTTCACATGGTGGTTGGTATCAATGTGGTGTGCTGCCACCGCAATGGCCGGAAATTCCTCATATTCATCCGGAAGCGGAATTTTTCTCGGCGCATAGTCCATAGAAAGCTTTTTTTCCTGTCCCACGCCATACCCCCGGATATCTTCTTCTCCAACACGCACAGGAACACCGTGCTCCGTGTCAAAGAAAAACCAGTTGGAGTTGGCCCGCACCAGATAACTGCCCTCCGGATCCTGAATCGTAAAATTACGATATCCGTAGATGCCCTTAAAATCATAGGGCCAGGTGCTTACCACAATACGTTCTCCAAGCTTCGGATAACGGTCCACAACGATCTGCCAGGAAGATAACAGCCATGCACGGTGCTTCTCTGCGAGATAATCAATTCCCATGTTTAAGTCCTCCGACTGAAACGTGGAGCAGTCCTGCATGTAATTGATCACTCCGGTCAGGGAAAGCTTCCGGTCTTCGTCCACCTCGCTGTAACGAACTCTGCTGTCAAAAGAATACATGGTTTGCCCTCCTTTTCGGTCATACCGCCTGTTACAGTTCCATCATAAATAACCCTTTAAAATAGAAACCGCCTCTTATTATCTCACATTCCGTAAGGATTCACAACTGTTTTTCCGTAAAAGAATGCAGGAAAACAGATTTCCGTTCCATGCAATTTTCTATCATGCAAAAAAGGCTCCCGAATCTCGGAAGCCTTTTAAACAG
>NZ_QUIV01000030.1:0-31368 GCF_003480315.1 Clostridium sp. AM33-3 | reverse complement strand
TATCATGCAAAAAAGGCTCCCGAATCTCGGAAGCCTTTTAAACAGCTGGGCTACAAGGATTCGAACCTTGAAATGACGGAGTCAGAGTCCGTTGCCTTACCATTTGGCGATAGCCCAATAATCAAATCGGATATGAAGTTTTTAAACTGGGCTACAAGGATTCGAACCTTGAAATGACGGAGTCAGAGTCCGTTGCCTTACCATTTGGCGATAGCCCATTGCTGCAACGAGGATTATTATATACGATAGTTTCTCTTTGGTCAAGCACTTTTTTAAAAAAATTTATTTTTTTCATTTTACGCTTACGCCTCTCCCTGCAGATAGTTCTGCAGTTTTTTCATGGCACGGTTATACTTTGACAGCACCGTAGACAGCGGAATCCCAAGGTTTTCCGAAATTTCCCTGTGCTTCAGCCCGGCAGACACATGCAGGAGCACGATCTGCCGCTCATCTTCCTTCAAAATTTCCATCGCCGTCTGTAACATCATGCTGTCTGTCATATGCTCCAGCGGAAGGCAAAGATCCCCAACATCTCCCCCCGAAAGATCATCCAGTCCCACGTCTGCCATGCGTTTCTGATCCCGAAATTTCATATAACACAGATTCCTTGCAATGGTAAACATCCAGGCAAGAGGTTTCCCCTGTGGCTTATAGCTTCCGGCAGAGGTCCAGATTTTCAGATAGGTCTCCTGCAAAACCTCTTCTGCATCCTGCGGATTTTTCAGGATAGACAGAATAAAGCTGTAGACACTCCTGCCCGTCTCCAGATAAAGCTGGTGAAAGGCTTCCCGGTCACCAAGTGCTACCTGTTTCAAAAATTCTTCGTGGTTCAATCGGCGCTTCCTTCCTTATCGTTGATGCAGATCCTGCCTATTTCTGATGTTCTTCCTGCTGATAACTGTTTTCAACCGTGATTATGCAGGCGCAGCGGCTATCTCGCTCCCGCACCTTCTCGCACACCTTCCGGGTCAGTTCCTCCCTCATCTGCTTTGTGTATTCCCGCGGCACCACCAGATCAAAGATCAGGTTTACGTGGGCCTGGCTCTGCACGATACGGAAATCATGCAGTGTCAGACGGGAATCCAGATGCAGGATCACATCAATGACCATTTCTTTTAAAACTGCTGCCTGCTCGTTGTCTGTTTCTACCGGATCCATATGGATGACCAGAAAAATACCAAGCTTTTCCAGCGCATCCCGTTCAATCCGGTCCACTACTGCATGAGAGTCTTCAATATCCACTTTGGCCGGCACTTCCGCATGGATCGATGCCATACTGCGGCTCGGGCCATAATTGTGCACGATCAGGTCATGACTGCCAATAATGCCATCATAGCTCTCCACAAACTCCGAGATACGATGGTAAATCTCCGGCTCAATGGCCTGCCCCAGAAGCGGAGCCAGCGTATCCTTTGCGATGTTCACACCGGCAAGCAGCACCAGCACCGAAACCACCAGACCAATCACACCGTCTATATTGATATGGAAGAAACGGAATACCAGAAGTGATACAATGGTTGCTGAAGTTGCTCCGACATCACCCAGGGAATCAGCTGCGGTTGCCATCATGACCGTGGAATTGATCTTCTTTCCAATCTTCCGGTTGTAGGAAGCCATCCACAGCTTGACCAGCACGGAACACACCAGAATGCCAACAGAGTATGCGCTGAAGCTTAAAGTCTCCGGGTGCAGAATTTTTCCTACAGCGGTCTTTAACAGAGAAAATCCCACCTGAATGACCAGACAGGCCACAACAAAAGCCGCAATATACTCCATTCGCCCATGTCCGAATGGGTGTTCCTCATCTGCAGGCTTTTCTGCCATGCGCACCCCGACAAAACCGATGATCGAGGAGGCAGCATCCGATAAATTGTTAAAGGCATCTGCCATCACAGAAATACTGTTTACCACAAGTCCCGCAAACAGCTTGCCTCCAAACAGTAACAGATTGCAGCAGATTCCGGTGATGCCTGCCAGCATGCCGTAGGCTGTCCGTACCTTCACGTTCTCCACATTTTCATAATCTTTTATAAACCGTCTTACCAGAAAATCCATCATCATATTGCTTGCCATACCTTCCTCATGAAAAACTGCTTATTCATAAAATACCTGCTGCAGACAGAGTCCTTCTGCCGGTGCCGTGTAACCTGCTGCCTGGCGGTCCAATGCAGCAAGAATCTCCGGCATACTGCCCGGCTCCCGTTTTCCGGTCCCCACCTCGATCAGCGTACCAGCCAGGATCCGTACCATATTCTGCAAAAAGCCCGTTCCCTCGAACTCCAGCTTCACCAGGCTGCTGTCCGCTTCCTGTTCCACGGCAATGCGGTAAATCGTCCGCACCGTGGACTTTTTCATTTTCTTATTGCCGCAGAAGCTTTTGTAATCATGGGTTCCGCAGAGCAGCTCCGCTGCTTTCTGCATGGCCGTGATGTCCAGTGCCTGTCCCAGGCCATAGCAGGTCCTTCTGGAAAATACATTTTTCTTTGTCCCGGTCTCAATCTGGTAAGTGTAGATCTTTTTTACGGCACTCAGGCGGCTGTGAAAACGCTCCGGTACCATGATCAGCTCCGTTATGGCAATATCATCCGGAAGATACTGATTCAGGTAAGTCCGGATGCATTCCGCATCCGGCCTGTAGCCATCCGGCAGGTGAAAGTTTGCAACCTGCCCCATTGCATGCACCCCCGCATCCGTCCGGCCCGATCCATGCACTTCCACCGGACAACCGGCCATACGCTCCAGCACCTTTTCCAGCCTGCCCTGAATCGTATTCTCAGTATTGCCCTGCTTCTGCCATCCGTCATACCGGGTGCCTTCATATTGTATGATCATTTTATAATTCTGACTCATTATTTTTTATTCCTCTTTAAAAAATTACCTGCTGCCTGCCATGCACTTGTGAACTATAATAATTGCCCCATGACAGTACCCATACCGCAGCTGTTTATTCACAGACCGCAGCAGATGCTACCCTGGTACTGTCATGAAGCAATTTTCATCTCTATTTCCTGATTTCAGGCAAACTCCGGTTTGAACACTTGATCTTACGGATATGGCCGATCAGATCATCTCAGGATTCCGCAGGCGTCAATTGCTGCAATGCCCTGCTTCAATTCCGGCTCATCCTGCACCAGTGCCATGCGCACATGGCCTTCTCCGGCCGGGCCAAAGGCGCTGCCCGGTGTTACCAGAACGCCGCTGCGTTTTACCAGTTCCACCGCAAACGCCTCAGAACTCGTAAAGGATTCCGGGATCGGAGCCCAGACAAACATGGTTGCCTCCGGCTTCGGAATCTTCCAGCCAATCGCATTGAGACCGTTGCAGAGCACATCACGGCGTTTCTCATAAGCTGCACGGGTGGTCTCCACACAGGCCTGGTCTCCGGTGATTGCCGCAATGGCTGCCTTCTGCAGTGGCAGGAACATTCCGTAATCCATATTGGATTTCAACAGCTTCAAATGCTTCACAACCTCCGGATTTCCTACGCAGAAGCCAATTCTCGCACCTGCCAGGCCATAGGTCTTAGACAGGGAATTGAATTCCACACCGACCTCTTTCGCACCCGGAAAGCGTAAAAAGCTTCCGCAGTGCCTTCCATCAAACACCAGCTCGCTGTAGGCATTGTCATGGAGCACAATGATATCGTATTTCTTCGCAAAAGCAATCAATTCCTCATAGAAAGAATCCGGCGCCATGACCGCAGTCGGGTTATTCGGATAAGAAACCACCATGAACTTCGCCCGATGTGCCACCTCCTCCGGAATATCAGAAAGACGGATCACGTAACCATTTTCTTTTTTCTGCGGCATATAGTAAAGCTCTGCACCCGCCAGACGCGGTCCATCTGCAAAAACCGGATAGCACGGATCCGGTACCAGGACAAGGTCTCCCTCATCCACAACGGACATGGCAATGTGGGCCAGTCCCTCCTGGGAACCGAGCAGGGAACAAATCTCCGTATCCGGATCCAGATTCACTCCGTAGCGGCGCTTATACCACTGAGAAACAGCCTGCAAGAGGTCCTTCTGGTCATTGATAGCGTAAATGTAATTGTTTTTATCAGCAGCTTCCTTACAGAGCACATCCAGAATGTGCTGTGCCGGCGGAATATTCGGCGCTCCGATGCTTAAATCCACCACATTCTCGCCTGCCTCCAGCTTCTGACGTTTAAGCTCTGCAAGCCTGGAGAAAATCCCCTCTCCAAACCGGTCCATTCTCTCTGCGAATTTCATAATTGTTCTCCTCCGTAACTCTGGCACCTCTTCCAAATTGCTATGTGCCTGTGCTGCTATCTCCATGAAAAAATCAGAATCATTCTACCACAGTTTGCCTGAAAAGTCTCGACTAACTTTACAATTTCCCGACTATCCTCTATAGTAAAAAAGAACGGATCCGGCCTGTTGTTGCCAGAAACGCTCTTACATCAATATCATAGAAAAAGGAGACTCCTCATCATGCTTACCATCGGATGCCATCTTTCCTCATCCCGCGGCTACCTCGCCATGGGAAAAGAGGCTGTAAAAATAAACGCCAATACATTCCAGTTCTTCACCCGCAATCCCCGGGGCGGAAAGGCAAAGGATATCGATCCGGAAGATGTGGCCGCATTTCTTGCCTTCGCCAGAGAGCACGGAATCAGCCGTATTCTCGCCCATGCTCCCTACACCTTAAATGCCTGCTCCGCAGACGAAAAAATCCGGGACTTCGCCCGCCGCACCATGGCCGATGACCTGCTTCGCATGGAATATACACCGGGAAACTGCTACAATTTTCATCCTGGCAGCCATGTAAAACAGGGCATGGAGACCGGCATTGCCTATATCTCAGAAATGCTGAATGCCATCTTAAAACCAGAGCAGACCACCACGGTACTTCTGGAAACCATGGCCGGAAAAGGAAGCGAGGTCGGCGGCCGCTTTGAAGAACTGCGCGAGATCATTGACCGTGTGGAGCTCTCCAGCCACCTTGGTGTCTGCCTGGACACCTGCCATGTCTGGGACGGCGGCTATGACATCGCGAACCATCTGGATGAAGTCCTCACTGAATTTGACCGCGTGATCGGCTTGAACCGCCTCCGCGCCATTCACTTAAACGACAGTCTCAATCCCCTGGGTGCCCACAAGGACCGCCATGCCCGGATCGGAGAAGGCCATATCGGACAGGAAGCTCTCATCCGCGTGGTGCAGCATCCGGCGCTGAAGGATCTGCCGTTCTATCTGGAAACACCAAATGAGCTGGATGGATATGCGAAGGAGATTGCTCTGATGCGGGAATATGCAGAATAAACATTACAAATTGGGAATCCTTCTGTAGCTTCTCCAGAAGTATGCCACCTCTGCCGCTCCTGTAATGATCCACGAAAATGCATAAAGCAAATACAGGGATGTCAGCGTGTGGAAGTGGGCGAAGATCGTAAATACCCAGATCACACGGAATACACAGGAACCAAGAATGACGATCACTGTGGGTGCGACACTCTTTCCGATTCCGCGGGAGGCTGCGATAGAACAGTCCATAAATGCCGAGATCGCATACGAAAAGGCCATGATGGAAAGCCGTTCCTTTCCCGCATGGATCACAGCAGGCTCTGTTGCAAACAGAGATAAAAACTCATCACCAAATAAGAAGAAACATCCACCCAGAACTGCTCCGATCAAAAAAGCATATGTCAGACAGATAAAATAGCTTTTCAATACCCGTTCCTTTTTTCCTGCACCCAGGTTGCGGCTCATGAAGCTTGCGCAGGCCGTGTAAAAGGCAAACATGGAATTGTAAACCAGCGGATCGGTGTTGGCTGCCGCCGAATTTCCTGAAACCGTAACTGCGTCAAAGGAATTGACGCCAGCCTGTACAAACAGGTTGGCGATCGCGAAGATTGCCTGCTGCAGTCCCCCGGGAATTCCCAGCATTAAAACAGCCTTACCGGCCACTCTGTGAAAACACACCTTGCGAAGCTGAAGTCTGCAGACATCCCGCCGTCTCCACAGATGATGTAAAACCAGACCGGCCGATGTATACTGAGCCATGACACTGGCAATAGCTACACCTTCCGCTGCCATATGAAACCCGATGACAAAGATCAGGTTCATGATCACGTTCAGGACTCCTGCGATAAGCAGATACACCAGCGGCCGTTTGGTGTCACCCCTGGCACTCATAACGCCGTTGCCGAAATTGTAAAGTCCCATGGCAGGCATACCCAGAGAATAAATCTGAAGGTAATTGACCGCACCCTCCATCAGCTCGTCCTTCGTATGCAGAAGAGCAAGGAACGCTCTGGAGCTGGTCAGGCCGACCACACAGATCAGAAGTCCGGTCACAAGGCAGATCAGAAAAGAGGAATGGATCGTCTCCTCTGTCTCTTTCTGGTTTCCGGCTCCCAGGCCATGGGCCACGCGGACATTCACTCCGGCGCCCATGCCAATAAGGAATCCGGTAAACAGCGTCACCAGAAGACTTGTGGAGCCCACCGATCCCAGTGCCCGGTAATCCGCAAAGCGCCCTACAACAGCCACATCGCTTAAATTAAACATAACCTCCAGCAGCTGGGAAAAAATCAGCGGGCAGCTGAACAGAAAAATATTCTTCCACAAGGATCCTTCTGTCATGCTGACCGCAGATGTCTGATTCTTCTTTGAATCCATTTTATTATATTCTTTTAAATTCTGATTACTGCTCATACAGCTTCAAGCTCTCCAGGATCATATCAACACACTTTTCTATCCCAAGTTTTCCGCTGTTCAAGCTTAAGTGATAGTTTCGCGGGTTTCCCCACTCATTTCCGCTGTAATACTGGTAATAATCACGGCGTTTCTGATCGATCTGGCGCATACGGCTTTCCATTTTTTTTGCAGTTTCCTGCGGCTCTAAAATCAGCATACGCTCCACGCGCTTCTTCATGCCGGCACAGATAAATACATGAAATCCGTCCTCTACCAGAATATCCGAACAGCGGCCAATGATCACGCAAGGGCCTTCCTGAGCCAGCTTTTTAATGATCTGCGACTGTGCCATAAATACCTGATCCGATACCGGAACTTCATATAAGGAAAACGGATCTACTGATACATAATCATGATCGATCCGTTCTTTCTTTCCGATTACTTCATCATGACGGTGGAACACCTCTTCAGAAATGTTGGTATCCTCCGCTGCCATGGAAATGATTTCTTTATCGTAAAATGGAATGCCCAATTTTTCTGCCAGACGGAACCCCACTTCACGACCGCCGCTTCCAAACTCACGGCTTATGGTAATGACTCTGCTCATAATTGCTGCCTCCTCTCCGGTATCAATGCCGTGTTTCCATCTTAGCATGTTTGTCCACAGAAAGCTACCGTTTCCGACAAAAATCTGTAATTATGTACAAATCTCAAACGCGATCCGCTCATCTCCGTCTGCCAGATGAATGATCCCGCATGTTTCAAAGCCAAGCTTTCCCAGAACATGCTGCATGGGAAGATTATTCCGGTGGGTATCGATCCGCAAGTCACCCTGACTGTGCTCCGCACACCAGCGGATACTGAAGGAACCGGCTCCCTTCACACGGCCCGGCGCTGCCACCCGGTGCATGACATGGTAGGCTCCGGTCCCGATCCAGCTTCCCTCATAAATCTCTGCATAGTCCGGATCCGGTCCCTCTGAAAAATAGAACACTCCGGCCAGCACACCATCTGCCTCACAGACATAGCTTTTTCCTTCGCGGATATCTGCTTCCACCAGCTGTGCCGGCGGATAGGAGCTTCCCCACTGAGTGGCATTTCCAGTCTCCTGCATAAAGGCCCTGGCTTCCTCATAAAGTTTTAAAATCTCCGGCAGATCCTCCAGTCCTGCATTTCTGATCTTCATCTGCTCCTGTCCTTTCCCGTCCTGTATTCCAACATGCTTTCTGTCATCCCCGCTTTCCACGGCTGTGATCCGGATCAGCGGTATCTGCAGCCTATCGGATAAAATTGGTTCTGGCCCGCTCTTCTCTTCCGGCCGGCGGGGTAATGCCTGCTGCCTTTCCTGCCTCAATACACTTGATCATCCAGGCCATGTTGCGGCCCAGAGTGCGCATGATCTGCAGGCCCTCCAGATCCTGTAAAACCTCCTCCGGCTTATTGCCATGCACCATATTCCAGTACTGGGAACCAACCGTCATCATGTTGCTGATGCCAAAATATTTATTTAACACATCAAAGGATGCCGTAGTTCCGCCGCGTCTTGCCGAAAGCACTGCCGCCCCCGGCTTGTAAGCAAAAGCACTGCCTGCCGAATAAAACAGGCGGTCCAGGAAGGACAGTACACGTCCGCTCGGATGCGCATAGTAAACCGGACTTCCGAAAATGAAGCCGTCTGCCTCTTTTGCTTTTGCAGCCACAAGATTGACCTGATCATCATCAAATACACAGCGGCCCAACTTTCCGCAGGAACCGCAGCCGATGCAGTCACGGATAGCATCTTTTCCAAGCTGGATGATCTCAGTCTCCACGCCTTCCTCATTTAATGCCTTTGCTACCTCACTCAATGCAGTGAAGGTACAGCCATGCTCATTTCCACTTCCGTTAATCAGTAATACTTTTGCCATGTGAATATCTCCTTCTATTTGTCCTACAGTCCCGCAGCTCTTACCAGATGCTTCGCCAGCACCGCCGTAGTCACCGCACCGACACCGCCCGGCACCGGAGTTGCCGCCTGAGCTTTGTCCTGAATGGTATCGTAATCCACATCTCCGCAGAGTTTTCCGTTTTCATCCACATTGATGCCCACATCAATCACCACTGCGTCCTGGCCTACATAGTCGCCATTCAGCATTTTTGCCCGTCCGGCTGCAGCCACAAGGATTTCCGCATTGCGGCAGGTGCCAGCCAGATCTTTTGTCCTGGTGTGGCAGATGGTAACGGTCGCATTTTCCTTCACCATTAACATAGAAAGCGGTTTACCCACAACCATGCTGCGGCCTACAATGGTCACACGTTTTCCGGTCATCGGGATTTCTGCCGCTTTCAGCACTTCCACAACTGCCTCTGCCGTACACGGGGCAAATCCGCTGTCATCGCCCGCAAATACCTTTGCGATGTTGACCGGGGAGATGCCGTCCAGATCCTTCTCAGGATCGATCATTCCCTCAATATCCTTCTCGCAGATCTGCTTTGGCAGCGGACGCAGCATCAGGATTCCGGTCACGTCCGGATCCTCGTTAATCCTTGTGAACTCTGCCTTGAAATCCGAATCCGTGATATCTTCCGGATATACATAGGACTGCACCCGAAGGCCAAAGCTCTCCATTTTTTTGGTAGCACCGCGCTCATAGGACATATCATCCGGATTCTCGCCCACACGGATAATCGCCAGCTTTGGAGACTCCCCCTTGCATTTTGCAAGCGCCGCCTGCACTTCTTCTTTCATTTTCACAGAAACCTCTGCGCCCTTTAATACTCTCATGGATTTCCTCCCTTTTTTCAGGCAAGCTGCTCCAGCACTCTCGTATAGATTTCATCTGCCCGTCTGATTCCCTGTTTCATCAGGTCGTTTGCTTTTGTATTCAGTTCTTCTGCCTTTTCCCGGTTCTTCATGGATTTGGTATTGATATAAACATTCATGATCGCTCCTGTCAACGCGGTACGGGCAAACTGTACGGCAACTCCCACATCGGATACCGCCATACGGCTTCCCTTCTCCGCAAGGATTTCCAGAAATTCCAGCATTTCCGCTGCCTTTTCCATCATGTGAAGTGGCACCAGACTTGCTGCCAGAAGTCTTTCTTCCATAATACGCGCTTTTTCCTGCTTTTCTTCCTCCGTAGAGGTCGGAAGGGCGTAAGCTGCTGCAAGAGGTGCGAAGACCTTTGCATCCTGATCCACCAGATCCAGAAAATCTGCCTGACATGTCTGAAGCTTTCCAAGTACTTCCTGCATCGTTTCCTCGACAGCTGCATATTTTTTCTTTCCCACTGTTAAGTTCGCAACCATCTGTCCCAAAGCTGCCGCCAGGGCACCGCCGATGGCCGAAGCGCCGCCGCCGCCCGGTATGGGTGATTTCGAAGCCAGCGTATTCAGCCAGAGGCCCATTAATTCTTTTTCTATCATCAGAAAATCATCCTTCCACAACTTGTTTTCCTCACCATTCGCCGTAACCGTGCAAGCACGTTTCCGGCTCTCTTGCGCTCGTTCCCGTGACTTCGTCACTTGATTTCCTCGCCGTTCGCCGTAACCGTGCAAGCACGTTTCCGGCTCTCTTGCGCTCGTCACATTATAACACAGGACGAAGAAGAACGCCAGTCCTGCTGAAGGGACTGGCGTTCTTCTTTTTTCTCTTTAGCCGCGCAGCTGTTCCATCGGATCTTTTCCGAGGATTCCCGGCTCAGTCATGGTGTACGGGTCCAGAACAGTATCCAACTGTTCTTCATCCATCAGGCCTTTCTCCAGAATCAGGTCTCTGACCTGGCGTCCGGTACGAAGCGCTTCTTTTGCAATATTTGCCGCGGTCTCATAACCTACATACGGGCAGATCGCAGTGATGACACCGATGCTGTTCTCCACCTGGCTGCGGCAGTGCTCTTTGTTTGCGGTAATGCCTGTGATACAATTATCTACCAGGGTTTTCACCGCATAAGTCAGTGTTTCGATAGACTCAAACAGATTGTAGAAGATGATCGGTTCAAAGGCATTCAGCTCCAGCTGTCCGGCCTCGGCTGCCATGGTGATGGTCACATCGTTGCCAATGATGTTGAAAGCAACCTGATTCACAACCTCCGGGATGACCGGATTGATCTTGCCCGGCATGATGGAGGAACCGTTCTGTCTTGCCGGAAGGTTGATCTCACCAAAACCGGTTCTCGGTCCGGAAGACATCAGCCGCAGGTCATTGGACATTTTTGATAGATTCACAGCACAGTTTTTCACAATACCTGAGACGGAAGCATAACTGTCCAGATTTTGTGTTGCATCGATCATGTCATAAGACTGCACCAGCTCCTCTCCGGTCAGCGTAGACATATTTTTTACTACCCGGTGAAAATACTGTACATCTGCGTTCAGTCCGGTTCCGATAGCGGTACCGCCCAGATTCAGGCAGCGGATTTCTTCCTTGGCGTTGTCAAAACGGCGGATATCGCGGCGGATGGCCGATGCATAGGCGTGGAACTCCTGTCCCAGGCGGATCGGCACGGCATCCTGCAGCTGGGTACGTCCCATCTTAATGACAGAATCAAACTCCTGTGCCTTTGCCATCAGCGCCTCTTCCAGTCGTTTTAACTGCTCCTGGGCATTCCCCAAAAGCTTCAACGCTGCCATCTTTCCGCAGGACGGAAATACATCATTGGTGGACTGGCCAAAGTTAACGTGGTCATTCGGATTCACCAGCTTGTAATCCCCCTTCTGTCCGCCAAGAATTTCAATAGCCCGATTTGCAATGACCTCATTTGCGTTCATATTTAAGGAAGTTCCCGCACCGCCCTGAATCGGATCTACAATAAACTGGTCATGCAGCTTTCCCGCAATGATCTCGTCGCAGGCCTGGGTGATAGCGGCCGCTCTTTTCTTATCCAGTTCACCCACTTCAAAGTTGGTGATGGCTGCTGCTTTCTTGATCTGCGCCACGCTGTTTATCAGTTCCGGATGCATTTTCAGTCCGGTAATATTAAAGTTCTCATAGGCCCGAAGAGTCTGCACTCCGTAATAAGCATCCTCCGGCACTTCTTTTTCCCCAATGGAATCATGCTCCAGACGATATTTCTTTCCATCTTCCTTCATCTTCGTTTTCCTCCCCTGTATCCATCCATATTCCTGCAGCCAGGCACGCTTCCACATCCAGCGATTCATCTGCTGCCTCGGTCCCGCATTTTCGCAGGAAGATATTGTTTGTTCGTAACAGTTCTTGACTTTAGTATAATTTAGCACTAAACTATTTTCAAATACTTATAAAATCATACATTTTATAGACTATAATCTATATTAGGAGGATGCGATGTTTCAGGGAATGCGATATGTTTACGAGGTCTACAAAGAAATGAGCTTTTCCAAAGCCGCCCGCAACCTGTTTATCAGCCAGCCATCTTTGAGTGCCGCAGTAAAAAAAGAGGAAGCCCAGATTGGCTTCCCCATCTTTGACCGCAGCTCCAATCCCATCCAGCTGACCGATCTGGGAAAGGAATATATCCGCTCCATTGAGATCATTATGGACGTAGAGAACGGATTTCAGAATTATATCAACGATATGCGGGAGTTAAAAAGCGGATCCCTTTCCATTGGCGGCACGAATCTGTTTACCTCCTATGTTCTGCCGCCCCTGATCTCCCGCTTTAATGAACAATACCCCCAGGTTCACCTGAATCTGATGGAAGCCACCACCTCGGAACTGACCGAGCGGCTCTTCTCAGGCTCCCTGGATTTTCTGATCGATAACCGCAGCATGGATCCGGCTGTTTACAGCAAACGCTTCTTCTGTGAAGAACATCTGCTTCTCACGGTTCCTGCCCGCTTTGCAGTGAATGAGACCATGAAAAACTATGCACTGACTGCCTCTGACATCCGGGAAGAACGTCATTTAAACTCCCGCATCCCTCCGGTTTCCCTGGAACATTTCCAGGATGAAAATTTTCTGCTGTTAAAAGGCGGAAACGACACAAGGGAACGCGCTGACCGAATCTTCCACAATGCCCACTTCCTTCCAAAGGTGCGTCTGGAGCTGGATCAGCAGATCACAGCTTATAACCTTTCCCGCCAGGGCATGGGCATTTCCTTCAGTTCCGACACCCTGATCCGCCATGTGCCGGACGAGGAGCATCTGGTATACTATAAGCTGAGCCATCAGGATGCGTTCCGGGAAGTGAATTTCTATTACAAACGAAACCGGTACATGCCAAAAGTAGTCAGTGCTTTTCTGGATATGCTCTGAGCCTCCGGCAAGAAGCATATCCTTTTCTATATCTATTATAGATATTTATCTATATCATCATCTCTCTATGTGCATAGGTCTGCCCTCTCTCAGTCACAAAGGCTGAAATACAGACTGCTGTACGGGTCTAATGTGTCAAGATCCAGGACACATGCCTCCGGAGAAATGCTGTCCAGCTGCATCTTTCTGGCACTTTTCTCATAAGTATCCGGTTCCGCCTGGGCTGCAAACACAAGGCCATCGTAATCGGCCGGCAGATAGACCGAATAGCTTTTAGTCAGGACCGCACCCCAGTCACCTACCTGGAAATCCCAGTCTGTAGAATAGGTAAATTCGATCAGATAGCTGTTTCCTCTCCAGCTGACGGTATGAAGATAATAGTTGTCGCCGCGGCTGCTGTTGTTAAATGTGGAGCCCGCTGTCAGCCACATGCCCGTATAGGCATCGTACAGTTCGCTGGACACAACGACCGTTCCGTTCGCAGCAGTTGAAATTGCGCTTTCCGGGATATAGCAGATCGCGTCAAAGTGCAGATCACGGATGCCATCATGGATATCGTCTGCCTTTTTTGTGATCTCCCAATAGCAGTCACTCCGACGGTAGCCATTGCCTTCCCCGGAATAGCTGCTTGCACCATTCGTCAGCAGAAACGTGCCAAGCTCCACTTCCGCATTCATTTCCAGGCCATTTCTGGTAAAATACGGTACGCTGGACTGGATTGCTTCTACCGGAAACAGACTTCCTCCATTGGTAAGGTCCATCAGATCGCCGCTGACCGTAAGCTCAAGCTGCAGAGTATCACCGCTTCCATCAAAGTGAAGCGTCACACCGTTTTCTTCCACCACAAGCGCACCGGATTCAATCACATCATCCTGGTCATTTACAAATTCCCATGTAGAATCCTCGTGAATGCGCAGCCAGCGGTTCTCGCCCTGATATTCCCAGAGTCCAACATAGTCTGCCAGATTCATGACAGGATCTATTTCCCCACCGGTATCCTGGTCACTTTCACCGATGGCAATGGTAGAAAGATCTTCCCGGAACACATAGCGCTCCACCGGATCCCAGATCCAGATAAGCTCCGTATTGTCTCCGTATTCATCAATGAAACTGACCAGAACATCACTTTCCCAATCACCATCCATATCATCAAACGAGATTGCGTTAAAAGTCTGCTCCGCATCCGGAATATGCATGGGGAACAATACACTGTCATAGAGCACCTGCTCCGGTTCGTCCCAATAAAACGCCGCGCTGGTCTCACTCACGGTAACCAGCACATCCACGCTTTTTCCGTCGTGGGTAATGGTTCCGCTTCCGGCCACAACGCCGCTTGTTCTCCAGTCATCGCCCGCCACGTCACCGGAAGCGCCACAGGCCGCAAGACCAAGACCGATCACCACCGGCACAGTAAGGAAAACCCTCTTTGTCTGTCGGTACATCGTAATCCCCCCTCTCATTCATCACTCCATCCGGTAATAAGCACCTTCATCTCCCCATATGAGCATATCGCTGTCAAAGTCGAATACCTTGTAGGACACGCCATCATATACGGTAGAATCCGCATAATAGGTACTTGTTTCATCCGTGGAGTATGTGAAGATGCCATGATCCATTTCTGCAGCCTCAGCACCCGGAGCGCGCTGGTAATAACTCCAGTTTCCATTGCCATCGATCACGACATACATCTCCGCCGAGAGGTCGCCGTCGTAATACCAGACACCCTCAAATTCAGAGACATTCCGCTGACAAAGGTCTGAGTCCCATCTCCAGTAGGAATCCAGATGTGCGTTCTGATTTCCACTTCCACCCGATCCGTTCTCCACATAGGAAACCGGCTCATCATCTTCCGTAAGCTGTCCTCCATCTTGATACCAGAGATACTCCATCCCCTCGCCCAGGTTAAAGTAACCATATGCTGCGCTGTAAAGCTGCCCCTCTTCCATGGCAATCCGGCTGCCGGAGTCATCCCGGTTGCTGTAGGCATAAATGGCCTCCCATTCCGGCTCATAACGAAGATACCCTTCATCCATGACCTCTCCGCTAAGGTAAAGCGTCCAGTTGCCCTCGCCGTCAAACTCCATATAATCGTAGTCGTTGTCCGCTTCTCCCAGCCAGATACCCTCAAAGCCGCTGAAATCATTCACTGTATCCTCATTCAGATCCCCACCCAGGCCGTCGTTCGGATCATTCTGCAGATTCTCATCTCCATCATCCTGAAGGCTTTCATCTGCATCCTCCGGTAATGCAGTTGTCTCCTGTGTACTGCCGCAGGCCATGCACACCAGACTGACCGTCAATAGCATTCCCGCCAGAACATACGTCATTTTTTTCTTCATGTGTCATCCCTCCCTAATTCACTAAGCTGGTTTAATAAAAAAGAATGTGCCTTGGCACATTCTCGCGCCGAGGCGCGGTTGCTTCGGCAACCATCTACCTTTGCGCCGAGTGCGCATCCTCGCGGAGCGTTTTTGTATGATAGGACGCAATTTCCTATCATATAAAAAATCCACCGTACTGTTATTGTACGGTGGATCCTGCGGGATAACCATTAACTAAAGGTTAGGTTTTTGGTGAAAAAATTCGAAAGGCAGTCTGTCAGGCATTCCTCCAGCTGCTCCTTCCCTGGCGGAAAGATTCCAAATGCATTTGCATGAAGCTTCCAGAACTCCAGTGTATTTTCTTTATCTGACAGCCAGATCAGCGCAGCAGAAGGGTTATTAGCCCGGATTTTCCGAACAATCTGTGCTCCTTTTTCTCCCATTGCACAAACCAGCATGATCAGATATGGATTCCCCCGGACAAAATGCAGATAGCTTTCCAGATCACCGATATAGGTGTGGATGACCGGCCATTGTTGCTTTTCCGTTAAGATCGTACGCAGCATCACTTCCAGTCCTTCTGTCTCTTCCGAACGTTCTCCATATATCACTACCCTTACCATCACTCCACCTGCCTTTTGGGTTATTTCGCTCCTCCGCTTTTTTTTATGTCATTCATTGTCATATCATTAACTTTTTCTTTGGAGGATTTTGTATTATAATCATACTAAATTGGAACACTTCTGAAAACCACATCGACGTTAACGGTCAATCCTCGACCAAATTGGTCATTGACCTTTTTCGTATTTACAGATCACAGAGGAGGATTCTGCTTTGATGCATTTTGCAATTGTAGAAGATCTGGTCATGGATCAGAAACATCTGATCCGGCTGATCCAGGAGAATTTAGAGAAATATCATGAAACAGCGGATTTTGACTGCTTTGAAAACGGAGAAGACTTTCTGGCACACTTCCGCCCCGGCCTTTATCATGCTGTTTTTATGGATATCATGCTGGACAGGACCGGTTTAAACGGCATAGAAACTGCTGAAAAGCTGCGCAGCTTCGCAAAACGGATTCCTCTTATTTTTATCACCTCGGAACGTGATTACTCCCTGGAGGGTTACCGTGTCCACCCGCTTGATTACCTGCTGAAACCTGTCGACGCGGCCTCCCTGTCCTGGTGTCTTGATGAAATCCGCACATTTCTTGCCGAGCCGGCTTATATCGAGATCCAGGAATCCCTCGGTCAGGGGCAGGCCTCAGCGAAACGGATTTTTCTGGATGATTTTCTGTATGCTGAGACACGAAATCACCGCCTGATCATCCATACGTCAAAAGAAGATATTGCTGCACGCCTGTCATTCACAGAGCTTTTGTCCCTGCTTCCCAAAAGCGGACGCTTCTATATGAGCGGGCGAGGACTTCTTCTCAATTTTTCACAGGTTGCTGACTTTCATGAGGATGGCACCATTCACCTGAAAAACGGTGCATGCATCTTCTGCAGCCGCCGCAAGAAACGGGAAACCAAAGAAGCTTTTGCAGCATATCTGTTTGATTGTCTGCGGAAAGGAGGAACTTTATGAACTGGCCTGTATTCGGAAAAGCATTTCTCTGTGAAACGCTGTACTCCATCCCTTTTTTTATTCTGGCGCTGTTTCCATTCCGCAACCAGCTGCGTTTTCCTTTGAAAAACATTACTTTTTTGATTTTCCTCGGACAGCTGTTTCAGTCATCCTGTTACTTATATCTGGTTGAGCAGGCAAAATCCACCCGGATGACAGATGTCCTCTTTGCCATCGTATGCCTGAGTCTCTACTTTCTATGCGTAAAGACCAATCCGTGGAAACTGCTTTTCCTGTGTTTTTTCATTTTCAATTATATCGTTACACTGCGCGGAATCTGTTTTTTCCTGGAAAGCTGGTTTTTTTCCGGTTCAGATCTCACGTTTTATTCGCTTCACAATGAAAGTATGCTGATTACCTCTGTATTTCTGCTGATCACGCTTCCTCCCGGACTCCGATTCATGGAAAATGCAAGGGAACGTATTTTTGAGGTGAAGAGCCCGGCATTCTGGCACAAAGCCTGGCTGCTCCCATTTTCAGGTACTTTTATTATCTGCGTTTACAATTTTGACTTAAGCATTGATGTGGTCCGCACCCCACGCTTTATTCTGACAAGAATATGGCTGCTTGTCATGACGTTCATGGTCTATTCCATTCTTCTGGAAGCATTTGATATCATCCGGCAGCAGGCAATGCTCAGGGAACGGGCTGACCAGCAGAGAACACTTCTGGCCATCCAGCATACACAGTATCAGCAGCTTTCCAGGCATATGGAGACTGTGCGGCAGGCGCGGCATGACCTGCGCCAGCATTTAAATGTGATCGACCATTATCTGGGCAGCGGGAAAACAGAGGATCTGAAATCGTATATCAGCCAGTACCGCATGACATTGCCTCCGGATGTTGCCCGGACCTGGTGCGAAAATTATGCAGTCAATACCATTGTCTGCTATTATGCGGAAGAAGCCCGCAAAGCCGGAATTGACTTTTCCGTCCGGCTTGAACTGCCAAAGCAACTTTCCATCAATGAAGCGGAGCTATGCTCCATTCTCGGAAATCTGCTGGAAAATGCACTGGATGCCTGCAGGGAATGTACCGATACCGCACCTTTTATCCGCATTCGTGCCCGGGAAGAAGGCGGGCATATTGCACTGGCTGTAGACAATACCTGCTGCCGCGCCCCCATGGAAGAAAACGGCCGTTTCCGCTCAAGCAAGCATGAAGGCTTCGGCACCGGAACCGCTTCGGTCCGCTCCATTGCGCAGCGCTATCATGGCGTGACGGAATTTCACTATCAAGATCATATCTTTTTTGCTTCTGTCTTTCTATAAAATGAAAAAAGGCCGGTCTCAAAGGCCAGTCTTTTTTCAAAATTTCCTGTTTAATTTTCACGTTCCCGGTGTTCCATAGAGCGGAATAAATGCATGCAGATCATGATGCCCACCAGAATTGACAGATAGTCCGCTGCCGGCTGGGCATAGATCACTCCATCCAGACCAAGCATTGCATTCAGGATAAAGATCAGCGGAATAAAAATCAGTCCCTGACGACAGACGGTAAGGACTAGGGAAGGAAGTGCCTTTCCCATACCCTGGATCGTATTAATACACAGAAACAGGATCCCGATAAACGGTGCGGAAAGCTGCAGGGCAACCACCATGCGGATGCCGTATGAAACTACCTCTGCGTCATTGATGAAAACCTGGATCATGGTTTTTCTGGCAATGATCATAAACAGAGTCAGCAGCATTCCCATGATCACAGAGACCACGCCGGTAAATTTGAATACCTGCATCAGGCGTTTTTTATTGCCGGAACCGTAATTGTAACCGATCAACGGCTGGATTCCCACGCAAAGCCCAATCTGCAGCAGAACCACCAGCATATTGGATTTCAGCGCCACACCCATTGCCGCCACCGGTGTGTCTCCATAGCCAACCAGGGCCTGATTCAGGATAATGTTCGCAAAGCTCATCAGAATATTATTCAGGGAAGCCGGAATACCGATCGCTGCTACCGAAGCCGCGATTCCCTCTCCCATCCTGAAATCCTTCACATGAATAGACAGCATGGATTTTCCGCGTACATAATAGGAAATATAAAAGAAACAGGCAGCAATATTTCCTATGATAGTCGCAAGTGCCGCTCCGGACACTCCCCAGCCAAGACCAAGGATCATAACCGGATCCAGAATGATATTCACAATGGTTCCCAGCAGGTTTCCGACCATGGATTCCCTGGATGCTCCCTCTCCGCGCAGAATATTCGCAAACGCAGTCGAAAACATGATCGTTGGCGCGCCGATGGAAATGATCGTCAGATACTGTCTTGCAAAGCCTATGGTATTCTCACTGGCGCCGATCAGATGAAGGATCTGTTCCATGCCAAGCACGGAAATCACGGCTACCATGACACCAAGTCCCAGTGATCCATAACAGCAGAAGGAACTGATATGCCAGGCGCGGTCTTTTCTTCGTTCTCCCAGTGCTCTTGAAATAGCGGAGCTGCCGCCAATTCCGAATAAATGGCCCAGGGCCATAAAAATCATAAATACCGGTGTTGCCAGCGAAACGGCAGCTACCTGCAGCGGATCTTTTGTCTGGCCGATAAAAAAAGTATCCGCCATATTATAGATAACCACCACAAGCATGGAAATCATCGTCGGAACTGCCATTGTCGCCACGGCTTTTGGTACCGAGGCCTTCTCAAATAAATCTGTGTTTGTTTTCACATCGTTCTCCTCCTTACAGCATTGCTCTTATTGTAGTATTATTTTCATATATGAGTCAAGCAGATATGAAACCAGGTTTCCTCAATCTTGACATTTTCTGCCGCAAATCCTATACTGTTTTTAATCAATAACGTAAGGGGGGTACCTATGAAAAAGATTCTGGAAGAATTCAAGGCTTTCGCGTTGAAAGGCAACATGATCGACATGGCAGTCGCTGTCATCATCGGCGGCGCGTTCAACAGCCTGATCACCTCTCTGGTTGAAAATGTTGTCATGCCGGCACTAAGCCTGATCACCGGAAAGATTGACTTCAGCAACATGTTCTTTGCCTTAAACGGCGAGCACTACGCAACCCTGGAGGCCGCAAAGGAGCAGACCTCCGTTGTCGCTTACGGCCTGTTCGTCACCCAGCTGATCAATTTCCTGATCATGGCCTTTGTTGTGTTCCTTGTCATCCGCCAGTTAAACAAGCTGTACAAGAAACCGGCTCCGCCTGCAAAGCCGACCGAAAAAGAATGTCCGTACTGCAAAACAAAGATTGCCATCACAGCAACCCGCTGCCCGCACTGCACCTCCATTCTTTCTGACGAGATCCAGAGCGAAGCCGCTGCTGCACTCAAAGAATAACAAATATTCTTAAGTATAACTCTGTTTTAACAATTCCAGAAGTTCTTTCTGCGGAAGCGGTTTTGAGAAGTAGTAGCCCTGGATCATATCCACATTCCAGCTGCTCAGCAGTCTCATTTCCGCTTCCGTTTCTACGCCCTCTGCCACAATCCTGTAATTCATTCTCCGGAAGGTTTCCACCACGCTCTGATAAAACAGAGCCCGCTTTTCATCACTGCAGATATCAAAAAGAAGAGAACGGTCAAGCTTGATCGAGGAGAACGGAAGCCGCATAACCGTATTCAGGTTCGCATAGCCGGAGCCGAAATCATCTAGGCAAAGACGAATCCCGGCTGCCGTAAAGTCATCTGCAACCTTTTTCAGGCTTCCGTTATATTCTGTCGCAACGGTTTCCGTGATCTCAAACTGGATCCAGTCATGCGGGATTCCATACTCATCCATAATACGGATAAAATGACTGCTGCAGTCGCTCCTCATCAAATCCAGGGAAGACAGATTCATCTTAACATTCCAAAGCCTGCTGAGTGCTGCGCAGTTTTCCTTCATGAACCTGCAGATGCGCCTGAACTGCAGATCGGTGATCTGTTCGATCATATGATTCTTTTCCGCAATCTGGATAAAGACATCCGGCGCGATCCAGCCAAGCTCCGGATGATACAGGCGACTCAGGGCCTCCAGCGTGATAAACCTTTTTTCCGCAATGGAATAAACCGGCTGATAATACAGTTCAAATCTATCCTCCGAAATGGCTGTGTGAAGATACTGCTCCACCTTTTTCTGGTATAAAAATCCATCCAGGTTTTTCCTGTCATTCTGGATCACCTCAGTGAGACCGTTCTGCGCCGCCAGGGATTCCAGATACTCTGCGTACTCCAGGATCAGTCCGCAATCTCCGAGTTTCTGTGCCTCTGTAATACCACTGAGGATCACAGGCATGCTGATTTTTCTTCTGTCCACATTCATGGACGTCTCTGCACCAAACATCTGCTCCAGGTTTGTAAGAAAATACTCATACTCCTTCATGGAACCGGCCACCACCAGAAACCTCTTTCCGGTAATGCGGTAAGCCTTCTTCCCGCATAATTCACCGAGCATGTTCGCCATCAGCTGCAGCGAGCGGTCGCCTCCCTGGATCCCGATGATCTTGTTGATATGCTTTAACTGGTAAAGATATACGGTAATGACATGAAACGATTTTCCGGTTGCGATCAGTTCCTTGCATTTTCTGGTCAGATAGAGATGATTGTATACACCGGTCAGACTGTCCGTGTTCACATTTGGGTTATTGATCGTGATAAACAGGGCGAGAATACCAAGGCTTAATCCGAATCCTGTCATCAGCAGTGAGTGGTCCAGAAACTGGATCACCACACCGCTTCCACTTATCACAAGAATTTCCAGGAGCACCATGGTCTTCCGGTATCCCATCCTCCTGCTCCATGAAATGATGAGGATAAAGGCTGCTGCCATATGACCGATGGCGCTGTAATACATCAGCTTATACCAGGAGCCTTCCACATATCCTTCTGTCAGATCAAAATAAAACAGCTTTTCCGTAAACGGGTTGAGCAGTACAAGACCGATCAGAAAAAATGTGGGCAAAGCAGGCAGCAGCATTTTTTTTGCAGAAATCATCTTATTGTCATGCAGCGTCACAATGTAGCAGATCAGGGTAAAGGGAAGCAGGGCCTGGAACAGATAAAAGACCGTTGTCGTCAGCATCGCTGCCAGACCGAAATCTCCACCTCCCGACGAAATATAATAATTGCTGAGCAGTTCCGCTGCCACATCCAGAATTCCAAGGACTGCAAAGAAAAGAAATATCTGATTATTCAGATCATCTGCTCTTTTCTGCCCAAGAAAATCCCACAGGATCAGCAGCAATATTACCATTGCCGCAATCAGAAAATCCATATTGTAAACCATGGGTATCCTCCATCAGTTATTCTATCTTTCAATCGCATGGACGATTAAGCCAGCATAGTGGGATACGCTCCCTCTTCTGTCATTTTCACAATTCCCTCAATGCCGCACTGTACCATACTGTCTACTGCCTGCTCAGTATAGAATGCCATATGCTGGGTCATGATGACGTTGCGGAACTGATGAAGATAGAACCAGTTTCGGTTTGCAATGATGTCGCTTCTGCGGTCACAGTGGATGATGCCTTCCTCGCCCTCTGCAGTATCCATACCCAGAGCGCCGATCTGCATAGATTCAATGCCATCGATCAATGCCTCGGTATCGGTCAGGCCTCCGCGGGCACAATTCACCAGGATCACTCCTTTTTTCATTTTTGCAATGCTCTCATGGTTGATCACATGGTGGGTGGTCGGAAGCAGCGGCATATGAAGCGTGATGATATCACTCTCCCGATACAGCGTGTCCAGATCGACATACTCCGCCATCTCTGCCACCTCCGCATTCTGATAAACATCGTATGCCAGAATGCGGCAGCCAAAGCCCCTTAAATCACGGATGACCTGCTGTCCAATGCGGCCGGTCCCCATAACGCCTACCGTCATGGCACACAGATTTCTGCCCTGCAGTCCTGCCAGGGAAAAATCATTGACATAGCCACGCCAGAATGCCTGCTTATACTGACGCAGACACATGAGTATCATCATGATGGTAAAATCTGCCACGCCATCCGGAGCATAATTTGCGTTACAGACATGAAAGCCAAGCTCCTTTGCTGCATTCAGGTCGATATGGTCACTGCCGATGGTCCTGGTGGAAATACATTTCACGCCAAGTTTTTTATATTCTATCAAAAGCTCCCGGTCAATTTTTCCCTGCCCCAGTATGGTAACTCCCTCACAGCCGTACACCAGATCCGTATTCGCCAGAGACGGAACTTCGCTGTATTCTGCAATCTCTGCATGATATTCCCTGGCCCAACGGGCAAAAGATGCCTTTTCGTCCGGACGCACTTCAAACGCCGCAATCTTCAAAATAATCTCCCCCTTTTTCTCTTATGTGCTCTGTCTGAATTATATATGTAATCACACCACCCTGTCAATTTACATTGGTAAAGCCACTCCAGATTTCTGATATCCTTTTCTGGCCTATGAACAGAAAAAAACCAGTATTACCGGTCTATCACACATGTATTATCCCGAAAATACTGGTTCCCTGATCGTAAACTCCGATCCCTCGTTTCTGATTTTCTATTTCACTGTCGCTTTGATCGCTGCCTTCAGTCTCACAACCATCTCATCCACATCTGCCTTCTCAATGACAAGCGGAGGAACGAAACGGATGATGTTTGCTCCGGCGCTGATGAGTACCAGATGCTGCTCCATCAGTGCGTTGCTGACAACCGGACCGACCACGGTATTAAATTCCAGTCCCTGGATCAGACCTTTTCCCCGGTGTGCGATGACACAGTCATACTCTGCCACGATTTCTTCCAGCTTTTCCCAGAGATAAGCTCCGATCTCCTGCACATGACCGACAATGTTCTTCTCTTTGAACACATCCAGTACCGCATTGGCTGCCGCACATACCAGCGGGTTCCCGCCGTAGGTCGTGCCATGGTCCCCCGGCACCATGGCGGTTGCCGCTTTGCCGCATGCCAGAAAAGCTCCGATCGGAGTTCCGTTGCCAAGAGCCTTTGCAGTCGTCATGACATCCGGCTTCACTCCGTAGTCCTGCCATGCGAACATCGCACCGCTTCTTCCCATGCCGCACTGGATCTCATCCAGCATCAGAAGCGCATCATGCTCATCACAGAGAGCACGTACACCTTTGATAAACTCTTCGGTTGCCGGATAAATACCTCCCTCACCCTGGATGGTCTCCATGATGACCGCGCAGGTCTTATCGGAAAATAATGCTTTCACACTGTCCAGATTGTTAAACTCCGCAAATCTGATATTCGGGATCAGCGGGGCAAAGGGCTCCTGATAGTGGTCATTTCCGGTTACGGAAAGGGCTCCCAGGCTTCTTCCGTGAAAGGAATGCTTCATGGCAATGATCTCATAATCCGGTGCCATGCCCTTATTGTAGGCATAGCGCTTTGCGATCTTCAACGCGCCCTCAATGGCTTCGGTACCGCTGTTGGTAAAGAACACCTTTTCCATCCGGGATACCGCCAAAAGCTTCTCACCTGCTGCAATGGCCGGCTCATTGTAAAACAGGTTGGAGATGTGCGGAAGCTTCTCCATCTGCTCCTTCACTGCGTTTTTCACTTCATCACAGCTGTAGCCCAGTCCCATAACAGCAATACCTGCACCAAAATCCAGGTATTCCTGTCCGTCTGTATCATACAGCTTTACGCCCTCGCCGTGGTCAAACACCACCGGAAAACGATTGTAAACTTTATATAATGCGTGCTCTGCACGGTCAATGTACTGCTGCTTTTCCATTTGTTTCTCCTCTTTTCAGGCATTCATGCGCCATTCAAAATTGCTGTCCTGTTCCGGCTGCATTGCGCAGCCTCCGGTTCTATTTTGCATCCTCGTGGAAATACCGCGCGTCTCCATCCTTATAGATGGCAGTACCGATACCACGGTTGGTAAAGATCTCCAGAAGCAGGCAATGCGCAATGCGTCCGTCCAGAATATGGACACGGGATACGCCATTTTCAATCGCGTCGATGCAGTTCTGCAGCTTCGGCAGCATGCCGCCGCCCAGGCTTCCGCTGTTTACAAAATTCTGTGCCTCTTTTACGGTCATCTCGGAAATTAAGGAACTCTTATCCTCAAAATCACGGTAAACCCCCTCAACATCTGTGAGGAATGCCAGCTTCTCTGCATTGACAGCACGGGCAATGGCACAGGCTGCGTCGTCCGCATTGATGTTGTAGCTTGCATAATGCTCATCAGAGCCGATCGGACAGATAATCGGAAGAAAATCCTTCTCTAATAAATCATAAATGATCTGCGGATCCACCTTGGTAATCTCGCCTACAAAGCCGATATCCTCACCCTTGGAAAGTTTTTTTTCACAGCGCAGCAGCATGCCGTCCTTGCCGCTGATGCCGACAGCCTTTACTCCCAGCTCATTGACCAGCTGTACCAGGCTCTTATTGACCTTGTTCAGGACCATCTCAGCAATCTCCATGGTCGGCTCATCGGTCACGCGCAGGCCGTTCACAAAATGCGGCTCCATGCCTACTTTATTGACCCAGCGGCTGATCTCCTTGCCTCCGCCATGCACGATGATCGGTTTGAAACCAACCAGCTTAAGCAGTACCACATCCTGGATAACCTGGTGTTTTAAATGTTCATCCACCATGGCGCTGCCGCCGTATTTGACCACAATGATCTTGCGGTTAAAACGCTGGATATAAGGAAGCGCCTCGATCAGGACCTCCGCCTTCTGTAACTCTGTAATCTCAGAACTGTTCATAATCGTCTCCTCTCCCCGGGCTGTGCAAAATCAGACGCAGTCCGTACCTTGCTCTGTATGTTTCGTTCCTGCTGCCAGAATCTGCAGTGATCAGGAACGATAATCTGCGTTAATTTTTACATAGTCAAATGTTAAGTCGCAGCCCCATGCGGTTGCGGCTGCATCGCCCATCTTCACATCAGCAATGGCAGTCACCTCCGGCTCGGAAAGGATCTTCGTTGCCTGCTCCTCACTGTAATCAAGAGCCACACCGTCCCTTATGATCTGCATGCTGCCTGCCGCACTCTCAAAGAACAGGTCTACCTTTTCCGGATCAAACTGTGCTCCGGAGTAACCCATAGCGCAGAGGATACGGCCCCAGTTGGCGTCATGTCCGAAGATTGCTGCCTTTGTCAGGCTGGAGGTAATGATGGATTTGGAAAGGGTCACAGCCTGTTCCTTGCTCTCCGCGCCAATCACCTTCACCTCAAACAGGGCAGTGCAACCCTCGCCGTCTCCTGCCATCTTCTTCGCCAGGGTCTCATTGACATAGTTTAATGCCTTGCAGAACGCCTCGTAATCTGCGTTCTTCTCGGTAATCTCTGCGTTGCCGGCCATTCCGTTTGCCAAAAGCAGGCAGGTATCGTTGGTGGAGGTATCCCCATCCACGGAGATCATGTTGTAGGTATCCTTTACATCTGCGCTCAGGGCTTCCTGCAGAAGCTCCTTGGAGATAGCTATGTCGGTGGTGACAAAGGAAAGCATGGTGCACATATTCGGATGGATCATGCCAGAGCCCTTGCACATGCCGCCTACGGTTACGGTCTTGCCGCCGATCTCAAACTGAACAGCCACCTCTTTCTTTTTGGTATCGGTGGTCATAATGGACTTGGCTGCTTCCGTGCCACTCTCGATGGTGCCGGAAAGCTCCGGAGCCATAGCTTCGATGCCTGCTTTTAATTTATCCATCGGAAGCTGCATGCCGATAACACCGGTGGATGCCACCAGGACTGCGCTCTCCGGAACATTCAGTGCCGCGGAAGCCGCCTGTGCAGTCTCTGCGCAGTAGCCCATACCCTCAGCGCCGGTACATGCATTTGCAATGCCGGCGTTGATGACAACAGCCTGTGCGTACTCAGACTCTTTTACAATCTTCTGGTCCCATTTCACCGGCGCTGCCTTTACGATGTTGGTGGTAAAGGTACCGGCTGCCCTACACGGCTTCTCACTGTAGATCATTGCCATGTCTTTTCTGTTTTTATATTTGATCCCTGCTGCCGTAGATGCGGTTTCAAATCCTGCTGCTGCGGTCACGCCGCCTTCGATTACTGTATACATACTGTCTTCCTCTTTATTTAATAAAATTGGTAATATTTTCCTCATTCAGGACAAAATCATAATAGTTTACATCGCTTCGTTCGACCCATCCAACATTATGCCAGAACTCATTTCCGACTTCATTGGACTTAAAAGCAATGAGGCTCACCTTGTTGATGCCCTCAGCCTGGAGCGCCTTCATGGCAAAGTGCACCATGCGGTGTCCCACGCCATGCTGACGGTAATCGGATGCCACACACACATGATAGAAAAATCCGGTCCGTCCGTCATGTCCGCACAGGATGGCTCCTACAATGCGGCCATTCTGCTCCGCTACCACGCTGGTGGTGGGATTGCGCTTTAAGAAGCGCTGCACGCCTTCCCTGGAATCATCGATGGAACGGATTCCAAAACCCTGAATGCTCATCCAGAGCTCATATACCTTATCATAATCATCCGGAGTCATCTCACGGACATTAATACTCATGGTTCCTGCCATGTGCTGCTTCCTTTCTTTCTCTCTACGGGAATACCGGCACCTGCTTCAGTCCTGTATTCTCAGGCAGTCCGAACAGCAGGTTCATGTTCTGCATAGCCTGTCCGGCTGCTCCTTTTACCATATTATCGATCGCCCCCATCATGACTACGCGTTTGGTGCGCGGATCCAGCTTAAAGGATACATCTGCGAAATTGCTGCCCTCTACCCAGCGGGTTTCCGGCGGAAGTCCCGGCTCCAGAACGCGGACAAAATATTCATTCTGATAGTATTTATCGTAGATGGCCTTTACTTCCTCCGTGGTCGCATCCTTTACCAGGGACGCGTACGCGGTTACCAGGATGCCGCGGTTCATCGGGACAAGATGCGGAGTAAAGCTGATGGTAACCGGCTTTCCTGCCGCGTAGGATAACTGCTCCTCGATTTCCGGTGTATGGCGGTGTCCGGCAACGCCGTAAGCCTTCATGCTCTCATTAACCTCGCAGAACAGGCTGGAAACCTTTGCGCTTCTACCTGCACCGGAGGTGCCGGATTTGGCATCAATGATGATGGTATCCGGATCGATGATGCCTTCCTTCACCAGCGGATAGGTACTCAAGAAGGAGCAGGTCGGATAACAGCCCGGGTTCGCGATGAGTCTCGCGCCCTTGATCTTTTCGCGGTTAATCTCCGGCAGTCCGTAAACGGCTTCACCGATAAACTGCGGGGTTGCATGTTTGATCTTGTACCATTTCTCATAAACGTCCACATCTTTGATACGGAAGTCAGCGCTTAAGTCGATGATCTTTGTCTTAGATAAGATATCCTCCGTCACCTGGGATGCACAAAAGCCCTGCGGCGTTGCGGTAAAGATGACGTCCGCGATTTCTGCCAGTTTTGCCATGTCATCATCCTTGCACGGCTCATTTACTGCGTGTGCCGTGTTTCTATATATAGAAGCAAAATCCTCACCTACATAACTTCTGGAACCGTACCATACGATTTCCACATCATCTCTCTGAAGTAACAAACGGGCCAGTTCCGCTCCAGCGTAACCGGTCGCACCGATAATTCCGGCCTTAATCATGGCTGTACCTCCCTGTGTTTCATAATATTAACGATTAATTTTCATTATAAGTACTTTTCCATTACAGGAAAAAACTTTTTCCAAATACCCTCAGGAATCCATGTACAAAATGTTATCCACAGCTTCGCGGGATTTTATAATTATACATCGCATTTGCATATTATGCAATGTTTTTTTGAAAAATATGCAATTTCCTCTTGCATATTCTAAAAAACTATTGTATATTTATGAAGTCTCACATGACAACGTGAATTTGAAAAACCATTTTTATAGAATACTCAAGGAGGATTTTGAGATGAAAGAGAAAGTAGTTCTTGCATATTCCGGCGGTCTGGATACCACCGCGATCATTCCGTGGTTAAAGGAGCATTTCGATTACGATGTTGTATGCTGCTGCATCGACTGTGGCCAGGGCAGTGAGCTGGATGGCTTACAGGAGAGAGCAAAACTCTCCGGCGCATCCAAATTATACATTGAAGATCTGGTAGATGATTTCGCTGAGAATTACATTGTTCCGTGCGTACAGGCAAACGCTACCTATGAAAACAAGTATCTGTTAGGTACTTCCATGGCTCGTCCGGCCATCGCAAAGCGCCTCGTTGAAATTGCAAGAAAAGAAGGAGCAGTTGCTATCTGCCACGGCGCTACCGGTAAGGGCAACGACCAGATCCGCTTTGAGCTGGGCATCAAGGCTCTGGCTCCGGACATCAAGATCATCGCTCCGTGGCGTATGACGGATGTATGGACCATGCAGTCCCGCGAAGACGAGATTGAGTACTGCAAGCAGCACGGCATTGATCTTCCGTTTGCGGCAGACAGCAGCTACAGCCGCGACCGCAACTTATGGCACATCAGCCATGAGGGCCTGGAGTTAGAGGATCCGGCAAATGAACCAAACTACGATCATCTTTTAGTTCTCGGTGTAAGCCCGGAGAAGGCACCGGATGAGGGTGAATATGTTACCATGACCTTCGAAAAGGGTGTTCCGACCAGCGTAAACGGCGAGAAGATGAAAGTTGCTGATATCATCCGCAAGTTAAACACCCTTGGCGGTAAGCACGGCATCGGTATCGTGGATATCGTAGAGAACCGTGTGGTCGGCATGAAGTCCCGCGGCGTTTACGAGACCCCTGGCGGAACCATCCTGATGGAGGCTCACAAGCAGTTAGAGGAGCTGGTTCTTGACCGTGCTACCATGGAAGTCAAGAAAGAAATGGGCGACAAGCTGGCGCAGGTTGTTTACGAGGGCAAATGGTTCACCCCGCTGTGCGATGCAATCCGTGCATTCGTAACCTCCACCCAGGAGTATGTAACCGGTGAAGTCAAATTCAAACTGTACAAGGGCAACATCATCAAGGCCGGTACCACCTCTCCGTACTCCTTATACAGCGAGTCCCTGGCATCCTTCACCACCGGCGACCTTTATGATCACCATGATGCAGACGGCTTCATCACCCTGTTCGGTCTGCCGCTTAAGGTTCGCGCAATGAAGATGGCTGAACTGAAAAAAAATGAAACCAAATAAATAACGGATCACTCCGATAAAAAACCGCAACCAGTGTGATTTGCTGATTGCGGTTTTTTCGTTGCAGTGCTAATATAATCCTGTTTATTTTTAATTTGGAAAGAAGGTTTATTTATGTCAAATTCCATGACGCAGGGCAATCCCCTGAAGGTCATGCTGCAGTTCGCTTTTCCGCTTCTGATAGGAAACCTGCTCCAACAGACCTATAACATCATTGATGCTGCCATTGTTGGTCAAAGCCTTGGAGCCCAGGCACTTGCCAGCGTCGGTGCCAGCACCAGTGTCCAGTTTCTGGTCCTCGGCTTCTGTATGGGAAGCTGTACCGGCTTTGGCATTCCAGTCGCCAAATATTTCGGTGCCGGCGATCTGAAACATATGAAAAATATCATCTTCAACGGTGCAGTTCTTACCGCAGTCATCGCAGTGATTATCACCGTACTCTGCACCCTCCTCTGTCCGTGGATCCTTCAGGTTTTATCGGTGCAAAGTGATATCTATGCCAATGCCTACTCCTACCTGATGATCATTTTCCTGGGGCTTCCGTTCACCCTGCTGTACAACTACCTCTCCAGCATCCTGCGGGCAGTCGGAGACAGCCGGACTCCTTTCCTGTTTCTGGCATTCTCCGCTGTCCTGAATATTTTCCTGGATCTGTTTTTCATTCTCGTTGCAGACTGGGGATGCGCGGGTGCTGCATTTGCAACCATTGCCGCTCAGGCAATCAGCGGAATCCTGTGTCTCATCGTGATCATCCGGCGGATGGAGGTTTTATGGCTGTCCAAAGAAAACCGCGTTGTACGCGGTGATTCCATTACGGAATTGCTTCAGATGGGACTTCCGACCGGACTTCAGTTTTCCATCACTGCCATCGGAAGCATGGTCATGCAGTCCGCAAACAACGGACTCGGCGGTGATTATGTCTCAGCTTTTACAGCCGGGGCCAAATTAAAACAGTTTACCATGTGCCCATTTGACGCCATTGCCACTTCCGTTTCCGTTTTCTGCAGCCAGAACTACGGAGCCGGAAAAATTGACCGAATCCATAAGGGGCTGCGCCAGGGCATTGCCGTGGGAGTCGGCTACGGGCTCTTTGCCGGCCTGATCCTGATCTTTGCAGGACGTCCGCTTT
Organism: Clostridium sp. AM33-3; assembly: GCF_003480315.1. Lineage (GTDB taxonomy): Bacteria > Bacillota > Clostridia > Lachnospirales > Lachnospiraceae > Brotaphodocola. Next base: position 377 of record NZ_QUIV01000030.1, on the reverse strand, counting down.
CCATGATTTTCGTAAGCAAAGATGCCTCCGGAGTTCTGGATGCCTCCGCCAAATATCTGCGCTGCATGGGATATTTCTACTGGAGCCTGGGCATCTTAAATGTAACCCGTATGGTGACCCAGGGGCTTGGTCACTCCGGCAGAGCCTTTTTCTCCGGCGTTATGGAGATGATTGCCAGGACCATTGTCAGTCTGGGATTTGTCGAAACCTTCGGCTACACTGCGATCTGCTTTGCCGACCAGACAGCATGGATCGCCGCCTGTTGCTACATTGCGCCGACATGCCTGTACTGCCTGAAGAAAATAGCAATTATAGCACGGAACGAATAAAGGTCCGGAAGTGAATGAGACCGCTTTCCGGGATTTTCACATATCGTT